>NZ_DAMBRS010000026.1:0-12155 GCF_032054965.1 Stenotrophomonas chelatiphaga | reverse complement strand
GCCGCTGGGCGGCTGTGCGTTCGGGCGCTTGCGAAGCGGTGCTTCGCAAGCAAAGCGCCCTCACCCATGCGGGCCTCGTTTCGCGCCATCCATGGCGCTCAACGCCCCCGCCCAGCCCCACCGCCCGGCCCTGACAGGTTCCGGGGCCGCCGCCCGCGTAATGAAAATAAAAGGCAAAGGCAGGGTTTCTGACCCCATGTTTCTGCCGCGCTCTCCCCTCGATTCTGGCGCCCTTGGGGCGGCGGGTGCGTCCGCGAGCTTGGGCTGGGCGCCGCGGGATCAGCGCAGCTGGCTGTCTTTGCTGCCGCGGCGGTTGTAGCCGGACTGGGCGCTTTCGTCTTCGTCGTGGGCCTGCTGGCAGGCCACGCACAGGCGCACGCCGGGTACCGCCTTGCGCCGCGCCAGTGGAATCGGGGCGTCGCATTCTTCGCAGTGTTCCAGCCCGGGGCCCTGCTTGAGCTGGCTGCGGGCGCGGGCGATGGCATCGTCGACGGTGGCGTCGATCTGGTCCTGCACGGCGCCGTCCTGCGCCCATCCGGTGGCCATGGGAGCGTCCTCCACGGGGATACGGATATCCAGCCTAATCCGGCGCGGGTGAAGCACCCGTTGGGGTGGTCGAACGGGTGAGCCCCCCTCGCGTGTGGCTTTTTGCTGCGGCTGGGGGGGCCGGGCGGGGAGGCTATGCGGGGCACGCGCAAGTACGTCCCTGTAGCTCTTCGCGGCTCCTGCCGCTCAAGGCCCCGCATAGCCTCCCCGCCCGCCCCTCTGACAGGTTCCGGTGGCTGCCGCCCGCGTAATGAAAAAAAAAGCGGTAGCGCCGACCCACGGTCGGCGGAATCCATCAGCCCCCATTCCCTCAAAGCCAGGGGTCAGAGTCCCCATCCCCCCATCATCCCCCCCCGCCGACCATGGGTCGGCGCTACAGAAGGTTCCAGAGCCACCATGGACCTGTCGAAGGTGGGGCGGGGTGGGTTGGCGGGGGCGTTGAGCGCCATGGATGGCGCGAAACGAGGCCCGCAGGATGCGGCTTCTGCCGTCCCCCGCCAACCCACCCCGCCCCACCCATCTGCCCTGCAGCTCTTGCCGTTGCTTTTGCCGTTGCCGTTGCCGTTGCCGTTGCTTCAAAGCCGCGCGCACGCGCAGAAAAAACCCTTTACCAGACCAGGTCATCCGGAATCTGGAACTGCGCGTAATACGCATCGTCTTCGGCATTGCCGGTGGACGCGAACGTGCTCTCGCCCGCCTGGCCGTGGTCGACCGCAATCAACTCCGGTGCCCGCTCGCGTACCTTTTCCGCCGCCGCGCGCGGCAACAGCGCATAACTGTCGCCCGCCGCCACGATCACCAGCGCACCGGCCGACAGCGCCTTGCGCAGCTTGGCATCGATCAGCAGCGTGCGGATCACCTCGCCGTGGGTGAACCGGTACTCGCTCTCGCCCGCGTGCGGCACCGCATGCGCCTGCACGATCTGCCGCGCCTGCGCCCGGCCCTCGATGGCACGCAGCTGCGCATTGCGCTCGGCGGCGATCGCGCGGTCACGCTCGACCTTTTCCAGCCGCACGCGCTCGGCCTCGCGCTGGATGTCCGCCGAAGCATCCGGCGCCTTGCCCTGGCGGGCCTTGACCTGCTCGCGGGCCGCGGCACTCGCCTGCGCCTTCTTGGCCAACCCGGCCTTGAGCAATTGTTCCTGCAGCGCGTTCGGCTTTGCCATGGTCCTGCCTGCAACTGGTCTATCTTAGGGACGTCCATGATACCGGAGCCCCGGCGGCACCATGCCCTCCCTGAAATACCTGACCGGCTACCCCGAACCCCTGCAGGAGCAGGTCCGCCAGCTGCTGGCTGAGGATCGCCTCGGCGCCCTGCTGCAGCGCCGCTATCCAGAGGCGCACGAGGTCCGCAGCGACCGCCAGCTGTATGACTACACCCAGGACCTGAAGGACCGCTACCTGCGCAAGTCGGTGCCGCTGAACAAGGTCTGCTACGACAACAAACTGGAAGTGGTGAAACACGCGCTGGGCCTGCACACCGCGGTGTCGCGCGTGCACGGCGGACGCCTGAAGGCCAGCCGCGAAATCCGCGTGGCCAGCGTGTTCCGCCAGGCCCCGGCCGCCTTCCTGCGGATGATCGTCGTGCATGAACTGGCGCACCTTAAGGAAGCCGACCACAACAAGGCCTTCTACCAGCTGTGCCAGCATATGGAACCGGACTACCTGCAGCTGGAATTCGACACCCGGCTGTTCCTGACCGAACTGGCCCACCGCGGCGGCTGAAGCAGGCCGACGCCGTGGCAGGTACACTGCGCGCCCCCTTGAGGTTCCCTGCCCCATGCTCCCCACCCGTCTCGACAAACGCCTGGCCGAACTGCTCGGCTGCCCCCGTGGCGAAGCCCGCCGCTACATCGAAGGCGGCTGGGTGCGCGTGGACGGCCAGGTGGTGGAACAGCCGCAGGCGCAGGTCAGCACCGAAACGGTGGAACTGGATCCGTCCGCGCGCGATGAGAAGACCGAGCGCGTGACCATGCTGCTGGCCAAGCCGGTGGATGCCGCCGCACATACGCTGAGCGCGATGGTCACCCCGGAATCGCAGAGCCCGCTGGACCTGGGCAGCATCCGTCCGCTGCAGCGCCATTTCCACGGCCTGCAGCTGGCCGCCGCGCTGCCCGCTTCGGACAGTGGCCTGGTGGTGGTCAGCCAGGACCCGCTGATCATCGCCCACCTGCAGCAGCAGCTTGCGCGTACCGAACAGGAGTTCCTGGTGGATATCCAGGGCGAGCGTGCGATGTGGGACGTGGCCCGGCTGCAGACCGGCCTGAAGGAAAACGGACGCACGATTCCCGGTTGCAAGATCAGCTGGCAGAGTGAACAGCGCCTGCGTTTTGCCGGCAAGGGCCTGCATCCGCGCATGTTGCGCGAAGCCTGCGCCGGTGCCTCGATGCAGGTGGTCGGCATCCGCCGCCTGCGCATCGGCCGTGTCTCGCTGGGCAAGCTGGCCCCGGGCAGCTGGCGTTACCTGGGCAGCGACGAGCGCTTCTGAACAGTGCACTGCGCGTGCACCGGCCTGGCGGTTAGGATCGGTGCATGAGTAAACCCCTTCCCCTGTGGCGCCGGCTGCTGCGCGGCCTGGCCATCGTGCTTGCGCTGCTGGTGTTGCTGGTGCTGTCCGGCCTGTTGCTGGCCGATCACCTGACCCCACAGGCGCGTGGCGAAACATCGCACGTGCTGCCGGTGCAGCCCGCCCAGACCCGCATCGACCGCGAGGTCAGCGCCCTGCAGGCGGCGCATCCCGGGGCATCGGGCGTGGCCTTCCTGTCCGACGGACTGGATGCCTTCGCCGCGCGCGCGGTCATCACCGAACGCGCCGAACGCAGCCTGGACCTGCAGTACTACATGTGGAAGGACGACCTGATCGGCCACCTGATGGCGCGTGCCCTGCACGACGCCGCCGAGCGGGGCGTGCGCGTACGGATCCTGCTCGATGACATGAACGCGCAGGACAGGGACGCGCTGATGATGGCGCTCGATACCCATCCCAACATCGAGATCCGCCTGTACAACCCGTTCCGCAACCGCAACGGGCCGTGGCGGATGGTGGAGATGGTGCAGCGGTTCTTCTCGGTCAACCACCGCATGCACAACAAGAGCTGGATCGCCGATGGCCGGGTCGCCATCGTCGGCGGCCGCAACATCGGCGAGGAATACTTCAGCGCGCGCACGGACGTGAACTTCCGCGACCTGGACCTGCTGGTGGCCGGTGAAGCGGTCGGCCAGGCCAACACCGTGTTCGACGATTACTGGAACAGCGAAGCGGCCGTGCCGATCGCCGCGCTGGCCTTCCATACGCGGCAGGAGCTGCGCCTGTTGATGCGCGAATCGGACAACGAAGCGCGGCTGGACTCGGCCAGGCCCTACCTGCAGGAAGTGGCGAAGTCGCGCCAGCGCGCCATGGCCAGTGCGGCACCGCTGCACTGGAGCGCGAATGTGCGCATCGTCTCCGATCCGCCGATGAAGCATCGCCGCGATGACCCGCAGAACTGGCTGGTCAGCGACCTGGTGCAGATGCTGACGGCGTCGCAGCACAAGGCACTGCTGATATCGCCGTACTTCGTGCCCGGCAACGAGGGCCTGGATGGCCTTACCCGGCTGAGCGAACGCGGCGTGCAGGTCGGGGTGGTCACCAACTCACTGGCCGCCAACGACGTGGTCGCCGTGCATGGCGGCTACATGACCTACCGCGCGCCGCTGCTGCAGGCCGGCGTGCAGCTGTACGAACTGAAGGCACATGGCAAGGCGACCAGCTCCGGGCTGTTCGGCAGCAGCGGCGCCAGCCTGCATACCAAGGCCTTCGTGCTGGATGACCGGCACGGCTTCGTCGGCTCCTTCAACCTGGACCCGCGCTCGGCCTACCTCAACACGGAAATGGGCGTGATCTTCGACGACCCGGTGCTGGCCGCCCAGCTGACCGCCGAGTACCTGCGGCTGTCCAGTCCGCAACAGAGCTGGTGGCTGGCATTGGACCCACGGGACCGCGTGCGCTGGCTGGAACGCGAGCCGCCGCCGCATTGGGTCGACACCGAACCGGACAGCAGCCTGCGCCTGCGCACCAGTGCACGGGTGATCAGCTGGTTGCCGTTGGAATCACAGCTCTGACGCTGCTCAGGCGTCGCCGTCGTGTTCGTCGGCCAGGGTTTCAACCGGCCGCCCGTGCAGGCGCCGCCAGATCCACAGCAGGGCATGCGGCGGGGTGCCGGGCAGCTGCTCCAGCCAGGCCAGCCCCTGGCTCTTGCCGATGTGGCCATGCCGCGCCAGCAGGCTGGCGGCTGCCGCGGCGCGGGCGAAGCGCAGGGTGCGCGGCAAACCGCTGTTGGTATTGCTGGCCTGCAGCGCCTCGTGCACCGGCGCGGGCAGCTCCCAGGCCGCGGCCACGCGCTGGGCGACCGGCAACGTCCACTGGCGCAGCAGCGCCTCGGCGGTAGGGTAGTCCAGCGGCACCTGCAGCGTCTGCGCTTCCTGCAGCAGCTGTTTCATCACCAGCGCGGCGCCCAGGCCCTGGGTGAGCCCCAGCCACTGCGCCGCGAACGGATCCTGCTGGCTGACCGTGCGCGCGTGGTCGGCCGCCGCGCGCGAGGACAGCAGCGCGTGCTCCCAGATGATGGTGCTGAACTGCGGAAACTCACTGCACTGCAGGTGCATCACCGGCTGTACCAGCACCGCGCTGATGATCTGCCGGATGCCTTCGGTGCCGACCAGGGTGATGGCCCGCTGCAGGCTGTCCACCGGCCGCTCCTGCATGCGGAACGCGGGGCTGTTGGCGATGCGCAGCAGGTTGCCGGTCAGCACCGGGTCCTGGCCGATGATCGCTGCGGTCGCCCGCGCGGAGGATTCCGGATCGTTGACGGTCTGGATCAGCTGCGGCAGCAGCTGCGGGCGCCGTGGCAGCTGGCGCGCGCTCCAGTCACGTGACAGCAACGCCTGCCGGGTCGCCTCGAGCAGGGCCCCGTGGCAGGCCGCGCCGCCATCCAGGGCGGGGTGCAGGGCCAGCGCATACAGCCCGGAGTGCAGCCGTGCCTCGGCATCGGCATCGGTGTCGCCACCGGCAGCCATCGCGGCCGGCGCAACGGCTTCGGCGACGAAGCCATCGTGGCGCTGCGTGCGCTGCTGCGTGGCGTGCCGCGCCCCGGCACGGCCGAACAGCCGCCCCCACCAGCCGGCCCAGCCATTGCTGCCCGTGATACTCATCGGCCCGCCCCGCATGGCCCGGCAAAGCGGGCGTAGGATTGCTGTACTGCCACCGCACCGGTCCTTAGCTTCAGGCGGACACCGCCGTGCATCCAGCATCGGCCGATACGGTCGCTTCTTTAACCCCTCCACCCGCCCGGCCATGGGCCCGGACGTGCACAACACCACCCCGGGGAATGGACTAGAATGGCGCCGCGCGGCCCGTCCCCTGAACTGACGAAGTCGCTTTTTTTGTTTCTGCACCCTTATCGTTGCTGGCCTGTTCGAAGTGGTTCGCTGCTGTTCACGCCAACGGAGTCGCCATGCTATTCGAAACCCTCGCCACTACCGGTCACGAGCAGGTCGTTTTCTGCAACAACCCCGATGCCGGGTTGCGCGCCATCATCGCCCTGCACAGCACCACCCTGGGCCCGGCCCTGGGCGGGGTCCGCATGCGTCCCTACGCGAGCACCGACGAGGCACTGGCCGACGTGCTGCGGCTCAGCCGCACGATGACCTACAAGAACGCGCTGGCCGGGCTGAACGTCGGCGGTGGCAAGGCGGTGATCATCGGTGACCCGCGCACCGACAAGACCGAAGTGCTGCTGCGTGCGTTCGGCCGCCAGGTCGATGCGCTCGGCGGTCGTTACATCACCGCCGAGGACGTCGGCACCGATGTCAACGACATGGAAAACATCTACCTGGAAAGCCAGTTCGTCACCGGCGTGCACCAGGTCCACGGAGGCTCCGGCGATCCCGCGCCGTTTACCGCCTACGGGGCACTGCAGGCCCTGATGGCTTCGCTGCAGGCCAAGCTGGGCCATGAAGAAGTGGGCAAGACCAGCATCGCCGTGCAGGGCCTGGGCCACATCGGCATGGAACTGGTGAAGCTGCTGCGCGACCGCGGCGCCAAGCTGTACGTGACCGACCTGGATGCATCGCTGGTTGATCGCGCGGTGTCCGAGTACGGCGCCGAGGCGGTCAAGCCGGACGAGATCCACGAGGTCAGTGCCGATGTGTTCGCTCCGTGTGCGCTGGAAGGTGCGATCAGCCTGGACGTGCTGCCACGGCTGAAGGCGCGGATCATCTGCGGCACCGCCAACAACCAGCTGGCCAACCCGGAAGTGGGCGATGAACTGCACGCGCGCGGCATCCTGTACGCGCCGGATTACGCGGTGAATGCGGGCGGGGTGATGAATGTCTCGCTGGAAATCGACGGCTACAACCGCGAACGCGCGATGCGCCTGATCCGCAGCATCTACCACAACCTGGGCCGCATCTTCGCGTTGTCGCAGCGCGAGAACATCGCCCCGCAGCGCGCGGCCGACCGCATTGCCGAAGCGCGCATCCAGTCGATCGGCAAGCTGAAGCTGCCGATGGGACGCGCCACCCCACGCCTGGGCGACCTGCGCGCTGGCTGATCGCCGGCCGCGCTAACCCTGCACGGCAAGCCCGGTAGCGCCGAGCCACGCTCGGCGAGCGCGAAGCGCGGCGCCCTTCATCAGCCACGCCGCGCTTCACCGGAAGGCCGCCGCGCCTGGCTCGGCGCCTCCGTGAATCAGAAGCCGGTGCTGTAGTTCAGTGCCGCCTGCGAAACATCCAGCCCGCCGCCGAAGCGCTGGTCGTAGCCGAACGACAACCGGCCGCTACGCCCCACCCCGGCTTCCAGCGCCACGCCGACCAGGCCGGAGGCACGCGGCAGCGTGCCGGAAACCAGCGGCGCCCATGCCTCCACGCCAGTGAAGCCGGCCTGCGCATCGAACCCTTCACTGGACAGCTCCTGCTGCCATTCGGAGTAGCCGCGCAGCGTCCAGCGCTGCCACTGGCGTTCGGCGCGCAGGCCCAGCATGGCCAGGCTGCGCCGCGCCAGGTTGTCCTGCATGCGCAGGCCGAAGCCCAGCCCGCCCTGTTCGGCGAATCCATCCGACCGCACCTGCACCTGGCTGGCCGCCAGGTACGGCGTCAGCGCGGCACGCGCGCCGCCAAACCGCAGCCCCGATTCCACGCTCATGCTGGCGAACCGGCCGCCGTAGCGCGCCCCGGTCCCGACAGCCTGCGCACCCAGCAGCAGCTGACGATCCACCTGACGCTGGAACTGGCCGGCACCCAGCTGCGCCAGCAGGTAGCCACGCCCTTCGCTCCAGCCGGCGTACAGCTGCGCCTGCGCCTGGCGATCCCGCCCCAGCCCGCCGGTGTCGCGGCCGCTGGCGCTGCTGCGCACCTCACCGAAGGCAACGCCGAGCAATCCGTTGCCGCCAAGCGCACTCTCCTGGCCCGCCATCCAGCCCTGGGTCTGCGTTGCGTTGCCGGCGAAGTTGCCCTGCCCGGCGTCACCCAGCGCACTCTGCCACGCACCGCGCAGCGCCGGCCGCGCCTGCACCTGGCCGAAACGGGCCGCCACGGCGCGCCGGCTCATGTCCACGCTGTCGAAGGTGGCCTGGGTGGCCAGGGCATGAGCCTTGCCGGACAGGCTGTCCAGGCTGGCCGACAGGCCACTGATGCCGCCGGGCGTACGCTGCAGATCGCCGGCAGCATCGGCGAACGCGCTGCCCTGCAGGTCCGGGCTGCCATCGAGCAGTTCGAAGGCGCGCTCCACGCGCCCGGCCGAGGCCAGTGCGCGCGCATCCAGCGACGCCGCGCTGGCCGCAGCGACCACGCTGACCCGGGTCAGTTCCAGCCAGGCCGTGGTGCTGTCATAGCCGTACGAAGATTCCAGCAGCGACACGCCGTTCTGGCCCACCGCAGCGGTGTTGAACTGACCGGACAACCCGCCCTGTGCGCGGATCAGCGATTGCCGCGTGCCATCGGCCGGCACATAGCCTGCGATCGCGCCGTTGACCAGCACGCCACCGCCCTGCAGGGTCGCCGTGCCGGTGACCTGCAAGGCGTTGACGCCCAGCGCGACCATCAGCTGGGCGCCGTCGCGCTGGAGGTAATTGCCTTCGATGGTCGCATCGGCATTGGCGCTGGTCAGCACCACGCTGGCGCCGTTGTCGACGTTGCCGACCACCCGCGTGGTGCCGTTCATGAACTGCAGCGCGGCGCCGCTGGGGCTGCCGGCCTGCGCGGCAATGCTCACGCTGGAGGTGATCGAGGCGCCACCGCGCAGCGCCAGCGTGCCCTGTTCGATGCGCGTGGCACCGCTGTAGGTGCTGCGTCCTGACAGCCCCAGCGAACCCACGCCCTGCTTGACCAGGCCGCCGGTGCCGCTGAGGTCGTTGCTCCAGACCGAATCCAGCCCGAGCCGGTTGACGTTGACGCTGACATCGCCCCAGTCCAGGCGGCCCGGACCATTGACGGCCTTGCCGACATTGAGCAGCCCGTTGCCGAACACCGGGTCCACGCCGGCAGCGCCGAGGTCGGTTGCCGTGCCCAGCAGGGTCTGGCGGACCAGGTCGTTGCTGAAATATGGATAGCGTTGCCAGACCAGCGCCGCCGCGCCGGAGACCAGCGGCGCAGCATAGGACGTGCCCCAGCCGTAGTAGTAGCTTGCCGTCGCCGTGGTCGCCTGGGGATCCGGATAGACCGCGGTGCCGGGCGCGGCCAGGCAGTAGCTGGCGGCTTCGCCGCAGGCATTCGCATAGCTGGCAAGCTGGGTCGGGGTGACCGTGTCCACGGCGGTCACCGCCAGCCAGCCGCGCACCAGGTCGGCCGCTGGCGTGCTGCCGCCGACGCCGGGACGGCTCGGCAGCGCGGCCATGTTCGACGGCGTTGGCTTGCCGTCATTGCCGGTGGCGAATACCACCAGTCCGCCGTTGCTGGTGATGAACGGGCGGTACTCGTCGGCGATCTGCGCGGTAGTGGCCGCGTTGGTCCAATACAGGCCACCCCAGGAGTTGTTCATGATCTTGACGCCGGCAGTGATCAGGTCGCGGTGCACCGGCGCCAGGCCGATGGCCCCACTGACCTGGTTGCCATTGCCGCTGCCGTCATCCACGGGCCGCTTGTCGGCGATGATCCGCGCCGAGACGATCTCCGCGCCGGGCGCCACGCCGACCTGCGAACCGGCATAGTCGCCGCCGGCGGCCAGCATCGACACCGTGGTGCCATGCCCGACCACGTCGTCGCGCCCCAGATCGTTCACCCGTGAATCAACGTAGGTGTAGTTGGCGACCACGCGGCCGGCGAGTGCCGGGTGGCTGCGGTTGACCCCCGAATCCACGACGCCGATACGCACGCCCTGCCCGGTCAGGCCGGTGCCCAGCGCATTGATCGCGGTCAGGTGGCCCTGCCTGCTCGGCTGCGGCGGCGTAACCGGCGGGGGTGTAACCGGCGGCGGCGTGACCGGTGGTGGCGTCACCGGCGGCGGCGTGGGCGGTTCGACGCGGACATTGCCGCCGCCGCCACCGCCACCGCAGGCGCTCACTGCCGCCGCCAGCGCCATGGCCAGCGCGTTCCTCATCCCTGCAGCCGTATTCAGTTGAACCCGTTTCATCCCTGTATCCCCGTCGAAGGTAGCGAGTGCCGCGGTCGCCCTATGCTGGCGTCGGGCCAGCCAACCTGCGGTAAGGGGCACCGCCTTATACTGGCGTCCCCCACGCAGTCTGCCGGGATTCGCGCCGCCTTCCAACGGGTCGCGTCTCCTTTTCCGAATTTGCTCACGCAACAACGAGATTGCCATGTCCAACATCGTCATCGCCGCGGCCAAGCGTACTGCCATCGGCTCCTTCCTCGGCCAGTTCAACGGCGTCCCCACCCCGACCCTGGGCGCGACCGCGATCGCCGCCGCGCTTGAAGCCTCCGGCGTGCCGGCCAGCGACGTCACCGAAGTCATCATGGGCTGCGTGCTGCCGGCCAATCTGGGCCAGGCGCCCGCCCGCCAGGCCGCCATCGCCGGCGGACTGCCGCTGTCCACCGGCGCCACCACGCTGAACAAGGTGTGCGGTTCGGGCATGAAGGCGATCATGCTGGGGCATGACCTGATCAAGGCCGGCTCGGCCAGCATCGTCGTCGCCGGTGGCATGGAGTCCATGTCCAACGCGCCGCACCTGCTGCCCAATTCGCGCACCGGCAACCGCTTCGGCAACTTCCAGGCGGTGGACCACATGGCCCACGATGGGCTGGTGAATGCCTACGACGGCAAGGCCATGGGCGAGTTCGCCGAATGCGCCGTGGACAAGTACCAGTTCAGCCGCGAAGAGCAGGACGCCTACGCGATCGAGTCGGTCAAGCGCGCCCAGGCCGCGCAGGCCAGCGGCGCATTTGCCGATGAAATCGTCGCGGTGAAGGTCGCCAGCCGCAAGGGCGAGGTCGAGATCTCCATCGACGAACAGCCCACCCGCGCCGACATCGCCAAGATCCCGACCCTGCGCCCGGCGTTCAAGAAGGACGGCAGCGTGACCGCCGCCAGTTCCTCCAGCATCTCCGACGGCGCCGCCGCAGTGGTGCTGCTGTCCGAAGCAGACGCCCAGGCGCGTGGCCTGCAGCCGCTGGCGCGCATCGTTGCCCACGCCACCCACTCGCAGGAGCCGGAGTGGTTCACCACCGCCCCGATCGGCGCGATCCACAAACTGCTGGACAAGGCAGGCTGGACGCTGGCCGATGTCGACCTGTTCGAGGTCAACGAGGCGTTCGCGGTGGTGGCCATGGCGCCGATGCGTGAACTGGGCATCGCGCATGACAAATTGAACGTCAACGGCGGGGCCTGCGCACTGGGCCATCCGATCGGCGCATCCGGGGCGCGTCTGGTGGTCACCCTGGTGCACGCATTGCGCAGCCGCGGTGGCAAGCGCGGGATCGCTACGCTGTGCATTGGCGGCGGTGAAGCAACGGCCATCGCCATCGAATTGATTTAATTGGATTTAACTCCCGTTTCGCAAAACTGAATGCGGGATCGCTTGACAGCCATTCGTGGCTTGTCATCATGTTGACGGCGCGCAACTGCGCGTTGCCTATCTAACGACGACGAGGATTCACCAAATGAGCATCAACAAGCTGCTGGTTGCTATGTCCCTGGCCCTGGCCCTGGCTGCCTGCTCGAAGCAGGAAGCTGCCCAGGACGCCGCCGCTTCGGCCAACGAAGCTGCCACCGAAGCTCAGGCTGCTGCTGACCAGGCTGCTGCCGCTGGTTCGGCCACCGCCGACGCTGCCCAGCAGGCTGCCGACACCGCCGCCACCGCTGCTGACGCTTCGGCCGACGCTGCTGGTGCCGCCGCTGGCGCCGCCACCGACGCTGCTGCCGACGCAGCTGCTGACACTGCCAAGGCTGCCGAAGGCACCGCCGAGCAGGCCAAGGACGCTGCTGAAGAAGCCAAGAAGTAATAACTTCTTTCTTCACGCTGTTCTGAAGAAGCCGCTGGTTCGCCAGCGGCTTTTTCTTTGCCTGTCGTTGGGGTGGGTCGAACGGGTGATACCCCCTCGCGGGTGGCTTTCAGGCTGAAGCTGGGGGGCCGGGCGGGGAGGCTATGCGGGGCACGCGCAAGTACGTCCATGTAGCTCTTC
>NZ_DAMBRS010000025.1:0-17800 GCF_032054965.1 Stenotrophomonas chelatiphaga | reverse complement strand
TGGCGGGGGCGTTGAGCGCCATGGATGGCGCGAAACGAGGCCCGCAGGAGCGGCTTTTGCCGTCCCCCGCCAAGCCTCCCCGACCCACCCAACCCGTAGCCCCGCTGCTTGAAGCGTCAGCAGACCAGCAACCCGCGCGAACGGGTAAACTACCGGGATGCCTTCCAGTCCCGCGCACGAGCTGCTCCGCCGCGTCTTTGGTTACGACGACTTCCGCGGCCCGCAACGGGACATCGTCGAGCACGTCGCTGCCGGCCATGACGCCCTTGTCCTGATGCCCACCGGCGGCGGCAAGTCGCTCTGCTACCAGGTCCCGGCCCTGCTGCGCGACGGCTGCGGCATCATCATTTCCCCGCTGATCGCGCTGATGCAGGACCAGGTCGAAGCCCTGCGCCAGCTCGGCGTGCGCGCCGAATTCCTCAACTCCACCCTGGACGGCGAAACCGCCGCGCGCGTCGAACGCGACCTGCTGGCCGGCGAGCTGGACATGCTGTATGTCGCCCCCGAACGCCTGCTGACCGGCCGCTTCCTGTCCCTGCTCTCGCGCAGCCGCATCGCCCTGTTCGCCATCGACGAAGCGCACTGCGTGTCGCAGTGGGGCCACGACTTCCGTCCTGAATACCGCCAGCTCACCGTGCTGCACGAGCGTTGGCCGGAGATCCCGCGGCTGGCGCTGACCGCCACCGCCGATCCACCGACCCAGCGCGAGATCGCCGAACGCCTCGACCTGGCCCAGGCGCGCCACTTCGTCAGCTCCTTCGATCGCCCCAACATCCGCTACACCGTGGTGCAGAAGGACAACGCGCGCCAGCAGCTGACCGGCTTCCTGCGCAGCCACCGCGACGAGGCCGGCATCGTCTACTGCATGTCGCGGCGCAAGGTTGAGGAAACCGCCGAATTCCTGTGCAGCCAGGGCTTCACCGCCCTGCCCTACCATGCCGGCCTGCCGGCCGACGTGCGTGCCAACAACCAGCGCCGCTTCCTGCGCGAAGACGGCATCGTGATGTGCGCCACCATCGCCTTCGGCATGGGCATCGACAAGCCGGATGTGCGCTTCGTCGCCCACACCGACCTGCCCAAGTCGATGGAGGGCTACTACCAGGAGACCGGCCGCGCCGGCCGCGATGGCGAACCCGCCGAAGCGTGGCTGTGCTACGGCCTCGGCGATGTGGTGCTGCTCAAGCAGATGATCGAACAATCCGAGGCCGGTGAAGAACGCAAGCAGCTGGAGCGTTCCAAGCTGGACCACCTGCTGGGCTACTGCGAATCCATGCAGTGCCGCCGCCAGGTGCTGCTGGCGGGGTTCGGCGAGACCTATCCGCAGGCCTGCGGCAACTGCGACAACTGCCTGACCCCACCGGCGGCCTGGGATGCCACCATCCCGGCGCAGAAGGCACTCAGCTGCGTGTACCGCAGCGGGCAGCGCTACGGCGTGGGCCACCTGATCGACATCCTGCGCGGCAGCGAAAACGACAAGGTGCGCCAGAGCGGGCATGAAAAGCTGAGCACCTACGGCATCGGCAAGGACCTGGATGCGCGGACCTGGCGCAGCGTGTTCCGCCAGCTGGTGGCCACCAGCGTGCTGGAAGTGGACACCGCCGGCCACGGCGGCCTGCGCCTGACCGACGCCAGCCGCGAGGTGCTCAAGGGCCAGCGGCAGATCAGCATGCGCCGTGACAGCGCCCCCGCCAGCAGCCGCGAACGCAGCAGCCAGCGCAGCGGCAGCGGCCTGTCGGTGCTGCCGCAGGACCTGGCGCTGTTCAACGCGCTGCGTGGGCTGCGCGCCGAACTGGCCCGCGAGCAGAACGTCCCGGCCTTCGTGATCTTCCACGACAGCACCCTGCGCAACATCGCCGAACAGCGCCCGACGTCGCTGGACGAACTGGCCCGGGTCGGGGGGATCGGCGGTACCAAGCTGTCGCGCTACGGCCCGCAGTTGATCGACGTGGTCCGTGAAGAAGGCTGAGGCGTGGTGCCTTGCCCTGCTCCAGGGTTGAACCCGCGGTTCAGCCGGGGCTGCATCAACCCGGCGATCCCGCTAAGGTAGCGCCATGTCCGTAGCCTCCCTCCTGCTGCGCGTGGTGCTGATGCTCAGTCTGTTGCTCAACGGACTGAACGCGGCCATGGCCGGAGGACACCGGATGGACGCGGCTGAAACCGCCCCCGCTGCAGCGCCGCCGTGCCACGGCCACGCCCCGGCACAGACCGGCATGCAGCCCCCGCACGCCGCCGACCACCAGGCCCAGGCAGCGCCGGACGATGCCCACTGCAAGTTGAAGGAGTGCGTGCGTACCTGCGCGCAGCAACCGGCGCTGGCCGCCGAGGGACTTGCCCTGTTGGCCGCCGACTACGCCGGCACACGGCCGCCGCAACAGCATGCACCGGGCCATCCCACGCCCGCGCTGCCCCGCATCCAACGCCCTCCCATCTGCTGATTCCAGCGCCCACGTCGGTGGCGTGATTCGATGCTGGCCCGCGCGCCGCTGCGCCGGGTCGGTGATTTCCTGCGTCTGGAGTTTCCTACAATGCGTTTTTCTTCTTCCAACGGTCCGGGCCTCCCGGCCCAGCCGTCACGCCGCCTGTTCGTGCAGGGCCTGGCCGCCGGTGGCGTGGTCGCCGGGGCCGCCGCCACCGGCCTGCCATCGCGCGCGTTTGCCGCCGCCGGCCCGGCCCTGGCCACCGCCCCGCAGGTGCTCGGCCAGGCCCACATCGAACTGGCGATCGGTGAATCGGCGGCCAATTTCACCGGCCGTACCCGTCCGGCCATCACCGTCAACGGCAGCCTGCCCGCGCCGATCCTGCGCTGGCGCGAAGGCCAGACCGTGGACATCCACGTGCGCAACACGCTGGCCCACCACCCCACGTCGATCCACTGGCACGGCATCCTGCTGCCGGCCAACATGGACGGCGTGCCGGGCCTGAGCTTCAACGGCATCGCCCCGGGCGAGGCCTACCACTACCGCTTCACCCTCAAGCAGTCCGGCACCTACTGGTACCACAGCCATTCCCTGTTCCAGGAACAGGCCGGGCTGTACGGCGCGCTGATCATCGACCCGGCGCAACCTCCCCCGTACGCGTTCGACCGTGAACACGTGATCCTGCTGTCGGACTGGACCGACCTGGATCCCGGGGCACTGTTCCGGCGCATGAAGAAGCTGGCCGAGCACGACAACTACTACAAGCGCACCCTGCCCGACTTCCTGCGCGATGCGCGCCGCGATGGCTGGAGCGCGGCGCTGTCCGACCGCGGCATGTGGGGGCGGATGCGGATGACGCCAACCGACATCTCCGATGTCAACGCGCATACCTACACCTACCTGATGAACGGCACCGCGCCGGCGGGCAACTGGACCGGGTTGTTCCGCAGCGGCGAGAAAGTGCTGCTGCGCTTCATCAATGGTGGCTCGATGAGCTACTTCGACGTGCGCATCCCCGGCCTGAAGATGACCGTGGTCGCCGCCGATGGGCAGTACATCCACCCGGTCAGCATCGATGAGTTCCGCATCGCCCCGGCCGAAACCTTCGATGTGCTGGTGGAACCCAGCGGGCAGGATGCGTACACCATCTTCTGCCAGGACATGGGCCGCACCGGCTTTGCCGCCGGCACCCTGGCGGTACGCCACGGGCTGCAGGCACCGGTACCCGCGCGTGACCCGCGCCCCCTGCTGACCATGGCCGACATGGGGCATGACATGGGCCACGGCATGGGCCATCCGATGGACCACGGCGCGATGGCCGGCCACGGCATGGACCACGCGATGCCGGCGATGGACAACGGCGCCCACGCCGGACACGGGGGCCACGCTGCAGCCGCCGCCATGCCCGCGAAGGTCACCCATCCACGCAGCGAGCGCGGCAATCCGCTGGTGGACATGCAGAGCAGCGCCACCGACCCGAAGCTGGACGATCCGGGCATCGGCCTGCGCGACAACGGCCGCCAGGTACTGACCTACGGCGCGATGCGCAGCCTGTTCGACGATCCCGATGGGCGCGAGCCCGGCCGCGAGGTGGAACTGCACCTCACCGGCAACATGGAAAAGTTCGCCTGGTCCTTCGATGGCATCCCCTTCGCCGGGGCCGAGCCGTTGCGGCTGAACTACGGCGAGCGCATGCGCATCGTGCTGGTCAACGACACCATGATGCAGCACCCCATCCACCTGCATGGCGTGTGGAGCGACCTGGAAGATGCGCAGGGCGATTTCCAGCTGCGCAAGCACACCGTGGACATGCCGCCGGACACCCGCCGCAGCTATCGCGTACGCGCCGATGCACTGGGCCGCTGGGCGTTCCACTGCCACCTGCTGTACCACATGGAAGCGGGCATGATGCGCGAAGTGAGGATCGAAGAATGAGCGTCTGCTTGAACCTTGCGCGCAGTGCCTTGGGCCTGGCGATGCTGGCGGCGCTGCCCGCGCTGGCACAGTCGCACGACCACCACGCCGCCCCTGCTGCGCCGGTGCTGGACCACTCGAAGATGGACCATTCAACGATGGATCACTCAACGATGGACCATTCGAAGATGGATCATGCCGGTAGGGGACATGCGCACAGCAACCACGCGCAGCATGATGCTGCCGCATTGCCGCGCGAGCCGATCCCCGCGGTCACCGCCGCCGACCGCGCGGCGGCCTTCCCCGTCATCGACCACGCCGCCATGCAGCACGCGCCGTCGATCAACAGCCTGCTGCTGGTGGATCGGCTGGAACACTGGGACGGGCGCCATGGCACCGGACAAGCCTGGGAAGCCACTGGCTGGATCGGCGGTGACATCAACCGCGTGTGGCTGCGCAGCGAAGGCGAACGCAGCGGCGGTCGCACCGATGCAGCGGACCTGGAGGTGCTGTATGGCCGCAGCATTTCCCCGTGGTGGGACGTGCTGGCCGGCGTGAAGCAGGACTTCCGGCCGGCGGACGCGCGCACCTGGGCCGCGCTGGGCATCCAGGGCCTGGCGCCGTACAAGTTCGAAACCTCCGCCACGCTGTACGCCGGCTCCGGCGGCCAGCTGATGGCCACCGCGGAAGTGGAGTACGAGGTGCTGCTGAGCAACCGGCTGATCCTGCAGCCGATGGTCGAAGCCACGCTGGCCGCGCGTGATGAGCCGGCCCAGCGCATCGGCCGCGGACTCAACAAGGTCGAAGCGGGCCTGCGCCTGCGCTATGAGTTCAGTCGCCGCTTCGCGCCATACGTCGGCATCAGCCACGAACGCCTGTTCGGTGCCACCGCCGACCAGGCCGACGATTCGCATGTCCGTGATACGCGCTGGGTGGCCGGCGTCAGGATGTGGTTCTAGGACGCGTTGAAACAGGCCCCGGTACACCCTGTGTGCCGGGGCCTTCTACAATGGGCGATGCCCACCACCCTGCGCCGCGCCTGCGTGGACGATGCCGCCGCACTGGCCGACATCGCCATCGCCACCTACACCGAAACCTTCGGCGATTCGTATCCGCCGCAGGACCTGCAGGTCTTCCTGCACGCGCACTACAGCCTGGAACCGCAACGCGCCGAACTGGCTGACCCGCACGCTGCAGCGTGGCTGCTGGAAGCCGATGGACGCGCCGTAGGCTATCTGGCCGCCGGCCCGAACAGCCTGCCGCATGCCCTGGCCGCAGCCGGAGACATCGAACTCAAGCGCCTGTACGTGTTGGCCAGCCACCAGAATGCGGGGCACGGCGAGCGCCTGATGAGCGCGTTCCTGGAATGGCTGGACCGCCCGTCACGGCGCGCCCTGTGGGTGGGCGTGTGGTCGGAAAACCACGGCGCGCAGCGCTTCTACGCGCGCCATGGCTGCTGCAAGGTGGGCGAGTACGATTTCATCGTCGGTGACTCGCGTGACCGCGAGTACATCCTGCATCGCCCTGCTTGACGGACTCAGAAATCGAACAGGTCCGACAGGAAGCTTTCCTTCTTCTTTTTCTTGTACCCGTGCTGGTTGTACTGGCCCTGCTGCGCATAGCCGTCGTTGTGGCGCTGGCCCAGGTGGCGGGTATCGCGGTGCTGCACGGCCACTGGCGGCGGTGGCGGCTGGCTGTAAGCCGGCGCGGCGGCCTGCGCCGGTGCGGGCGGCGGGACGGCCGGCGCGGATGCCGACCGCTCGATGATCTTGTCCAGTTCGCCACGGTCCAGCCACACGCCACGGCATTGCGGGCAGTAATCGATCTCGATGCCCTGGCGTTCGGACATGGTCAGCGCCTGGGTCTTGCAAACGGGGCACAGCATCGCTGGCGCTCCTGCTCGTGGGGGGACCTGCACTGTAACCGCACGCCGATGACTGCATGGCAACGGCCCTGACGATCGGCACATGGACCTCCGGCGCATGCGCTTGCGCTGCGGCGACGACATAGTGCCGCATGACCCACGCAAGGATGCCCCGTTGACTACGAACTCCCGACTCCCCCGCCTGCCCGCCTCGCTGGTGCTGCTGCTCGCCGTCGCGCTCGGGCTGTGGGTGCGCGATATTGCCAAGGCCATCGGCACGCCGATCCCCGCCCTGCCGATGCCCTTCGGTGGCAGCCTGCTGGACAACCTGCTGGCCACCGCAATCGCGCTGCTGACCGCCGCCCTGCTTCTGGCACCCGGCAACTCACTCGCCCGCAGCCTGGGCCTGCAGTGGAACGGCCCGCGCGGACCGCTGCTGGTGCTGCTGGCAACCGTTCCGTGCTGGATCGGCTTGTGGTGGCTGGGCGCGCTGGCCACCGACATCGACCTGCTTGCGCTGCTGATGTTGGCCCTGTTGTTCCCCCTGGCCGAAGAAATCCTGTTCCGCGGCCTCGGCTTCGTGTTCGCCCAGCGCGTGTTGGGGTGGCCCTGGTGGCTGGCCGCCAGCGTGCAGGCGGTGCTGTTCGGCACCGTCCATTGGCTGGGCTTCGGTGGCCCGGAAGGCGGGGCGATGGCCGCGCTGGTGTTCGCCGTGACCGGCATCGGCGGCTTCATCTTCGCGCTGCTGAACCGCCTTGACGGATACACCCTGTGGAGCGGGCTGGCCCTGCACGTATCGCTGAACCTGGCCTGGAACGTGATCACCGTGGCTGATGCCATCGCCATGGGCTGGCAGGGTATCGGCCTGCGCCTTGGCGCGGCAGCGTTGGCGGTGCTGCTGCTGTGCTGGCAGCTGCCGGCGCGTGCGCGCAGGCCGGTGCCGCTGTAACCGGATGTTACCGATTCCTGCACGCCGGACTCACCCACCGCCCGCGCATACTTGCGCGCCGCTGGGGCCTGGAGCCTCCGCTGCCCTTGTTCCAGTCGTGTCACGGAGCCCGTGCGTCATGTTGTTGTCAAAGCAGAATGTGCAGCCGCGAGTGCTGCTGATCGAAGATTCCGAGGAAACCCTCGAGCTGAGCCGCCTCACCCTGGAAAGCCAGGCCTGTGAAGTAGTGGGCGTCAGTTCCGCCGAGGCCGCGCTGGGCCTGCTGAATGCCGGTGAGCGGTTCGATATGTTGTTCACCGATGTCTGCCTGGGCGGCATCAGCGGCATCGAGACCGCCAACCGCGTGCGTGCGGCCTTCCCGCGCCTGCCGATCCTGGTCACCTCCGGCATGTGCCAGCACGAGGTATTGCCCCTGCTGCACCAGGGCATCCATTTCCTGCCCAAGCCGTACAACATGAGCGAACTGCTGGATGCGATCCGCATCTGCTTCCGCCATTCCGGTGAAGGCCTGCCGCACGACGCGCCGCAGGCCGCCTGAGCGGGCGGCCACGGGCGCACCGGCCGAAGCGATGCTAGATTCAGTGCACCGCTTTCGCAGAGGCCGCGCCCGTGACCCGACTGACCGCCAAGGATTTCCATCCGGACCTGCTGGAACTGTATGACGGCTACGTACATGGCCGCCTGAGCCGTCGCGACTTCCTCGACCGCGCTGCCGCCTTTGCGATGGCCGGCGTGGCGGCCACCACCCTGCTGGCGGCGCTGAGCCCGGATTACGCGCTGGCCCAGCAGGTGCAGTTCACCGATCCGGACATCGTCGCCGAGTACATCACCTATCCCTCGCCCAATGGCCATGGCCAGGTACGCGGCTATCTAGTCAAGCCGGCCAAGGCTGCCGGCAAGCTGCCTGCCATCGTGGTGGTGCACGAAAACCGCGGCCTCAATCCCTATATCGAAGACGTGGCGCGCCGCGTGGCGAAGGCCGGCTTCATCGCACTGGCGCCGGATGGGCTGAGTTCGGTCGGCGGCTATCCGGGCAACGACGTGCGCGGCCGCGAACTGCAGGCGCAGGTCGACCCCGAAAAGCTGATGAATGATTTCTTCGCCGCCATCGAATACCTGCGCGCGTCACCGCTGGGCACCGGCAAGGTCGGCATCACCGGCTTCTGCTACGGCGGCGGCGTGTCCAACGCAGCGGCCGTGGCCTATCCGGAACTGGATGCCGCGGTGCCGTTCTATGGCTGCCAGGCCAAGCCGGAGGACGTGGTCAAGATCAAGGCGCCGTTGCTGCTGCACTTCGCCGAGAAGGACAACAACGTCAATGCCACCTGGCCGGCCTACGAGGCGGCGCTGAAGAAGGCCGGGACAACGTACGAGGCCTACGTCTATCCCGGCACGAACCATGGCTTCCATAACGACTCGACCCCGCGCTACGACGAGGCCGCGGCCACGCTGGCCTGGGACCGGACGCTCAGCTGGTTCCGGAAGTATCTGGCGTGATGCCCTGCGGTGCCGGGGGTACCCGGCATCGTCTTTCAGCGGATCAGAGCCGGATGCCCGGCCGTGCGCCGAGGGTCCCCATGGTGAAGGTGTAGCCTTCGTCCATCAGGAACTGTCGCATGCGCATTTCCGCTACCTGCGGGGCGCCCAGGCTGCTGGGGCCGTACAGCGCGTAGACCACCGTCCCGCTTTCAATATCCTCGCGACGCACCGAAATGCCCGGCACCGCCGCGGCGGCCGCCCAGCCGGCGCGCAGCTTGGCCGGCGCGATCGACTGCCCGTTGCGCAGCCTGAAACTCAACCAGCGTGTTTCAGAGTTGTCCTGCCGTTCGTACTTCGCCATCTGTGCGCTGTCCTCCCGAACCAAGCTTGACCATACTCGCCTCGAATGTCAGCTCTGGATGAGACGACCGCGCGCGCGATGACGGGATTGGTCCAACAGGCCCACCGGGGACGTAGTCATGCGCAGACGTTCCCCCGTACCTTGCCGATGCCGGGCATCTCGGTGAAGCTGGACCTGCGTGACGACGATACGCGGCAACAAAAAAAGCGCCTTGAGGGCGCTTATCTGATGATGCCTGCAATGGTGGGCCGTGATGGATTCGAACCATCGACCAAAAGATTAAAAGTCTTCTGCTCTACCAACTGAGCTAACGGCCCATTGCTGCCCCCGGCTTGGCACCGGGGGCGAGCATTCTACCCTGATTCGGGCGCCGGGGTGAAGCGCCCGCGCCGATCAGGCGTAATGCGTCGGGTCGGCCACGCCGGCTTCGTCGAAGCCCTGCGCGCGCAACCGGCAGGCATCGCAATGACCGCAGGCGGCGCCATCGGCATCGGCGTTGTAGCAGGACACCGTAAGGCCGAAGTCAACGCCCAGGCGCACGCCTTCACTGACGATCTGCGCCTTGCTGAGGAACTGCAGCGGCGCGTGCACGGTGATGCCCGCCCCTTCCACGCCGGCCTTGGTGGCCAGGTTGGCCAGCGCCTGGAACGCGGCGATGAACTCCGGGCGGCAGTCCGGATAGCCGGAGTAATCCACCGCGTTGACGCCGCAGAAGATGTCGTTGGCGCCAAGCACTTCGGCCCAGCCCAGCGCCAGCGACAGCATGATCGTATTGCGCGCCGGCACGTAGGTGACCGGGATGCCCTCGCCGCCCGCCTCCGGTACGTCGATGTCATCGGTCAACGCCGAACCGCCGATGCTGCGCAGGTCCACGTCCACGGTCTTGTGCAGGACCACGCCCTGAGCGGCGGCCAGGCGGGCGGCGGCATCCAGTTCGGAGGTGTGGCGTTGCCCATAGCGCACGCTGAGCGCGTGCACGGCGAAGCCCTGTTCCTGGGCGAGGGCGATGACGGCGGCCGAATCCATGCCGCCGGAGAGAAGCACGACTGCCTTCTTCATGGGTGAATCATCCGGTTTGGGGAGGGGAGCCAGCACGCTGTCCCGCGCCGGGGTGTAGCAGCAACGACGCGGCAGCTTACCTGCCCGGCTCGTCGTTCCACAGCAGTTTGTGCAGCTGCATCTGGAAGCGCACCGGCAGCCGGTCAGCGACGATCCAGTCGGCCAGCTCGCGCGCGGTGATCTCGCCCTTGCTGGGCGAGAACAGCACCATGGTGCGTTCTGCCAGATGGTGCTCGACGACCATGGCCTTGGCCCAGTCGTAGTCTTCGCGGCTGCAGATCACGAACTTGACCTGGTCGCGTGCGGTCAGCAGCGGCAGGTTTTCCAGCTTGTTGCGCGCCATCTCGGCCGATCCGGGGGTCTTCAGGTCGACCACCCGCGATACGCGCGGATCCACCTCGGACACATCCAGCGCACCGGAGGTTTCCAGCGACACGTCCATGCCGGCGTCGCACAGCTTCTGCAGCAGGATCAGGCAGCGCTTCTGCGCCAGCGGCTCACCGCCGGTGACACAGACGTGGCGCACGCCCTGGGCCAGCACCTCGGCCACGATGGCATCGATGTCCCACCACGTGCCGCCATGGAAGGCGTACGCGGTGTCGCAGTACTGGCAGCGCAGCGGGCAGCCGGTCAGGCGCACGAACACGGTCGGCCAGCCGGCGGTATCCGCCTCGCCCTGCAGCGAGGTGAATATCTCGGTGATCTTCAGCCGCGGCAGCGGCGACTGGACGATGTCACTGGGCGTGGTGACGGCGTTGGCGGGCGTGACGTTCATGCGTAATGGTGGGGACCTGAAACGAAAGCAGCCGAGCATGGCTCGGCTCTTGAAAAACGGGTTCCAGCACGGGGCTCAGCGGATCTGCTGGCCCAGGCGGATCGACTGCAGGCGGTCCTGCGCGGTGCGCGCGGCGTCCGAGCCGGGGTACTGCGCCACGACCGATTCCAGGGTCTGCTGGGCCTGCTCCACCTGGCCTGCGCCAAACTGGGAAAGGCCGACTTTCAGCAGGCCGCCGGAGGCCTTGTCGTGGGTCGGATAGCGCGAGATCAGCTCACGGAAACGCTGCTCGGCCATCGGGAAATTGCGGGTGGCGTAATAGCTTTCGCCCAGCCAGTACAGCGCATTGGGGGCGTAGACACCGCTGGGGTACAACTCCAGGAAGCTCAGGAACAGCTGCGCGGAGTCATCGTACTTGCCGGCCTTCAGTGCATCGAAGGCGACGTTGTAGGTGGTGCGCTCATCGCCGCTGACCGCCAGGCTGCCTGCATCGCCATGTACCGAAGGCGGCCGCTCTGAAGTGGCCGCTGCGGGAGGCTGCACGGCCGGAACCGGGGGAAGCGGTGCATTGCTGCCGGGAGCCGAAGGAACGACCGGCGCTGCGCCACCTTCAAGGCGGTTCAGGCGTTCGTCCAGGTCCAGGAACGCATCCTGGTTGCCCTGCTTGAGCTGGGCGTTATCGTGCTGCAACTGTTCGATCGTGCCCTGCATCTGCCCGACCTGCTGGCGGAGCTGGGTGATCTGGTTCAACAGGTCCGTGTTGGCACTGTTGTTGTACAGCTGCTGCTCGATCGCGCCGACGCGGTCGGCAAGGCTCTGCCGCTGCGCGTACGCCGGGGCGGCAGCCATGAAGGCTGCCGCCACGACCAGCATCAGATTGATGCCGATGCGCATGGATTACTGCGCGGTGTAGACGATTTCGACGCGACGGTTCTGCGACCAGCAGGACTCGCTCGAATCGGTGCAGACCGGACGCTCTTCACCGTAGGACACGACGGTCAGCTGCGAAGCCGAACCACCGTTGGCCTGCAGTGCCGAGCTCACGCCGTTGCCACGACGCTCGCCCAGGGCCTGGTTGTACGCGCGCGAGCCGCGCTCGTCGGTGTGGCCCTGCAGGGTGATGCGCGAGGACGGACGGTCACGCAGGTACTTGGCGTGGCACGCCATGATGGCCTGGAACTCGTCCTTGACCGAATCCTGGTCCAGGTCGAAGTACACAACGCGCTGGCGCAGGCAGGCATCGGTGTCCAGGTCGCCCGGGCCGTACAGGCCGGAGGTCGACGGGCCGGTCGGCTGGGTGGTCGAGCCGGTGTCAACCGGCGCAGCCGGCTGTTCCTTCACCTTCTTGGAGCAACCGGCCAGGACGGCCACGGACAACAGGGAAACAAGCAGAACTTTGGTGGTCTTGTTCATGGCGATACCTTTGAGGCTCCTAAGCCGGTGAATGGGGTAAATCTCGGAAAATATTAACACTCTTTTAGCGCTTGGTACGGTATGGCGACCATGCGGGCTCACGAACATCACCATCAGCCAGCACCAGGCGCTGGCGGACACGTGCATCGGCCGACACCGCGTACAGCACGCCACGACCACCTTCACGGGCGGCGTACAGCACCATGCTGGCATTCGGAGCGAAGCTGGGCGACTCATCCAGCGAACCGGTGGAGAGCGTGCTCCAGCGCGGCGAACCCAGCGAGCTGTCCATCATGGCGACCTTGTAGCTGTTGCCCGAACCCTGTGCCACGGCGATCTTCTTGCCGTCATAGGACACCGACGGCTTGGCGTTGTAGTTGCCCTGGAAGGTAACGCGTTCGGCGCTGCCGCCGCTTGCAGAAACCTTGTAGACCTGCGGACGGCCGCCGCGGTCGGAAGTGAAGTACACCGCGCTGCCATCCGGGGCCCAGGTCGGCTCGGTGTCGATGGCCAGATGGTTGGTCAGCTGGGTCAGCTGCTTGCTGCCCAGGTCCATCGAGTAGACCTCCGGGTTGCCCGAGCGCGACAGCGTCAGGGCCAGCTTGCGGCCGTCCGGGGAGAACGCCGGGGCGCTGTTGATGCCGCGGAAGCTGGTCACCAGCTCACGCGCGCCGGTGGCGATGTTCTGGATGTAGATCGCCGAATTGCCGCGCTCGAAGCTGACGTAGGCCAGCTTGCCGCCATCCGGGCTCCACGACGGCGACAGCAGCGGTTCGGCCGAACGCACGATGGTCTGCGGGTTGTAGCCATCCGAATCGGCGACCATCAGCGCATAGCGCATGGCATCGCCGCGACCGCTGGCGGTGACATAGGCGATGCGGGTCCAGAAGGCGCCACGCACGCCGGTGATCTTTTCATAGATCGCATCGGCCATCTGGTGGGCGACATCGCGCATGGCGTTGCCACGGGCGGTCATCGCCAGGCCGAGCAGGCGCTCGCCCTTGGGCACGTCATACAGCTCGTACTCCACGCGGTACGCACCGGCACCGGCGTCCTGCACGCGGCCGACCACGATGTAGTTCTGCTTCAGCGCGCGCCAGGTCGGGAACTGGATGTCACCACCGCGGGTGGGCTTTTCCACGATCTGCGCTTCAGGCAGCGTGCGGAACTGGCCCGAACGGTCCAGGTCGGCGCGGATCACCGCGGCCACGTCGGTCTGCGGCGCAGCGGCCGAACCCTCGTAGGGCATCGGTACGACGGTGATCGGCGTGGCCGAGGCACTGCCGCCCACGATGTCGATCTCAAGGCCCTTCTGCTGCGCGAGCGCGGCAAAGGGAAGCAACAGGGCCGCGAACGCGACCATCCAGCGGGGCATCTTTTTCATGGAATGCTCAGTCAAGGAACCACAGCGAGGGATAGCAGGAACGGGGTGAACGCTTTCGCAATCATGAACCAGACCGGTGTGAAAGCAAGGTCTCCGACAATCTGTAGTGACGGCCGCTGGCCGTCAAAGGGATTGGCCGCGGACCATCAACGAAGGGGCCCGCTGGCACCAGCGACCCTGTGACGGCCAGCGGCCGTCACTACCGGGCACTCAATCCGGGCGGAAGTTGAGGATCAACTCGCGGTTGAAGACCTGCTCGAACCCCGCGTACGGCAGCGGCTGGGCATTGAGCACCGCCGCTTCGATCGAGCGCTTGCCGGCCTCGTCGTAGGGACAGCTGGCGCCGACCTTGGCCGACAGCACGCGGCCACCGCGCAGCTGGGTGATGACGATCTGGCAGCGCTGGCCGGAGGCGATGTTGTCCGGGCGGATCCAGGTGTCCTGGACCTTGGCCTGGATCGCCGCGGCGTACTTGGCGCTCAGGTCGTCACTGGTGCCGCCTGCCCCACCTGCCGGCTGCGCGGCTGCACTGCTGCTGGCGCTGGCATTGGACGCGGCCGCCGCGTTGCGCGCCGCCGCCACCTGGCGCAGGCGCTGCTCGGCAAGCTTGGCTTCCTTCTCGGCCTGCTCGCGGCGCGAACGCAGCTCGGCGATCTTCTTCTGCTTGTCCGCCTCGGCCTTGGTTTCGTTGGCCTTGCGCTCGTCCTCGGCGATCTTCTTCTGCCGGTCCGCTTCCTGCTGCTTGGCCAGTCGTGCGCGCTGTTCGGCCTCTTCCTGCCGCTTGCGTTCGGTCAGGTCGATCTGCTCCTGGCGACGCTTGGCCTCCTGCTCCTGCCTGGCCTTTTCCTGCGAAACCGCCAGCGCGCTGACCGCTTCCTGGTCGACCTTGTCCGGCTGCGCCACGCGCTCCTGCGCCTGCGACTGCTGCGGGGTCGGCGCGTCCATCGGGCGCGGTTCGGGGGTCGGCTGCGGCGGCGGAATGGTGTCTTCCGGGATCGGCTCGGGCTCGGCGATGGGCTCGGGAATCGGCTCGGGCAGGGTCTCCAGGCGCTCGGACTGGCGCAGCGCCTGCCGGGCCGCCGATGCTTCGGCGCTGGACAGGGCCATGTCGGCCTGCACCGCCGGGTCCCCGGCAGCGGCTTCGGTGTTGCGCTCGGGCGACCACAGCCACGCCACGATGAACACCAGTGCAAGCAACAGGTGTACCAGCGCAGCCAGGCTTACCGGCCAGGCCCAGCCCTGTTCTTCGTCGCGCGGCGGCGGCAAGGCGTCACTGTGCATCGGTGGCCAGGCCAACCTTTTCCACGTTCGCGCGCTTGAGCACGTCCATCGCGGCCACGACCTTTTCATAGGCCACGGCGCGGTCGGCGGCGACGATCACACGCACCGCCTTGTCCTGCGCGACGATGCCGCCCAGCCGGGCCTGCATTTCCTCCGAAGACATCGCGTTGGGCTGCTTGTCGTCGGGCAGCTTCAGGCTCAGCTGGCCGTCTGCGCGCACCGACACGATGATCGGGTCCTGCTTGCTTTCCAGCGCCTTGGCATTGGAACGCGGCAGGTCGACCTCGAAGCTCAGCGTCAGCAGCGGCGCGGTGACCATGAAGATGATCAACAGCACCAGCATGACGTCGATGTACGGCACGACGTTGATTTCGGATTTGAGCTTGCGACGCTTGCGGCGACCGATGGCACTCATGGTGGGATCCTCGCCTGGGCTCAGTCGTCTGCGCCGGTCTGGCGCTGCAGGATGGAGCTGAACTCATCGGCGAAGGTTTCGAACCGCACCGCCATGCGCTCCACGCGGGTGGTGAAGCGGTTATAGGCCCATACCGCGGGGATCGCCACGAACAGGCCGATCGCGGTGGCGAACAGGGCCTCGGAAATGCCCGGTGCCACCGACGCGATGCCGGCCTGCTCACCGCTGTTGATCATGTCGTGCATGGTCACCATGATGCCGAACACGGTGCCGACCAGGCCCACGTAGGGCGCGGTGGAGCCGATGTTGGCCAGCAGTTCCAGGTTGCGTTCCAGGCGGTCCACTTCACGGGTGTAGGTGGTGCGCATGGCGCGCTGGGCGCCTTCGAGCAGCGCGCGGCCGTCCAGACCGCGACGATCGCGCAGGCGGTTGTACTCGCGGAAACCGGCTTCGAAGATGGCTTCCAGGCCGCCCACGCTGCGGTTGCGGTCGGTGGCGGAGGAATACAGCTTGCCCAGGTCCGCGCCGGACCAGAAGCGGTTCTCGAACTCGTCCGCTTCACGGGTGGCCTGCGAGAACACGCGGGCCTTGCGGAAGATGATCACCCAGCTGATGAACGAACCCGCCAGCAGCAGCAGCACGATGATGATCACCGGGATGCTGGCCTTGGTCATCAGCTCCCAGTAATTGATGCCGCTGCGCGAGGCCTGTACGGCGGTTTCGGCGGCGGCGCTGGTGACGTCCTCCGGCAGCGCCTCGACCACCGTGGCCTGCAGGCCCAGAAGCATTGCGATCATCGTTGTTCCTCAGTCTGCAAATCAGGATTGTGTGGAATTTCGGGGTATTGGTGCGACTTCATGACAGCAAGCAGTGCGTCGTCCATGCCGCGCGGGCGGAAGGACTGCGCGTCCAGCGCGGCAATCCTGACCTTCGCGTCCAGCAGCAGCTGGCCATCGCGCAGCACCTGCTGGGCAAAGACCATGCTGGCGCGCCGGCACTGCACCAGCGTGGCGGTCACCTGCAGCGCATCGTCCAGCCGCGCCGGCTTGAGGAAGTCCATTTCCATCGAGCGGACCGCGAACACCATGCCGTGCTCGCTGCGCATGCGCT
This sequence comes from Stenotrophomonas chelatiphaga, assembly GCF_032054965.1. Lineage (NCBI taxonomy): Bacteria > Pseudomonadati > Pseudomonadota > Gammaproteobacteria > Lysobacterales > Lysobacteraceae > Stenotrophomonas > Stenotrophomonas chelatiphaga. Next base: position 1,379 of record NZ_DAMBRS010000025.1, on the reverse strand, counting down.
CCTGGCCGAAGCCCAGCGCGCGCATCCACTCGGTACGGGACCGCTCCATGAAAGCCACGTAGCGGGCGTGGTAGACCACCCCACCTGCGTCGGTATCTTCCCAGTAAATGCGTGTCGGCCAACTGAACCGCAGCTCACTCATTGTCGGATTGCTCGGCGAAAAGGTCTACCGGGGCGGCCTTGGGCTTCAGTCCCAGATGGCGATACGCGCGATGGGTGGCCATCCGGCCACGCGCGGTGCGCACCAGGAAGCCCTGCTGGATCAGGTAGGGTTCGACCACGTCTTCCAGCGTGCCACGTTCTTCGGACAGCGCGGCCGCCATCGATTCCACGCCCACCGGGCCGCCATCGAAGTAGTCCACCAAGGTGCGCAGGAAGCGCCGGTCGAGCTCGTCGAAGCCTTCCGGATCGACCTTCAGCATCACCATCGCGGCCTGCGCCACGTCCTGGTCGATATGCCCGTTGGCCTTGACCTGGGCGTAATCACGCACGCGCCGCAGCAGCCGGTTGGCGATGCGCGGAGTGCCACGCGAACGGCGTGCGATCTCCCCTGCCCCGTCGGCGGTGCAGTCGATGCCGAGGATCTTCGCCGAGCGGCGCACGATGCGCGTCAGTTCTTCGGCGGTGTAGAACTCCAGCCGCTGCACGATGCCGAAGCGGTCGCGCAGCGGTGCGGTGAGCAGGCCGGCGCGGGTGGTGGCGCCGACCAGGGTGAACGGCGGCAGGTCGAGCTTGATCGAACGCGCCGCGGGGCCCTCGCCGATCATGATGTCGATCTGGAAGTCTTCCATCGCCGGGTACAGCACTTCCTCGACCACCGGCGACAGGCGGTGGATTTCATCGATGAACAGCACATCGTGCGGCTGCAGGTTGGTCAGCAGCGCGGCCAGGTCACCGGCCTTTTCGATCACCGGTCCGGAGGTCACCCGCAGCGCCACGCCCAGTTCATTGGCGATGACATGGCTGAGGGTGGTCTTGCCCAGTCCCGGCGGCCCGAAGATCAGCACGTGGTCCAGCGCATCGCCACGTGCCTTGGCCGCCTGGATGTAGATGTCCATCTGCTCGCGCACCGGCACCTGGCCGAGGTAATCGGCCATGCGTTTGGGGCGGATGCTGGCATCGACGGCGTCATCCTCGCGGGTGGCGTCGGCGCCAATGATGCGGTGTTCGGTCATCTGCCGATTATGCGGCAAATCGGTCGCACGCCGTGCGATTGGTGGGTGATCGAACGGGTGGGACCCCCTCGCGGGTGGCTCAAGCCGCAGCTGGGGGTGGGTCGGGCGGTGGGGCTGGTCGGGGGACGGCAGAAGCTGCATCCATGCGTGCCTCGTTTCGCGCCATCCATGGCGCTCAACGCCCCCGCCCAGCCCCACCGCCCG
>NZ_DAMBRS010000024.1:0-23502 GCF_032054965.1 Stenotrophomonas chelatiphaga | reverse complement strand
TTTCGCGCCATCCATGGCGCTCAACGCCCCCGCCCAGCCCCACCGCCCGACCCCCCGGACAGGTTCCGGTGGCCGCCACCCGCGTAGAAAAAGAATAAAAGCAGGGGTCAGAGTCCTTTCGCTGCGCGAAAGGACTCCGACCCCATCTCTCCGTCCCCCACCATCCGAAAATTCCAAGGCCCCCGCGGACCTGTCGAAGGTGGGGCGGGGTGGGTTGGCGGGAACGCTCATCCGCATGGATGCGGATGGCGAGCCTCCAGGGACGGATTCACGGCGATTCCCGCCAACCCACCCCGCCCCACCACCACGCAGCCCAGCGCTTTTGACGTTGACGTTGCTTCGGCAGGTGCCGGGCGCAGCCCGGCAAACAAAACCTCAGCCCGACTTACGCCGGAACAGCATCGCCGAAATGCCCAGCATCAGGATCGGCGGCAGTGCGTATGCCACCCGGTAATCAAACTTCAACGCACCGGCCATCCGCCCGAAGAACAGCTGCAGCAGCCAGAACCCGAGCGCGAACAGGATGCCCAGGAACAAGCGCTTGCCCATGCCGCCGCTGCGCAGCGAACCGAACGCGAACGGCACCGCCGCCAGGCACAACGCCAGCACGTTCACGGGATAGAACCAGCGGCTCCAGTACACGTCCTCGTAGTCACGCGCATCCAGGCCATTGCGCTCGCGGTATTCGATGCTGGTACGCAGGTCAGCCGCGCGCAGGTTGCGCGGCCGCGAAATACCGGTCGCCAGCGCCGCCGCATCCAGCTTCGAATCCCACTTCTCGCTTGGCACTTCCTCGCGCGTCAGTGAACGGTCGCCGAAAATGTCCCGGCGCACCTGCTTCAGCACCCAGCCGGACGCATCGTGCTCGGCGGTGACGGCATGGGTCAGCGACACGATCTCGCCCTCCGGGCCGATGCGGTACATGCGCACGTCGTGCAGTACCAGGCGCGTGCCGCCACCCTCGACCAGCTGCTCCTCACCGCCCTGCGCGTTGAGGAAGGTATCGCCCTCGCGGGCCCAGACACCGGCGTAGCGGGCCACGGACATGTCGCCGCCGCGCTTGGCGCTCATGCGGATGTTGTCGGCGCGCTCCTGCCCCCACGGTGCGAGCGTTTCGCCGCTGATCACCATCGCGCCGGTCAGCAGCGAAAGGGCGACCGCCACCGACAGGCTCAGGCGACGCCGCGACAGGCCCAGTGCGCGCAGCGCGGTCAGTTCGGACGTCGCCGCCAACTGGCCCAGGCCCATCAGCGAGCCGATCACCGCCGCCGTGGGGAAGAAGGTGTAGGCGCGCCGCGGCACGGTGTACAGCACCCAGGCCGCCGCATGGCCCAGCGTATAGCCGTTCTTGCCGACGTCCTTGAACTCGCCGGAGAAGGCCATCACCACGTCCAGCCCCACCAGCACCGCCCAGGTCAGCAGCACGGTACCGAACACCGCCCGGCCCAGGTAGTAATCGAAACGCATCGGACGCGGAATCATGCGGTCACTCTCTTCGGGCGCGACAGGTGGCCGTCACGCAGGTACATCCAGATCGCCAGCCCCAGCAGCGGCAGGGTCAGCCACCACAGGCCGAGCCCATCGGGCACCTTGCCATCGGCGATCCAGCCGGTGCCGATGAACATCAGGTTCATGCCCACCATGTAGGCCAGGAAGGCCAGCATCATCCGGCCGTAGCGCTGCTGGCGCGGCGAGCTGCGCGCCAGCGGCACGGTCAGCAGGGCGAAGGCCAGCGCGATCAGCGGCGGGGCGATGCGCGAATGCAGCTGCGCCTTGGCCTGCGGGCGCTTGTCGCCGATCAGCTGGCTGGTCGGCAGCAGTTCCGGGTCATCGGACTGGCGGGTCTGCGCGCCGTCTGGCATCGCCACGTCGTTGCGCGCGAAGGTCGCCAGCCGGTAGCCCTTGCCGCCGTCGGCGGGGCCTTCGATCTGGTGGCCGTCGTTCAACTGCAGGTAGCGGCGGTCCTTGCCCTCGAAGAACAGCTTGCCGCTGGCGGCCGATACGACCTCGATGCGGCCCTCGCGGGCGCGGTTCATGAACACCCGGCCCAGCCCGGTGCCGTCCGGGGAAATGGAGGACAGATACACCACCCCGCCGTTGGACAGGTTGGTGAAGCGCCCCGACTCGAGGCCGGCCATCAGCACGCTGCGGTTGGCCTGGTCGATCATCTGCTCGCTGGTGCGGTCGGCCCAGGGGCCCAGCCACAGCGAACAGGCACCGATCAGCCCGACCACCGGCAGCACCAGCAGCAGCAAGGGTTTGAGCAGGCGCCGCGGGCCCACGCCGATAGCGGTGATGACCGCCATTTCGGAGTCGCGGTACAGCCGGGCGACCGCCAGCAGCAGGCCCAGCATCAGCGCCAGCGGCAGGATCAGCGGCATGTAGACGATGAACTGCAGGCCCAGCTGTGAGAACAGCAGGCGGGCAGGCAGGCGCCCATCGGCGATGTTGCCAAGGATATCCACCAGCACGCCGCCCACGCTGACAACCAGCAGGACGATCAGGGTGGCCAGGAAACTCTGGACGAAATCGCCCAATAGATAGCGGTCGAGCTTCAACATGGGCCGTGGTTTAAACTCTCAGGTTCGTTCGCGGGTCCGCCCAGTCTACTGGCTGGACGTAAACGGTCCGCGATTGTACGGATATGCCAACGGAATCTGATCAATGGCCCTGCAATTCACCCTGAACCAAGCGTCGCCGACCTCTGCCGGGGTCGACTGCGTGGTCGTCGGCGCCTTCGCCGATCTTTCCCTGTCGCCCGCCGCGCAGGCGTTGGACGCCGCCAGTGGCGGCCGCCTGGCCGCCCTTGCCCAGCGTGGCGATGTCTCCGGCAAGACCGGTGCCACCACCCTGCTGCACGACCTGCCGGGCGTCAGCGCCCCGCGCGTGCTGGTGGTCGGCCTGGGTGATGCCGCCCGCTTCGGCGTGCCGCAGTACCTGAAGGCCATCGGCGACGCGGTGCGCGCGCTGAAGACCGGCGCCAGCCGCAGCGCGCTGTTCACCCTGGTCGACCTGCCCGTCAAGGACCGCGACGCGGCCTGGGCGATCCGCCAGGCGATCATCGCCGCCGACCACGCCAGCTACCGCTACACCGCCACCTTCGGCAAGAAGAAGGCCGAAGACGCCGGCCTGCAGCAGCTGGCGATCGCCGGCAGCGACGAACAGGCCCTGCTGCAGGGCCAGGCCATCGCCAGCGGCGTGGAGTTCGCCCGCGAGCTCGGCAACCTGCCGCCGAACTTCTGCAACCCGGCCTACCTGGCCGACGTGGCGGTGAAGTTCGCCGGTGAGCACGACGGCGCCGAAGCGGAGATCCTGGACGAGACGCAGATGGAAGCGCTGGGCATGGGCTCGCTGCTGGCCGTCGCCCGCGGTTCGGCCAACCGTCCGCGCCTGGTGGTGCTGAAGTGGAGCAACGGCGGCGACGCCAAGCCCTACGTGCTGGTCGGCAAGGGCATCACCTTCGATACCGGTGGCGTCAACCTGAAGACCCAGGGCGGCATCGAGGAAATGAAGTACGACATGTGCGGTGGCGCCAACGTCATCGGCACCTTCGTGGCCACCGTCAAGGCGCAGCTGCCGCTGAACCTGGTCGTGGTGGTGCCGGCGGTTGAAAACGCGATCGACGGCAATGCCTACCGCCCGTCCGACGTCATCACCTCGATGTCCGGCAAGACCATCGAAGTCGGCAACACCGACGCCGAAGGCCGCCTGATCCTGTGCGACGCGCTGACCTATGCGCAGCGCTTCGAACCGGCCGCGCTGGTCGACGTGGCCACCCTGACCGGCGCCTGCATGGTGGCCCTGGGCCACCAGACCGCCGGCCTGATGACCAAGCACGACGACCTGGCCAATGAACTGCTGGCCGCCGGCGAGCACGTGTTCGACCGCGCCTGGCGCCTGCCGCTGTGGGACGAATACCAGCCGATGCTGGATTCCAGCTTTGCCGACGTGTACAACATCGGCGGCCGCTGGGCCGGTGCGATCACCGCCGGCTGCTTCCTGGCGCGCTTCACCGAAGGCCAGCGCTGGGCCCACCTGGACATCGCCGGCGTGGCCAGCGACGAAGGCAAGCGCGGCATGGCCACCGGTCGCCCGGTCGGGCTGCTGAGCCAGTGGCTGCTGGACCAGGTCGCCCGCGCCTGATCCACTGTCGCCCTGTGGCCGGCCTCCGTGCCGGCCATGACACGGCCCGGTTTCGACCGGGTCTTCGCCTGCAACCCGGACCCCGCCATGCCCCGCGCCGATTTCTACCTGATTGCCAAGCCCCGCTTCCTGACCGAGCCGCTGCGGCTGGTCTGCGAACTGGCGCGCAAGGCCAACGATGCCGGGCTGTTCACCCTGGTGCTGGCGCGCGACCAGGCCCAGGCCGAAGAACTGGACGAGCTGCTGTGGTCCTTCGATGCGGAGGCCTACATCCCGCACCAGATCGCCGGCGAAGACATGGATGAAGAAGAGGCGCTGGTGCTGATCGCCGTGCCCGGTGGCGTTGAACCGGCGCGCCCGCTGGTGATCAACCTGCGCGACACGCCCTGGATGGGCGAATGCGAGCGCGTGCTGGAAGTGGTGCCGGCCGACCCGGACGCACGCGAGCCGCTGCGCGAGCGCTGGCGGCAGTACAAGGACGCTGGTTACGCGCTTTCCAAGCACGACATGTAAGCCGGCGCCGGACCTGCGCTGCCCTTGATGCGCCGAACGATCGCCCTGAATTCCCCCCGAACATCTTCTGGTTGCCCCGCATGACCCGACTCGACTCCAGCTACGACCCGACGTCCTTTGAAACGGACACCTACGATGCCTGGGAAAAGGCTGGCCACTTCAAGCCGTCGGGCAAGGGCGAGCCGTACACCATCCTGCTGCCGCCGCCGAACGTGACCGGCACGCTGCACATGGGCCATGCCTTCCAGCAGACCCTGATGGACGCACTGGTGCGCTACCACCGCATGCGTGGCTACGACACGCTGTGGCAGGTGGGTACCGACCACGCGGGCATCGCCACCGAGATGGTGGTCGGCCGCAACCTGGCGCTGGAAGGCAACGGCGAGACGCGCGATACGCTGGGCCGCGAAGCGTTCATCGGCAAGGTGTGGGAATGGAAGCAGCAGTCCGGTGACACCATCGAGCGGCAGATGCGCCGCCTCGGCACGTCGGCCGACTGGTCGCGCAGCACCTTCACCATGGACCCACAGCCGTCGCAGGCGGTGATCGAAGCCTTCGTGCGCTGGCACGAACAGGGCCTGATCTACCGCGGGCAGCGGCTTGTCAACTGGGATCCGGTGCTGAAGACCGCGATTTCCGACCTGGAAGTGGAGAGCGCCGAGGAAGACGGTTTCCTCTGGTCGATCGCCTACACGCTGGACGACGGGCTGACCTACGAGCACGTCGAGCGTGATGCCGACGGCGTGGAAACGCTGCGCGAAACCCGCGATTACCTGGTCGTGGCGACCACCCGCCCGGAGACCCTGCTCGGCGATACCGCGGTGATGGTGCACCCCGAAGACGAACGTTACCTGCACCTGATCGGACGCAGCGTGACCCTGCCACTGACCGGCCGCAGCGTGCCGGTGATCGCCGATGACTACGTCGACCGTGCCTTCGGCACCGGCGTGGTCAAGGTCACCCCGGCGCATGATTTCAACGATTACCAGGTCGGCCTGCGCCACAACCTGCCGATGATCAACCTGTTCACCCCGGTGGCGGCGATCAATGACAACGCCCCGGAGCGTTTCCGCGGGCTGGACCGCTACGACGCGCGCAAGGCCGTGCTGGCCGAACTGGAAGACCTGGCGGTGCTGGTGGAAACCAAGCCGCACAAGCTGCAGGTGCCGCGCGGCGACCGCACCGGCCAGGTGATCGAGCCCTACCTGACCGACCAGTGGTTCGTGAAGATGGACGAGCTGGCACGGCGTGGCCTGGAGCTGGTCGAAGGGACCGATGGACAGCCGGGTGCGGTCGGCTTCGTGCCGCCGAACTGGATCAACACCTACCGCCACTGGATGACCAACATCCAGGATTGGTGCATCAGCCGCCAGCTGTGGTGGGGCCACCGCATCCCGGCGTGGTTCGATGCAGCAGGCACCTGCTACGTCGGCCGTGACGAGGCCGAAGTGCGCGCCGCCAACGGGCTGGGCGCCGAGATCGCGCTGACCCAGGAAAGCGACGTGCTGGAGACCTGGTTCTCCTCGCAGCTGTGGCCGTTCTCCACGCTGGGCTGGCCGAACGAACAGGCGATGGCCGAGCGCGGTTTCGACCGTTACCTGCCGTCCTCGGTGCTGGTCACCGGCTTTGACATCATCTTCTTCTGGGTCGCCCGGATGATCATGGCCACCGACAACCTGACCGGCAAAGTGCCGTTCAAGGATGTCTACTTCACCGGCCTGATCCGCGATGGGCAGGGCCAGAAGATGTCCAAGTCCAAGGGCAACGTGCTGGATCCGCTGGACATCATCGACGGCATTTCCATCGAGGACCTGGTGGCCAAGCGTACCGGCGGGCTGATGCAGCCGCGGGCCGCAGAAAAGATCGAGAAGGCGACCCGCAAGGAGTTCCCGGACGGCATCGCCGCGCACGGCGCCGATGCGCTGCGCTTCACCATCGCCGCGCTGGCCACCCACGGTCGCGACATCAAGTTCGACATGAACCGCGCCGAGGGCTACAAGAACTTCTGCAACAAGCTGTGGAACGCCAGCCGCTTCGCGCTGATGAACACCGAAGGCGCTGCATTCGAAGGCGCGCCCAAGCCTCGCACCGATGCCGAGCGCTGGATCCTCGCGCGGCTGGCGGCCACCACTGCCGAAGCGCAGGGCCACTTCGCCGCCTACCGTTTCGACCTGCTGGCGCAGTGCCTGTACGAGTTCGCCTGGAATGAATTCTGCGACTGGTTCCTGGAGCTGAGCAAGCCGGCCCTGAACGGCGCCGACGCGGCCGATGCAGACAGCACCCGCCACACCGTGCTGTACGTGCTGGAAGCGCTGCTGCGCCTGCTGCATCCGCTGACGCCGTTCATCACCGAACAGCTGTGGCAGCAGGTGGCGCCGCGCCTGGGCATCGGCGGCGATTCGCTGTCGCTGCGTCCCTACCCCAGCGCCGAAGAGTTCGCCGGTGACTATGCCCAGGCCGAAGCGGACGTCGAATGGCTGAAGGCAGTGATCAGCGCCGTGCGCCGCGTGCGCAGCGAGCTCAACGTGGCCCCGTCCCGGTTGGTGCCGCTGCGCCTGCAGGCCGGGCTGGAACAGGACCGCGTGCGCATCGAACGCTTCGCGGCCTCGCTGTCGTTCCTGCTGAAACTGGACACCATCCAGTGGCTGGCCGAAGGCGAATCCGCCCCCCCGGCGGCACCGGCGATCGTCGGCGAGCTGAAGCTGCTGGTGCCGCTGGAAGGGCTGGTCGACCTGGATGCCGAACGCGCGCGCCTGGACAAGGAACTGGCCCGCGTGCAGGGCGAAAAGGAAAAGAGCGAGGCCAAGCTGGCCAAGTTCACCGACAAGGTGCCGGCGGCGGTGGTCGAGCAGGAGCGCGTGCGCCTGGTCGAATGGACCACCCAGCTGGCCGGCCTGCAGGAACAGCGCGCCAAGCTGTAACGCGCGACACCGGTAGTGACGGCCGCTGGCCGTCACTAGCTTCGGGCGGCCCGCTGCGCTCGCCGAGCACGGCTCGGCGGCACGTGGCTTACAGCGGCGGCATCCTGTCGATGTCGTCGGCCACCAGTTCGATGGCCATCACCAGCGCATCCTCGCGGCCATCGGCGGCGGGGTAATAACGCGGACGACGACCGATCTCGTTGAATCCTTCGCTGTGGTACAGCGAAAGCGCCGGCGTATTGGTCGGCCGCACTTCCAGGAACACGCGCTGCACGCCGCGGTCACGGGCCAGGCCGACGATGGCGCGCAGCAACTGCCGCCCGCGTCCGCGGGACTGGTTCAGCGGATCCACGCAGATGTTCAACAGGTGGGCTTCGTCGGCGGCGATGCTCAACAGCGCATAGCCCACCAGCAGACCGTCCTCTTCCATTGCCAGGCCGGGATAGCCCGCACGCAGGCAGTCCAGGAAGATGCCGCGCGTCCAGGGGTACGGGTACCCCCGCTCCTCGATCACCATCACTGCGTTGAGGTCGCTTTCGCGCAGCGCACGCAAGCTGGCCTGCGCCGGACGGGCCACCGCACTCATGCCTGGCGCCCCTTGCGGCGCAACGCACGCAGGGTCGGCCACAGCGCGCGCTTGGCGGCGGGATCGGCGCGCAGCGCGTCCAGCGGCCAGCTGTCCATCAAGGCCTGCGTCTGTGGATCATTGGGATTGCAGCCCGAGGCACGCAGCAGAGCGATCTGCAGGCGATCCGGCAGGCGTACCGACGGGCGCCGTGCAGCGTTGGCGCGCGGCGGGGCATCGGTGTCGCTCTGATCCCCGGCAGCCGGGCGCGGGGCGACCGGCGTGCGCGGGGCAACCGGTTCCGGCGCGGTGCGCGGTGCCGGCGGCGCCTGCCGGGTCACTGCGGGGCGTGATGCCACCGGGGCGACGCTCAGTTCAACCGACTGCGGCTCGATCGCCTGCGCCATGGCCGCCGCAGCGGCAGCGGCTTCCAGCTCGGCCGCCAACGTGCCTTCATGCAGCACGCTGTAGCCCATCGCCTGCAGCCAGGCCTGCTGGGCCGGAGTCCACAGGACGGGCAGGTCGGTACTCACGCCGCGTCCGGGCGCTTTCGCAGGCGCTGCATGGCCCACATCACCAGCCCGGACAGCGCGTAGATCACGCCCACTGCCAGCAACACACGCGGCAGGTCGATCACCGCGATGGCGATGCCGATCGGCAGCAGGGCCAACACCAGGAACGGCACGCGGTCGGCACGCGGGCCTTTCGCCCCGCCGCCCTTGAAGCTCCAGAAACGGATCCGGCTGACCATCAGCAGGGCCGACACCAGGGTCACCCCCAGCGCCACGTAGCGCAGCTGCTCACCGGTCCAGCCCAGGGTGCCGTCGGCGAAGGCCCAGACGAAGGACATCATCAGGCCGGCCGCGGCGGGGCTGGCCAGGCCGACGAACCAGCGCTTGTCCACCACCGCCACCTGGGTATTGAAGCGGGCCAGCCGCAGCGCCGCGCAGGCCGCATACAGGAAGGCGACCGCCCAGCCGACGCGGCCCAGCAGTTCACCGTCGAACTTCAGCGAAGACAGGGCCCAGTGGTACATCACCAGCGCCGGCGCCATGCCGAAGCTGACCAGGTCGGCGAGCGAGTCGTACTGCACGCCGAATTCGCTGCTGGTGCCGGTCAGGCGGGCGACCCGGCCATCCAGCCCGTCCATGACCGCGGCCACGAACACCGCGATGCTGGCGTAGACGAAATCACCGTTGGCCGCGGCGATGATCGCGTAGAACCCGGCAAACAGGCCCGCCGTGGTGAACAGGTTGGGGAGCAGGTAAATGGTGCGCGAACGCGGCGGCGGCGGTGTGATGGGATCCATGCCCCGAGTTTAATCGACTTGCCAGCCGACGGCTGCGGTGCTGCAATCACGCTTTCCCGCCGGTCAGGCCTGGAGTCTCCATGCGTACCCTGTTCTGCTTGAGTTTCCTGCTGTTGGCCAGCGCATCGGCGTTTGCCGGTCCGGTCTACAAGTGGAAGGACGCCAACGGCGTGACCCAATATTCGGAGAGCCCGCCCGCCGGCAAGGCTTTTGAAACCCGGCAGCAGACCCGCGACCCGGGCAATCTGCCGGCAGCGGCGGCGACCGACACGCCGCTCGCCCCGCAGTGCGTCACCGCGCGGGCCAACCTGGCGCTGCTCGATGGCAGCGGTCCGGTCATGCAGGACACCAACGGTGACGGCACGGCCGAAACCGCGCTGGACGACACCCAGCGCGCCAACCAGCGCGCGCTCGCCGAAGCGGCCGCCAAGGCCTACTGCCCGCAGGCCTGAAACCCGCCCGCTGCCCACGACAGGCGCCGGGCTGGCAGAATAACGGCTTCCGCCGTTAGATGATGCCGACGATGCGCCTGTCCCAGTTCCACCTGCACACCACCAAGGAAACCCCCAGCGACGCCGAGCTGACCAGCCACCGGCTGATGCTGCGCGCGGGGATGATCCGCAAGCTCGCCTCCGGCCTGTATATCTGGTCGCCGCTGGGCCTGCGCGTGCTGCGCAAGGTCGAGCGCATCGTCCGCGAGGAAATGGAAAATGCCGGCGCGGTCGAACTGCAGATCCCGACCATCCAGCCGCGCGAGCTGTGGGAAGCCACCGGGCGCTGGGAAAAATTCGGCCCGCAGCTGCTGAAGATCAAGGACCGCAAGGAGCAGGAGTTCTGCTACAGCCCCACCGCCGAGGAAGCGCTGACTGATTTCGCGCGGCAGGAACTGTCCAGCTACAAGCAGCTGCCAGTCAATTTCTTCCAGATCCAGACCAAGTTCCGCGACGAGATCCGGCCGCGCTTCGGGGTGATGCGCGCGCGCGAGTTCCTGATGAAGGACGCCTATTCCTTCCACCTGCACGACGAAGACCTGGTCCGCGAATACGAAAACATGAAGGCGGCCTACAGCCGGATCTTCACCCGGCTGGGGCTCGATTTCCGCATGGTCCAGGCCGATTCCGGCGCCATCGGTGGCGATGCTTCGCAGGAATTCCATGTCATCGCCGATTCCGGCGAAGACGCGCTGGTGTTTTCGACCGGCTCGGATTATGCGGCGAACATGGAAGCGGCCGTGGCCGCCTCGCCCGCCGCCCGCGCCGCCGCGGGCGAGGCGATGCGCAAGCTTGAAACCCCGACCCAGAAGACCTGCGAAGACGTGGCCGCATTGCTGGGGCTGGCACTGCAGCGCACGGTCAAATCGGTCGCGCTGATGGCCGGCGAAACCTTCGTGCTGGCGCTGGTGCGCGGTGACCATGAGGTCAACGAAATCAAACTGGCCAAGGTGCCCGGCCTGTCCGACCACCGGTTTGCCACCGAGGCGGAAATCAGCGAATACCTCGGCTGCGTGCCCGGATTTCTGGGCCCGGTGGGTCCGGCCAAGGCGATCCGTGTCGTCGCTGACCCGGAAGTGGCCGCACTCGCCGATTTTGTCGTTGGCGCCAACGCAGTCGGTTTCCACCTCGCCGGCGTCAACTGGGGCCGCGACCTGCCGGAGCCGGAGATCGCCGATATCCGCAACGTGCAGGCCGGTGACCGTGCCCGTGACGGCGGCGAGCTGAAGATCGCCCGCGGCATCGAAGTGGGCCACGTTTTCCAGCTGGGCCGCCAGTATGCGAAGGCGTTGAATGCCACCGTGCTCGATGAAAATGGCAAGGCCGCGGTGCTGAGCATGGGCTGCTACGGCATCGGTATCTCGCGCATCGTCGCCGCCGCCATTGAACAGAACCACGACGAAGCCGGCATCGTCTGGCCGGAGGCGATGGCGCCGTGGCAGGCGGTGGTGTGCGTGATCAATCCCAAGGGCGACGCCGCCGTGTCCGCCGCCGCTGCCGAGCTGCTGGAATCGCTGCGTGCCGGCGGGCTGGATGCCGCACTGGACGACCGCGGCCTGCGCCCCGGCGCCATGTTCGCCGACATGGAATTGATCGGCATTCCGCACCGCGTGGTGGTTTCCGAACGCGGCCTGGCCGCAGGTACTTTCGAATATCGCTCACGCAGCGCGAGCGAGGCCGAGAGCCTGGATCGCGACAGCCTGATGCGCAAACTGCTCGGGTAAAAGAACAAAAGCCGGGTTAATCCCGGCTTTTCTTTTGCTGTTCACCCCGGAAGTGCTATTTCCTGTTTGTGCTTGCAGTAAATGCACATTACTCTTGGGCCCGAGCCAAGGACTGGCAGACCCTTTCCATATTGTCTGGAGCACTGCATGAGTATTGATCTGACCGGTCTGTCGGCCCGTGAACTGGGTGCACTGATCCGCACCGCCAAGAAGCAGCAGACCATCGTCGCCAAGCGTCGCCCGATCACCAAGGTCCGCGCCCAGCTGGAAAAGCTGGCCAAGGTCGAGGGGTACAGCATCGAAGAACTGTTCGGCGGCGCACCGGCACCGCGTGCGCGCAAGGCCGCGACCAAGGCACCGTCCAAGACCGCCGGCCGCAAGCTGGGCAAGGTCGCCCCGAAGTACCGCAACCCGGCCAACACCAAGGAAACCTGGACCGGCCGCGGCAAGCAGCCGCGCTGGCTGGCCGAGCTGACCAGCAAGGGCAAGAAGGTTGAGGATTACCTGATCAAGAAGGCCTGAAAGCCCTCGCGATCATGAAAAACGCCGGCTGCGAAGCCGGCGTTTTTTTGTGCCCGCAACAGCGTGACGACCAACGGTTGTCACCCACCGCGACCAACGCTCGTCACCCACCACCGCCGGCGGTCACCCACCACGGCCCACCGCTCTTCTTTCTTTTCATCCGCGGCAGCCAGCGCCGGACTGTGTCAGGGCGCCGGGGGAGCAGGCTATCCGGGACACTGTGAGGCAGGAGCCGAACAGTAGCCTACAGGGACGTACTTGCGGCGTGTCCCGGATAGCCTGCTCCCCCGGCGCCCTGTCCGTAGACAAAAAAGGCTGGCAGCCGCGAGGGGGTTCCACCCGTTCGCCACCAACAAACCTACAGCGTCTTCCGCGCCGGAATCAGCAGGTTTCCGAACAACAACCCGGCCACCAGCGCCATCACCACGTTCAACACGGTCAGGAACACCCCCTGCCCCGCCCCGACATCCTGCTGCTGCACCAGCGTCAGCACCCCACGCAGGCTGGTACTGCCAGGCACCATCATGATGATGCCCGGCAAGCGGATGATCGCCCCCGGCCGCTGCACCAGCCGGCCAAACAGGTTGCCCGCCGCCGTCAGCAGCATCGCCGAAAGGAAGATCCCCGCCGGCGCCCCCCACGCATGGCCAGCGAATTTGGAAATCGCATAGCCGGCCACGCAGGCCGCCAGCACCCACGGAAAATCGCGCCGGCTGGCCTTGAACAGCATCGCGAAGGCGAACGCCGCGATCAGCAGCGCCGACCACTCTACCCACGCGCCCTGCGGCCGCGAAGCGCGCACCACCGGGTCCAGCCCGATCACATCGGCAAGCGTGACCGCGATCATCGCGCCCACCGTCAGCTTCATGATGGTGGTCAGCGCCCCGGCCACCCGCGCCGTGCCGGATACCCAGTGCTGGCTGGCCAGCTCGTTCACCGCATTGGTCAGCGACATACCCGGCAGCAGGATCACCAGCGAGGCGATCACCACGGTATTGAGGTTGAGCGCGCCGACATAGGTGGCCACCAGCGTGGCGACCAGCCCAGCCAACAGCGCCGCCAGCGCTTCACTGGCCTCCTTGGTCGCCGCGCGTCTGCTGGTCCAGCGCCCCAGCAGGCCGATCAGCAGCCCGATCGCGCCAGCGGTGGCGATGTCCAGCCACGGCAGTTTCCAGAGCCCGGCCACGCCGGCCGCGCCCAGGCTGTAGGACAGCACTTCCTTGATCTTTCCGCGCAGCCCGGGATCAGCGTCCAGCTGGCGCAGCGCGGTGTGTCCCTGGGCCAGGCTCATCCGGCCGTTTGCGACATCTTCGGCAATGCGATCGGCGACGCTGAGTTTATGCAGATCGTTTTCGCCAGGCGCCAGCCGGATCACGCGGGTGATGTCGCTGGAACCAATCGCCTTGGCCGGATCGCTGAAGCTCAGGATGATCCCGGTCGGGTTCGACCAGGGTTCGCAATCCAGCCCCAGCTGCTGGGCCAGGGCCACTACGGCGGCCTCCAGGCGCTGGGCGGTGGTGCCGTAACTGTGCAGGCGCCCGGCGATTTCGCAGACGAACGCCACGCGCTGCGCATAGGTGGCGGGGGGCGAGGCTATCGGGGAGGCGTCTGCAGGCATGCGCGGTAGTATTACCCAGCCCCGGCCCGGGCAGAAGGACATTCGGACAGGACCTACGCTGCATGCGACATGCACACGCTATGCTGCATCCTTGATGCCGACCATGATCTCCGACCAGACCCCCAAGATCGAACGCGATGCCAATGAACCGGGCCGCATCCGCCTGTCCGGTCGCTGGACGCTGCACACTGCCCTGCAGGCCGCCGAGGTGCTGCGCGAGGTTCCCGAAAACCTGACGGCCATCGATGCCACCGGCATCGACCAGCTGGATTCGGCCGGCGTGCTGCAGTTGCTGCGCGTGGCCCACCGCGCCGACCTGGGCCAGGACGCACTGCAGTTCCGCGAGGACCACCAGGCGCTGGTCTGCACGATCGAAGAGGTGGCCGACGACCGGCCCAAGCCGAAGCGTGATTTCGGCGTGCTGGCCGCGCTGGACCGGCTCGGCCGAAGCATGCACGCGACCGGCCAGAACATCGTGGCGCTGGCCAGCTTCCTCGGCGAAAGCCTGGTCAAGGGTGCGCGCCTGCTGAAGGAGCCACGCCGTTTCCGATTGACCGCCACCGTGCACCAGATGGAGCAGGTCGGGCTGGATGCGGTGCCGCTGGTGGCCCTGCTTTCCTATCTGGTCGGCGCGGTGATCGCCTTCCTCGGTTCGACCATCCTGCGCGACTTCGGCGCGGAGATCTACGTGGTCGAGCTGGTCAGCATCGCCTTCCTGCGCGAATTCGCGGTGCTGCTGACCGCCATCGTGCTGGCCGGCCGTACCGCCAGCGCGTTCACCGCGCAGATCGGTGCGATGAAGGCACGCGAGGAGATCGACGCGATGAAGACGCTGGGCCTGGATCCGATGGACCTGCTGGTGCTGCCGCGCATTGTCGCCCTGCTGATCACCCTGCCGCTGCTGACCTTCATCGCGATGGTCGCCGGCCTCGCAGGGGGTATCACGGTCGGCGCCTTCGACCTGGATATTCCCCCGCAGATGTACATCGCGCGCATGTACGACACGATGGAAGTGCGCAACATGCTGGTCGGCCTGTCCAAGGCCCCGGTGTTCGCACTGGTGATCGGCCTGATCGGCTGCCTGGAAGGCCTGAAGGTGGAAGGCACCGCGCAGTCGGTCGGTGAGCGCACGACCTCCAGCGTGGTCCAGGCCATTTCGCTGGTGATCATCCTCGACGCCTTCGCGGCGCTGTGGTTCATGCAGGTGGGCTGGTGATGGTGAACGACGAACGCACCGACGACATCCACGACGCCTCCGGCGAGGACGACGCGAAGCTGGCCATCCGCGTGCGCGGGCTGGTCAACCGCTTCGGCAGCCAGACCGTGCACGAAGGCCTGGACCTGGACGTACGGCGCGGCGAGATCCTCGGCGTGGTCGGCGGTTCGGGTACCGGCAAGTCGGTGCTGATGCGCTCCATCCTTGGCCTGCGCAGCCCGGACGAAGGGCAGATCGAAGTGCTGGGACGCGACGCGCGCGGGGGTGACAGCGAAAGCCGCCTGCATATCCAGCGCAATACTGGCGTGCTGTTCCAGGATGGCGCGCTGTTCTCTTCGCTGACCGTCGGTGAGAACGTGCAGGTCCCGTTGAAAGAGCACCACCGCGAACTGCCCGAGCGCTGGCATTACGAGTTGGCGCTGCTGAAGGTGAAGCTGGCCGGGCTGCCCGCCGATGCGATCAACAAACTGCCTTCGCAGTTGTCCGGTGGCATGCGCAAGCGTGCCGGCCTGGCCCGTGCGCTGGCGCTGGACCCGCCGCTGCTGTTCCTGGACGAACCCACCGCAGGCCTGGATCCGATCGGCGCGGCGGCGTTCGACCGCCTGATCAAGACCCTGCAGGAAGCGTTGGGGCTGACCGTCTTCCTGATCACACACGATCTGGACACCCTGTATGCCATCTGTGACCGGGTGGCGGTGCTGGCCGACCGCAAGGTCGTCGCCACTGCGCCGTTGGCCGACATCGAGAAACTGGACCATCCGTGGATCCAGGACTATTTCCACGGACCCCGCGCACGTGCTGCGCGCGGCGAACAGACCGAGAGTGCCTGAGTCATGGAAACCAAAGCGAACTACGTGCTGATAGGCGCGTTCACCCTGATCACCGGCCTGGCCCTGCTGGCCTTCGGCCTGTGGGCAGCCAAGTATTCCTCCGACCGCACCTGGCAGGAGTACCGCGTGGTGTTCCGCGAGGCGGTCACCGGCCTGACCGTCGGCAGCCCGGTGCAGTACAACGGCATCGCGGTGGGGTCGATCACCGAACTCAACCTGGTCCCGGATGACCCGCGCCAGGTGGTGGCCAAGATCCGCCTCAATTCCACCACGCCGGTGAAGACCGATACCCGCGCCAAGCTGGCCATCACCAGCCTGACCGGCCCCTCGATCATCCAGCTCAGTGGCGGCACCCCGCAGTCGCCGACGCTGACCTCGGTCAACCGCGATCCGGCACCGATCATCCCCACCATGCCCTCGGCATTGCAGAACATCACCGACGTGGCCAACCGCATCGTCGAACGCATGGACCAGGTGCTCAGCGACCGCAACGTGGCCGCCATCAACGCCACGCTGGCCAACATCGAGTCGATCAGTGGCGGCCTGGCCGACCAGAAACAGGGCACCCAGGCGCTGCTGCTCAGCGCGCGCAATGCCGCGCGCAGCCTCGACGACACCCTGAAGACCACCAACGGCACCATCCAGCGGCTGGACCAGAACCTGGTGCAGCAGCTGCCGGGCATCATCGAGAAGCTCGACGCCACGATGACCAAGATGGATTCGGCCGCCGGCAATGCCGATTCGATCCTGGGCGAGAACCGTGCGGCCATCAACAGCTTCGCCAGCGATGGACTGGGCCAGCTCGGCCCGACCCTGACCGAACTGCGCGGCCTGATCCGCGACCTGCGCCGGGTCAGCGACCGGCTTGAGAACAATCCCGCGCGCTACCTGCTGGGCCGCGACGCACCGAAGGAGTTCGAACCCGAATGAAGCGCATGCCCTCCCTGTCCGTGACGCGCCTGCTGCTGCCGGCTGTCTTGTTGGCCAGCCTGACCGGTTGTTCGATCCTCTCCAGTGGTGACCGCAAGGCGGTGACCATCTACTCGCCCGCCGTCCAGGTGAAGGTCGATCCGTCCTGGCCGACCGTCACCTGGCAGCTGGTGCTGTCCAAGCCGAGCGCCACGCGCATGGTCGACAGTCCGCGCATCAACGTGCGGCCGAGTCCTTCGGAGCTGGAAATCTACGCGGGCGCGACCTGGGCGCAGCCGGCCACCGACATGATTGAAGACGCCCTGCTGCGCGGTTTCGAAGACTCCGGCCGGATCGCCGGGGTCGGCCGTGCGGCGGCTGGTATCCGCGCCGATTACCGCCTGGCCACCGACATCCGCCGGTTTGAATCGGACTACCGCGGCCAGCCCACGCCGACCGTGGTCATCGAAATCAACGCCAAGCTGATCCATGTGGTCGACCAGCGGGTGGTGATCGACCGCACCTTCCGCCAGGAGCAACCGGTGGGATCAACCGAGGTGCCGGCGGTGACCGCGGCCTTCGAGAAGGGGCTGAATGCACTGACCGCCGACGTGGTGGGCTGGGCGCTGACCAGTGGGCAGAAGGATGCAGACGGCGCGTCGCTGCGCTGATGGGCTGGTGATTGGGTCGTGCCGGGGGCTGGCCGGCGGCCCTTGGCAGGCAATGTCATAATCCAGAACTGCCTGACCCGTGACTCCGCCGATGCCGCTCACCACGTCCATTGCCATGTGCACCTACAACGGCCAGCGCTTCCTGCAGGCGCAGCTGGACAGCTTGTTGACGCAGTGCCCGCTGCCGGACCAGATCGTCATCCGCGATGACGTGTCCAGCGACGGGACGCGTGAAATCCTGGCAGCCTTCGTGCCCAAGGCCGAAGCGTTGGGTATCGTGGTGGACCTGCAGGTCAATGAACGCAATGTCGGCTACCGCCGCAACTTCGATGGCGCGCTGCGTGCGTGCACCGGCGAGGTCATCTTCCTCTGCGATCAGGATGATGTCTGGCATGCGGACAAGCTGTCACGCATGTGTGCCGAGTTCGAGGCACGGCCCGGACTGCTGGCGCTGCATAGCGATGCGCGGCTGATTGATGGGGAGGGCAAATCGCTCCCCAAGAGCCTGTTTGAATCACTCGGAATTGGCAGCTATGAGCTGAGGATGATGCACGGGGGTGATGCGCTGGGCCTGCTGATGAAGCGGAAGATGGTAACTGGCGCGGCCATGGCAATTCACGTACGGCTGTTGGACCACGCGCTTCCGCTGCCGGCGACGGAATGGGTTCATGACGCCTGGCTGGTCACGTTGGCGGCGCTGACCGGTGGAGTAGACAGCCTGACGGAATCACTGGTGGACTACCGCCTGCACGGAGGAAACCAGCTCGGGCTTGGTGGCAACGATCCCCTGCCCCGAAGCGCACGCCGCAAACTGCAACTGCAGTCCGAACTCAAGCAATCAGAGATGCTGGTTGAACGCGCGCAGGCACTTCTCGTATCTCGGTCGGCAATGGCTCTTGTCACGTCCAGGCGGGACCATTTCGACGTACGCGCTGGCCTGCCTGCTTCTCGGGTGCGTCGTCTCCCCCAGGTGCTTGGCGAAATGGCCACAGGAAACTATCTCCGTTTCGGGCGCGGGCTGCTTTCCGCTGCGATCGATCTGATCCGCAGTTGAATCCATGCCCCCTGCCGGGTCAGCGCTGTAACCACCGAAAAGTCAGGTTGATGCGTTCGGCCTGTATCCGGGCGCTCTTCGGCAGGGCGTGCTGGTAATGGGTCTGCGTACTACCGGCCATCACCAGCAGGTCGCCATGGCCGAGCAGGTAGCTGGCCTTGCGGGCGTGGTCATCGCGCCTGCGCAGCAGGAAGCGGCGTGCAGCGCCCAGGCTCAGCGAAGCGATCACCGGCTGCGGCCCCAGCTCCGGCTCGTCGTCGCTGTGCCAGCCCATGCTGTCCGTGCCGCTGCGATAGCGGTTGAGCAGCACGCTGTTGAAGCGCGCGCCCAGTTCCTCCTGCAATAGACCACGCAGTGGCAGCAGCACGGACGGCCACGGATGCGGCAGAAAGTCTGCACCGGAGTACCGGTAACGCGCATCCGGATCGCCCATCCAGCAACTCAGCCGCGGTGAATCCACCAACCGCCCGAACATCCGGATCCTGTGCACTTCCCACGGAATGTCGCGCAGCAACGCTGCCTGCAGGGCCCCTGCCTGCGCAGGGGGCAGCCACCCCGCAAGGTGGCGTACATCGGCATCAGGCAGATCCTGCGGGAACAGCGTGCCCATCAGCTGCGTTTGAACGCTACGCCGGTCTTTTCCACCAGTTCAGCCTCATCGACACCCGGCGCGGTTTCCACCAGCACCAGCCCGTCTCCGGTCACATCAAACACGGCCAGATCGGTGATGATGCGATCCACCACGCCGACACCGGTCAGCGGCAGCGAGCATTCCTTCAGGATCTTGTGCTCGCCGTTCTTCGCGGTGTGCTCCATCAGCACCACCACGCGCTGCACGCCGGCCACCAGGTCCATTGCCCCGCCCATGCCTTTCACCATCTTGCCGGGCACCATCCAGTTGGCAAGGTCGCCGCTGTCGGTGACCTGCATGGCGCCGAGGATGGCCAGGTTGACGTGGCCGCCGCGGATCATCGCGAAGCTGTCATCGCTGCCGAAGTAACTGGCGCCGGCCCGGGCGGTGACGGTCTGCTTGCCTGCGTTGATCAGGTCCGGGTCGATCTCCGCTTCGGTCGGGAAGGGGCCGATGCCGAGCAGGCCATTCTCCGACTGCAGCCAGACGTCCACGCCGTCGGGAATATGGTTGGCCACCAGGGTCGGCAGGCCGATGCCCAGGTTCACGTATGCCCCATCGGTCAGTTCGCGCGCAGCGCGCGCTGCCATTTCGTCGCGGGTCCAGGCCATGTCAGGGGTTCTCCGTGCGCACGGTGCGTTGCTCGATGCGCTTTTCGGGCGTGGGGTTGTGCACGATGCGGTGCACGTAGATACCGGGCAGATGCACCTGGTCCGGGTCGATGCTGCCTACCGGCACCACCTCTTCCACTTCGGCGATGCAGACCTTTCCGGCCATCGCGCAGGCCGGATTGAAGTTGCGCGCGGTGCGGCGGAACACCAGGTTTCCCGCTTCGTCGGCCCTCCACGCCTTGACCAGCGCCACATCGGCGCGCAGCGCGGTTTCCATCACGTAGTGCCGTCCATCGAACTCGCGGGTTTCCTTGCCCTCGGCCACCACGGTGCCGTAGCCGGTGGCGGTGAAGAAGGCCGGAATACCGGCCCCGCCGGCGCGCAGTCGCTCGGCCAGGGTGCCCTGCGGATTGAATTCGAGTTCCAGTTCGCCAGCCAGGAACTGCCGCTCGAACTCCTTGTTCTCGCCCACGTAGGACGAAATCATCTTGCGGATCTGTCGGGTGGCCAGCAGTTGGCCCAGCCCGAAGCCATCCACGCCGGCATTGTTGGAGATTACCGTCAGGCCGCCGACCCCGCTGTCGCGCAGCGCGGCGATCAGGGCCTCCGGGATGCCACACAGGCCAAAACCGCCGACCGCCAGGGTCTGGCCATCGGCGACCACGCCCTGCAGGGCCAGGGCTGCACTGGCGTAGCGCTTGTCGCGCCGCTGGCCAGTCGTTGCCGGGGTTGTCATCTACGCCCTCACCTCGTTGATGTAATCCGCCCATTCTAGGGCAGCGGCGATCAGGGTCACGTGGCGTTGCGACATGGAAACGATTCCCAAACATTCCAGGGACTAAACTAACCGGCTGGACCCCCCAATGGAGTGACCGATGCCCCTGCCCGCCTTCAAGGCCTATGACATCCGCGGCCGCGTGCCGGACGAACTGAACGAAGACCTGGCCCGGCGCATCGGCGTTGCACTCTCGGACCAACTGGACGCCGGAACCGTGGTCGTCGGCCACGACGTGCGCCTGACCAGCGCGGCGCTGCAGGATGCGCTGGTCGTGGGGCTGCGCGGCGCGGGCCGCGAAGTCATCGACATCGGCATGTGCGGTACCGAGGAAGTCTATTTCCAGACCGATCACTTGGGCGCGGCCGGTGGCGTGATGGTGACCGCCAGCCATAACCCGATGGATTACAACGGCATGAAGCTGGTGCGCGAAAAGGCGCGCCCGATCAGCTCGGATACCGGCCTGTTCGCGATCTCCGATGCGGTGGCGGCCGATACCGCAGCCGCCCTGTCGCCCAAGGCAGGCCAGAGCGAGCAGCACGACAAGAGCGCGTACATCGCGCACCTGCTGTCCTACGTCGACGCCGCTGCACTGAAGCCGCTGAAGGTCGTGGTCAATGCCGGCAACGGCGGCGCCGGCGCGATCGTCGACCTGCTCGCCCCGCACCTGCCGCTGCAGTTCATCCGCGTCAACCACGAGCCGGATGGCAACTTCCCCAACGGCATCCCCAACCCGCTGCTGCCGGAAAACCGCGCCGCCACCGCCGAAGCGGTGCGTGAGCATGGCGCCGATTTCGGCATCGCGTGGGATGGCGACTTCGACCGCTGCTTCTTCTTCGACCACACCGGTCGTTTCATCGAAGGCTATTACCTGGTCGGCCTGCTGGCCCAGGCCGCGCTGAAGCGCCACCCGGGTGGCAAGGTCGTGCATGATCCGCGACTGGTGTGGAATACCGTAGAAATGGTCGAACAGGCCGGCGGCATCCCGGTGCTGTGCAAGAGCGGCCACGCTTTCATCAAGGAAAAGATGCGCGCCGAAGATGCGGTGTACGGCGGCGAAATGAGCGCCCACCATTACTTCCGCGAGTTTGCCTACGCCGACTCGGGGATGATTCCCTGGCTGCTGATTGCCGCACTGGTTTCCGAGAGCGGCCGGTCTCTGGCTGACTGGGTCGAAGACCGCATGGCGGCCTATCCGTGCAGCGGTGAAATCAACTTCAAGGTCGCCGACGCCAAGGTATCGGTGGCACGCGTGATGGAACACTTCGCCTCGCATGCGCCGGCGCTGGACCATACCGATGGCATCAGCGCCGATTTCGGTGACTGGCGCTTCAACCTGCGCAGCTCCAACACCGAACCGCTGCTGCGGTTGAATGTCGAAACGCGCGGGGATGCGGCGCTGCTGCAGTCGCGTACCGACGAAATCTCTTCGCTGCTGCAGCAGTAACCTCAGGATGTCCGCGCCCATGAACAGCATCCAGCCCGTCATCCTGTCCGGTGGCTCCGGAACGCGCCTGTGGCCGTTGTCGCGCGAGGCATATCCGAAGCAGTTCCTGCCGCTGGCCAGTGAGCTGACGATGCTGCAGGCCACGTGGAAGCGCGTCGAAGCCATCGCCGCGCGCGGTCCGTTGGTCATCGCCAACGAAGAGCATCGCTTCGTCGCCGCCGAACAGTTGCAGCAGGTGGGTGCGTCCCCCGCAGCGATCATCCTTGAACCAGTCGGCCGCAACACCGCGCCGGCCATCGCGGTGGCGGCTCTGGAGGCCACGCGCGATGGCGCTGACGTGCTGCTGCTGGTGCTTCCGTCGGATCACGTGATCAGTGACAACGCCGCTTTCCAGCGCGCGGTCGAGCAGGCTGCAGGTGCCGCCGAAGCCGGCAAGCTGGTGACCTTCGGCATCGTGCCTGCCGGCCCGGAAACCGGCTATGGGTACATCAAGGCGGCCGCAGGCGAAGGTGCCCGCGCGGTGGAGCGTTTCGTCGAAAAGCCGGACCTCGCCACGGCCACCGATTACGTGGCCAGCGGACAGTACTACTGGAACAGCGGCATGTTCCTGTTCAAGGCCTCGCGTTACCTGCAGGAACTGGAACGCTTCCAACCGGCGATGTTGGCTGGCAGTCGCGACGCCTGGAGCAAGGCCCGCCGTGATGCCGACTTCACCCGCCTGGACAAGGACGCGTTCACCGCCGTGCCGTCCGATTCCATCGACTACGCGGTGATGGAGAAGACCGCCGACGCGGTGGTGGTGCCGCTGGATGCCGGCTGGAACGATGTCGGATCGTGGACCGCACTGCGCGACGTCTCGCAGCAGGATGGCCACGGCAACGCACACCAGGGCGATGTCATCGCGATCGACTGCCGCAACACCTATGCCTACGGCCAGCGCCTGGTGGCGATGGTCGGGTTGGATGACGTGATCGTTGTGGAAACCGACGATGCGGTACTGGTCGGCAAGGGCGACCGCATGCAGGAGGTCAAGGCCGTGGTGGCCCGGCTGAAGGCCGAAGGGCGCAGCGAAGCCACTTGGCATCGCAAGGTGTACCGGCCATGGGGCGCCTACGATTCGATCGACAACGGTGCGCGTTTCCAGGTCAAGCGCATCACGGTCAAGCCCGGTGGCACGCTGAGCCTGCAGATGCACCATCACCGCGCCGAGCATTGGATCGTGGTGAGCGGGACCGCCGAAGTCACACGTGGCGAGGAAGTGCTGCTGCTCAGCGAAAACCAGAGCACCTACATCCCGCTGGGTGTCACCCACCGCCTGCGTAATCCAGGACGCCTGCCGCTGGAGCTGATCGAAGTTCAGTCCGGCAGCTATCTGGGCGAAGACGATATCGTGCGCTTTGAAGATACTTACGGTCGCAACTGATCAATGAAGGAAGGATGGGCAAGCAATCGACCAGGAAGGATCGCTTGCCCATTGAATCCACTAGATCTAGAGATTTACTCGACCGTTACGCTCTTGGCCAGGTTGCGCGGCTTGTCCACGTCGGTGCCG
>NZ_DAMBRS010000023.1:0-28095 GCF_032054965.1 Stenotrophomonas chelatiphaga | reverse complement strand
CAGGCCTTGCTGGCCGCCTGATCCCCCAGCTGTCCAACTCCCGGGGGTCACTTCATGGATGGGTTTACGGCGTGTCCTGCGCCGTAGCTCCCCGTGCCGGGCGCATCAAGGCAGACGCGGTCAAACCACCGCTTCGCGCAGGATCGGATTGTCCCAGCCCGGCCGCGGCGAGAACCGATCACCATGCCGCTGCTGCAGCACCTTCAGCCGCTCCACCAGTGCATCGGCCCCGGTCGCCCGGATGTACTGCACCGGACCCCCGCGGAACGGCGCGAACCCGGTGCCGAAGATCACCCCCGCATCCAGCAGGTCCGCATCGGCCACCACGCCCTCGTGCAGGCAGGCCACCGCCTCGTTGAGCAGCGGCAGGATCAGCCGGTCTTCCAGGTCGCCCGGCGCCTGGTAACCCTTGGGCACCTCCGGCTTCTTCGCGCGGCCGTTTTCCCAGGCATAGATGCCCTGGCCATCCTTCTTGCCGCGCTTGCCCGGTTCGACGGTCTGCAGCGCCGCCGGAATCTGCAGGCCCAGGAACGGGGCCAGTTCCTCGCCCACGCCGGCGGCCACGTCCAGCCCGACCGTATCCAGAAGTTCGATCGGCCCCATCGGCATCCCGAACTTCACCGCGGCCTTGTCGATCACCGGACCCGGGATGCCTTCGGCATAGGCGGTTGCCGCTTCGAGCATGTACGGGAACAGCACGCGGTTGACCAGGAAGCCGGGGGTGCCGGCGACCGGCACCGGGAACTTGCCCAGCGCCTTGCAGAAGGCGGCCAGGCGGCGCTCGGTCTCCGGTGCCATGCCGTCGTGGTGGATGATTTCCACCAGCGGCATCTGCGCGACCGGGTTGAAATAATGCAGGCCGGCGAACTGCGCCGGACGCTGGATGTGGTCACGCAGTTCGATCAGCGGGATCGAGGAGGTGTTGGTGGTCAGCAGCGCATCGGCCTTCATCTTCGGCTCCAGCGTCTGGTACAGGTCACGCTTGGCCTGGGGATTCTCGATGATCGCCTCGATCACCAGATCGGCCTGCGCAGCGCCCGCGCCGGCCAGGTCGGCCTGCAGGCGCGCCGCCACCGCCGGCCGCTTGGCCTCGTCACGGACTTTCTTTTCGAACAGGGTCTGCGCGCGCTGCATGGCCGGGTCGATGAAGCGCTGCTCGCGGTCCTGCAGGGTCACGTTGAAGCCCTTGTAGGCCGACCAGGCGGCGATGTCACCGCCCATCACGCCCGCACCGACCACGTGCACGTGGTGGATGCCGTGGTCGCCGCTGCCGAGCGCCTTCAGGCGTTCGGTCAGGAAGAAGATGCGGATCAGGTTGCGCGCCGTCGGCGTGCTGGCCAGTTTCACCACCGCGCGCCGTTCAGCGTCCAGCCGCGCCTGCACCGGCTTGCCGCCGCTGCGTTCCCAGGTGCTGATCAGTGCGTATGGGGCAGGGTAGTGCTCCTTGCGGGCCTTGCGCGCGACCTGCTTGGCCATCTGCGGGGCCAGCAGCTTGCGCGCCGGCCAGGTATTGGTCGCCCAGGCGGTCGCACGCTGCTTGAACGGACGCACGGTGCCCTTCAGCGCCAGCGCCACGGCCGTGTCCAGCAGCAGGGCCGGGGCCACCACCTTGTCCACCAGGCCGATGTTGCGCGCCGCCGACGCCGACAGCGTGCGCCCGGTCAGCATCATGTCCATCGCCGCCGGGGCGCCGACCAGCTGCGGCAGGCGTGCACTGCCGCCCCAGCCCGGGAAGATGCCCAGCTGGGTTTCCGGCAGGCCGATGCGCGTGCTGCTGTCGTTGGAGGCGACGCGGTAGCGGCAGGCCAGGGCCAGTTCGGTACCGCCGCCCAGGCAGTGGCCGTGGATCGCGGCCACGGTCGGGCAGGGCAGCTCGGCCAGCTTCTGGTAGGTCACCTGGCCGCGGCGGATGGCGTCATTGACGGTGCCGCGGCGGTCAAATTCCTGGAACTCCTTCAGGTCCGCCCCGGCGATGAAGCCCGCCTTCTTGGCCGACTGGATCACCACGCCCTTGGGCGGATCGATGGCGATGCGCTCGATCAGGTCGCCCAGTTCCAGCAGGACATCCTGGGACATCGCATTGACGTTGGCGTCCTGGCGGTCGAGATTGAGCACCACGACACCGTCGTCGCGGATCTCCGGGTGCCAGTGCGCGAGGCGAAGCCCATCGAAGCCTGAGAGCATGGACGTTCCATCCGGTTGTGTATGGAGAAGGCGGCTATGATCCAGAGGTTGTTTCCCTTCCGTCAAATCCCAATAGCTGGGGTAGCGTTGACGGAGGTTCATAGCATGGACCGCTACGTTAACGGAACGTTGGTTAAAAGCTGGTGCGGTGCCCGGTCAGATGGCGCTGAACTTTTCCCGGGATTGGCAGTCTCATTGCCTGACGTCGGTTGGGCTGACAGGAGTTCGGTCCCCAATGACCGAGGTTGAAACACCACAGGAGCTGGACCTGGAACTGGTCCGGCGCGTGCAGCGCGGCGAAAGCGCGGCATTCGATGTCCTGGTGCGCAAGCACCAGCATCGGGTCGTGTCGCTCGTCGGACGCTACATCGCCGACTGGAGTGAGTGCCAGGACGTTGCCCAGGACACGTTCATCCGCGCCTACCGCGCGATCAACAGTTTCCGCGGCGACGCCCAATTTTCGACCTGGTTGCACAGGATTGCCGTGAATACCGCCAAGAACCACCTTGCTGCAAGCAATCGTCGCCCGCCGACCGATGACATCGAAATCGGCGATGCCGAACAGTTCGATTCGGGAACGCGCCTGCGCGATACCGATACGCCGGAACGCCAGCTGATGCGCCAGGAGCTGGAAACCACGGTGATGAAGGCCGTTGCCTCGCTGCCGGAGGAGCTGCGCCTGGCCATTTCCCTGCGCGAGGTGGAAGGCCTGAGTTACGAGGACATCGCGCAGAAGATGGGGTGCCCGATCGGCACCGTGCGCTCGCGGATCTTCCGCGCCCGCGAGGCGATCGACACTGAACTCCGGCCGCTGCTGGACACCGGCAGCGCCACCCGTGAGAAGAGCCGCTTATGAGCAAGTACGACCAACCCGAAGACAAGATCGACGTGCATAACCGCCAGCAGTTGTCTGCGCTGGTCGATGGCGAACTGTCCTCCGACGAGGCCCGTTTCCTGCTGCGCCGCCTGCAGCACGATCCCGAGCTGCAGGCCTGCCAGGAGCGCTGGGCGTTGCTGGGCGAGGTGATGCGCGGCAAGGCCGTGGCGCCGGCGCCGCTGGACTTCGCCGCGCGCGTGTCGGCGGCGGTGGCTCAGGAACCGGTACCGCGGGCCGAGCCGCGGCGCGAGCTGCGCAGCGGCTGGCGGCGCTGGAGCGGCGGTGCCGCGCTGGCCGCGTCGGTCGCCGCGGTGGCCTTCTTCATGGGTCGCCAATCGCTGGATGAAGGCGCGCCGCCGGCAGACCTGCCGGTGCAGGTGATCGCCAGCCAGGCCGAGCTTGCGCTGCCGCCGTCCGCACCGGCGCAGGAACCGGCGGCGGCGCAGGCCGGCGCTGCGCTGGTGGCCAGTGTCCCGGCCGCTGCGGTGGCCGCCGCCGCGCGTCGCCAGGATGCCAGCGTCCGCCGCGCCAGTGCCACGCGCAGCCAGCAGGTGGCGCGCGCCGCGCAGCGTAATGACGAGCCGCAGCGTGCGCTCGCGGCCGGCCAGCCGGTGCTGTCGCCCGCGCTGTCCACCGGCGCCCAGCACGAGCTGTCGTTCGGCAACGTGGGGGCGCTGCAGGCCCGGCCGTGGCCGCGCTCCAGCGTGGGCCCGGCGGCTGGGGCCGCCCTCAATGCCAGTTTCCCCGGCAATACGCCGGGCACGTTCTATCCGTTTGAGCCGCGGTTGCAGGACGCGCCGCCGGTCCAGGGCCCGCGCGACTGACCGCGCGTGGCCTGCGCGCGCCGTACCGTCGGCGCGCCCCCTTTCCCCGTTGTGCTGTCCGATGACCTGTCCGGAGGTTGTAGTCCGATGATCCCGCTTACCCGTTCGTTCCGTACCCAGGCCCTGGGCCTGCTGGCGATGACCCTGCCACTGGCCGCCTGCGCCCAGTCACCGTCGCCGGCACCGCAGGCCGCCACGGCGCAGTCCGCTGCCGCCGCGCCGCGCGCGCCTGCGCAGCCGCTGGTGACGGGCCTGCCGGATTTCACCAACCTGGTGGACCAGGTGGGGCCGGGCGTGGTCAACATCGAAACCACCATCGTGCGCGGCGGCAGCCGCCAGGCACGCGGCGGTGGCATGGGGCCGAGCCAGGACGAAATCCCGGAAATCTTCCGCCGCTTCTTCGGCCCCGAATTCGGCATGCCCGGTCCGGGCGGCCCCGGCGGCGACCCGGATGGCGGCCCCAGCATCAAGGGCCGCGGCATGGGCTCGGGCTTCATCATTTCCGCCGATGGCTACGTGCTGACCAACCACCACGTGGTGGCGGATGCGTCCGAAGTGAAGGTGAAACTCGGTGACAACCGCGAGTTCATCGCCAAGGTGGTCGGCAGTGACCAGCAGTACGACGTGGCCCTGCTGAAGATCGAAGGCAGCGGGCTGCCGACCGTGCGCGTCGGCGATTCGCGCACGTTGAAGCCGGGCCAGTGGGTGGTGGCGATCGGCTCGCCGTTCGGCCTGGACCACTCGGTCACCGCCGGCGTGGTCAGCGCCGTGGGCCGCAGCACCGGCGGCGCCGACCAGCGCTATGTTCCGTTCATCCAGACCGACGTGGCAATCAACCAGGGCAACTCCGGTGGCCCGCTGTTGAACACCCGCGGCGAAGTGGTCGGCATCAATTCGCAGATCTTCTCCGCCTCCGGCGGCTACATGGGCATCAGCTTCGCGATCCCGATCGACCTGGCGATGGGCGCGGTCGAGCAGATCAAGAAGACCGGCCGGGTCAGCCGTGGCCAGCTCGGCGCGGTGGTGCAGCAGATCGATTCGCTGAACGCCCAGGCACTGGGCCTGAAGGACAGCCGGGGCGCACTGGTCAATGAGATTGTTGCCGGTAGTGCGGCGGCCAAGGCCGGGGTGCAGGTTGGCGATGTGATCCGCTCGGTGAACGGCAGCCCGGTGAACTCCTTCAGCGACCTGCCGCCGTTGATCGGCGCCCTGCCGCCCGGCAGCAAGGTCAGCATCGGCCTGGTCCGGGATGGCCGCGAGCGTGAGCTCAGTGCCACCCTGACCGAGCTGGCCGAAGATGCCCAGGCAGCGGCAAACCGACCCGCGGCAGCCAATGAGGACGCGGCGCCGCAGAGCGGTGCCAACGCACTGCTGGGCCTGGAAGTGGCCGACCTGACCGCCGCGCAGCGCAAGCAGCTGGGGCTGGATGCAGGCGAGGGCGTGCGGGTGACCCGGGTCAACGGCCAGGCGGCCCGCGACGCACGGCTGTCGCCGGGGATGGTGATCCTGCAGGCCGGCCGTACCGCCGTCGGCAGCGTGGACGCCCTGAACCGTGCGCTGGCCGGTTACAAGAAGGGTGACGTGGTGATGTTGCTGGTGCGCAGTGGCGGCAACAGTGCCTTCGTGGCGGTGAAGACCGGCAGCTGACCGGGACAGGAGCGTGACGGCCAGCGGCCGTCACTACCGGGGTAGCGGCGAAGGTGGCGGCAGGCAGGGGCGTGACGACCAACGGTCGTCACGCTCCCGGGCCAGGCGCTGACGGCCAGCGGCCGTCACTACCCGGGCCAGGAGCTGACGGCCAGCGGCCGTCACTACCCGAAGCGGCCGTCACTACCCGAAGCGGCCGTCACTACCCGAAGCGGTGCTCACCCACCGGCGGCCGTCGTCCCGTGCGATAATCCGACGTTACCCTGACGACGCCCGGCGCCGCCGCCACCTCTATGTCCTCTGATTCGATGCGGAACATCCGCAACTTCTCCATCATCGCCCACGTCGACCACGGCAAGTCCACCCTGGCTGACCGCATCATCCAGCTGTGTGGCGGCCTGCAGGCCCGCGAGATGGAAGCGCAGGTGCTCGATTCGAACCCGATCGAGCGCGAGCGTGGCATCACCATCAAAGCGCAGTCGGTTTCGCTGCCCTACGTGGCGGACGACGGCCAGACCTACCACCTGAACTTCATCGACACCCCCGGGCACGTGGACTTCTCCTATGAAGTCAGCCGCTCGCTGGCCGCCTGCGAAGGCGCGCTGCTGGTGGTCGATGCGGCCCAGGGCGTGGAAGCGCAGTCGGTGGCCAACTGCTACACCGCCGTGGAGCAGGGCCTGGAAGTGGTGCCGGTGATCAACAAGATCGACCTGCCCACCGCCGACATCGAGCGCGCCAAGGCCGAGATCGAGGCCGTGATCGGCATCGATGCCGAAGATGCCGTGCCGGTCAGCGCCAAGACCGGCCTGAACGTGCGCGACGTGCTGGAGGCGATCGTCAAGCGCATCCCGCCGCCGGTGCCGCGCGATACCGACAAGCTGCAGGCGCTGATCATCGATTCCTGGTTCGACAACTACCTCGGCGTGGTGTCGCTGGTGCGGGTCATGCAGGGCGAGATCAAGGCCGGCGACAAGCTGCAGGTGATGTCCACCGGCCGCAACCACCAGGTCGACAACGTCGGCGTGTTCACCCCCAAGCGCAAGGTGCTGCCGGCCCTGCGTGCGGGCGAGGTGGGCTGGGTGACGGCCAGCATCAAGGACGTGCACGGCGCGCCGGTCGGCGACACGCTGACCATGGCCGGCGATCCGGCCCCCACGCCGCTGCCGGGCTTCCAGGAAATGCAGCCGCGCGTGTTCGCCGGCCTGTTCCCGGTCGATGCCGAAGACTACCCGGACCTGCGCGAAGCGCTGGACAAGCTGCGCCTGAACGATGCCGCGCTGCGCTTCGAGCCGGAAAGCTCCGAAGCGATGGGCTTTGGTTTCCGCTGCGGCTTCCTTGGCATGCTGCACATGGAAATCGTGCAGGAACGCCTGGAGCGCGAGTACAACCTGGACCTGATCAGCACCGCGCCGACGGTGGTCTATGAAGTGCTCAAGACCGACGGCAGCATCGTCAACATGGACAACCCGGCCAAGCTGCCGCCGGTGAACCAGGTGCAGGAAGTCCGCGAGCCGATCATCCGCGCCAACATCCTCACCCCCGAGGAATACATCGGCAACATCATCAAGCTGTGCGAGGAAAAGCGCGGCAGCCAGCTCGGCATCAACTACCTGGGCAGCCAGGTGCAGATCAGCTATGAGCTGCCGATGGCCGAAGTGGTGCTGGACTTCTTCGACAAGTTGAAGTCGGTCAGCCGCGGCTATGCATCGCTGGATTACGCCTTCGTCCGCTTCGACGCCGGTCCCTTCGTGCGCGTGGACGTGCTGATCAATGGCGACAAGGTCGATGCGCTGTCGCTTATCGTCCATCGTTCGCACTCCGATCGTCGCGGCCGCGAGCTGTGCGAGAAGATGAAGGAACTGATTCCCCGGCAGATGTTCGACGTGGCCATCCAGGCCGCGATCGGCTCGCAGGTGATTGCCCGCACCACCGTCAAGGCCATGCGCAAGAACGTTCTTGCCAAGTGCTACGGCGGCGACGTGTCGCGCAAGAAGAAGCTGCTGGAGAAGCAGAAGGAAGGCAAGAAGCGCATGAAGCAGGTGGGCCGCGTGGAAATTCCGCAGGAAGCCTTCCTGGCCGTGCTGCAGATGGACAACAAGTAACGGTACAGTCGGCCCCTTACCGGGCCGGTTGGCCCCGAGACGCTGCAAAGGACATTGAATGAAAGCGTTTGAGTTCCTCCTGGTTGCCTTGACCCTGGCCTCCGGCCTGATCCTGCTCGCCGACAAACTGTACTTCGCCCGCCGCCGCGCCCGTCGCGCCGGCCTGCTGGACACCGAACCGGCGCTGGTGGACTACTCGCGCGCGTTCTTCCCGGTGCTGGCGATCGTGCTGGTGGTGCGCAGCTTTATCGCCGAACCGTACAAGATCCCGTCCAGTTCGATGATGCCGAACCTGCTGATCGGCGATTTCATCCTGGTCAACAAGTTCGCCTACGGCCTGCGCCTGCCGCTGACCAACACCAAGTTCGTGCCGATCAGCGAACCGGAACGTGGCGACGTGGTGGTGTTCCATTTCCCGGGCCACGACGACCAGGACCCGAACAAGGGCGAGAATTTCATCAAGCGCGTGATCGGCGTGCCGGGTGACCAGATCACCTTCGAAGGCAACGGCCTGATCCTCAACGGCCAGCCGGTGGAGTACGAAGACAAGGGCATCTACGCCGGCCATCGTGGCCATGGCGAAGGGTCCAGCCTGCTGGTCGAAAAGCTGCCGGGCCGCACCCACACCGTGCTGGAGACGGCGTATCCTGCCGGCCAGGGGGAATGGACCGTTCCGGCGGGCCGCTACCTGGTGATGGGCGACAACCGTGACAACAGCGATGACGGCCGTTTCTGGGGCCTGCTGCCGGAGCAGAACCTGCGCGGCAAGGCGTTCCTGATCTGGCTCAACTGCTCCGGCTGGTTCTGCAAGGACGGCTTCGAACCGTCGCGGATCGGCTCGGGCGTCAATTGATTCATCCACGCGTATCTGGGGAGAAACGCAATGAACAGCATGAAGGCGCAACGTGGCATCACCCTGACCTCCTTCCTGGTGGTCCTGATCGTGGTCGGCTTTTTCCTTTACGTGGGCATGAAGCTGTTCCCCATGTACCAGGAAAACTATGCGGTCCGTTCGGCAATGAAGAGCCTGGCCAATGAGCCCGGCATCGGCAGCATGCAGCCGGCCAACATCCAGAAACTGCTGTTCAAGCGCCTGTACATCAACTACTCCGAGAACGTGAAGCCCGCCAACGTGAAGTTCGACCGCAAGGACAATGGCTGGACCATGCGCGTGAACTACGAAGTGCGGCGTCCGTTGATCGGCAACATCGACGTGGTCGGCAAGTTCGACTCAACCCAGGACCTCAGCCGTAGCGGTGTCGAATAAAACTTTCCAACGTGGTGACCTGATCGGCCACCCCTTCGCCAATGCGGACCTGCTCACGCAGGCCCTGCGGCACCGGTCTGCCGGCGTACCGAACAACGAGCGCCTGGAGTTCCTCGGCGACAGCATCGTCAACATGCTGGTGGCCCAGGCGCTGTATGCGCGCTGGCCGAAGGCCGACGAGGGCGCGCTGACCCGCGGCCGCGCCGAACTGGTGCGCGAAGGCGCGCTGGCCGAGCGCGCCCGGGAACTCAAACTGGGCGAGCGCCTGGTGCTGGGCGCCGGCGAAATGAAGACCGGCGGCCACCGGCGCGATTCGATCCTCGCCGATGCCTTCGAGGCGGTGGTGGCGGCGATCTACCTGGATGCGGGCTTCGACGCCTGCCGCGCGGTGGTGCTGCCCTGGTTCGAAGCGGCCATGGACGCCCTGCCGGCGACCGGACGGCCGGAGAAAGACCCCAAGACCCGGTTGCAGGAATGGCTGCAGGGCCGACAGAAGGCGCTGCCGGCGTACGAACTGGTGTCAGAATCCGGTGACGACCACGCCAAGACCTTCCGGGTACGCTGCAACCTGACAGAACCGGCCGTGTGTACCGAGGGCGAAGGCTCCTCGCGGCGGCTGGCCGAACAACAGGCGGCTGCGGCCGCGCTTGACCTACTGGTGGATTCAAAGTGACCGAACAGACCTCCCATCGTTGCGGCAGCGTTGCTGTCATCGGCCGCCCCAACGTGGGCAAATCGACCCTGACCAATGCATTGGTAGGGGCCAAGGTCAGCATTGTCTCCAACCGGCCGCAGACCACGCGCCACCGGCTGCTGGGCATTGCCACCTATCCGGAAGGCCAGCTGGTGCTGGTGGACACGCCCGGCCTGCATAAGGTGCAGAAGCGGGCGATGAACCGGGTGATGAACCGTGCCGCGCGCGGATCGCTGGAGGGCGTCGACGCTGGCCTGCTGGTCATCGAAGCCGGCCGCTGGGACGAGGAAGACAGCCTGGCCTTCAACGTGCTGCGTGATTCGGGCATCCCGGTGGTGCTGGTGGTCAACAAGGTCGACCGCATGAAGGAAAAGGCCGCGTTGCTGCCGTTCCTGCAGCAGATCACCGAAGGCCGCGAGTTCGCTTCGGTGCATCCGATTTCCGCGCAGAAGCGCAACGGCCTGGAAGCACTGGTGCGTGACGTGCTGGCGCTGATGCCGGAAGCCCCGCCGATGTTCGGCGAAGACGAAATCACCGACCGCAGCCAGCGTTTCCTGGCCGGCGAACTGGTGCGCGAGCAGCTGATGCGCCAGCTCGGCGAAGAGCTGCCGTACGCCACCACGGTAGAGATCGAGCGCTTCACCGAAGACGGCAACCTGCTGCGCATCGGTGCGGTGATCTGGGTCGAACGCGAAGGGCAGAAGGCCATCGTGATCGGCAAGGGCGGTACCCGCCTGAAGGACATCGGGGCCAAGTCGCGCATGCAGATGGAGCGCTTGTTCGGTGCCAAGGTGTTCCTGGAAACCTGGGTGCGCGTGCGCGAGGGCTGGTCCGACGACGAGGCCGCGCTGAAGGCCTTCGGTTACGAATAAGCAGCGCCTGCGGGGCTGGCCCTGATGCAGATCGCGTCCGAACCGGGCTTTGTCCTGCACGCGCGGGCCTACCGCGAGACCAGCCTGCTGGTGGAGGTGCTGAGCGCCTCGCACGGGCGGCTGGGCCTGCTTGCCCGCGGCGTTTCCAGTGCGAAGGGGCAGGTGCTGCGCGCGGCCCTGCAGCCGCTGCAGTGGATCCGTTTCGACGCGGTCCAGCGCGGTGACCTGGCGCAGCTGCGTGGCGCCGAGGCGCTGGATGCCGCACCGCGGCTTGCCGGCAATGACATGCTGGCCGGCTTCTACCTGAATGAGCTGGTGATGCGCCTGGCCCCGCGGCACGACCCGCTGCCGGACCTGTACCGGGCCTACGGCGAGGTGCGCGCCCGCCTGAGCCTGGAGCTTTCATTGGCGTGGAGCCTGCGCCGCTTCGAACGCGACCTGCTGGAGGCGCTGGGGGTCGGTTTCGACCTGGCCTGCGCCAGCGATGGCAGCGCCGTGGATCCGGCCGCGCGCTACCTGCTGGATCCACAGGAAGGCCCGCGCCGGCTGCTCAGCGAGCGCGATGGGGAGGGGCGGCGCGGTACCGCCACCGGCGCTGCGCTGCTGGCGCTGGGACGCGATGAAGAACCCGGCGCCGAGGACCTGGCCAGCCTGCGCCTGCCGATGCGGGTCGTGCTGGCCTACCACCTGGGCTCGCGCGGGCTGAAATCCTGGGAACTGCTGGACGACTTGGCGCGCCGCCGCTGAGGGGTCAGAGTCAGGGGTCAGAGTCGTGACTCTGACCCCTGACTCTGATCCCTTTTTCCAGATCAGTGCAGCAGCGCGGCGACGGCGTCGCGGAAGCTGGCCTGGGCCATGTGCGAGGCCGGCATCTGGTGCAGGGTGCGCACCGCGCGGCTGAGGCGGGCAGCACCGACGAAACCACAACTGGCCTGCAGCCGGTGCAGCTGGTTGCGCAGCGCCGGTTCGTCATGGCGGTCCACCGCCTGGTCGACCGCGTCACGCACGCTCGGCAGCTCGGCCAGGAACAGCTCGCGCAGCGCTACCAGGTGGTTGCGTTGCCCGTTGAGCGCGGCCAGTGCGGTGATCTCGTCCCAGTCCTGGGCCTCGTTCAGCATGATGGGCTGGATCGGCGCGCTGTCCACCCGGTAACGGGCGCCTTGGCCCAAGGCGCGACGCACGCCCTTGAGCAGGGCATCGCGGCCCAGCGGCTTGACCAGGATGTCGCCGAATCCGGCATCCCGCAGGCGCCCATGCGCGGACGCGTCGCGATCGGCGGTATGCGCCAGCGCCGGGGTGTCCGGGTGCTGCCGGCGCAACTGCTGCAGCAATTCGCTGCCATGGCCATCGGGCAGGTTCGCATCGATCAGCCACAGGTCGTAGTGGCGGACCTGGGCACGGGCGAGTGCGGCGTTGAGCGAGTCAGCGGTATCCACGTCCGCTGGCAAGGTTTCCAGCGCGGCCTTGAGGAAACCACACGTGATGATGTCGTCCTCGACCAGCAGGAAACGGGGTCGCGCGGGGCGCGGCGTATTCGTCTGCATAAGGCTGCCTCCATGTCAGCTACGCTGCATATTAAACACCGCGCGCCGCCTTGCAAGGGTGGAGAAGCGATTTTCGCCCTGTTCTGAGACAATACGCGCCCTTTTTCACACGCAGCCCTTCGCCACGTGGCCCGTCAACGTTCCCGCATCGACCGCACCCTCTTCAGAACCGACATCCTCGACCTGAGCCACGACGGCCGCGGCGTCGCACGCCGTGATGGCGAAGGTGGCAAGGTCACCTTCATCACCGGCGCGCTGCCGGGTGAAGTGGTGATGGCCGAACAGACCGCGCGCAGCAAGCATTTCGACCAGGCGCGCACCGTCGAAGTGGTGGAAGCCTCGCCGCTGCGCGTGCAGCCGAAGTGTCCGCATTTCGGCGTCTGTGCCGGCTGCGTGCTGCAGCACCTGGAAGAAAGCGAGCAGATCGTGGCCAAGCAGCGGGTGCTGATGGACAACCTGCAGCGCATCGGCCACGTGCAGCCGCAGCAGGTACTGCCGCCGCTGGTCGGCGACAGCTGGGGCTACCGCCGCAAGGGGCGCTTCTCGGTGCGTCGGGTCGAGAAGAAGGACAAGACCCTGGTCGGCTTCCGTGAGCTGGATCCGCGCTTCGTGGCAGACCTGTCGCTGTGCCTGACGGTGATTCCGGAGATCGGCACCAAGGTGTCAGTGCTGTCGGCCTTCGTCGAATCGCTGGATGGCCGACGCGACATCCCGCAGATCGAGTTCATCGCCGGTGACGAGGCGATCGCTCTGACCATCCGCCACATGCAGCCGCTCAGCGAGGCCGATCGCGCGGCCTGGGTCGCGTTCGGGCAGGAACACGGATTCGCGATCTTCCTGCAGCCCGACGGAGTCGACTCGGTCCACCCGCTGTGGCCGCAGGAGGTTCCGTTGTCGTTCCGGCTGGCGCCGTGGGACGTGGAGCTGGCGTTCCGCCCGCTGGACTTCATCCAGGTCAATGCCAACCTCAACGTGAAGATGATCGAGCACGCACTGGCGCTGCTGGATGCCGGCCCGCAGGAGCGCGTGCTGGACCTGTTCTGCGGGCTGGGCAACTTCACCCTGCCGCTGGCCCGCGGCGTGCGCGAAGTGGTCGGCGTGGAGGGCGATGCCGGGCTGGTGGCGCGTGCGAAGGAGAACGCCCAGCGCAACGGGCTGGCCAACGCCAGCTTCCATGCCGCCGACCTGACCCAGGACCAGCGCCAGGCCTCGTGGATGCTGGAGGGTTTCGACAAGCTGCTGCTGGACCCGCCGCGCTCGGGCGCCATCGAGGTGCTGCAGCAGCTGCCGCTGGAGCAGTTCAAGCGCATCGTCTACGTCAGCTGCCATCCGGGTTCGCTGGCGCGCGATGCCGGCTACCTGGTCAACGAGCGTGGCTTCACCCTGGTCAGTGCCGGGGCGATGGACATGTTCCCGCATACCGCACACGTGGAAAGCATCGCGGTATTCGAAAAAGCCTGATCGAAGCGGGTGACCCTCGGTCGTGGTGGGTGAACGCCGGTCGTGGTGGGTGACGACCGTCGGTCGTCACGCGCTTCCCGCATAATCCCCCCATGGGCATTGAAATCGAACGGAAATTCCTGGTCACCGGTGACGGTTGGCGGGCGGCGGCGCACGCGGTCATCCCGATGGCGCAGGGCTATATCAACGACATGGGCGCGCTGGACCGCGGGGACCAGAACGCCTCGGTGCGGGTACGCATCGAAGGCGACGGTGCCGCACTGAACCTCAAATCACGGACGCTGGGGCGCAGCCGGCAGGAGTTCGAGTATCCGATTCCGGTAGCGGACGCGCGTGAGCTGCTGGCGTTGTGCGTGGGCGGCCTGATCGACAAGCGCCGGCACCTGGTGCAGCACGAAGGCCTGCTGTGGGAGGTCGACGAATTCCTCGGCGACAACGCCGGGCTGGTGGTCGCCGAAGTGGAGCTGGAAGACCCGGACCAGGCGATCAGCCTGCCGGCCTGGGCCGGCCGCGAAGTCACCGACCAGGCGCGCTACTACAACGTCGCGCTGGCCTCCCACCCGTACGCTCGCTGGTCTCCCGGCGAAAAGGGCGACGGCGGGGAGTGAGTCGCTGCCGACGCGTCCCGGCATGCCAGAAACGAGGTGGTCGCCTGCGTCCCCTTTATCGCCGGGCGGTCGTCCCCATGTCGGGGGGATGAAGATCGACATCTATTCCGACGTGGTGTGTCCGTGGTGCTGGATCGGCAAGCACCGCTTCGCGCAGGGTCTTGCGCTGCTGGGCGATGCGGTGCCCGCGCTGCAGGTGCAGTGGCAGCCGTTCCAGCTGGATCCGGACGCCGATGCCACGCCGGTGCCGCTGCGTGAGGCCTATGCGCGCAAGTTCGGGGGTGCCGAGCGCACCGAGCAGTTGCTGGGCCAGATGCAGGCCACCGCACGCGCCGAAGGGCTGCCGATGGATTTCAGTCGTGGCCAGGTCCGCGTGACCACGCTGCAGGCGCACCGCCTGCTATGGCTCGCTGGCCAGCACGGGGTCCAGGATGGGGTGGGCGAAGCGCTGTTCCGTGCGCATTTCGAACTGGGGCGCAATCTCGCCGATCCGCAGGTGCTGGCCCGGGCCGGGATCGAGGGCGGACTTGCCGCTGACGACATCCAGGCGATGCTGGGCTCGGACCTGGGGCTGGCCGAGGTGCAGCAAGGCCTGCAGCATGCCCACGCCATCGGCATCACCTCGGTGCCGACCTTCGTCATCGACGGCCGTTGGGCAATCCAGGGTGCGCAGTCGCCGGAAGCGATCGCCCAGGCGCTGCGCCAGATCGCCGCCGAACGCAGCGAAGCCGCCGCTTCCGACGCGCTGGACGCTGAAGACGGTTGTGGCCCGGACGGGTGCAGGGTCTGACGCTGGGCCACGCTTCTGCGACAATGCGGCGCTGCGCCATCGTGGCGCCCGTCGTGGAGACCTGAACATGCTGCTGATCGGCGTTGCCGGTACCGAACTGACCGCCCAGGAGCGTGACTGGCTGCAGCACGATGCCGTGGCCGGCGTGGTGCTGTTCAAGCGCAATTTCGCATCCCGCCAGCAGATCGCCGGACTGTCCGCCGCCATCCGCGAGGCAGCACCGCGGCCGCAGCTGATCTGCGTGGACCAAGAAGGCGGGCGCGTGCAGCGTTTCCGCGAGGGCTTCACCGATCTGCCGCCGCTGCAGCAGATCGGTCTGGGCTACGTACAGGATCCGCAGGCCGCGCTGGCCGCTGCCGAGCAGCACGCCTGGCTGATGGCCAGCGAGGTGCGCGCCAGCGGCGTGGACCTGAGCTTTGCGCCGGTGGTGGACCTGGGCCATGGCAACCGCGCCATCGGCGATCGCGCATTCAGCGAAGATCCCCAGGTGGTGGCCGCGTTTACCGCCGCTTACGTGCGCGGCATGCACAGCGCCGGCATGGCCGCCACGCTCAAGCATTTCCCCGGCCACGGCAGCGTGCTGGAAGACACCCACGTCGATACCGCGATCGACCCGCGTGGGCTGGATGAACTGCAGCAGCGCGACCTGGTGCCTTTCGTGGCCGGGATCGCCGCCGGCGCCGATGCGGTGATGATGGCGCACGTCATCTACCCGCAGGTCGCCCCGGAACCGGCCGGCTACTCGCGGCGCTGGGTGCAGGACATCCTGCGTGGCCAGCTCGGCTTCCGCGGCGTGGTGTTTTCCGATGACATCGGCATGGCCGCCTCGTTCAGCGCCGGTGGCGTGAAGGCCCGCGTCGATGCGCACCTGGATGCCGGCTGCGACGTGGTATTGGTCTGCCATCCCGAGCTGGTGGACGATGCGCTGCAGGCCATGCAGCATCGCACCTCGAACACTGCCGCGCTGCTTGGCCTGATCGGCCGCGGCGCACTTGGCTGGGACGGCCTGCTGGCCGATGCCCGGCATGGCGACACCCGAACCCGTTTTCTCGAATCCTCTGGAAGAACCGTCTGATGCCCAACCTCACCATTTCCCAGGCCCTGGAACAGGCTGACCTGCTGGTCGACCGCCCCACCATCGACCAGGCCATCGGCCGCATCGCCGACGCCATCGCCAGCGATTACAAGGGCGAAGTGCCGTTGTTCCTGTCGATCATGCATGGCGCGCTGCCGTTCGCCGGCCAACTGGCACTGGAACTGGGCGCACGCGGCCAGGACGTGCAGTTCGATTACCTGCACGCCACGCGTTACCGCGGCGAAACCACCGGCGGCGACCTGGTGTGGAAGCACAAGCCGGCCACCGCACTGTTCGGCCGCCGCGTGCTGCTGGTGGACGACATCCTGGACGAGGGCTACACCCTGCAGGGCGTGCGCACCTGGTGCCTGGAGCAGGGCGCCACCGACGTGCGCATCGCCGCGCTGACGGTGAAGAAGCATGACCGCGCGCTGGCCGACGTGCACGCCGATTACGCCGGCGTGGAACTGCCGGACCGCTATGTGTTCGGCTTCGGCATGGACGTCAACGAGACCCTGCGCTGCGTGCCGGCGATCTACGCGATGAAGGAAGGCTGATGCAGCCCATCGCGCTGGCGGTCATCGGCGGAACCGGCGTCTACAACCTCGCCACGCTGGATGACGTGCAGACCCACGAGGTCGAAACCCGCTTTGGTACGCCCTCCGGTCCGATCCGGGTCGGCAGCCTGCTGGGCCACCGGGTGGCTTTCCTGGCCCGCCATGGCGAGGGCCATTCACTGCCCCCGCACAAGATCAACTACCGCGCCAACCTTGCTGCACTGCAGCATATCGGCGCGTCGCGCGTGCTGGCGCTGAATACCGTCGGCGGCATCGGCGATGACTTCGGTCCGCGCGTGCTGGCCTGCCCGGACCAGATCATCGACTACACCTGGGGCCGGATCTCCACCCTGTGTGAGGAAGCGGGCAGTGACGTCCTGCACGTGGACTTCGGGCACCCCTACACGCCCATGCTGCGAAGCAAAATTCTTGCGGCCGCAAAGGTGACGGGCGTCACAGTGCGCGACGGCGGTTGTTATGCTGCAACGCAAGGTCCGCGGTTGGAAACCATTGCAGAAATCGCGCGTCTGCGCCGTGATGGCTGTGACCTGGTCGGCATGACCGGCATGCCCGAAGCGGCCCTGGCGCGTGAGCTCGGGCTTGACTACGCCTGCCTTGCGATCGTGGCCAACTGGGCCGCCGGTTGTGGCGATGGGGAAGAAATCACCATGGCCGAAGTACTCTCCAACGTGCAGGCCGCGTCCAACGGATTGCCCGAACTGATCGGGGAATTGGCACGGGGGTGATTGTCATCCTCGGGCAAGGTTTGCATACTCGCCCCGTGCGCAGGGTTTTTGCGCACACCACCCATTCATTGCAAAGGTCTCGCATCAACATGGCAACAGGTACCGTGAAGTGGTTCAACGACGCCAAGGGATTTGGCTTTATTACTCCGGACGACGGCGGCGCTGATCTGTTCGCGCACTTCTCCGCCATCCAGGGCAATGGCTTCAAGTCCCTGCAGGAAGGCCAGAAAGTCACCTTCGAAAAGACCCAGGGCCCGAAGGGCGACCAGGCATCGAACATCCAGGCCGCCTGATCCATTCAGTCGCGTGTTGGAAGAACCCCGCTTCGGCGGGGTTTTTTTTTGCCTGCCGCGCCAATCAGGCACAATCGCAGGATGGATCCCCGCATGCGCATCGCCGTCATCGGCTACGGCACCGCTGGCCAGGCATTGGCCATTCTGTTGTCCCGCGACGAACACCACGTCGACATCTTCGAGCGCGCCCCCCGCCCTGGGCCGGTCGGCGCCGGCTTCCTGCTGCAGCCCAGCGGCCTGCAGGTGCTGTGGCAGATGGGCCTGCTGGATGCGGTGCGCGCGCATGCCGCACCGGTGCACCGGTTGCACGGCGATACCCCCTGCGGGCGGGCGGTGATGGACATGGGCTACGACGGCCTGGATGCGCGCCTGCACGGCCTGGGCATGCAGCGTGGCGCGCTGTTCCAGCTGCTGGACCAGGCGCGTGACGGCCTCGGACAGCTGCATGCAGGCGTCACCATCGCATCGGTCGACCACGAACGCGGGCTGCTGCACGACGGCGAAGGGCGCCAGCACGGGCCGTATGACCTGGTGATCGCTGCCGACGGCTCGGCATCGGCCCTGCGTGCGCAGGTCGGGGGGACGTCGCTGGACCGGGTGTACCCGTGGGGCGCCCTGTGGTGCCTGCTGCCGGCCGAGGATTGGCCGCATGTGAGCGAGCTGCGCCAGCGCTACGTGGCGGCGCGCAAGATGATCGGGCTGCTGCCGGTCGGCACGCGTCCCGGGGATGCCACACCGCGGCTGAGCTTCTTCTGGAGCCTGCCGCGCGAGGACTTCGCGCGCTGGGAGGCCGATGGCCTGCAACCGTGGCTGGATGAGCTGCACGCTCTGTGGCCGGAGGCCGCACCGCGCTTCGCGCACCTGCAGCAGGCGGGGCAGTTGGCGCGTGCCTCTTACCGCGATGCGGTGATGCGGCGCTGGCACAACGGTCGTCTGGTGCTGGCCGGCGATGCGGCGCACTCCATGAGCCCGCAGCTGGGGCAGGGCGTGAACATGGCGCTGCTGGACGCGCTGGCCCTGCGTGATGCGCTGCGCGTGCATGGCAAGGGCGAGGCCGCCCTGCAGGCCTACCAGGCGCAGCGACGCGCGCACGTGGCCGTGTACCACTACTGGAGCCGCTGGCTGACCCCGTTGTTCCAGTCCGACCGCGATGCCTGGTCGAAGGCCCGTGACGTGCTGCTGGGGCCGATGGGGCGCTTGCCGGGGGGGCGGGGCCACATGCTGCGCGTGCTCAGTGGCACCCAGCGCGGCTGGCTGGGGAAACTGCCGCTGGACCCGGCGTTCATCGACGCGCTGGGCACGCCACGGGCCACGGCGCAGGCGGCCGCGTTGAGCGCTGCGTGAAAGCTGCGGTGGGCGGAGTTGACGGTTGGCTCACCTCGTTCATGGCACAACAGGGGGGAACGCACGCACCGCGTGGCCCCCGCACTGTTCCGTGATCCTGCATCGCGCCCCGGCGGGCGGCCTGTCGCTGCTGCCCCCTCTGGCTCGGGCGAGCCGCATGCAAGGAGTCCCCCATGTTGTTCTCGGCTGAAGCGCTGGAATCGGAAATCTGCAAACTGCGCGGGTTGCTGCAGATGCTGCACGAAGACCAGCCTGACGTGCTGGAAGATGTCTTCGAATTCCATGTTGGCAGCCTGATCAGTCATTCCTCTCCGGAGCAGCACGGTTACATCCGTACGTGTGCGCAGGAAATGCTGGCCACGATCCGGGCGCTGCCCCGGCGGGTAGAGAGCCGCGGGCCGGATTTCCGCCTGATGCCGGAGATGCTGGCGGTCGCGTGAGTTTTTCGCGCTGCGCGCGGGCTTGAAGCCAGAGCCAGAGCGAAAGCTGCAGGGCTGATTGTTGGTGGGGCGGGGCGGCTGTGCAGGACACGCCGCAAGTACGTCCGTGTAAGCTCGCTTTTCGCATCCATGCGAAAAGACGGTCCTGCACACCCACCCCGCCCCCCCTTCGACAGGTCCATGGTGGCCTTTGGTTGCTTTGGTAGCGCCGACCCATGGTCGGCGGGTTTTGTGAGGGGTAGGAAGAGTGGTTGGAAGATGGGATCAGAGTCCTTTCGCTGCGCGAAAGGAGTCTGACCCCTGCCTTTGCTTTTTTATTTCCATTACGCGGTGGCGGCCACCAGAACCTGTCAGGGGGCCGGGCGGTGGGGCTGGGCGGGGGCGTTGAGCGCCATGGATGGCGCGAAACGAGGCCCGCATGGATGCGGCTTCTGCCGTCCCCCGCACAGCCCCACCGCCCGGCCCAAAGCACGTAGCCAGCGAAACGCAGCCACCCGCGAGGGGGTCCCACCCGTTCGACCCACCTACCGCGCAGGCAACAGCACCGCCGCAGTGTCCACGCACGCGACCATCCGCTCACCGGCAGCCAACACCGGCACCACCCCCGCGGTGAACTGCGAAAACGCCGGCAGCACCGTCACCCGCTCGCGCAGCCAGAAGGCCGGCAACCGGCGCGGCAGCCCCGGCAGCGCGGCCAGCGGATGCAGGTGACCGCCAATCACGTGGGCCTGCGCATCCGGCTCCGGTTCGTG
Source organism: Stenotrophomonas chelatiphaga (assembly GCF_032054965.1). NCBI lineage: Bacteria > Pseudomonadati > Pseudomonadota > Gammaproteobacteria > Lysobacterales > Lysobacteraceae > Stenotrophomonas > Stenotrophomonas chelatiphaga. The sequence goes on along the minus strand of NZ_DAMBRS010000023.1, from coordinate 8,018 downwards.
GCGCAGCAGGAAGGGACCCAGTGCGGCCTGCTCCTCGTGCACCTGCACCTGCAGCGCGGCCGGGGACAGCGCGCGGTCGTGGTTGCCACGCACCACGTGGACCGCAAGCCCGGGCCGCTGCTCGCGCCAGGCCAGCCAGTGGCTGTACCACGGTGCCCGGTGCAACGGCCCGTGCAGCACATCGCCGAGGATCCACAGCTGTTCACAGTCGGCACGCTCGACCAGCTGCTGCAGCCGCTTCAGGTCGGCGGCGGTGCCACCCACCGGCAGCGCGATGCCGGCGCGGCGGAAGATGTCCGCCTTGCCCAGGTGCAGGTCGGCGATCAACACGGCGCGCAGCCGCGGTATCCGCAGGGCACGCTCGCCCAGCAGGATCACCTCCTCGCCGGCCAGGTGCAGGACAACATCATCGGGCATTGCGCTTTTCCAGTTGTTGCGCGGCACGCAGCACGCGCGTGCGCCAGTCTTCGTTGCTGAGCTGGCCGCGCAGGCGTTCGGCCCACAGCGGGAAGCCCAGCGGCGTCAGCGAGCGTGGTGCCTGCAGCGACAGTGCACGGCCCTGCATCCGCTGCAGCGCGTCGCGCAGGCCGTCCACGTCCAGGCTGTCGTGCAGCACTTCGCGCTCGGCCAGCTGCAGCAGCATGTGCTCCGGATCGTGTTCGCGCAGCACGTCGTACAGCAGGCCGGCAGAGGCCTGCAGCTGGCGCAGCGAACGCGGCATGCCGCCCGGCAGGCTGGGCACCAGCAGGCCGGACACCCGCGCGATGCCGCGGAACTGGCGGCGTGCCAGTTCGCCCAGGTTGACCGCCGCGCGCAGGTCATCAAGCAGTGCGCCAGGGTCCAGCAGCGCGCTCCACTGTGCCGCATCCAGGGCGATGGGCAGGGCCGGGGCCAGCACCAGCCCGTGGTCGTTCACCGCATAGCCGATGCTGTTGCGCTGCAGCCGCGTGCAGCGCAGGGCCAGCAGCGCGGCAAGGGCTTCATGCACGTGGCGGCCGGCGAACGGGTACACGAACAGGAACTGGCCTTCGCGGCGGCGTACGTCTTCCACCAGCAGGTGATCCGGCGAAGGCCGCGCCGACAGGCTTGCCTGCAGGTCCATCAGTGGTGCCAGCCAGCGCGATTCGGGGCTGTCGTCGGCGCCGCCCAGCACCGCTTCCAGTTCCCGCCCCAGTGAAGTGGAAAGCGCCAGCTGGCCGCCCTGCCAGCGCGGCACCACGCCTTCTCCACCGCGCGCCACGCGCACGTACGCGGTCATGTCCTTCAGCTGTACCAGTTCGAGCAGCCGGCCGGCGAACTGGAAGCGATCACCACGACGCAGGCGCCCGGCAAACTGTTCTTCCACCGCGCCCAGGCTGCCGCCGCGCAGGAACTGCACGCGCACGCTGCCGTCGCTGCTGATGGTGCCGATGGACAGGCGATGGCGCAGCGCCTGGCGTCGGTCGTGCACGCGGTAGATGCCGTCCTCGTCCTGCACCGCCTTGTGGAAATCCGGGTACTGCGCCAACGCCCGCCCGCCCTGCACGATGAACTGCAGCACGTCCTGCCACTGCGCATCGCCGAGCTGTGCGAAGGCATGCGTGCGGCGGACCTGCGCGAGCAGCGCTTCGGCATCGAAGCCGCCGGCCAGCGCGCGGCTGATGCAGTGCTGGGCCAGCACGTCCAGCGACAGCCGAAGCGGCCGTCGTGCCTCGACCACGCCCGCGTCGAGGGCGCGGCGCGCGGCCGCGTATTCGGCCAGTTCCAGCGCATGGCTGGGGACGCACAGGATCTCGCCGCTGGCGCCGGGGCGATGTCGCGCGCGTCCGGCGCGCTGGCGCAGCCGGGCCACGCCCTTCGGGCTGCCCAACTGCAGCACCTGTTCCACTTCCGGGAAATCCACGCCCAGGTCCAGGCTCGAGGTGGCGACCACGCAGCGCAGGCTGCCGGCGCGCAGTCCATCTTCCACCTGCTGGCGCAGCGCCGGATCCAGCGATCCATGGTGCAGCGCCAGCGTGGCACTGTCTTCGGGCCACACCGCGGACAATGCCTGGTGCCAGAGCTCGGCCTGCGCGCGGGTGTTGGTGAACAGCAGGCTGCTGCGCGCGCCCATCAGCGCCTGCAGCACGCGCGGCAGCTGCCCCAGCCCCAGGTGGCCGGCCCACGGGAAGCGCTCGCCGGGCTCGGGCAGCAGGCTGCGCACGCGCACCGGTCGCGGCCTGGCCCCTTCCACGGTCACCGCGTCGTCGCGGCCGGGCAACAGCACCTCACGTGCCTGTTGCAGGTTGCCCAGCGTGGCCGACAGGCCCCACAGCTGCATCGCCGGTGCGGTGTCGCGCAGCAGGGCCAGGTTGAGCTGCAGCAGTACGCCGCGCTTGCTGCCCACCAGTTCATGCCATTCGTCCACCACCACGCAGCGCAGCTGGCGCATGCGCGCCAGCGTATCGGGGTAGCTCAACAGCAGCGCCAGCGATTCCGGGGTGGTCACCAGCACGTCCAGCCGACCTTCGCGGGCGAGGCGTTTGTCGCGGCTGCTGGCGTCGCCGCTGCGCAGGCCCACCTGCCAGTCCAGTCCAACGGCCTTCAGCGGCGCCTGCAGCGCACGTGCGGTGTCGGTGGCCAGTGCGCGCAGGGGTGTCACCCACAGCACCTGCAACGGCCGTACCGCGCTGCGACGGGCCGGCGTGGGCAGCGGATCGACCAGCGCCTGCAGCAACGGGCCGCCGAACATCGCCAGGGTCTTGCCGCTGCCGGTGGGCGTATGCAGCAGGCCGGACTGGCCGGCCAGGTAGTGCCGCCACATCGTGCGCTGGAACGGCAGCGGCCGCCAGCCGCGTTCGGCGAAGAAACCCTGCAGGCGCTTGAGCGCCTCCGCTGCGGTCATCGGGCCAGTGCCTGCAGCTGTTGCAGATGGTCGGCTTCGGCAGCGGGCTTGTCCTGGCGCCAGCGCAGGATGCGCGGGAAGCGCACGGCGATGCCGGACTTGTGCCGCTTGCTGACATTGACCGCTTCGAAGCCCAGCTCGAACACCTGTTCGGCACGTACGCTGCGCACCGGGCCGAAGCGTTCGCGCGTGTTGGCGCGGATCCAGCGATCCAGCGCGAGGATTTCCTTGTCGTCCAGGCCGGAGTAGGCCTTGGCGACCGGCACCAGTTCTTCACCGTTCCAGACCCCGAAGGTGTAATCGGTGTACAGCGTGCTGCGCCGGCCGTGGCCGGCCTGCGCGTACAGCAGCACCGCATCGATGGTCAGCGGATCCACCTTCCACTTCCACCAGTCACCGCGGCGGCGCCCGGCCTGGTAGACCGACTCGGCACGCTTGACCATCAAGCCTTCCACGCCGCGCACGCGTGCCTCTTCGCGCAGGGTGGCCGCCTGCTGCCAGTCGTCGGCATGTACCTGTGGAGACAATTGCAGGCGGGGATCATCCAGCGCACCGAGCAGCGCAGCCAGGCGCTGCCGACGCTGCTGCAACGGCACGTTGCGCAGGTCTTCGCCCCCTTCTTCCAGCAAATCGTAGGCGAGCACGCGCACCGGCGTGCTGCGCAGGGTCGCCGGCCCCGGCTTGCGCCGCTGGATGCGCGTCTGCAGCGCGGTGAAGGCACGCGGCAGATCCTGCTCTGGATCCCAGGCCAGCAGCTCACCGTCGATCACGCAGCCATCGGGGAGGGCAGCGGCGGCCTGTTCGATTTCCGGAAAACGCCCGTCCAGCCGCTCTTCGCCACGCGACCACAGCGCGACCTCGCCCTGCCGGCGCAGCAGCTGCAGGCGGATGCCATCCCACTTCCATTCCAGCAGCCAGTCGCTGATCGGACCCAGTGTCTCCACCGCCGCTTCCAGAGGCGAGGCGAGGAAGAACGGATAGGGCTGCTGGCGGTCCAGCGGCAACTCCTCATGCGTCAACAGCGTGACAAGCAGCGTGGGCGAGGGGACCCAGTCACCCAGCATGCGCTGGGCGATGCGCGCGATGTCCAGCCCGGACAGTTCGGCCAGTGCCTGCTGCACCAGCCGCTGCGAGACGCCGACGCGCAGCGCGCCGGTGAGCAGTTTGTTGAACACCAGCCGTTGCGCTGCCGGCAACGTCCGCCAGCCGGTTTCCACGGCGGCGCGGCGGATCGCTTCGTCCTGGTTGGCCACGGCCAGCAGATGGGTTTCGATCCACTCCACCAACGGGCGGTCCGGGGCTGGCTGGCGCGGCTCATCCACCAGCAGGGTCAGCGTTTCGGCCAGGTCGCCGACCTGCTCGTAGCTGTCTTCCACCAGCCACGCCGGCAGTCCGGATTCGTCGGCCAACCAGGCGCGCAGCTCGCCGCTGGCGGCGATCTTGCGGCGCGCGCCACCGACCTTGCCACCGCTCAGCAGGTACAGCGCCCATGCGGCGTCGTGCGCGGGCGCATGGCGGAAGTAGTCGACCAGCGCGGCGCGTTTGTCGCCGGTGGCGGTACTGCGGTCCAGGCGCTGGTACAGGTCGGCGAAGGCCTTCATTCTTCGCTCCCGTAGTCGGTACGGAAGGCTTCGGCGGCGGTGCCGTTTTCGCGCAGGTAGCGGATCAATGCATCGGTGTTGCCATGCGTGGCGATGATCCGGCTGGCGCCGGTCTGCGCGATGGTCTGCAGCAGCGCCGGCCAGTCGGCGTGGTCGGACACCACGAAGCCGCGATCAACGTTGCGACGGCGGCGGTTGCCGCGCAGGTGCATCCAGCCGGAGGCAAACCCCAGCTGGTGGCGGCCGAAGCGGCGCACCCACGGCGTGCCTGCGGCCGATGGCGGGGCCAGCACCAGGCGGCCGGCTGAATCGGGCTGGCGGCCCTGTTCGGCCACTGCCTGGGTGGCCAGCATCGGGATGCCGGCCTGGCGATACACCTGCACGCCGTTGTCGATCGCCCCGTGCAGCCAGGCCGGCTGGTCGTCCAGCGGCAACAGTTCGGCCAGCACCCGCTGCGCCTTGCCCAATGCATAGCAGAGCAGGATCGCCGCTTCGCCGCGTTCGCCGCATTCACGGCGCCAGGCGACGATGTCCGCGGCCACGTCCGGGGTGTCGGGCCAGCGGTAGATCGGCGAAGCGAACGTGGCTTCGGTGATGAACGTATCGCACGGCACCACTTCGAAGGGATCGCAGGTGGGGTCGGGCTGGCGCTTGTAGTCACCGGACGCCACCCAGACCTGCTCGCCGTCGTCGATGCGCACCTGCGCCGAGCCCAGCACGTGGCCGGCCGAGTGCAGCGACACCTCGACCGCGCCCATCCGGAAGGGCACGCCCCAGCCGTGGGTGTGGATGCGTACATCGCCCAGCCGCCAGCGCAGGATCGGCTCGCTGGATGGGCTGCAATGGTATTCCTGCATGCCGCCGCGGGCGTGGTCGCCGTGGCCGTGGGTGATCACCGCGCGCGCCACCGGGCGCCATGGATCGATGTGGAAATCGCCAGCGGGGCAGTACAGTCCTTCCGGACGCAGCACCACCAGATCGTCGCGTCTGCTCATGTCGGCACTGTGCCGGGGCCGTCGTGCAGGAGGTGAGAATCCGCCTGAACAGCAGCCGTTCCCGCGCTGGGGCAGAATCGAGGGTCATGCGGCCAGGGAGGCGTTCCACCATGCGCAACGAAGCAGCACCGTTCCAGACCCACCTCGTGCACAACCAGCCGCCCGCGTTCGCCGGCCGCCACCTGTGGGCCGACGATGCGGCGCTGGTGGAAGCGGTGGACCGGGGCGGGGCGTCCTCCTTCGCCGGTCGCCTGGCAGCGTACGGCCGCCTCGCCGGCGATGCGTTGTATCGGCTCGGCTTCGATGCCAACCGCGATCGACCGCGCCTGCGTACCCACGATGCGCAGGGCCATCGCATCGACACCGTCGAGTTCCATCCGGCGTACCACCAGCTGCTGCACACGGCGAAGGAACACGGCGTGGCCGGTCTGTCCTGGCACGAGCCGCAACCGGGCGCGCACGTGGCGCGCGCCGCGCTGAGTTACCTGCACCACCAGGCCGAAGCCGGGACCAGCTGCCCGCTGACCATGACCCACGCCGCGGTGGCGGTGCTGGCCGACCACCCGGTGCTGTCGGAGTGGGCCCGCAAGGCGGCTGCACCGGTGTACGACCCGCGCGATGTGCCGATCGCCGACAAGGTCGGCATCACCCTGGGCATGGGCATGACCGAAAAACAGGGAGGCTCCGATGTCCGCGCCAATGCCACCGTCGCCGAGCCCGGCGCGGACGGAAGCTACCGGCTGGTGGGGCACAAGTGGTTCTTCTCCGCGCCGATGTCCGACGGCTTCCTGGTGCTGGCGCAGGCGCCGGCAGGCCTGACCTGCCTGCTGATGCCGCGGCGGCTGGCCGATGGCAACCGCAACGCCTTCCAGTTGATGCGGCTGAAGGACAAGCTCGGCGACTGGTCCAATGCCTCCAGCGAGGTGGAATTCACCGGCGCGCAGGCCTGGCGGGTGGGCGATGAAGGGCGCGGCGTGGCGACCATCATCCACATGGTGATGATGACCCGGCTGGACTGCATGCTCGGCGCTGCCGCGGAAATGCGCATGGCGCTGGCGCAGGCGCTGCACCATGCGCGGCACCGGCGTACCTTCGGCCAACGCCTGTGCGACCACCCGCTGATGGCCAACGTACTGGCCGACCTGGCACTGGAATCCGAAGCGGCGACCGCGCTGGCCCTGCACGTGGCGGCGGCGGTGGACCGCGCTGCACGCGACCCGCGCCAGGCGCTGCTGGCACGGGTCGGCACCGCGCTGGGGAAATACTGGGTGTGCAAGCGCGCGGCGGCGTTCGTCAATGAAGCACAGGAATGCCTGGGCGGAGCGGGCTACGTGGAAGAGTCGATGCTGCCGCGGCTGTACCGCCAGGCGCCGCTCAATTCGATATGGGAAGGCAGCGGCAACATCCAGTGCCTGGACGTGCTGCGCGCGCTGCAGCGCGAGCCGGCGGCGTTGCAGGCGCTGCATGAGGAACTGCTGGCCGGCAGCGGGTTGGATGCCACCTTCGACGAGGCGATGTCACGCTGGTGGAGCGCTGCGCCGCCGGAGCCGGCACTCGCGCGGGTGTACTGCGAGCGGCTGGCGCTGCTGCTGCAGGGGTCGATCCTGCTGCGTGCAGGCAGTCCGTTCGCGGCCACGTTCGTGCGCAGCCGGCTGGGCGGTGAACACGGCCTGGCCTTCGGCACCTTGCCGCTGGGGATCGACAGCGCGGCGATGCTGGCACGCGCGCTGCCCTGAGCAACGGCCACAAAAAAGGCGCCGGCATCGGCCGGCGCCTGCATCGTGGAAGGAGGTGCGTGGTTCAGTGCTTGCCGTGGTCGGCGTTGTCCTTGGCATCGTCGGCGACATCGCGGGCCTTGTCGGCCACGTTCTGTGCCGCGGTGGCGGTGGCCTCGCTGGCATTGGCGGCCGCATCCTTGGCGGCAACCTTGGCTTCGGCAGCGGCGGCGGCGGTGGAATCGGCGGCGCGGTCCAGTGCCTGCTGGGTATCGGCAGCGGCTTCACGCGAGGCTGCGGCGGCATCGTCGGTGGCATCGCGGGTGGCGGCGGCCGCGCGGTCGACGGCATCACGGGCGGCCACGCCGGCGCTGTCGGCGGCCTGGGCGGCGTCCTGGCGTGCCTGTTCGGCTTCCGGGCCCTTGCAGGCGGCCAGGCCGAGCACCAGCGCGGAGGCCAGCAGGGACGTGGTCAGGGTGCGGATCTTCATGGCGCGCTCCAGGATCAGGGTTTCAGGGAGCGCCAGCCTATTCATCGACCGGTCTAAGGCGGGTGAAGTTTTTTTTCGCATGCGCGCGCTTTGAAGCAACGGCAACGGCAACGTCAAAAGCGGCAGGGCTGTTGGGTTGGCAGGGCGGGGTGGGTTCGTGGGAATCGCCGCAAGTACGTCCCTGTAGGCTCGCCATCCGCATCCATGCGGATGAGCGTTCCCACGAACCCACCCCGCCCCACCTTCGACAGGTCCATGGAGGCCATGGACGAGCAGCGGTTGGAAGGGGGGAGAAAGGCGGGGTCAGAGTCCTTTCGCTACGCGAAAGGACTCTGACCCCTGCCTTTGCTTTTT
>NZ_DAMBRS010000022.1:0-32134 GCF_032054965.1 Stenotrophomonas chelatiphaga | reverse complement strand
GGTGGGGCGGGGTGGCTGTGCAGGACCGTCTTTTCGCATGGATGCGAAAAGCGAGACTACACGGACGTACTTGCGGCGTGTCCTGCACAGCCACCCCGCCCCACCTACCCCACAGCCCTGCAGCTCTTGACGTTGCCGTTGCCGTGGCGCTGGCTCGAAAAAGCGGGCCGCCGGGCTGCAGGCCCGGCAACCCCGACCGCTTACCCGCGCGGCTTGGCGGGGTTCAAGAGATTGCCGAAGAACAGCGCGTTGACCAGCAGCCGGTCCGTCCCGTGCCAGTACTTGCGGTGCGCCGGATCATCGGCAAACAGCACCACGTTGCCTTGGCCCTGCGGCGACACCAGCAACCACGCCGAACCGCTCACCCGCGCACGATTCCGCTCGGACAGATAGCCATTCACGCGCACCTGCTCGTCCACCCGCACCACCGTGGAAAACGGATTGGCACTGGGCTGCAACACCACCGCGTTTTCCTTGTTCACCGCCAGCTGCCGGCGCGGCGTGCCGAAGCCCAGCGGATGGCTGGTATCGATATCCGCGCTCAGGATGTTGCCACTCACCCGCTCGATGGCCGCGATGTCGCGCTGGTCACCGAACGCCTTGCGCGAGGCATCGGCGGTGTCTTCATCGGTGCCCAGCTTCTCGCCATCGGCCAGCTTCTTCTCGATCGCCCAGCGCGAGGCGGTGCCATAGGTCACCAGCGATCCGCCGGCCTGGATCCAGCGCTTCAACGCGGCAACCGCCGCTTCGTCCACGCCCTCGTACTTGCCACCGGACAACACGATCGAGGTGTAGCGGTCCAGCGCGACCTTGCCCAGTTGCGATGGGTCGATCTTGCTCGCCGGCAGCTGTAGCTGCTGGTCCAGCAGGAACCATGCCGAGCCGATCTCGGTCGCGTTGACGCCCTCGCCCATCACCAGCGCCACGGCCGGCTTGCGCAGCGCCTTGACGCTGTCGCTGCCCAGGTCGATGCCACCGCGGCTCTGGCCGCTGGCCAGCGCAAACGCCTGCACGCCACTGTCCCTGGCCGCGGCCTGCACCGCCTCCAGCAGCGCAGCGCCCTGCAGCGGCTGGCCGGCGATCGGCACCACGATGCTGCCCGGGGCGAAGGCCACCTCCCCGGCCGACGTGCCGGCGGTGAACGCCTGGAACGCGGCCCGCGTGGACAGCCCCTTGGCCTGCAACGCATACAGCGCGCGGCCGGCGTTGTAGTCACGCCAGTCGATCACGTACGCATAGCCCGCCTGTCCGCCCTGCACGCCCCCCTGGGCGTCGGCCACCGCGGTCACCCGCGCGCCCTCGCCGATCCGGCTCTTGCTGGCCGCGAAAGCCACACCATACGCCGGTGCGATCGCATACGAGGTACTGCCGTAGAACACATCTCCCTTGATCTGCGGGGTGTCGGCGAAGATCGAATGCACCAGCCGGTACTGCGGCTGCGCCGCCGGCACCACATAGGCGCTGCCGGGTTCGAAACGGCGTCCCTCCACGGTGACCGCCGATGCCAGCGCATGCACCTCGATCCGATGCAGCAGCAGCAGTTCCAGCAGCTTGCGGGTCAGCGCAGGATCATGCGCATCGCCGAACACGAAGCTCTTCAACGGCTGCTGGCCGGCCTGCTTCAGCGCCGACTGGAAGAAGGATTTCTGCAGCGACAGCAGGCCCTCGCGCTCGGCCACCGCGCCGCGCACCGTGCCCAGCCCGGTGGCCACCTGGTTGCGGATGGTGAACGGGAACGTCAATGGGCCGTTGACCGACTCCTGCACCCGTCCACGCGAACTCGCCTGTTCGACGGTCACCCCGACCGCACCATGGAAATCCGGGTAGGTGGAGCCATACACCGGGGAGAAGTTGTCGTAGTTTTCACCGGTGTAGTACAGCGAACCGAGCGCATCCAGCGACGCGGCGTGGTACTTGGCGAGGGTCTTGTTGAACTCGTACGACGACGCCGGCAGCAGCGGGCTGTGCATGCTCTTCGGCGACGGCTCGAAGTAGTACGTGCTGTCCTTGCCCATCTCGTGGAAATCGATCTGGACGTTCGGATACCACTGGTGGAACACCTCGATCTTCGGCCGGCTGTCCTGCTGGGTCAGTGCCAGCCAGTCGCGGTTGAGGTCGGTGAAATAGTGGTTGGTGCGCCCCTGCGGGAACGGCTCCACGTGCTCCTTGTCGGCCGGATCAGGCGAGGCGGGGCTGGACGCGTACGCGTTGTGCCAGTTGGCGGCGCGGTCGCGGCCGTCGGGATTCTGCGCCGGATCGAACAGTACCACCGCGTCCTGCAGCCATTGCTGGGTTTCGGCGCTGCGGTTGGCCACCAGGTAGTACGCGGTGAGCATCGCCGCCTCGCCGCTGGAGGTCTCGTTGCCGTGCACGCTGTACCCCAGCCACACCACCACGGGGCTGTCGCCGGCGGCGCTGCGCGGCTGCGCCGGATCCACCAGCGTGGCGTGCTGCTGCCGGATCGATTCCAGCCGCGCATGGTTCTGCGCGCCGGTCAGCGTGGCGATCAGCAGTGGACGGCCTTCGTAGCTGCGGCCGATCTCCTGCACCTTGATCTTGTCCGACAGCCGGGCCAGTTCCTTGAAGTAGCCGACCAGCTGGTCGTGGCGGGTATAGCGGCTGCCGACCTCGTAGCCGAGGTACTGCTGCGGGGTGGGAATGGCCGGATCGAAATCCGCCGCCTGCGTGGTCTGCGGGAAGAAGTAGGCGCTCTGCGCCTGCACCGGCGCGGCGGGAACAACGGCCACCGAGGCGGCAACGAACAGGGACAACAACACACTTCGATGGAAGGACACGACGATTCCCCAAGAATGATGGCGCTGCCGCGCCCGTACAGCCCGGCCGGCCCCGTGCGGTGGCCGGCCGGCATGACCGATGACACGCACGCGGCGGGTCAGAAGCGGTAGTCGAAGCCCACCGTGAAGTAGCGACCGCGCAGGTCGTACTGGCTGAAGTCATACGGTGCGCGGATGCCCGGGAACGAGGCGTCGTACGGCGGATCCTCGTCGCCCAGGTTCTGGATCTTCGCGTACAGGGTCAGCTGCTCGAAGCCGGTGTAACCCACGTACAGATCGAACTGGCTGTAGGCATCCACGCGGTCCTGCACCGCCTGCGCGGTGGCGCTGGCCTTCTGGTCATAGCCACTGGTGTAGTACCAGGTCAGCGCGGTGCGCACGTCGCCGTAGCTCCAGTCCAGCGTGGTGGTGGCCTTGTCCTTCGGCAGCGTGGCGCCGAGGTTGCTGCCGGCGTAGTTGACCAGCGGTCCGCCGATCACGGTCGGGCGGCGGTAGTCGCGCACGTGGGTGTAGGCCGAACTCAGGTTGAAGGTGCCCAGCCGCTCGGTGGGGATGCGCTGGCGCAGCTCCACGTCGATGCCGGAGGTCTTCAGGTCGCTCAGGTTCTGGTAGCGGTTGTAGACGGCCTGGATCTTGCCGCGCTCATCGCGCTGCACGGCACCGGGCACGTCATTGGTCACCAGCGTCTGCGTGTTGTTGGTGCCGACCAGGTTCTCCAGTTCGATCTTGTAGTAGTCCACGCTCAGGTTGGTGTTCGCCCACGGCGACAGCACCACGCCGAAGTTGTAACTGCGCGTGCGCTCCGGCTTCAGTTCGGTGTTGCCGACGGTGAAGAAGGTCGGGTTCTGCCGCGAACCGGGCAGGTCCGGATCACGCGGGTCGACCACGCTGCCGTAGGAAATGCTGGTGCTGTCCGAATTCTCGGAAAGCGACGGCGCGCGGAAGCCCTTCGACGCAGCGGCACGCACCAGCAGGAAGTCCAGCGGCTGCCAGCGCAGCCCCAGCTTGGGCGAGAACGCATCACCGAAGTCATCGTAATGATCGGCACGCGCGGCCACCGACAGTTCCAGCTTCGAGGCCAGCGGTACGATGGCTTCGGCGTAGGCGGCGCTGACCGTGCGCTCGCCGTGCACTTCGGCGATCGCCGGGCGCACCTGCAGGCCGGCATCGATCTGCCACGGGTTGTTGGAATCGAGCTTCTCGCGGCGCCATTCCACGCCGGAGGCGAAGCCGATGTCACCGGCCCAGGTGTGGCCGAGCGTGCCGGAAATCTTCGCATCGATGCCCTGCAGCTTCGACTCGGCCGGGCGCAGGGTGGCGATGTTGATGCCATCCAGCACCGACTGCGGCGTCGCCGAAGGATCCAGCAGGTTGTAGCTGCCGGTGGCCAGCGCATCGGCGAGCGTCCAGCGGTTGGCGAAGCCACCGGAAACCGTTTCGCGCTCGCTGCTGCGTGCGCCGAATGCACCCACTTCCCAGTCCCAGCGCTCGCTGCTGCCACGCAGGCCGACCAAGCCACGGTAGGACTGCGAGCGGTTGGTCTTGATCGTGCCGCCAAGGTTGAAGAACGTGTATTCGATCGGGATCGCGCGGCCGTACGGGTTGTAGGGATTGCCCGCCGGCAGGTTGGACGACACCGGCTCGGCCAACCCGGTATCGGCGTTCAGCGCGAAGCGGCCGCTTTCCAGGGTGAAGAACGGGCTGCTGCCGAACCAGGACACGCCCTTGACCTCGCTGTACAGCACTTCGCCGAATGCTTCGACGGTGTCGCTGAGGCGGAAGGTACCGTTGGCATAGGCCTGCCAGCGCTTGGTGGAGGGAATCAGCGTGGTGAACGGCGCCTGGTTGAAACCGCAGGTGTCGCCGGCGAGTCCGTCGATCGGCGCGCTGGCCACGCGGGTGGTGCCGTCCGGGCACTGGCCGTTGGCATCGAGCATCGGCACCGACACGCCGTTGACCAGGTAGCGCGCGCCCTTGGCCGACCAGCCGTTCCAGCGGCCGCCGGGCTGGTCGCTGTAGATGCCCGATTTCGTCAGGTCACGCTGGTCCTGGTCCAGGCGATCCCGGTTGTAGGCCTCCAGGCTGAAAAGGATGTTGTAACCATCGGTCTCCAGGTCGCCCAGGCCACCGACGAACTTCAGCTTGGTCTCGTCCAGCCCGCCCTGGTCGGCGGTGCCGACGCTGCCGCCGACCTCCGCGCCCTGGTAGTTCTGTCGGGTGATGATGTTGACCACGCCGGCCACCGCATCGGAACCGTAGACCGCCGACGCGCCGTCCTTCAGCACTTCGATGCGCTCCACCGCGACCAGCGGCAGCGCGTTGAGGTTGACGAAGGTGTCCGACAGGCCATTGGCCGGGAAGCCGTAGTTGGCGAGGCGACGGCCGTTGAGCAGCACCAGCGTGTTCTTCTGCGACAGGCCGCGCAGGCCGATACCGGCCGATCCGGACGCCCAGCCGCTGTTGGACGTTTCATTTGCGGCGTTGCCGGTGTTGGCGGAGATCGAACGCAGCACGTCGGCCACCGAGGCCTTGCCGGTCGCTTCAAGCTGTTCGCGACCGATCACCTGCACCGGATTGGCGGTTTCGGTGTCGGTGCGTTTGATGTTGGAACCGGTGACACGCACGGCGGCCAGGGTGCTGGCATCGCCACTGGCAGTGGTATCGGCGGAGGTTTCGGCGGCGGCAGACAAAGGCGCGGCCAGGGCGGCGGCAAGGGCCGCCACGAGCAGGGTGTGCTGGGGCATGTCGAAATCGTGGGGTGGGTGGTGGTAACAGTTCCGCAGTAGCACATGAATGGCCGCGCTACGACCAATAACATCTCTTCATACGGATATAAGAGAAGCTACCATCTCTTCATCGCGATGAAAAGGAAGTTGTTGCCCCTGAAACGGCTTTGCCAGCGCCGGGCCGCTACAATCCCCCCCATGGAAATCTTCAAAGTCTTCATGATCGAGGCAGCGCACCGGCTGCCGAACGTGCCCCCGGGCCACAAGTGCTCGCGCCTGCACGGGCATTCGTTCCGGGTGGAGCTGAAGGTGGAAGGCGAGCCCGGCGCGGAAACTGGATGGATCATGGATTTCGGCGACGTCAAAGCCGCGTTCCAGCCGATCTACGACCGCCTGGACCACCACTACCTTAATGACATCCCGGGCCTGGAAAATCCGACCAGCGAGAACCTCGCCAAGTGGATCTGGCAGCAGCTCAAGCCGGTGCTGCCGGAACTGAGCGAAATCACGGTGCACGAGACCTGCACCTCCGGGTGCCGCTATCGGGGCCCCACCGGCCGCTGAGCAAGCGATTGATCCTGAACGGATTTTGGTTCAGGGTAGAAAATCCACCGCCGCCTGTTGCAATGCAGCACGAAAGGCGTATGCTGCATTGCAACAGGTCGCGAATCACCGGATTCCGGAACCGCAGACCGCCAGAACACTGCATGGGTCCCTCCCCCCGTGCAGTCGCAGGACCCGACAGATCCCTCCCTCTGTCGGGTCCTTTTTTTTGCCTAGGGCCGTGCGCGCGGCAAGGCGAAGCGGAACACGGCGCCCTGTGCACTTTCCAGCAGCGCGATGTCGCGCCCATGCAGCTGCACGATGCGCTGCACGATCAACAGGCCGAGGCCACCGTTTTCGCCGCGCCGTGGCCCCAGCGCCGCGGGAGCCTGGAACAGCGTGGCACGCAGCGCCGGATCGACACCGGGGCCATCATCGCTGACCGTGACCCACAGGCTGTCCGCATCGACCGACAACGCCACCTGCACCAGTCCGCCCGGCGGCGTGTGCCGCAGCGCGTTGTCGATCAGGTTGGTCAGCACCCGCTCCACCAGCCCGACATCGGCACGCACCAGCGGCAGTCCCTGCGGGAACCGGGCATCCAGCTGCAGACCCTTGGACTGCGCGGACAACTCGAACTTCTGCAGCGCGTCCTGCAGCAGCTCGGGCAGGGCGAAGACTTCCCATTGCAGCTGCACCTGCCCATGCTCCAACCGCGCCAGTTCGAACAGCGCGCGTGCCAGTCCGCCGACCTTGGCACTCTGCGACAGCGCGATCGAAAGATAACGGCGGCGCTCTTCCACGCTCAGCGTCGCCTCCTTCATCGCCAGCGTTTCCAGGTAACCGTGCAGCGATGCCAGCGGGGTGCGCAGGTCATGCGAAATATTGGCCACCATCTCGCGTCGCTGCAGGTCCTGCTGGCGCAGCTGCTGCCACTGTTCGCCCAGCCGGTGCGCCATCTGCGCGTGCGCATGCTCCAGGATCAGCAGCTCGTCGCGCTCATCATCGTGCAGCGCGGGCAGCGACGGCAGGTCGGTGGGGGCGTCGATGTCGAACGACTGGATGCGCCGGGTCAACTCACGCAGTGGGCGGGTCACCCAATAGAACGCCACCAGCCCGGCCAGCATGCCCAGCACGGCAACCAGCGCCACCGACCACAGCATGGTCCGCCACTGGCTGCTCGCGGCCAGGTCGTCGGCGAGCATCTGCCGTTGTTCGCCGACCAGCACCACGTACACGTAACCCGCCGCGCGGCCCTGCACCACCAGCGGTGCCACGCTGAAGACCTTGCGCCCGCGTGCGCTGCGCGGATCATCGCCGAGGATCGGCAGCGGCGCGCCGGCCAGCAGCGCCTGCAGCGGCGCCACGTCCACCCGGTCACGGCGCAGGTGGCCACTCGGCGCGTCATGGCCGAGCACCCGCCCCTGGTCATCCAGCAGGTACACCTCCACGCTGGGGTTGACCGCCATCAACTGGCCGAACAGCGCGCGCACTTCCGGCTCGCGCATGCCGGCCTGGTCCATCAGCTCGCTGCGCTGGGCGATATGCCCGGCCAGCCCCAGCGACAACCGCTGCACCACTTCCTGTTCATGCCGCAGCGCCATCCGCATCTGCATGCCCAGCAGCGCCAGGCTGCACAGCACCAGCAGCGCGGCGAACACCGCTGCCAGCTTCTGCCACAGGCGCAGCTTCATGCATCACCTCCGGCGGCGACCAGCTTGTAGCCGCGGCCCCACACCGTGAGGATCTGCCGCGGGTTCGCGGGATCGGGTTCGATCTTGTTGCGCAACCGGTTGATATGCGTGTTGACCGTGTGTTCGTAGCCATCGTGGCCATAGCCCCATACCTGGTCCAGCAACTCCGCGCGCGCGAACACCTGCCCCGGGTGGCGGGCGAAGAACAGCAGCAGGTCGAACTCACGCGGGGTCAGCTCCAGTTCCCTGCCCGCGTGCAGCGCCACCCGCGCCAGCGGATCCAGCCGCAGGCTGCCCAGTTCGATCGCACCGGCTTCCAGTCGCGCGCTCTGCGCCATCGCCTGCGCACGCCGCAGCAGCGCGCGCACGCGCGCCACCAGTTCGGGCATGGAAAATGGTTTTGCCAGGTAGTCATCGGCGCCCAGCTCCAGCCCGACGATACGCTGGGTCTCGCTGCCGCGCGCACTGATGATGATGATCGGCACGTAGCGCGCCATCGCCCGGGCGCGTCGACAGATCTGCAGCCCATCCACGCCCGGCAGCATCACATCCAGCACCAGCGCATCCCATGGGCCGTCCTGTTCCAGCAGGCGCATGCCGTCGTCGCCGGTGGCGGCGTGCACCACCGCATAGCCCTCGTCCGCCAGGTGCAGGCGCAGCAGGTCGGCGATATGGACATCGTCTTCGACGATCAGGACACGCTGGGCGTCAGTCATGGCGGCAGGCAGGGGCGGTCAGGAAGCGTAAGGGCATTGTCAGCGCAGGCCGACCCGGATGTATCACGGAAAATTGAACTCTCCGTGAGGATTCGTTGATCGGCGTGGGCGCAGCATGGCCGCATCGTCCCTGCTGGAGATGGCCATGTCCCTGTCCCGACGTCACCTGCTTGGCCTTGGCGGCATGGCCGCTGCCGCCAGCGTGCTGGGCATCGGCGCCTGCAGCCGTGCCGCGCCGGCCGCCGCCGAAGCCGCCCCCGCCCGTCGTTTCGAGATCATGCGCAGCGACGCACAATGGAAGCAGCAGCTGACCCCGGCCCAGTACGCCGTGCTGCGCCAGCAGGCGACCGAACGCGCGGGCAGCAGTCCGCTGGACCGCGAAAAGCGTCGCGGTACGTTCCACTGCGCCGGCTGCGCACTGCCGTTGTTCTCCTCCTCGACCAAGTTCGAAAGCGGTACCGGCTGGCCGAGCTTCTGGGCGCCGCTGCACGATGCTGTCGGCGAACAGCGCGACACCCTGTTCGGCATGGTCCGCGTGGAAATCCACTGCCGTCGCTGTGGCGGGCACCTGGGCCATGTGTTCAACGACGGCCCGCGTCCGACCGGACTGCGCTACTGCATGAACGGTGCCGCGCTGACCTTCGAGCCTGCCGCACGCACCGATGCCAGCGATGCCGGCAGCGCCTGGCGGGTGCCGGTCTGATGTCTTTTCCCTTGTTGATGGAGCGTCGCTGATGCTGTTGCTGCTGGCTTACCTGGGGGGTGTGTTGACCCTGCTCAGTCCGTGCATCCTGCCGGTGCTGCCGTTCGTTTTCGCGCGTGCCGGCGGCTCGTTCCTGCGCAGCACCCTGCCGCTGCTGCTGGGCATGGCGATCACCTTCACCGTGGTCGCCAGCCTGGCCGCGGTGGGCAGTGCCTGGGTGGCACAGGCCAACCAGATCGGCCGCTGGGTCGCGCTGGTGGTCATGGCGGCATTCGCGCTGGCGCTGCTGTGGCCGGCGTTCGCCGACCGCCTGCTGGCACCGTTCCAGCGCATCGGCGCACGCCTCAGCGCGCGCGCCGATGCCGCCGACGACGCCGGACGCGGCGGTGCCTGGACGTCCCTGCTGGTGGGCATCGCCACCGGCCTGCTGTGGGCCCCGTGCGCCGGGCCGATCCTCGGCCTGGTGCTCACCGGCGCAGCGCTCAACGGCGCCAGTGCCAGCACCAGCAGCCTGCTGCTAGCCTATGCGCTGGGCGCAGTCACCGCGCTGGCGCTGGCGGTGTGGGTGGGCGGCCGGGTGTTCAATGCGCTGAAGGCACGCCTCGGCCTGGGCAACTTGTTGCGGCGCGTGCTCGGGGTTGCCGCGCTGCTGGCGGTGGTGGCCATTGCGATGGGCTGGGACACCGGCGTCCTCACCCGCTTGTCCGCGGTCAGCACGGCACGGCTGGAACAGGGCCTGCTGGACGCCGTGCCGGGCGCGCAGCCGGCCGCTGTGGCGATGACCAGCACCGGCGCGGCGGCGGCCGATGTCCCGCTGCCGGTGGAAGGCGAACTGCCTGCACTGGACGGCACCACCGGCTGGCTCAACAGCCCGCCGCTGACCCGCGAACAGCTGCGCGGCAAGGTCGTGCTGGTCGATTTCTGGACGTACTCCTGCATCAACTGCCTTCGCGCGATGCCTTACGTGCACGAATGGGCCGAACGCTATCGTGACCATGGCCTGGTGGTGATCGGCGTGCACACCCCGGAGTTCGCCTTCGAGCGCAATCCGCGCAACGTGATGCGCGCGGTCGACCAGTTGAAGGTCACCTACCCGGTCGCGCTGGACAACGACTACGCCATCTGGCGCGCGTTCCAGAACCGCTACTGGCCGGCGCACTATTTCGTCGATGCGCAGGGCCGCATCCGCGCGCACCAGTTCGGCGAAGGCAACTATGCCCACTCCGAACAGGTGATCCGCCGGCTGCTGCAGGAAGCGGGACAGACCAACCTGCCACCGCCAGCCGATCCCAGCGCCGCGACCCTGCAGGGCGTTGCCGAACAGGCCGACATGGGCAACCTGCGCTCGCCGGAAACCTATCTGGGTCATGCGCGTGCGGAAAACTTCGCCTCCCCCGGTGGCATCGTCCGCGACCAGCAGTCCGCTTACGCCCTGCCTGCGCAGTGGACGTTGAACCAGTGGGCGCTGCAGGGTCCGTGGTCGGTCGACCAGGAGTCGGCCACGCTGGCGGCGGCAGGCGGACGCATCGCCTTCCGCTTCCACGCCCGCGACCTGCACCTGGTGCTGGCGCCTGCGACAGAGGGCACGCCGGTGCGCTTCCGCGTACTGTTGGATGGCAAGCCGCTGCAGGCCGCCGATGCGGGCGGTGACGTGCGCCCCGATGGCAGCGGCGTGGTCGATGAGCACCGCCTGTACCAGCTGGTGCGCCAGCGTGCCGACATCGGCGAGCACCTGTTCGAGATCGAATTCCTGGACCCCGGTGTCCAGGCCTACGCATTCACGTTTGGCTGAGGAGGTCCCATGAAATTCTCACTGGAACAAGGCATCGCTGCGGCCGTCGCGGCCGTGGTGGTGGGGGCGCTGGTGGTGTTCGCGGTCGATGCGGGCCCGGCCATCGGCGCGGGCATGGCGCCTGCACGCGCCGCCGAAGAAAGCCGCGCCCTGCCTGCCCCCACCGGCGTGGCGGCGTTCAAGGACGAGCGCACGCAGGCCAGCGTGGTGTTCGCCGGCGGCTGTTTCTGGGGCGTGCAGGGCGTGTTCCAGCACGTCAAGGGCGTGGGTAACGCCGTCTCCGGCTACATCGGCGGCGACGCCTCCACCGCGCGCTACGAAACGATCAGCAGCGGCCGTACCGGTCACGCTGAAGCGGTACGGGTGGACTACGATCCGCGCCAGGTCAGCTATGGCCAACTGCTGCAGGTGTTCTTCTCGGTCGCCCACGATCCGACCCAGCTCAACCGCCAGGGACCGGACCACGGCACCCAGTACCGATCGGCCATCTTCAGCGACGACGCCCGCCAGCAGGCAGCCAACCGCGCGTATGTCGGCCAGATCGGCGCCTCGTTCGATTCCCCGGTGGTGACCGAGCTGGGCACCGGCAAGCGCTTCTATCCGGCCGAGGCCTATCACCAGAATTACCTGGAGCGGAATCCGCAGGCCGCCTACATCCGCTACTACGACGCACCCAAGCTGGTGGCCCTGCAGCAGCGGTTCCCGCAGTTGTACCGCCGCGAAGCGGTACTGGTGCCGATGAAGTAAGCAGGCAAAAAGACGCACGTCCATGGCGGACGTGCGTGGGGGAAATGCCGGAGCTGATGCCAGCGGCAGCCATCGTAGTGCGGGCAGGAACAGGGGTACAGTGGCAGACGCCCTCTTCTTGGTTGGATACAGATGGACGCCCCACCCACCCTGCCCCGCTACCAGCAACTGGCTGATGAGCTGTCTACGGCGATCCACGCCGGCCGCCTGCCCAGTGGTGCGCGCCTGCCCTCGCTGCGGCAGATGGCACAGCAGCGCAAGGTCAGCTTGAACACGGTGATCGGGGCCTACCGGCAACTGGAGGATGCCGGGCTGGTGGTACCGCTGCCGCGCTCTGGATTCCAGGTCGCTGCCCGCCTGCAGGTCCCCCGGCGCTCGCTGCGTGACGCGCCATCGGCCCCCACTGCAGCCGGCCAGCAGGTGTTGATGGCCAGGGTACTGGCCGCCCAGCAGCGACCGCGGGTGCTCGACCTGGCCTTCGCCGGTCCACGCGGCCGGGCCTTCTACCCTGGCGTGCAGTTGCAGCGGGCCACCGCGCAGGTGCTGCGCCGCAGCCTGGCCACGGTGGAGACGTACGCGCGCCCGGACGGCTCACAGGCGCTGATCCGGCAGATCGTACGGCGTGGACCGCGGATGGGCCTGCATACCGCGCCCGAACGGATCGTGCTGACCCACGGTGCGATGGAAGCCCTGCAACTGGCCCTGCGTGCGGTAACCGAACCCGGTGATGCCGTCGGGCTCGAAGCGCCGTCCTATTTCAACCTCTATCCGCTGCTCGCCAGCCTCGGCCTGCAGCCCATCGAACTGCCCACCCACCCCCAGCATGGGCTGGACGTGGAAGCACTCGATGCCCTGCTGGACACCACTGCGCTGGCCGCGCTGGTGGTCATGCCGACGGTGCACAATCCCTTGGGCTGCACCATGCCGGTGGCGGCCAAGCAACGCCTGGCTGAGATGGCGCAGGCACGCCGACTGCCGATCATCGAAGACATCGTGTACGCCGAGCTGCAGCACAGTGAACCGCTGCAGCCCCTGCTGAAGGCCTTCGACCGCGACGGCTGGGTGATGGTGTGCGCGGGCTTCTCCAAGACGCTGGCGCCGGATTACCGCATCGGCTGGCTGGAAGGCGGGCGCTTCATCGACCGCATCGCCCTGCTCAAGTTCCATTCCAGCGGCGCCGAGTCACGGCTGCTGGGCGATGCCGTCGCGGCCTTCCTGGAAGCCGGCAACTACGAACACCACCTGCGCCGCATGCGCCGGCTGTACCGCGAACAGACCAGCAAGGTGCGGCAACTGGTGTCCCAGCATTTCCCGCCCGGCACGCGCGCCACCGAGCCTACCGGCGGCTTCCTGCTGTGGGTCGAGATCCCCGGCGTGGACACCAGCGCGCTGTTCGAACAGGCGCTGGCCGAGGACATCGTGTTCATGCCCGGGCAGGTGTACTCGCGCGGCGCACGCTACCGGCATTGCCTGCGCCTGTCCTGCTGCCAGGAGCTGGATGCGCGTTACACGGCGGGCATCGCGCGGATCGGGGCGCTGGCCACGGCACTGGCCGCCAGCACCGCCGTGCCTTGCTAGACTGGCGGCATGTTCGCCACTTCTTCGCTGACCGGCAGCAAGCCGGAACAATACGCCCAGCTGCTGGACCAGGCCCGTGGCCTGGTGCATGGCGAGAGCGACCGCATCGCCAACGCGGCCAACCTCTCGGCGCTGATCTACCATGCCGTGCCCCACCTCAACTGGGCCGGTTTCTACCTGTTCGACGGTACTGAACTGGTGGTCGGACCCTTCCAGGGCCTGCCCGCCTGCGTGCGCATCCCCCTGCACAAGGGTGTGTGCGGTGCGGCCGCGACCGAACGCGTGACCCAGCGCATCGACGACGTGGACGCGTTCCCGGGCCACATCGCCTGCGATTCGGCCTCGCGTTCGGAACTGGTGGTGCCGCTGGTGAAGGACGGTGCGCTGATCGGCGTGCTCGACCTGGACAGCCCGTTGCTGGCGCGCTTCGATGCCGACGACCAGGCCGGCCTGGAAGCCATCGCCGCCGTGTTCGTCGACGCACTGCGATGAGCACCCTGCAGCTGCGCAACATCGGTCCGAAGAGCGCGGCATGGCTGCGCCAGGTCGGCCTGCGCAGCCGCGAGGAACTGCTCGCCATCGGATCGGTGGGAGCCTTCGTCAAGGTACGGCGGGCCGGCTTCAAGCCCAGCCTCAACCTGCTGTACTCGCTGGAAGGCGCCCTGCTGGACTGCCACTGGCAGGACCTGACCGAAGCCCAGCGCAGCGCGCTGGTGCAGGACTACGAAGCGCGCATCGCGCTGCAGCCGTTGAAAGCGCCGGGCCCGGCCTCCGGCCCGGTACGCGAACAGCGATTCGACGACCGCGACGACTGACGGTAGCGCCGAAGGCGGCGGCAGGAGCCGCCGCCAACGTCGCTTGCGACGGCCCGCAGGGTGCCGGTCAGGACGACCGGCATAGCCGTGCTCGGCGAGCGCGAAGCGCGGCCGGTTTCAGGCAACCAATGGTCCTGCTACGTAACGACCGATGCCTCTGGTGGGTGACGACCGTTGGTCGTCACGCTCCCTCCCCCGCCGAGCATGGCTCGGCGCGATCGATTCCAACCCATCATCAGGGCTGCTGCAGCTCCAGCAGTTCTCCCCACAGCCCCGCATCGCCGCGCTCCACCCGCAGCCGCAGCCGCGTGCCATGGTCGATGCGCAGCGCCCAGCACAGCGCCACCGGCAGGCCACAGACCTGCGACAGCACCATCCGCAGCGGTCCCCCATGGCTGACGATCAGCGTCGGTGCTGCATCCTGCGCTTCTTCCTCATCGAACAGCCGGTCCAGCGCGCGCGCGATGCGGCGTTCGAAGTGACCCCAGCTTTCGCCATTCGGCGGCGCGAACGCATGCGGATCGCGATGGAAACCCAGCAGTTCCTGTTCCGGCAGCGCTTCGATCGCCAGCCCGTACCAATCGCCGAAATCGAGTTCTTCCCACTCGGGATCAGGCTGCACGTCCAACCCGCGTGGCACCGCCAGCGCGACCGCGGTATGCAGCGCGCGCAGGCGGGGCGAACTGATCACCCGCTCCCACTCATGGCCTTCGCAGGCCACGCACAGCGCATCGTGCGCACCGGCCAGCAGCGGCGGATCGGTGCGACCGTCCAGGTGGGTGTCACGGCCGGTGCTGGCGTGGCGGACCAGGTCCAGGATCATCGCCAGCCCCCGCGGCAGCAGTCCTGCATCGGCAGGCAGGCACTGGGGCCTTGGCGCAAGGGGGCAACGCAGTACGGCATGGACGTCATGGGCAGATCTGGAACGAAACAGGCGCCATTCTAGTGCACCGGCGTACGCGGCCTGCAGCGCCGCACGCGATGGCTTAGACTGCGCGCACTTCAAGGTGACCTGCGGCGCTGGCTGGCAGGTTGAAACGGGAAGCCGGTGACGCATCCGCGTGATGCCACTCCGGCGCTGCCCCCGCAACGGTAAGCACGTCACAAGCGGACCTCACGCCACTGTGCCCCCGGGCATGGGAAGGCGTCCGCCCGGTGGATCCCCACCGACGGCAAGCCCGGAGACCGGCCCGGAAGCACCAGGTTGCGATGCGGTGGGCATCGGCGACGGCCACCGCGCGCTTGCGTGGTGCGCATCGCCCTGTCTCCGCGTTGCAGCTCCCTTTTTGTCCGCGCGGGCGTGCGCGGCAGCCGGAGTTCCCCATGACATTGCAGTCCCGAATCCTTTCCCTGGCCGTGCTGGCCGCATTGCCCGGCATGGCTGGCGCACAGAACGCGACCACCGCGCTGGACCAGGTTCTGGTCACCGCCACGCGCACCCCGATCGCCCTGGCCGACAGCCTCAGCCCGGCGCAGGTGATCGACCGCACCGCCATCGAGGCCAGCCAGGCCACGTCGCTGCAGGACCTGCTGCGCGGTCGCGCCGGCATCAACCTGGCCAACACCGGTGGACTCGGCAAGCAGACCTCGCTGTTCCTGCGTGGCACCAATTCCTCGCACACCGTGGTGCTGGTGGATGGCGTGCGCATCAACACCGGTGACTTCGGCCTGGCCATGCTGCAGGACCTGCCGCTGGCGCAGATCGAACGCGTGGAGATCGTGCGCGGCCCGCAGTCCAGCTTGTACGGCGCGGACGCGATTGGCGGCGTGGTGCAGATCTTCACCCGTCGCACCACCGGCGGCTTCGCACCGCACCTGGAACTGGGCGGCGGCAGCAACGGCCTGCGCCAGGCCAGTGGCGGCATCGGCGGCGGCACCGAACGCGGCTGGTTCGGGCTGGATATCGCTTACCAGCACAGCGACGGCATCGACGCGTGCCGCGGCTCGGCAGCGACCTTCCAAGGCTGTGGTGCGGACGAGCCGGATCGCGATGGCTACCGCAACCTGTCCAAGAGCGCCCGCGGTGGCTACACCTTCAATGAACAGTGGAGCGTGGAAGGCAGCGCCCTGCGTGCGGAAGGCGAGAACCACTACGACGGCTACTACAACTACTCCGAAACGCTGCAGCAGGTGCTCGGCGGCAAGCTCCGCTACACCCCGTCCGAGCGCCTGGCGGTGACCGCCAGCATCGGCCGCAGCGACAACGAATCGGACAACAGCGGTCCCTTCGGTGCGTTCGGCAGCGCGCAGACCCACCGCGACAGTGCCTCGCTGCAGGTCGACGCCAGCCTGGCCGACAACCAGCTGCTGAGCGGCGGCGTGGACTGGAGCGATGACAGCCTGGACGGCAGCAGTGCCGGCTACCTGGTCGACAGCCGCGACAACACCGGCGTGTTCGTGCAGTACCAGGGCCGCTTCGGCAAGCACCAGGTGCAGGCCAGCGTGCGCAACGACGACAACCAGCAGTTCGGCAACCACACCACCGGTTCGCTGGCCTGGGGCCTGGACCTGGGCGCAGGCTGGAAGCTCACCGCCAGCCACGGCACCGCGTTCAAGGCGCCGACCTTCAGCGACCTGTACGACCCGTGGACCGGCGTGGCCGCGCTGGACCCGGAAAAGGCCCGCAGCAGCAACATCGGCATCGCGCAGCAGGGCCAGGGCTGGCGCTGGGGCCTGGATGTGTATGAAACCCGCGTGGATGACCTGATCACCTACGACGCGGCCACCTTCCGCATGACGCAGGTGGAAAAGGCCCGCATCCGCGGCGCCGAACTGACGGCTGCGACCACGCTGGCCGGCATCGACATCAACGCACAGCTGAGCTACACCGCCCCGCGCAACCGTACCGACGGCGCGCAGTACGACAATTGGCTGGCGCGCCGCGCACAGCAGACCGCGCGCATCGACCTGGATCGTCGCTTCGGCGACCTGCGCGTGGGCCTGACCGGCTTCGGTGCCGGCAAGCGCTATGACGATGCCGCCAACACGGTGAAGCTCGCCGGCTATGGCACCGTGGACCTGCGCCTGGAATACGCGCTCAGCGATGACTGGTCGGTGCTTGCACGCGCCGCCAATGTCTTTGACCGGCGCTATGAAACCGTCGCCTGGTACAACCAGCCCGGGCGCGAGTACCAGCTGAGCGTGCGTTACCAGCCGAAGTAACGCACACGGAGGCGGTCAGCCATCACAGGTAGCGCCGAAGGCAGCGGCAGGAGCCGCTGCCAACGTCGCTTGCGACGGCCCGCAGGGGGCCGGTCAGGACGATCGGCATACCCATGGTCGGCGAGCGCAGCGGGCCCTCAGCAGACGCGCAGGCCCGGCAAACTGGGCAGGTCATCGACCACCGCCACCGCCTCGTTGTGCTGAAGGTCCAGCCCGCGCGGATAGCCGTAACGCACCAGCGCCACCGGCATGCCGGCATCCAGCGCGGCGCGGTAGTCGGTCAACGAATCCCCCACCATCAGGCAGTCGCCGGGCGCGAAACCAAAGTGCCCGGCGATATGCCGCAGCGGCTCGCCGCTGGGCTTGCGCTGCGGCAGCGAATCCCCGCCCAGCACCAGCGCGAAGCGCTGCCCGATACCCAGGTGGTCCAGCAGCGGCTGTACCAGGTCGCTCGGCTTGTTGGTGCAGATCGCCAGCGGCACACCACGATCCTGCAGTTGCGCCAGCGCCTCGGCGACGCCGTCGAACAGGCGCGGGCTGCGCAGCAGGCACTCGCGGTAGTGCACCATGAAGCCCGGCATCACCTGCTCCAGGTCGATCGTACTGCCCGCCGCGGTGAAGGCCTGTTCCACCAGCCGCCGCACCCCGTCACCGATCCAGGTCAGCACGGTGGCTTCCGGCACCCGCGCCAACTGCCAGTCTTCCAGCGTGCGGTTCAACGCTTCGGCGATGTCGCCGGCACTGTCCACCAGCGTGCCATCCAGGTCGAATATCACCAGCGGATACGGATACGTCGCTACGTCGCTCACAGGCCTGCCATGTCATGCGGGGGAGCCTGCAGTGTAACGGCCGCCCGCGGCCGCTTTATTGACCGGCGCTGGCTAGCAGTACGCGGCAAACGCCGGACTGGAGAACCGCTCCACCAGGAAGTCGACGAAGCTGCGCAGCAACGTCGACTGCTGCCTGCGCGAAGCGTAGACCGCATGCAGGCCCATTTCTTCCAGCGTGTAATCGGCAAGCAGCGCGACCAGCTCACCGCTGGCCAGCAACGGATTGACCTGGTACGCCGGCAGCATCGCGATGCCGCTCCCGCGACGCACTGCTTCCAGCAGCAGCGATGAATCGTTGGCGCTGATGTTGCCGCCCACGCTGACCGCCACCTCGCGCCCATCGCGCTGCAGGCGCCACACCCCCTTGCCGACATAATGGTGGGTCAGGCAGTTGTGCGTGGCCAGCTGTTCGGCGCTGTGCGGGGTGCCGTGCTGTTCCAGGTAGGCCGGCGCGGCGCACAGCACCGAACGGCAATTGGCCAGCCGACGCGCGATCAACGCCGGATCGATCTGCCGCGAAATGCGAACCGCCAGATCAATCCGCTCTTCCACCAGGTTGACGATGCGGTCCACCATCAGCAGTTCGATCCGTGCCTGCGTGTAGCGCTGCACGTAGTCTGCGACCGCGGGGGCAAGGTGCAGCTGGCCGAACGAGACACTGGCGGTCACCCGCAGTACGCCGTGCGGCTCGGGATCCTGGCTGGCCAGCTCGTCTTCCAGTTCCTGGCGCACGCCACGCATCTGCTGGAAGCGCATCAACGCGGTTTCACCCGGGCCGGTCAGCCCGACCCGGCGCGTGGTCCGGTGCAGCAGGCGCGCGCCCAGCCACTGCTCCAGCGCGGCCAGGTAGCGGGTGACCATCGGCCGTGACATGTCCAACGCGTCCGCAGCCGCCGTCAGGCTGCCGCGCTCGGCGACTTCGATGAACACATCGATGGCGGTCAAACGGTCCAATTGCTCGATCCATGCAACAAACATGTCCGTTATACGCTGTTTTTCGATCATCTGGCGGCGCCTACAGTGGCCGCTCACCCCCAACACGGAACGCCCCCCATGAAGATCGCCCTCGTCGGTGCCACCGGCAACATCGGCCGCCAGATCGCCCGCCATGCCCTGGCCCGCGGCCACCAGGTCACCGCCATCGTGCGCAGTGAGAAGGAGCTGCCGGCCGAGCTGGACGGCGCGACGCTGGCCATCGCGGCGCTGGACGACAGTGCCGCGATGGCCGCCGTCATCGCCGGCCACGACGTGCTGGCCAGTGCCTACGGCCCGCGTCCGGGCGATGACATCGGCCAGATCGCCGTGGTCGCCGGGCAACTGCTGCAGGCCGCGCGCCAGGCCGGCGTGCCGCGGTTGGTCGTGGTCGGCGGCGCCGGCAGCCTGGAAGTCGCACCGGGCGTGCAGCTGGTCGATACCCCGGACTTCCCCGCCGCCTACAAGCCCTACGCCCTGGCCGCACGTGAAGCGCTGAAGCAGCTGCAGGCCGTGCAGGACATCGACTGGACGTTCTTCTCGCCGGCTGCGGAAATCGGCCCGGGCGAAGAACGCGGCCAGTACCGCGTGCAGGCCCGGACCTTCCTTGCCGATGCCGAGGGACACAGCCGCATCAGCTACGCCGACTACGGCGCCGCCTTCGTCCAGGAGCTGGAAACCCACGCCCACCCGCACCAGATCATCACCGCCGCGTACTGAACCCAAAAAAGGGGACGGAGGGAATTAATTTCACTTAATTCCCTCCGTCCCCTTTTTGGAACAGGTCGCCCTGGAGGACGGGTTCGCGCTCGCGGAATCCGCCCAGGCCGACCCCGACCAGCCGGTACAGCGTGTCCGGCGGCAGCTCCACGCGCTCGCGCAGGGCCAGCGCAATATCGCGCAGTTCCTCCATCGATTCCGGTGCCCGCTCCGGCGTGTAGCTGCGGGTCAGGATGCGGAACTGCGAGGTCTTCAGTTTCAGCACCACCGTGTGCCCGGTGCGGTCGGTCCTGCGGGTGGCGTTCCAGGTTTTTTCCGCCAGCTGGGTGATCGCCGGAGCCAGTGCATCCAGCGGGACATCCTCGGCGAAGGTGTCTTCGGAGGAAATCGACTGTACCGGCTGGTCCGGTTCCACCGGCCGCTCATCGATGCCGCGGGCGCGGTTGTACAGGCTGCGGCCGAAGCTGCCGAAGGCTTCTTCCAGCGCTGCCAGCGACCAGCTGCGCAGGTCACCGCAGGTCACGATGCCGCGTGCCGCCAGCTTGCCTTCCATCACCTTGCCCACGCCCGGCACTTTCTTCACAGGCAGCGGCAGCAGGAACGCGTCCATGCGCTGCGGGGTCACCACGAACTGGCCATCGGGCTTGCGCCAGTCCGATGCGATCTTGGCCAGGAACTTGTTCGGCGCGATGCCCGCCGAGGCAGTCAGCGACGTCTCCTCGCGGATCTGCGCGCGGATCTCGCTTGCGATGTCGGTCGCCAACGCGATCCCGGATTTCGGCACGGTGACATCCAGGTAGGCTTCATCCAGCGACAACGGCTCCACCAGGTCGGTATGGCGCAGGAAGATCTCGCGCACCTGCCGCGAAACGGCCTTGTAGCGCGCGAAGTCCGGCGGCACGAACACCGCATCCGGGCACAGCCGCTCGGCACGCAGCGCCGGCATCGCCGACCGTATGCCGAACACCCGCGCTTCGTAGGACGCCGCACACACCACCGAACGCGCGCCACGCCACGCCACCACCACCGGCCGGCCGCGCAGTGACGGATCGTCGCGCTGCTCCACCGACGCGTAGAAGGCGTCCATGTCAACGTGGATGATCTTGCGCATAGTGCTCATGATGGGTGTTGGAAAGGCATTCGACCTTGGTGGGCCACACGCCGAAGTATGGTCGTTGCACATCAACAGGATGCGCGTTTTCAGCGATAAACACTACGCGGGCGTACGGTGGAAATGTTTGATCGGGACGTGTGCTGTCATGCATCCTCGGGCGCTTGATCATCCGTTCTTCGCTTCCAGGATCGTGCTTTCCATGACTCGTCTCCACGCGTTCGACCGCGACCAGCTGCTGGCCAGCGCCCGCGGTGAACTGTTCGGCGCAAGCGCCGGGCGCCTGCCCAACGACCCGATGCTGATGTTCGACCGCATCACCGACATCCGCGACGACGCCGGTCCGCATGGCAAGGGCATGGTACGCGCCGAACTGGATATCCGCCCGGACCTGTGGTTCTTCAACTGCCATTTCATCGGCGATCCGGTGATGCCCGGCTGCCTGGGCCTGGATGCGATGTGGCAGCTCACCGGTTTCTTCCTGACCTGGCTGGGCGCACCCGGCCGCGGCCGCGCGCTCGGCTGTGGCGATGTGAAGTTCACCGGCCAGGTGCTGCCGGACGCAAAGCTGGTCAGCTATGAAATCGACATCACCCGCGTCATCAACCGCAAGCTGGTGATGGCCCAGGCCGACGCCCGCATGCTGGTGGATGGCCGCGAAATCTACGTCGCCAAGGATCTGCGCGTGGGTCTTTTCACCTCCACCGAGAACTTCTGATGCGTCGCGTCGTCATTACTGGAATGGGCATCACCTCGTGCCTGGGCAACGACCTGGATACGGTGTCGGCCAACCTGCGCGCCGGCAAGGCCGGCATCACCTACCTGGCCGACCACGCCGAAGCCGGGCTGCGCAGCCAGGTCGGCGGCCGCGTCGACCTGGACCTGGATGCCCAGATCGACCGCAAGCTGAAGCGTTTCATGAGCGATGCTTCGGCGTTCGCCTACATCGCCGCCCGCGATGCCATCGCCGATGCCGGGCTGACGCCGGAACAGGTGAGCAACCCGCGTACCGGCCTGATCGCCGGTTCCGGTGGTGGCTCCAGCGAATGGCAGGTGGAAGCGGCCGACATCCTGCGCAGCCGCGGCGTGCGCAAGGTCGGCCCGTACATGGTGCCGCGCACGATGTGCAGCACGGTCTCTGCCTGCCTGGCCACCGCCTACCAGATCAAGGGCCTGAGCTATTCGCTGTCCGCGGCCTGCGCCACCTCGGCGCATTGCATCGGTGCGGCGGCCGACCTGATCCGCCACGGCGCGCAGGACATCATGCTGGCCGGTGGCGGTGAAGACCTGCACTGGTCGATGAGCGTGATGTTCGATGCGATGGGCGCGCTGTCGACCAGCTTCAACGAGACCCCGGCCACCGCCTCGCGTCCGTACGACAAGGACCGCGACGGCTTCGTCATCGCCGGTGGTGGCGGCATGCTGGTGCTGGAAGACTACGACCACGCCATCGCGCGCGGAGCCACCATCCACGCCGAGCTGATCGGCTATGGCGTGACCTCCGACGGTGCCGACATGGTCGCGCCGTCCGGTGAGGGCGCGGTGCGCTGCATGAAGATGGCGATGGAGAAGGTGGACCGTCCGCTGGACTACCTCAACACCCATGGCACCTCCACGCCGCTGGGCGATGTGACCGAACTGGGCGCGATCCGCGAAGTGTTCGGAGAGTCGATCCCGCCGCTGTCGTCGACCAAGGCGCTGTCGGGCCATTCGCTCGGCGCTGCCAGCGTGCACGAAGCGATCTACTGCCTGCTGATGATGCGCGATGGCTTCATCGCCGGTTCGGCCAACATCACCGAACTGGACCCGAAGGTGGAAGGCTTCCCGATCGTGCGCGAAAGCCGCGAACAGAAGCTGGACACGGTGATGTCCAACAGCTTCGGTTTCGGCGGCACCAACGCGGCGCTGGTGTTCGGCCGGCTCTGAACCGTCATCTCCGCCGCTGCGCTCGCCATCCGAAGACCGGGAGTGACGGCCGCTGGCCGTCATCCCCGCCGCGGCGTCAGCCCAGCAGCGGCGCCAACAACGCGCGCACGTCGTGCAGCGAATCGACGATGCGATGGCCCAGCGCACGCACCGCCGCATCCGGGTGCAGCAGGTCCGGCACCTGGATGGCGGTCATGCCCGCGGCCAGGGCGGCGCGCGTCCCCGTTGGCGAATCCTCCAGCGCCAGGCAGCGCGCGGGATCTTTGCCCAGCCGTTGTGCGGCCAGCAGGTAGATCTCCGGCGCCGGTTTGGGGTGCTGCACGTCGCTGCTGGTCACCACCGCGTCGAAGTAGTCCAGCAGGCCACTGGCCGCCAGCTTGCGGCTGGCACGCGGCTGCCGCGTCGACGTAGCCACCGCGCGCGGAACCTCGTGCTGCTTCAGCAGCTCCAGCAGTTCCAGGATGCCCGGCCGCAACGGCAGACCGTCCTGGGTGCGCGCATCGTACAGCGCATGGCAGCGCGCCAGCAGCGCATCTATGTGGGCACGGTCGTCGATGTGACGCTGCAACAGTTCCAGGCAGTCACGCTCGCCCAGGCCCACCATGTGCAGGAAGAACCCTTCCGGCAGCGCGATGCCCAGCGCCACCGACGCCTCGCTCCAGCAGGCGATCGACACGCGTTCGCTGTCGATCATCAGCCCGTCCATGTCGAAGATCACCGCATCCGGGCGGAACGGCAAGGCAGGGATCGTGCTCACGGTGCGAACAGGGTCTCCAGGTCGGCAGCCGCCAGTTGCCGCCATTCGCCTTCTTCCAGACCGTCCAGCCCCAAGCCACCCACGCGGCTGCGATGCAGGGCCTGCACATGGTTGCCGGTGGCCGCGAACATGCGGCGCACCTGGTGGTAGCGGCCTTCGTGCAGCACCAGGCGCGCAGTGCGCGATCCCTGCACGTCCAGCTCGGCCGGCATCAGCGGCGTTTTCTCCGATTCCAGCATCAAGGTGCCGCTGGCGAACAGCGCCACCTCGTCACCGCGCAGGTCCTCGGCCAGCTCCACGTCGTACACCTTGGGCAGCTTGGACTTCGGCGAGATGATCCGGTGCAGCAGGCCACCGTCGTCGGTCATCAGCAGCAAGCCGCTGGTATCGCGGTCCAGTCGGCCCACCGTCGACAGCACCGGATCGCGGTCGCGGAAGCGCGACGGCAGCAGGTCGTAGACCAGCCGTCCCTTGTCCTTGATCGAACAGGTCACCCCGCGCGGCTTGAACAGCGCGATGGTCAGCCCGACCGGCGGATCCAGCGGGTCGCCGTCGACGCGGATCGCGTCGTGCGCCACCTGGTCGTCGGCATACAGCACCTCACCGTCGGTGTCGGTGATGCGTCCTTCGCGGAACATCCACTGCACCTGCTTGCGGCTGCCGTAGCCCAGGTTGGCGATCAGCTTGACCAGCTTCACCGGCTGCCTCCGCGCACCGCCTCGATCAGCTTGAAGCCATCGCGTTCGGCCAGCACCCGCACCGTGCCGAAGCTGTCGTTGAGCACGTTTTCATACGGCAGGTGGCGGTTGGCCACCACGAACAGGCGGCCACCGCGCTTGAGTGCCTGCGCCGCCACCGCGATGAAGCGCTGGCCGATGTCCGGGCGGTTCTCCCGCGACGGCGTGTGGAACGGTGGATTGCTGATGATCACGTCGTAGCCGGGTTCGATCCCGGCGGTCACGTCCTGCCACAGGAACTGCAGCGGCAGCGCACGCGGCGGCGCGGCCAGGTTGACCCGCGCCAGGTCCAGCGCGCGGCCTTCTGCCTCGTACAGGTCCAGCGCGGTGATCTTCGGGCAGCGCTCCAGCAGCTCGCGTGACAGGTAGCCGTAGCCAGCGCCAAGGTCGGCGGCACGTCCTGCCAGGTCGGCCGGCAGGTTTTCCGCCAGCAGCACCGATGCCGGATCGGTACGGTCCCAGGCGAACACGCCCGGACGGCTGGTGAAGCGGCCGCCGAGGATGCTGCGCGGCGCGTCCAGGCGTGCCCAGCGGCTGGCCAGTTCGACATCGTGCTGGCCCTGTGCCGGCGCGCTCCAGTACACCCGGCAGTGGTTCTTGGTCAGGCTGCCACCCAGGCCGGTCAGCTGCTTGAAGTCGCCCTCGCCGGAGCGTGCGCCTTCATCGTTGTGCTGGCAGGCGACGATGGTGCCACCCGGTGCCACCAGCTGCAGCGCGCGGGCGAACAGCGCACGGGCTTCGTCGCGCTGGCGCGGCGGCAGCACCAGCACCAAGCCGAAGCGGCCGGCCTGGTCGGCGCCCAGCTCGGACGACACCACCATCCCGGTCGACTCCAGCGCCTTGGCAAACGGGGCGAAGCTCTGCTCGCAGACCACTTCGCGGCCCTGCGCCTGTTCGCGCAGCGGCCAGCCGTCACGCGCGCGCAGGAAGGCGACCGGGCCTTCCGGCCAGCGCAGCAGGCCTTGGGAGAGCGGCAGGAACAGGGTCTGCAGGGGAGCGTCGTCGCGGGCGGCCATCGGGCACGTAAGCCTTGGAATCTTCAGGGGGCGTCCATTGTACCGGCTCGGCGCCACCGCCCCCGTGCGCGACCGTTTTGCGAAAACCGAACATCCCCTTGATGCCGCCCGAACGTCCCAGCGGTCAGGGTAAGGGTACCCATCCCAGCTCTGGAGATACCGAATGCGTGCCTTGTTCGTCGGTGGCGTGGTCGACAACAGCGAAATGGATCTGGAGGGTAACCAGCCCCCCGTGCACTATCCCGAAGACACCGGCGGCGGCCACTCCCGGTACCGGCTGCATCAGGTCGGCAAGACCAGCGATGGCACGGTGGCCTATGCGGTTTACGGGGCGCCGGACATCACCGATGAGGAGGTCAGCCGGGTTGCCGACGAACGCGCCTACGCGCGCCGTTTCGAGGCCGAAGCGTCGCTGTTCGAACACTGAAGGTTGCGTGGGCCGGGCAATCCCCGGCTCACCGCCACCGCCCGATCAGTGCAGGGCGGTGCGTTCGCCGGTGGCCTGCACGTGGCGTACCGCAGCCACCAGCTGGGCCACCGAATAGGGCTTGGCCACGTGTTCCTGGAAGCCCGATGCCAGCGCGCGACGCCGGTCATCGGCCCGTGCCAGCGCGGTCACCGCCACGGCCGGCAGCGCATCGGCGTCCACGCCCATGTCCTCGCGCAGCGTGCGGATCAGCCCATAGCCGTCCATTCCCGGCATGCCGATATCGGTCAGCAGCACATCGAAGCGCTCGTGCCGGTTTTCATCCAGCAGCGCCAGCGCTTCGCCAGCGGAGGAGGCCGAGGTGACCGCTGCCCCCTGCTCTTCCAGCATGCGACGCAGGTATTCAAGTACTTCCACCTGGTCTTCCACGGCCAGCAGGTGCAGGCCGCGCAGCGGATAGGGTTCGACGATCCGTTCGATGATCGGGCCGCCGCTGATCACTTCCCGCAGCGGACGCGATCCCTGGTCGGGCGAGTAGCGCGGCAGGCGCACGGTGAAGGTGGCGCCGTGGCCATGGCCTTCGCTCGCCGCAGCCACGGTGCCGCCATGCAGCTCGACCAGCTGCTGCACGATGGCCAGTCCCAGTCCCAGCCCGCCATGGCGGCGCGTGGTGGTGCCATCGGCCTGGCGGAAGCGGCCGAACAGGTGGTTGAGGAACTCCGGCGCGATGCCGTCGCCGCTGTCCTGCACCGTCACCTGCCACCCTTCGGGCAGGTCCTCCAGGCGCAACGTCACCGCACCTTCGGCCGGGGTGAACTTGATCGCATTGGACAGCAGGTTCCACAACACCTGCTGCATGCGGGTGGCATCGCCCAGCACCAGGCAGGGCCGGTCCGGCACGTCCACGGTCACGTCCAGCGCCTTGCCTTCGGCGACCAGTTCCTGCGCGCCCATTGCCTGGCGCAGCTGCTCGCCCAGGTCCAGCACTTCCACTTCCAGCTGCACCTTGCCCAGCAGCATGCTGCTCAGGTCCAGCATGTCCGAGATCAGGCGCTTCTGCGCATTGGCACTGCTGGCGATCACGCCCAGCCCCTTGCGCAGCGGGCTGTCCGCTTCCACCCGCTGCAGCAGCAGTTCGCTCCAGCCCAGGATGGTGGTCAGCGGCGTGCGCAGCTCGTGCGACAGCGTGGCCAGGAATTCGTCTTTCAGCCGCGCAGTATTTTCCGCCGCCCCGCGCGCGGTGCGCTCGGACTGCAGCAGTTCTTCGCGCGCCAGTTCGATGTCGCGGCGTTCGGTCACGTCCGGGCTGCTGCCGGCCAGGCCGACGAAGTGGCCATTGCGCGAGAAACGCGGCCGTGCGTTCATCTCCAGCCAGCGCCATTCGCCGTCCGCGCGGCGTGCACGCACCAGGGCGTTCATCGAACGCTGCGCACTCAGCGCGCCACGCAGTTCGTACTCGAACACCGATGCATCATCGGGATGCACCAGCCCGCGCCAGACATCTTCAGGCACGCGGTTTTCATCACCGCCGAAGAACTCGGTAAAGGCGCTGTTGACGAAGCGCGAGTGACCCTGCTCATCCAGCACCCAGACCGGCATCGGCAGACCGTCGGCCAAGGCACTGAAGCGTGCCTCGCTTTCGCCCAGCTCGCCTTCCATCCGCTTGCGTGCGCTGACGTCGAAGAACAGCACCGCGACCGTGTCATCGCCGGCGGCGCCCACCCGCACGGCATCCACCGAATAGGCGCGGCCCAGCGCCTTGGCCTCCAGTTCGAACTGGGTCGCCTCACCGGTGCGCGCGACGTGGCCGTAGATGGTGAACCAATCCTTTTCGTGGTTGGGTTCCAGCTCACTCATCCGCCGCCCGACCGGATCCACCAGCCCGGTGTGCCGTTCGAAGGCGGGATTCACCTCCAGGAACAGGTAGTCCATCGGGCGATCCTGCTCGTCGAACAGGACTTTGATCACGCAGAACCCCGCATGCATGCGCTCCAGCGCGTGCTGGTACAGGCTTCCGCCGCCTGCGGCGGCATGTGCGGGCAGGGCTTCCAGGGTCGAATTCACAGGGGACAAGGGCTTGGGCCGCCGGGTAGCAATGACCACAGCATGGTCCAGACTGCGTATTCGCAGCGTCAAGCGCCGTGCGTCATGCAAAGCGTGATGAACTGCCCGTAAGCATCTGCCCGGCCATGACGCGGTGCCGCTTGTCCGCAGGCCCGGGCGGGACCACACTGCAGTCCACACCTACAGCGCCGCCCTGCGGTGCGGGAGCCTGCAATGCGCCGCCTTTCCACCCGCAGCCTGCTGCTGGCAGGCCTGCTCGCCACGGCCAGCGTGACCGCGCTCGCCGCCCCGCGCACCGTCACCGATCCGCAGGCGCCGCGTGCGCTGGAAGCCGCCGGCCCGGTCAGCGTGAAGTGGAACGACCCCAAGACCTTCACCGAACTGCGCAACAGCACCAACCGCTTCGAAGCCGAGCGCGGCAACTGGGTCTACCAGTTGGCCGAATACGCGCGCAGATCAGCCGAAAAGACCCTGCAGCCGGGGCAGACGCTGGACATCACCTTCGTCGACATCAAGCGCGCGGGCGACTTCGAACCGTGGCACGGCCCGCGCGCCAGCGACATCCGGATCATGCGCGACATCTACCCGCCGCGCATCACCCTGCAGTACGCCCTGAAAGGCGCGGACGGGCAGGTACTGGACCAGGGCGAAGCCGCGTTGCGCGACTCCGGCTTCCTGCATGGCAGCACCGGCATGCAGAGCAGCAGTGACCCGCTGCGCTACGAAAAGAAGCTGATCGACGACTGGGTGCGCCGCGACCTGGCCAAGCGGATCGCCGCGAACTGATCAACGCAGGCACGCTGCGGTGGGTGACTACCCTGCCCCCGGCACTGGTGCGTGACGATCACGCGTCGTCACGCTTTTCCCTCACCCTTCCACATACTCCCGGCGCACCCGCTTCACCGCGCACGGCAGCTGGTAGGCACTGACCCCGCAGCGCGGCGCCAGCTCGGCCAGGCTCAGTGCCTGCCCGCCCCACAACTGCACCTCGCTGCCCACGCCTGCCTGGGCGTGCGCGGTCAGGTCGACGGTCAGCATGTCCATCGACACCCGGCCGATCAGCGCGCCCGGCTGGCCATCGATCACCACCGGCGTGCCATTGGGTGCGAACTGCGGGTAGCCGTCTGCATAGCCCATCGCCACCACGCCCACGCGGGTACGCTGGCTGGCCACGAAGCGTGCTCCGTAACCGACCGGCTCGCCTGCTTCGATCCAGCGCTCGGCGATCACCTTCGAACGCATGTTCATCACCGGACGCAGGCGCGTGGTCACCGTTGAATCGACCGCCAACGGGTTGGCGCCGTACAGCATCAGGCCCGGACGCACCCAGTCACTGCGCACATCCGGCCAGCCCAGCAGCGCCGGTGAATTGCAGATGCTGGTTTCGCCGGCCAGCCCGGCCGTGGCCGTTGCAAACACGGCCGCCTGTTCGTGGGTGCGTTCGCTGTCCAGTTCATCGGCACGCGCCAGGTGGGTCATCATCACGATGCGACCGACCTGCGGCAGCGCGGACAGGCGTGCATGCGCGGCGCGGAAGGCATCCACGTCCAGCCCAAGCCGGTGCATGCCACTGTCCAGCTTCAGCCATACCGTCAGCGCCAGCGGACTGTCGAAGGCGGCCAGCGCCTCGACCTGCCACGGCGATCCGACGGCGGTCCACAGCCCGTGTTCGGCAATCAGCGGCAGTTCGCTGGCGTCGAAGAAACCTTCCAGCAGCAGGATCGGGGCCGAAATACCGGCCGCACGCAGTTCCAGCGCTTCTTCGATGGTCGCCACCGCGAAGCCATCGGCTTCCGCTTCAAGCGCCTGCGCACAGCGCACCGCACCGTGGCCGTAGGCATCGGCCTTGACCACCGCCAGCGCCTTGCCGCCGCCCAATTCGCGCGCCAGGCGGTAGTTGCCGCGCAGCGCATCCAGGTCGATCAACGCACGTGCAGGGCGCATCAGCGACGCTCCGCGTGCGCGGCGACGGCGCCTTTGCCGCCGTAACGGAAAATGTCCAGGCCTTCGGTGCTGATCTGCGGCTGGCGCGCGCTCATCAGGTCGGCCAGGTAACGGCCGGACCCGCACGCCATGGTCCAGCCCAGGGTGCCGTGGCCGGTGTTGAGAAACAGGTTGCGCAACGGCGTGGCGCCGATCACCGGCGTACCATCCGGCGTTGCCGGGCGCAGTCCGGTCCAGAACTCGGCGCGCGACAGATCGCCGCCCTTCGGGTACAGGTCACGCACCACCCGCTCCAGCGTCTGCCGGCGCCGCGCCGACAGGGACAGGTCGAAGCCGGCCACTTCGGCCATGCCACCGACCCGGATGCGGTTGTCGAAGCGGGTGACAGCGACCTTGTAACTCTCGTCCAGGATGGTGGACGTCGGTGCCATCGCCGGATCGGTGATCGGCAGGGTCAGCGAGTAGCCCTTGAGCGGGTATACCGGCAGGTCCAGCCCCAACGGCGCCACCAACGCGGGCGAGTAGCTGCCCAGCGCCACCACGTAGTGATCGGCGGTTTCCAGCTTGCCGTCCACGCGCACGCCGGTGATGCGGTCGCCCTCGCGCTCGACCCCGGCGATGTCCACGTCGTAGCGGAATTCCACGCCGGCCTCGGCCGCCATCGCGGCCAGGCGCCGGGTGAACAACTGGCAGTCACCGGTCTGGTCGCGCGGCAGGCGCAGCGCGCCGACCAAGCCATCCACGTGGGCCAGCGCCGGTTCGGCGGCCACGATGCCGGCACGGTCCAGCACCTCGTACGGCACGCCGTACTGCGCCAGCACTTCGATGTCCTGCGCCGAGGCATCCAGCTGCTGCTGGGTGCGGAACAGCTGGGTGGTGCCCAGGTCGCGCCCCTCGTAGTCGATGCCGGTCTCGGCGCGCAGCTGGTTCAGGCAGTCCCGGCTGTATTCGGACATGCGGACCATGCGCGCCTTGTTGATCGCATAGCGTTCCTGGGTGCAGTTGCGCAGCATCTGCCACAGCCAGCGGTACTGGGCCAGGTCCATGCCCGGGCGGATTGCCAGCGGCGCATGCTTCTCGAACAGCCAGCCGATCGCCTTCTTCGGCACGCCTGGCGCCGCCCACGGCGAGGTGTAGCCGAACGACAGCTGGCCGGCATTGGCGAAGCTGGTCTCCAGCGCCGGTCCCGGCTGGCGGTCGAGGACGGTGACTTCGAAACCGGCCTGGCGCAGGTACCAGGCACTGGTGGTGCCGATGACGCCGCTGCCGAGGATGAGAACGCGCATGAGACCTCTCCAACCCGATCAATTCCCTGCGCAGGAGCACGCCGGGACCATAATCGGAGAAGTATAGTCAGGCCGATCCAGCGAATTTGCGCGTTTTATGAAAGCGGAGCAGCATATTTCCCTGAAAACCACCTGCACAGGGCGATACCGTGGCCACCCGCACCCGCGAACTGGACAAAATTGACAGGAAAATCCTAAGGATCCTGCAGGCCGAAGGGCGTATTTCCTTTACCGAGCTGGGCGAACGCGTCGGCCTGTCGACCACGCCGTGCACCGAGCGGGTGCGCCGGCTGGAACGCGAAGGGGTGGTCACCGGCTACCACGCCCACCTGGATCCCACTGCACTGAAGGCCAGCCTGCTGGTGTTCGTGGAAATCAGCCTGGCCTACAAGTCCGGCGACATCTTCGAAGAGTTCCGCCGCGCCGCGCTGAAGCTGCCCAACGTGCTGGAATGCCACCTCGTCTCGGGTGATTTCGACTACCTGCTGAAGGCGCGCATCAGTGAGATGGCCTCCTACCGCAAGCTGCTGGGCAGCACGCTGCTGACCCTGCCGCACGTGCGCGAGTCCAAGAGCTACATCGTGATGGAAGAGGTCAAAGAGACCTGGAGCCTGCCGATCCCGGACTGAGCGATCTGGCTGCGGTATGCCGGATACAGGAATGCCGGCCTTTCGGCCGGCATTCGCAGGGATTCCCACGCGTTGGCTCAGCGCTGCTGCTTGCTGCCCTGCTGCGGGTCCGGCTGCTTGCCGGGCTTTTTCTGATCGGGCTGCTGTTGCTGTTGCTGCTGCTGGCGGCCCTGCTGCGGTTTGTCCTGCTGCTTGCCCATGTCGTCTTTGTTCTGGGTGCCCATGATCGTACTCGCGGCTTGTAAGGAGGCGCCTTGGCCGGCGCAGGTCCACCATCGCGCCCAGCGGGTTACTGGATGGCGAAGCGTGCGTGATGCTGCGTGTTGATCGTGCTGACTGCGGGGGTCGAACGGGTGGAACCCCCTCGCGGGTGGGCTTTGATGCAGCTGGAGCTGGGGGTGGGTCGGGCGGGGAGGCTGTGCGGGGCACGCGCAAGTACGTCCC
>NZ_DAMBRS010000021.1:0-38406 GCF_032054965.1 Stenotrophomonas chelatiphaga | reverse complement strand
CGAGGCCCGCAGGATGCGGCTTCTGCCGTCCCCCGCCAACCCACCCC
Source organism: Stenotrophomonas chelatiphaga (assembly GCF_032054965.1). NCBI lineage: Bacteria > Pseudomonadati > Pseudomonadota > Gammaproteobacteria > Lysobacterales > Lysobacteraceae > Stenotrophomonas > Stenotrophomonas chelatiphaga. The sequence goes on along the minus strand of NZ_DAMBRS010000021.1, from coordinate 38,359 downwards.
GCCCCACCAACCCAACATCTCCACGCTGTTGCTCGTGACGCCGTCGCTTCAAAGCAGGCGCCGGGCTGCAAGCCCGGCAACCCACCCAACACGCCACGTCAGTCGCGCTCAGCCGCGCGCCCGGCTTCCTGCCGCGTCTCTTCCTGCGCCGCCATCTCGCGTTCGATCCACGACTCGATCATCTGCCGCGCGCGCTGCGCCTTGCGCCGTTCGCGCGTCCATTCCTGATCCAGCACCCGATACAGCGACACCATCACCAGGATCATCAACAGCGCAAACGGCAGCGCGGCGATGGTGATCATTCCCTGCAGCGCCGACAACCCGCCGGCCAGCAGCAGTGCCGCGGCAATCAATGCAATCGCCACGCCCCACGCGACCTTGCGCTTCAGCGGCGGATCACCGGCCTCATCGGTGGACATGCTGGCCAGCACCAGGACCGCTGAATCGGCCGATGTCACGAAGAAGATCATCAACAACACCAGCGCCACGCTGGCCAGGACCAGCGGCAACGGCAGGCTGTCGAACATGGTGAACAGCACCGTTTCGTAGCCATTGCCCAGCGCGGCCACCAGGTCGACATGGCCGAAGATCTGCGACCACAGCGCGGTACCGCCGAACACCGAGAACCAGATGAAGCCCAGCACGGTCGGCGCGATGACCACCCCGACCACGAACTCGCGCACGCTGCGGCCGCGCGAAATGCGGGCGATGAACGCGCCCACGAACGGCGCCCAGGCGATCCACCATGCCCAGTAGAAGATCGTCCAGTCGACCACCCACGTGCTGCCGGAGAACGGCGACATGCGCAGGCTCATCGTTACCAGCTGGTTGAGGTAGGACCCCAGCGTGGTGGTGAACGTATCGAAGATGAAACCGGTGGGGCCCAGTACCAGCACCATGGCCAGCAACAAGGCCGCCAGGCCGAGGTTGAAGTTCGACAGCCATTTGATGCCGCGGTCCACGCCGCTCATGGTCGATGCCATGTACAGCACGAAGGCAACGGCGATGATCACCATCTGGGTCGGCACGTTGGACGGGATGCCGAACACCCGCTCCAGTCCGGCGGCAATCTGGATGGTGCCGAAGCCCAGCGTGGTGGCCACGCCGATCGCGGTGGCGACCACCGCGGCGATGTTGACCAACTGGCCGATCCAGCCGCGATGGTGGTGGCCGATGATCGGCTGCAGCATGTCGCTGACCAGCCCGCGGCCATTGCGGTTGAACTGGAACCAGGCCATCGCCAGGCCGATCAGTGCGTAGATGGCCCACGGGTGCAGGCCCCAGTGGAAGAAGGCGTAGCGCATCGATGCACGCGCCGCTTCCATGCCCATCGGCTCCAGGCCTTCCGGCGGCTTGACGAAGTGCGAGACCGGCTCGGCGGCGCCCCAGAACACCAGGCCGATGCCCATGCCGGCGGCAAACAGCATCGACATCCAGCTGGCGCGGGAGAAGTCCGGCTCGGCATCTTCGCCGCCGATGCGCAGGTTGGCGAAGCGGCCAAACGCCAGGTACAGCAGGAAGGACAGGGCGAGGAACACGACCAGCAGGTACAGCCAGCCGGCGCCGCGTACCACTTCGGCCAGTACCGTCTGCACGACGGAATTGAAGGCGTCGGGCGTGAGCCCGGCGAGCAGCACCAGGACAGCGACCAGTGCGATGGAAATTCGAAACACCATGAAGGGGCTTCTCCGATCAGTGAATGAGGGAGCGAGCAGAAGCTTGCAGTGTATCGCCGGCGTAATGCCAGCAACGGGGAGGGCGGCGGCAGGCCATCTGCCTGCATACGCAGGCGCGACAACGCGCGGCGTGATGGTAACCGCCGCGTCGTCACGACCCTGTCAGGGTGTCGGCAGCGACAGCCGGGTTGTGCTGTAATGCGCCCCGAAGCGGGGGTACCGCGGTCGATGACCGTGGTTGAGATAGTCCCTTGGAACCTGATCCGGCTCATACCGGCGTAGGGAAGCTTTGCAATGCCGTCCGTGCGTGGGCCCCAGGCGGGGGTCGGCGCGCGTGCGTCGTTGCACCGCCGCTTCGTCCCCGAACCTGATTGGACGAAGCCCGATGAATGCACCGTACGAGGACCTGCAGCAGCAGGCGCAGCAGCTTTCCGAATCCGTTACCCGGCCGATCCCGGGCTCGCGCAGGATCCACGTGGCCGGCTCACGCCCGGACCTGCGGGTGCCGATGCGCGAGATCGTGCTCAGCCCGACGCCGGACACCTTCGGCGGCGGTGAGAACGCACCGCTGGCGGTGTATGACACCTCCGGTCCCTACACCGATCCCGAAGTACACATCGACCTGGCGGCGGGCCTGCCTGCGCTGCGCCGGGAGTGGATCGAAGAACGTGCCGACAGCGGGCCGCAGCACGGCCTGGGCTCGGTGTTCGGGCGTTCGCGCGAACGCGATGCGAGGCTGGACGCGGTGCGCTTCCCGACGCGCCATCAGCCGCTGCGCGCACGCGCAGGCGCCAACGTGACCCAGATGCACTACGCGCGTGCCGGCCTGATCACCCCGGAGATGGAGTTCGTTGCGATCCGCGAGAACCAGCGCCTGCAGGCGGTGCAGGACGCCGGCCTGCTGCAGCAGCATCCGGGAGCGTCTTTCGGTGCCGCCATCCCGCGGGTGATCACGCCGGAGTTCGTGCGCAGCGAGATCGCGCGTGGGCGCGCGGTGCTGCCCAACAACATCAACCATCCGGAAAGCGAGCCGATGATCATCGGCCGCAACTTCCTGACCAAGATCAACGCCAACATCGGCAACAGCGCGGTGTCCTCGGGGATCGCCGAAGAAGTGGAGAAACTGGTCTGGGCGATCCGCTGGGGCGCGGATACGGTGATGGACCTGTCCACCGGAAAACATATCCACGAGACGCGTGAATGGATCATCCGCAATTCACCGGTGCCGATCGGCACCGTGCCGATCTACCAGGCACTGGAGAAGGTCGGTGGTCGCGCCGAAGACCTCAGTTGGGAGGTGTTCCGCGATACCTTGATCGAACAGGCGGAGCAGGGCGTGGACTACTTCACCGTGCACGCCGGCGTGCGCGCGGCCCACGTCCCGCTGACCGCAGGCCGGGTCACCGGCATCGTCTCGCGCGGCGGCAGCATCCTGGCCAAATGGTGCATGGCGCATCGCAGGGAGAACTTCCTGCATACCCATTTCGATGACATCTGCGAGATCATGAAGGCCTACGACGTAACGTTTTCGCTGGGCGACGGGCTGCGCCCGGGCTGCATCGCCGATGCCAACGACGCCGCGCAGTTCGCTGAACTGGAAACCCTTGGCGAGTTGACCAAGGTTGCCTGGCAGCACGACGTGCAGGTGATGGTGGAGGGCCCGGGCCATGTGCCGATGCACCTGATCAAGGAGAACATGGACAGGCAGCTGCGCGAATGCGGCGAGGCGCCTTTCTATACCCTGGGTCCGCTGACCACCGACATCGCGCCGGGCTACGACCACATCACCAGTGCCATCGGTGCGGCGATGATCGGCTGGTACGGCACGGCGATGCTCTGCTACGTCACCCCCAAGGAGCACCTGGGCCTGCCCAACCGCCAGGACGTGCGCGACGGCATCATGGCCTATCGCATCGCCGCCCATGCCTCGGACCTGGCCAAGGGCCACCCCGGCGCGCAGGTGCGCGACAACGCGCTCAGCAAGGCCCGCTTCGAATTCCGCTGGGAAGACCAGTTCCACCTCGGGCTGGACCCTGAGAAGGCCAGGGAGCTGCATGACCAGACCCTGCCCAGGGACGCGCACAAGAGCGCCCACTTCTGCTCGATGTGCGGCCCGCAGTTCTGCTCGATGAAGATCAGCCAGGAAGTACGCGGGCAGTCCGCTGCAGGCCCTGCCACATGACGACCGCAGCTTCCAGTGGGTGACGATCGTTGGTCGTCACATGGCCTCCCGGTATCCTCCGCCCATCGTTCCCCAAGGCCGCGCCATGTCCATCCCGCCCACCCTCCGCTGGCTCGCCATCGCCCGTCGCCATCCGTCCGCCTGGTTGCTCGGCGTGCAGCTGCTGGGCGTGCTGGTGTACCCGGCGATGGATGACACCGCCGCGGGGCGGGCGGCGGTGGGGACGTTCGGCATCGCGGTGCTCGGGCTCGCCCTGTGGGTGGTGCAGCGCAGCCCGTTGGGCACCTGGCTGGCCCTGCTGCTGGCCATTCCATCGGTGGTGTTCTCCATCGCGGCGGTGCTGCTCGGCAAGACCGCGCTCGGTACCACCGCGCAGCTGCTGGAGAGCCTGCTGTACTTCTATACCGCCGGCGCGCTGATCGCCTACATGCTGCAGGACCATAAAGTCACCCGCGACGAACTGTTCGCCGCGGGTGCGACATTTACCTTGCTGGCCTGGGCGTTCGCGTTCGCGTTTTCGGTCTGCCAGCAGTGGTATCCGGGCAGTTTCCTGGCCACCAGCAACACCGAATTCCGCACGTGGATGGAGCTGCTTTATCTCAGCTTCAGCTTATTGTCCGGCGTCGGCCTCAGTGACGTGGTGCCGGTGCACCCCCAGGCCCGCGCATTGGTAATGCTGGCGCAGTTCTGCGGGGTCATGTACGTGGCGCTGGTGGTCTCCCGGCTGGTCGGTCTGACCATGCTCGAGCATCAACGAAAATGAATGGCAGATAAAAAAATCGCGCCCCGGAAGGCGCGAATAGTGAAACTGATTATCTGAATACGTGGGCGAGAGAGTGCCTGATGTCCGCCGCAGCATGTGCGGTTAACTCGCATAGGCTAGTATTCGCGCGCTTCGATTCATTTGCGTTATGGGTTCATGCTGTTTGCAGAGTCTGGCTGTTCGCGATTGCCCTTTCTGGTCACTCACGCTCGCCTGCTGGCATCCCGCCTGCCGCCCGCGTTCGAGATAGATGACCATCAGCGACAGCCCTTTCCATGATGCAGATGTCCTGCGCATCGGCGAATGCACCGTGACCTTGTCGTCACGCGAAGTGCAGGTGCCCGGCGCGCGGCGACTTCGCAGGCTCACCCCGAAGGCGGTGGGCGTGCTGCGTGTGCTTGTGCGCAGCAATGGACGGGTGGTCACCCGCGATGAGCTGTTCGCCGAGGTCTGGCCGGACACGCTGCCGACCAACGATGTGCTGACCCAGGCCGTGACCCAGCTGCGCAAGGCGTTCGCTGGCGACGATGAAGCGGGCACGCCCTACATCGAAACCATCGCCAAGACCGGCTACCGCCTGCTGGTGGCGGTGAGTGCGGTGAGTCCGGTGGACCCTGGTGCAGCGCAGCCGCTGTCGGCCGCGTCCGGCGTCCTGCCGCCCTTGGGCGATCAGCCGGCGACCTCGGTGGCCACGCCGGGCGCGATCGACGCTGCGACGATCCCCGCCGATGCGCTGCTGCTGGCGCCGGTGCGCCCGCGACGGGGCTGGCGGCGCATCCGCCGTTGGGTGCTGCTGGGGATCGGACTGGCAATGGTGCTGGCTCTGGGGGTGATGGGCTGGATGCTGATGCATCGCAGTACGGCTCCCTCGGCGGTGGATGCGGCGGTGGAGAACGGCACGCGGGTGATCGGCAGCCCACAGCGTCCGTATCGGTTGATCACCGCCAGCGCGGGCTTCCAGACCTATCCCACGCTGTCGCCGGATGGATCGCAGGTCGCCTACGAAGCCAGCGAGGAAGAGGGCGGCGGCCAGATCAAGGTGCAGACCTCCGGCAATGCGCCGGCGCGCACCCTGGTGGAGCGGCCGGATGGGGCGGTGGACCGCTTCCCGAACTGGTCACCGGATGGTCGCGAGATCGCGTTTGCGCGCTTCTTTGGCGATGGCCGCTGCGAAGTGCTGATCGCCAGTGCCACCGGCGGCAACCTGCGCCAGGCGACACGCTGCGATGGCACCGAGCTGCTCAGTTTCGACTGGACGCCGGACGGGCGCGGGCTGGTGTTCGGCAGCATGGTGGGCGTCTTCGCGCACCGCGGGATCCGCGTGCTGGACCTTGCCAGTGGGCGCTGGCAGGCGTTGCCGTACGCCGCGCACAAGGACGATTTCGATTACGCCCCGCGGATTTCGCCGGACGGGCGCTGGCTGGTGTTCGTGCGCAACCCGCAGATCGGTGACCTGTGGCGGATGCCGGCCGAAGGCGGGCCGTTGGAACAGCTGACCGACGATGCCGCCGAGTTCCGTGGCTGGGCCTGGCTGGGTGACAGCCGCCAGATCGTGTTCGGTCGCCGGGTGGACAGCGAAGCGCGCCTGTATCAACTGGACAGCGAGTCACGCACGCTGCGCGACCTCGGCCTGGACGACGCGCAGTGGCCGGCAGTGGCCAGATCGGCCAACCTGCTGGCGTTCGTGCATCGCAAGGCGCAGTTCGGCCTGTACAAGGTGCCGGTGAACGGGCCCGCCGCCGCGCAGCGGCTGTTTGCCTCCAGCAGCCGCGACAGCCAGCCGATGCTGGCCCCCGATGATCGCCAGCTGGTGTTTGCTTCGGACCGGTCCGGCAGTTACGCGCTGTGGTGGGCGGATCTGCAGCATCCGTCGTCGCTGCGACCGATCGAGGGGCTGCGTCCGGATACCCGGCAGCCTCCGGCGTGGTCCACCGACAGCCGCCATCTGCTGGTGCTGGGGCGAGACGACCAGGGGGTTCCCCATGTCTATGAAATCACGCCGCGCGACGAACAACTGCGGGTGCTGCCGGTGCCGGTCGCCCGCCCCTTGCAGGCGCTGTACACCGATGATCCCGACCGGCTGCTGCTGATCGAGCGCGGCGATGACCAGCGCACGCGGTTGAGCCTGTATGACCGCCGCAACTGGCAGCGGCTGGCGACGCTTTACGGCGTCTCGCAGGCCCGCTTCGATGGCGAACAGAAGCGCGTGGTGTTCACCCACCTGGGCGCCAGCGGCCTGTGGTCGGTGGATGCGTCGCTGAGCCCTGCCAGCGTGCAGCAGCTGAGCGCCGACAAGCCCTCGCGCTGGCGCTACCGTGCGTGGTCGGTGGCCGGCAGCGGACGCGTCGACTATCTGGATGAATCGGCGACGTGCAGCTCCGGCCTGCTGCGCATCGGAAGCGGAGCCGAGGCAGTTTCGCGCTGCCTGGATGCGACCCGGCTCAGTGCGGGCAATGGATTCAGCAGCAGCTTTGACGGAAATGACGTGTATGTGTCGCTGGCAGTGACCGACGGCGCCGACATCGGCGTGATGCCGCTGACCGAGCAGCCCGCCGAGGTCTTCCCTGCCTTCGTCAAGTCTTTGAAAATAAAGCCATAAATGGTTTCGTAAGTTTTTCGTACCGACATCGTGTCGATTTCGCCACGAAGTCGTCGCAACGTCCTGACCGCTGACGCCTCATTTGGCAAAACAGACACCCTGTATTGGCAAATACGTGGTGCTCCATGCGTCAGCTCTCCCTGGCCGATCGCGGTCAAACGATCTCCCTCGACAAGTCGCCCGATGACGCGACGCCGATCTGCCTGAGCGTGGCCCGCCTGGGCAGCCTGCAGACCGCCGGTAGCTGTTTCACCGTGTGGATCCAGGTCCGCGGCAGTGCGTGGGTGGAGGCCAAGGAGGGGCGGTTCCGGATGCGCCGTGGCGAGTGGATCGCGTTCGAGAAGGAATCGCGTCCGCTGGTGCAGGCCGGCCGCAGTGGCCTGTGCATCGGCCTGGCGCTGAACGCCGACGCCATGCGCATGCTGATGGAGCTTGCCGATTGCGGCCTGTATGCCGGCCGCGGCCTGATGAAGCCGGCCGAGCTGCGCGTTGCGCTGCGGCTGTGGCGCGATGCGCTGGACAGTGGCCTGCCGGCCCAGGCGCTGCGCCCGATGCTGCTGCACCTCGCGTCGCTGCAGCGCACGATGGCCGGTACCGTGCAGCGGTGCCCGGGCCGCTCGCGCAGCCGCAAGCGCCAGGTGTTCGGTCGCATGCAGCGGGCCCGCCTGTACCTGGAAGGCAACAGCCACCGCGTGGTGCGCATCGGTGAACTGGCGGAACTGACCAATTTCTCCAGCTGGTACCTGTCCAAGACCTTCCAGAGCCTGTACGAAGAAAGCCCGCAGGCCCTGTCGGCACGGCTGCGGCTGGAACGCGCGGCCGACCTGCTGCGCGATACGGACATGATGATCGGCGAAGTCGCCTCGGCCAGCGGATTCGACAACTGCTGCAGCTTCGCACGGGCCTTCCGCGCCCGTTTTGGTACGTCCGCGTCGCATTATCGTGAAAGTGCCGCCAAGCTGTCGCCACATTCGGCAAAGTCTCTCGCTGCATCACGCAAACCAAGGATCGCAACACAATCGTAACGTTTGATGGCGTTTTAACACGCCACTAACGTACCTTGGAGAGAGACATGAATTTCCGTACCCCCGCCGTGCGGCTGGGCATGCTGCCGGCCGGCATTGCGCTGGCGCTGAGCCCGAGCTTCGCCTCGGCGCAGGAAGCCGCAGCAGGCACCACCGACCTGGATCGCATCTCGGTCACCGGCTCGCGCATCCGCGCAGCCAACGTTGAAACCCAGCAGCCGGTCCTGACGCTGAGCCGCGAGAGCCTGGAAAAGCAGGGCTTCTCCTCGGTCGCCGACGTGCTGAACAACCTGACCTCGGCCGGTTCCCCGGCGATCTCCCGTTCGGAGTCGCTGGCTTCGGGTGAGAACGTGGGTGGCTACTACGTCGATATCCGCAACCTGGGCGCTGAGCGCACCCTGGTGCTGATGAACGGCAAGCGCCTCGGCGCGACCACCTCGGGCCTGCAGGATCTGTCGCAGATCCCGATGGGCGCCGTGGAGCGCATCGAAGTGCTGAAGGACGGCGCCTCGGCCATCTACGGTTCCGACGCGATTGCCGCCGTGGTCAACGTGATCACCCGCAAGAACGTGGAAGGTGGCGAAGCCACTGCCTACTTCGGTCAGTACGGCGAAGGCGACGGCAACACCGAACAGTACTCGATGACCCTGGGTGCGACCGGCGAGCGCGGCAGCCTGACCCTGTCGGCTGAGTACAACAAGGCCGATCCGGTCTTCGCCAAGGACCGTTGGTACAGCAAGGACGGCAACCGCGGTCCGAACTCGACCCCGGCCACCTGGAGCGCACTGAGCCAGAACGGCAGCTGGTGCAACCCGAATGTGTACAACTGCGAAAGCGCGTCGGCCGTGTGGCAGACCCTGAACGCCGGTGGCAACCCGCTGAATGCGGCTGATTACCACCCGCTGACCCAGAATGAGTGGTCCAACGCCAACCAGCAGATGACCGCGCTGACCGGCGTGGAGCGCAAGTCGCTGTACATCAACGGTACCTACGACTTCACCGACTCGATCAGCCTGAACACCGATGTGCTCTACAACGAGCGCAACACGTTCCAGCAGATCGCCGGCTACCCGTACCAGTCGCAGGCCTTCGGCACCCCGCTGTCGGCTGACAGCGCCTTCAATCCGCTGGGCCAGGACATCGATTTCCGTCGCCGCCTGTGGGAAGTGCCGCGCACCACCGAAAGCCAGCTGAAGACCACGCGCTTCGCGCCGACCATCAGCGGCTTCTTCGACTTCGCCGGCAAGACCTTCGACTGGGACGTCGGCGCGCTGTACAACCGCAACGAGTCGATCGTCACCCAGCGTGGTGATGCCAGCCTGATCTCCACCGAGCAGGCCCTGGGCCCGTCGTTCATCAACAGCGCCGGCGTGGCAACCTGCGGCACCGCAGCCAACCCGATCGTGGGCGACTGCCGTCCGTGGAACCCGCTGCTGCCGTACGGCGTTGCAGGCCAGGGTTCGCTGGCTGACCCGGCGCTGCAGGAATTCCTGTTCCCGACCTTCACCACCCGTGGTGAGACCAAGACCACCAGCTTCACCGCCAACCTGGCCGGTTCCATCGTGACCATGCCGGCCGGTGACCTCGGCTTCGCCGTGGGCGTGGAGCACCGCAAGGAAGAAGGCAGCTACGTGCCGGACGCCTTCGCGCAGTCGGGCATGTCCACCGGCCTGGGCCAGAAGCCGACCCGTGGCGAGTACGACCTGAACGAGGCCTACCTCGAGCTGAACGTGCCGATCCTGTCGGACATGCCGTTCGCCAAGGAACTGTCGCTGAACATGGCGACCCGTTACTCGGACTACAGCAACTTCGGTGACACCCTCAACAGCAAGTTCGGCGTGACCTGGCGTCCGATCGACGAGCTGCTGGTCCGCGGCACCTACGCCGAGGGCTTCCGCGCACCGACCATCAACGACCTGTACGGTGGCCTGAGCTCGAGCTTCGAAAGCTACATCGATCCGTGCGGCGTGGGCGCTCCGGGCAGTGTTGCCGGCAATGCCGCCTGCACCGCCGCCGGCGTGCCGGCCAACTACGTGCAGCTGGGCCAGGGCAACGCCCCGTGCGCCACCCTGCCGTGCGCCACCAACGACCAGTTCATCTCGGGTGCCAACCCGAACCTGAGCCCGGAAACGTCCAAGAGCTACACCGCTGGCCTGGTCTGGAGCCCGCGTTGGGTGCAGGGCCTGGACATCTCGCTGGATTGGTACAAGTACGAAATCAGCGACATGATCATTCCGGACAGCGTCGACCGCATCCTGCGTGACTGCTACGTGCTGGGTGATTCCTCGCGCTGCGCCAGCGTGGTTCGTGCGCCGGCCGGCAACATCACCGCGCTGACCTACGGCACCGCCAACCTGGGCAAGGTCGAAACCGAAGGTTACGATCTGGGTGTGAAGTACCGTCTGCCGGAAATGGCGATCGGCAACTTCAACATCGACTGGCAGACCAGCTACCTGTCGTCGTACGACGAGGAAGGTCAGAACAGCGCCGGCAACACCATCACCATCGGTCAGGTCGGTACCCCGGGCCTGTTCCGCATCCGTTCCAACGCCACCATCGGTTGGACCAAGGGTGATTTCGGCGTCAACTGGACCGCGCGTTACTACTCGGGCATGGCGGAGTCGTGCATCGCGATCGGCTGCACCGATCCGGACCGCTTCCAGAATGGCGAGACGGCACCGATCCGCAAGACCGGTTCGAACACCTTCCACGATCTGCAGGTGAGCTACACCGCACCGTGGGATGCCACCATCGCTGTCGGCGCGAACAACGTGTTCGATCACCGTGGCGCACTGCAGTACTCGGCTCCGAACAGCGCCTTCGCCTACTACGGCGGTTTCGATGTCGGTCGCTTCCTGTACATGAAGTACACCCAGCGCTTCTGATCCATCGAAGCACTGTTGCGTAAATGAAAAGGGGCGGACCGCAAGGTCCGCCCCTTTTCTTTGCCGGTAGCCCGGAGGCTGGTAGCGCCGAGCCACGCTCGGCGGCCCCTGTCAGTCCGCCAGTCACCGCGCCCCGCCTTCGCGTAGAACGAGGTGGGCCTCAGTCCAATGTCAGTTACCCGGGTGGCGCTCAGGCCTCCGCCGGCGACAATCCCATCAACGCGTTGGCGTGCTCACGCCACTCCGGCAGCTTGTGCAGCACGTTGGCGCGCTGCAGGTAGTCCTCGTCCACCGCTTCGCCGTTGACCAGCGCCAGCGCCACATGCACCGCGCCGGTGACCCAGAAACTGCGGGTGTTCGAACGTTGCGGCTGCAGGTGGAAGCCGACCGCTTCCACGATCGGCATCGGCAGGCCCCACAGCCCCAGCAGGTACGCACCCGCCTCGGCATGGCCCGGCCGACCGTCTTCGGCGCCTGGCACGGCAGGTTCGGTGCGTTCGTTGCGCACGCCAGGCAACAGCAGGCCGATGTCGGCCAGCAGCGCGGCGGTAGCGCCGAGCTCGGCGCTGGACGCCGGCAGCAGGCGTGCGGCCAGCCGCGAGGCGAGCAGGGCACGCTGCTGCAACGCATTGCGCTCGGCGGCGGACAGGGTGGAGGCCGAAAACACTTCGCTGGCCAGCACGAGGTCGCGCAGGGTCGACAGGCCCAGCCGGGTCACCGCCGTGCGCAAATCGGAAATGGTGCGGCCGCTGCTGAAGAACGCCGAGTTGGACAGCTGCAGGACCTTGGCCGCGATGGCCGGGTCGGCAGCGACCAGCTTGGCCACTTCGTTGCTGTCGGCATCGTCATCGTGCTCCAGCGCGCGGGTCAGGCTCATGTAGAGGTGCGGCGGCGAGGGCAGCTTCTCGATGCGGCCGATGGCATCGCGCAGTCGCGGGCTGTCCAGCAGTTCGCGCAGTTCTTCCAGGCTGCTCAGCGCCTCCAGCAGCACTTCCGGTGCCAGCGGCAGCGGCAGGAAGCGGTGGGCGATGCCGATCAGCCGCGCCGGCGGCGGGCGGTTGCCCTGCTGGGCGTCGATGAGTGCGACGCGGATGGTTTCCGGACGCAACGTACGGATCTGACCGAGCAGCGTGGTGGCATCCATGTCGGGCAGGTAGGGGCTGACGATCACCGCATCCAGCGATGAACCTGCCACGGCCGCCATCGCGGCGTGGCCGTCGACAACGGTGGTGGTGTGCCACTCTTCCCCAAGATCGGCAATGAATTCGCTCAGCTCAGCCGGTAGGCTGGCCTCGTCCCCAACAAACAGAATGCGCACGACACGTTCCCCTGGCGGACCATGGCACGGCCATGGTCGATGTGAAGTGTCGCAATTTAACCGATTCGGCGTGACGAGAGATGTGCCACAAGGCCGAACCGTGAACCGCATCGCCCTGGCGGGGGGCCAGGGCGATGGCCGGAAGGCTCAGGCCTTGCCGTCGAGGTAACGCTGGTGGGCTTCGACCAGGATCGCCTTGGCTTCGGCAGCGCCGGCCCAGCCGTCCAGCTTGACCCACTTGCCCTTCTCCAGGTCCTTGTAATGCTCGAAGAAGTGGCCGATGCGCTCCAGCCAGTGGCTGGACACCTGGGCGATGTCTTCCACGTGGGCGTAGCCGCTGAACACCTTGGAGATCGGCACGGCCAGGATCTTCTCGTCGCTGCCGGCTTCATCGCTCATCTTCAGCACGCCGACCGGACGGCAACGCACCACCGAACCGGGGATCAACGGCAGCGGCAGCACCACCAGCACATCGGCCGGGTCGCCATCGCCACACAGGGTGCTCGGCACGTAGCCGTAGTTGCAGGGGTAGCGCATCGGGGTGGAGAGGATGCGGTCGACGAAGATCGCGCCGGTGTCCTTGTCCACTTCGTACTTGACCGGCTCGGAATCCTTCGGGATCTCGATGATGACGTTGATTTCTTCCGGCGGGTTCTTGCCGGGGGAGACGAGTTCCAGACCCATGTGTGTACTCCGGTTGCGGGGGCGATAAAGAGAAGCATTTTATGCGTTTGCCCGACCGCGTGCTGGGGTCTGGACGCGACAGCCGCTCGGCGGTTTCCTGATGGCCCCCGTGGCCGCGCAGGGCGATGCTGGCTGCACCTGCTGAGGGTCAGATTCATGTTTCCCATCAACAACTTGCGAAGCGGTCGCGGACGCGCTGTGAGCCCCGGTGTCGCCGGCCTGCTGCTCGCCGCGGGTACTGCCATGGCGGCCGAAGCGCTGCCGCTGCCACGCCCAGAGGGGCCGGTGACCTTCGTCGATCTCATCGACCATCCCGCCCCGGAGGCCAACTGGGATCGCTTCTACGCCCTCGAAGACCGGCTGGCGGGCGCGTTCCTGAGCGCCTGTGCCGCGCAGGCGTGCCTGCCACGGCGCTTGCTGTGGCCGATGCAGCTGCGCTGTTCGGTGCGGGTGCCCGACGCCACGGTCGCGGCCTGCATCTGGGTCATCGCCGGCAGCGATCTGCGCGTGCGCGCGACGGGCAGCATCGACCCGGACGTACGGGTCTGGCGTTGCCCGCTGCCGCTGGGCCCCGGCGTCGCAGTGGAGGCCTTCCACGTGGCACTGGAGGTCGATGATCCGCTGGCCGTGCGATTGCCCGGCGCCTCCGGCAGCCTGCTGCACGCGCTGCGGACATGTCTGGAAGCACCGGGGACACCGTCATGATCGTGGCCGGCCTACTGCTGCTGCTTGGGCTCGCGCCGGGTACCCACGTGGATGCGCGTGATTACCCGGCCGCGGGCCAGGGTGCAGCCGCATTCGCGGTGATGGAGCGCGCGCTGGTCCGGGGCTTCGACGATATCTGTGGCGATACCTTCTGCGAAGGCGACTACGGCAACCTGCGCGCACTGCAGCTGCGCTGCGCCGTTCGCAGCCGCAGCGGCATGGTCGCTGGATGCCTGTGGAGCTTTGCCGGCAGCTATGCCTACGTCAGTCCGACCGCCGCACTTCCGGAGGTGGACGCGCGGACCTGGGCCTGCCCGCTGCCGGTGGTGGCCGGCACGTCGCTGGCGGCATTGCTTGAACGACTGAGCGGGCCGGACGCGCTGGATACGCCGCTGCCCGGCACCGGCGTCAGCACCTACGAGGCACTGACCGACTGTCTGTGATCCGGTGGCAGCCGGCTCAGGCCTGGGTGGCCTGCGCGCTGGCGTCGCTGTGCAGCGCTTCATTGAGTTCATCGACCACGATCGCCCAGTCGTTGTCCGACTTCAGCGATTCGGCGAGGAAATGTCGCTGTCCTTCGCTCCAGAATGCGGCCGCAGTGACCTTGATCTCCGCGGGCAGCTGGTGCTGCAGGATGAAGTCGCGGATGTCGTTCTCACCTGCTTCCAGGCCGAGCTGCAGGAACAGGTTGGTCATGTTCGGTTCGGTGGTGATCATCGTCTGGCGGCATTCTGCTGGAAAAGTCATCGGCATTATGCCGCGACCCGGCGCGGGCGCGATGTGATGGATGTGCCCATCACAGCGCGCCCGCCGCTGTCAGCGTCGCTGTTTTCAGAGCAGCGGCACCAGCAGCAGCGCCACGATGTTGATGATCTTGATCAGCGGGTTGATCGCCGGCCCGGCGGTGTCCTTGTACGGATCGCCGACGGTATCGCCGGTGACCGCTGCCTTGTGCGCCTCGCTGCCCTTGCCGCCGAAGTTTCCATCTTCGATGTACTTCTTCGCGTTGTCCCAGGCACCGCCGCCGGTGGTCATGGAGATCGCCACGAACAAGCCGGTGACGATGGTGCCGATCAGCAGCCCGCCGAGTGCGCGCGGCCCCAGCAGCAGGCCGACCACCACCGGCACGGCGACCGGCAGCAGTGACGGAACGATCATTTCGCGGATCGCCGAACGGGTCAGCATGTCCACGGCACGGTCGTACTGCGGTTTGCCGCTGCCCTGCATGATGCCGGGGATTTCGCGGAACTGGCGGCGGACCTCTTCCACCACCGCGCCTGCCGCACGGCCCACCGCTTCCATCGCCATCGCACCGAACAGATAGGGGATCAAGCCGCCGATCAGCAGGCCGATGATCACTTCGTGGTCGGACAGGTCGAAGCGGAATTCGATACCCGGATTGGCCGCCTGCAGGTTGTGCGTGTAATCGGCGAACAGCACCAGTGCGGCCAGCGCCGCCGAGCCGATCGCATAGCCCTTGGTGACCGCCTTGGTGGTGTTGCCGACGGCATCCAGCGGATCGGTGATGGCGCGGATTTCCGGCGGCAGGTCGGCCATTTCGGCGATGCCCCCGGCATTGTCGGTGATCGGGCCGTAGGCATCCAGCGCGACGATCATGCCGGCCATCGACAGCATCGCGGTGGCCGCGATGGCGATGCCGTACAACCCGGCCAGTGCATGTGCGCCCCAGATGGCGGCGCACACCGCGATCACCGGCAGCGCGGTGGATTTCATCGAGATCCCCAGCCCGGCGATGATGTTGGTGCCGTGGCCGGTGGTGGACGCCTGCGCCACGTGCTGCACCGGCTTGTACTGGGTGCCGGTGTAGTACTCGGTGATCCACACGATCAGGCCGGTCAGTACCAGGCCGATCAAGGCGCAGCCGTACAGCGCGTACGGGCCGAACACATTGTCATCCATCAGCGCGGTGGTGACCGGATAGAACGCGATCGCGGCCAGCACCCCGGACACGATCACCCCCTTGTACAGCGCGCCCATGATCGATCCACCGGGCTTCACCTTGACGAACAGCGCACCGATGATCGAGGCGATGATCGACACCCCGCCCAGTACCAGCGGATACAGCACCGCGTTGCGGCCGGCTTCGGCGATCATCAGGCTGCCCAGCAGCATGGTGGCGATCACCGTCACCGCATAGGTTTCGAACAGGTCGGCGGCCATGCCGGCGCAGTCACCGACGTTGTCACCGACGTTGTCGGCGATGACCGCGGGATTGCGCGGATCGTCCTCGGGAATACCGGCTTCCACCTTGCCGACCAGATCGGCGCCGACGTCCGCGCCCTTGGTGAAGATGCCGCCGCCGAGGCGCGCGAAGATCGAAATGAGCGACGAGCCGAACGCCAGTCCCACCAGTGCGTGCAGGGCCTGCGCCACGTCCAGCCCCAGCCGCAGCAGGATGGCGTAGTAGCCGGCAACGCCCAGCAGTCCCAGCCCGACCACCAGCATGCCGGTGATGGCACCGCCGCGGAACGCCACGTCCATCGCCGCGCTGATGCCGTGCCGCGCCGCTTCGGCGGTGCGTACGTTGGCGCGCACCGAGACGTTCATGCCGATGTAGCCGGCGGCACCGGACAACACCGCGCCGATCGCAAACCCAATGGCGGTGTACCAGCTCAGGAAGATCCCGACCAGCACGAACAGCACTGCGCCGGCGATGCCGATGGTCAGGTACTGGCGGTTGAGGTACGCACGGGCGCCTTCCTGGATCGCGCCGGCGATCTCGGCCATGCGTGCGTTGCCACTGGGTTGGCGCAGGATCCAGCGCGCCGAGATGATTCCGAACAGGATTGCGATGACGGCGCACAGCAGCGCCAGTGACAGCCCGTGACGTTCCAGCATGACCTCTCCCGGTGTGGATGAAAGAACATCCAGCGGTGGTGAACTTCACCACGAGGGGGACGACGGGCTGCAGCCTTGGAACCAACCCGTAACAGACCATGATGGTCGTCCGACGTATGGCGGTGTTCAGCATTCCCTGGTGGCCGCAGTATGCGGTCCGGGGCCAGCAGGCGCCAGCCTTTGCACGCGGTTAAGCCAGGCTCTGCGACCGTGCGGCCATTACTGTCGTGGAGAACACCGATGCGCCTGCCCCTGCTGATGATGGCCCTGATGGTCCCGGCCCTGCCTGCGTTGGCGGTGGAAACGCCCGAGCTGCAGCGTGCGGTGGGTTCGGCGCAGGCGGTCGGGGCGGTGCATACGCTGCGCCAGATTCCCGAAGCCTGCGCCCGCCTGGAAGGCGCCTTTACCGGCGATGCGGCGCAGCCCTACCGCTTCGCACCGGTACGCAGCAGCGAGCAGTGCCAGCCCCGCGCGCGCTTCGTCGATTACGCCAAGGCGCAGCCCAGCGAGGCCAAGGGATGGAAGCTCAACGACGTGATCCGCGTGCCGTCGGCGGCGTGTCCCGCCCAGCAGGCGGTGGTGCGGGTGTGGCGGCTGCCGGTGGCGCCGGCCACCGAACGCGACGGCCAGGGACAGTCGCGCATCTATCTGGAAGACGCCAAGAAGCAGGCCAGCAGCGGCAAGATCCCGCAGGTGACGATGTTCGCCGCGCAGCTGCAGATGGAAGGCAAGGCCTGCCCGTAGAACCGGTCGCGCCGGGCCACGCTCGGCGCGACAGGCATCCGCCTCAGGCGTCGAACGGCTCCAGCTTTTTCTTGACGCCGACATTCTTCAGCGTGACGTATTTCGGCAGCCCATCCGGCCCGTAGGGCAGGGGGGCTTCGCCCTTGATCAGCGGTTGCAGGTAGGCCAGGGCCTTGTCGGTGATGCCGAAGCCATCCTTGCGGATGAAGCTGGCCGGCATCTTCTTTTCATGGTTGGCGATCTTCTCCAGCGGCGCCGATTCGATCTTCCAGCGGTAGGGCTTGTCGCTGCTGCGCACGATCACCGGCATCACCCCGTTGTGGCCGGCCAGCGCCAACCGCACCGCCGCACGGCCCACCGCCTGCGCCTGTTCCCAGTCGGTCTTCGATGCGATGTGGCGGGCCGAGCGCTGCAGGTAGTCGGGCACGGTCCAGTGCACTTTCAAACCCAGCTGGTCCTTGACCCGGCCGGCCAGGTGCGCAGCGACGCCGCCCAGCTGGGTATGGCCGAAGGAGTCCTTGCCGCCACCGGCGTCGGCGACGAAGGTGCCATCGGCCGTGGCGATGCCTTCCGACGCCACCACCACGCAGTAGCCCACCTGATCGACCACCGCGCGCACCTTGGCCAGGAAGGCCGCTTCGTCGTAGGCGCGTTCGGGCAACAGGATCACCTGCGGAGCCTCGTTCGGTCCGCTGCCCGCCAGCCCGCCCGCCGCTGCCAGCCAGCCCGCGTGGCGGCCCATCGCTTCGTAGATGAACACGCGGGTGGAGGTTTCGGCCATGGCGGCGACATCCAGTGCTGCCTCGCGTACCGATACCGCGGTGTACTTGGCGGCCGAACCGAAGCCGGGGCAGGTGTCGGTCACGGCGAGGTCGTTGTCGATGGTCTTGGGCACGCCGATGCAGCTCAGTTCGACCCCGCGCTCGCGCGCCAGTTCGGACACCTTCAACGCGGTGTCGGCCGAATCATTGCCGCCGTTGTACAGGAACCAGCGCACGCCATGCGCCTGCAGCACCGCCAGCAACCGGTCGTAACGGGCCGCATCCTGTTGCAGTGATTTGAGCTTGTAACGGCAGGACCCGAAGGCGCCGCCGGGTGTGTGCGCCAGCGCGCGGATGGCACTGATCGGTTCGCGCGAGGTGTCGATCAGCTCTTCGCGCAGCGCGCCGAGGATGCCGTTGCGCGCGGCAAGCACCTTGACCCCGCGGGCGCGGGCTTCCTGGATCACCGCCGAGGCGGTGGCGTTGATGACGGCGGTGACGCCGCCTGACTGGGCGTAGAGCAGGGTGCCTTGGCGCATCGGAACCTCGTGTCGGGACAGGGACATTGCAGGGACATTACCCGGATGCGGTAAAGTGCGGGTATTGCGGTGCAGCGATACCGGTCCGTCCGGACGCCGTACGTTCATGAATTTCAACACGTTGGAGTCAGCTAGATGCGATTGGTTCTGTTGGGGCCGCCCGGTTCGGGCAAGGGTACGCAGGCAACGCGCCTGAAGGAAAAGCTCGGCATCGCCCACATTTCCACCGGCGACCTGCTGCGCGCCGAAGTGGCCGCCGGTTCCGAGCTGGGCAAGCAGGCCAAGGCGGTGATGGATGCCGGCAACCTGGTGTCCGACGACATCCTGCTCGGCATGCTGCGTTCGCGCCTGTCCCAGCCTGACGTGGCCAAGGGCTTCATCCTGGACGGCTATCCGCGCAACGTGGCCCAGGCCGAGGCGCTGGATGGCGTGCTGGCGGACATCGGCCAGCCGCTGGATGCGGTGGTGCAGCTGGACGTGGACGCCGATCAGCTGATCGAGCGCCTGGCCGGCCGCGCCAAGGAACAGGGTCGCGCCGATGACAGCCCGGACGCGGTCCGCCAGCGCCTGCAGGTCTACACCCAGCAGACCGCACCGGTGGTCGATTTCTATGCCGAACGCGGCACCCTGGCGCGCCTGGATGGTATCGGCGAGCTGGAAGAAGTCGAAGCGCGCATCCACGCGGTGCTGCCGAAGGCCGGCTGAGGCCGGCGAGGCGTGCGGTTGGCGCCTGAAAAACACAGGCCTGGTCCCTCCGGACCAGGCCTGTGTCATTTTAAAGCCAGCGGTGGGCTTGCTCAGGGCCCCGCAGCGTGAGCTCCCATGGGGATGGCCTCTTGGGGAGTAGGACCGGTTGGGAACTGCGGCTGGCGACGTGAATTGTGTCGATCTTCATAGGCTGCCGCTATCAGGATTTCCCTGACACGCCATTGGCTTTGTCTGAGCCCGGTGTCGGATTTATCTGACGCCTTGCTGTGCAGGATGGCCCATCGCCGGGTCGATCGGTAACAATGCGGGTCATGAGCAACGTACATATTCTTGGAATCGCCGGCACCTTCATGGGCGGCGTGGCCGCGCTGGCGCGCGAGCTGGGCCATGCCGTCAGCGGCAGCGACCAGGCGATCTATCCGCCCATGTCGACCCAGCTGGAAACGCTGGGAATACAGCTGGACCAGGGGTATCGCGCCGACAGCGTCCCGCCGGGTACCACCGAGGTGGTGGTCGGCAATGCACTCTCGCGGGGCAATCCGGCGGTGGAAGCCGTGCTCGATGCCGGCCAGCGCTACATCTCCGGTGCGCAGTGGCTGAGCGAGCAGGTGCTGCCGGGCCGCGACACGCTGGCCGTGGCCGGCACCCACGGCAAGACCACCACCACCACCATCCTGGCCTGGCTGCTGGAAGCTGCCGGTCGCGCGCCCGGCTTCCTGATCGGCGGCGTCGCCGAGGATTTCGGCGTGTCCGCCCGCGTGGGGCAGGGCCGTGAGTTCGTCGTCGAAGCCGACGAGTACGACACGGCCTTCTTCGACAAGCGCAGCAAGTTCGTGCACTACCGGCCGCTGGTGGCGATCCTCAACAACCTCGAATACGACCATGCCGATATCTTCCCGGACGTCGCAGCGATCCAGCGCCAGTTCCACCATCTGGTGCGCACCGTCCCGGCACGCGGACGGCTGATCGTCAACGGCGAGGACGCGCGCCTTGCCGAAGTGCTGGCGATGGGCTGCTGGACGCCGGTGGAACGCTTCGGTTTCCAGCCTGCGCTGGAATGGCATGCCGAACTGCTCAGCGCCGATGGCAGCGCCTTCGTGGTGCATCATCGCGGGCAGCGCGTGGGCGAGGTCCACTGGGCATTGCTGGGCCGCCACAACGTGCTCAATGGATTGGCTGCGCTGGCTGCCGCACATGCCGTGGGCGTGGTGCTGGCCGACGTGCTGCCGGCGTTGTCGCGCTTCCACAGCGTCAAGCGCCGGCTGGAAGTGATCGGCCAGGCGCGCGGCATCACCGTGTATGACGATTTCGCGCATCACCCCACGGCCATCGCCACCACCCTTGAAGGCCTGCGCGCCAGAGTGGGCGATGCGCGCATCGTGGTGGCGATGGAGCCACGCAGCAATTCGATGCGGCTGGGCGCACATGCGCAGGCACTGGCGCCTTCGCTGGCGCTGGCCGATGCGGTGGTGTTCCTGCACCGGCCCGGGCTGGAATGGGATGCCGCCGCGGTGATGGACGCCGTACGCGGCCAGGCCCTGGCAGTGGCCGACACCGATGCCTTGCTGGCCTATCTGGACGCCCTGGCCGAAGCCGGTGACCACGTGGTGTTCATGTCCAATGGCGGCTTCGACGCCGCGCCGCGGCGCTTCCTGGCGCAGCTGCAGGCGTCATGAGCGCGGTCGCGACGCTGCCGTTGTTTCCGTTGCACGCGGTGCTGTTGCCGGGCGCGAGCATCGGCCTGCGCGTGTTCGAACGGCGTTACCTGGACATGCTGCGTGATTCGAGCCGCGACGGCGGTGGATTCGGGCTGTGCCTGATCCTGCAGGGCGATGAAGTGGGGGCGCCTGCGGTGCCGGCGGCGTTCGGCGTGGAAGCCCGGGTGGATGATTTCGACATGGGCAGCGACGGTGTGCTGCAGCTGCGGCTGCGCGGTGCGCGGCGCTTCCATGTGGAGCAGACCCGGGTCCGCGACAACGGGCTGGTGGTCGGCGAGGTGCGCTGGTGCGCGCCGGATACCGATGACGAGCTGCGTCCGCAGCACGCGCTGCTGTCCACCCTGCTGCAGCACATCATCGAACAGGCCGGCGAGGACTATGCACCGGCCACGCCGGGGCTGCTCGACCAGGCGTCCTGGGTAGGCTGGCAGCTGGCGCAGCTGCTGCCGCTGGAAGAATCACAGCGGCTGCAGCTGCTGCAGATCGATGACGTGCATGCGCGGCTGGACCTGTTGCTGGGCTGGATCCCGTAACGCCTGACGCGTTATTCGGTACGCAGGCGCAGCACCGGCAGCCCCGATTCGGGATGCACGCCTTCCTGCATCGGCAGGCCGTCCACCGATGCCTTCACCGCCGACATCGCCGGGTCGATCCCGCGCAGCGGATGCCACATGCCGATCCACTCGAAGTGGCGGGTGAAGCGCAGCGTCTGCGCACTGCCCAGCCACAGCGGGACATCGCCGGGCTGCAGCACCTTGGTCGCCGGCCACAGGCGCAGCACGTGGCGCTCGTCCGGCCGCTCGCCGTCACGCACCATCAGCAGGCTTTCCACCTGGGTATCCAGCGTGGCCGGCAACACCGGCAGGGCGTCGGCGCCGGTGTCCTGGTCGAGCATCAGCAGCGCCTGTTCCCAGCCGGCCTGCGGCTGTACCTTCCAGCCCTGCGATTCCAGCCGGGCCTGCAGCGGCGCCAGCGGTCCGGCCACCTGCACGTCCAGCGGCCAGCGCTGGTCATCGTCGAACTCGTTGCGGCGCGCCGGCATGGTCTGCCAGTCCTGCTGCCACCACTGTTCGGCCAGCAGCGGCGCCGGGGCGGCCTGGTGCGGTTCGAAGCGTTCCAGCTTGACCGGGATGTTGCGCGGCGCGTACCACAGCGCCGCCACCAGGAAAGTACCGTAGAACAGCCAGGCGACCGGCTTGACCCAGAACGAACGGTTGAAGCGGCGGCGGTAGGCGATGCCCAGCACCAGCAGCCAGAACAGCCCGAACAACATGCCGCCGATCACATCGCTCAGCCAGTGCGCGCCGAGGTAGATGCGCGAAAAGCCGATCAGGCTGACCACGAAACCGGACACGAGGTACGGCCACACGCGGGTGCGCCCGGGCAGTTCACGGGCGATCAATACCGCGAAGAAGCCGAAGGTGATGGTGGCCATGGTCACCGACACCGACGGGAAGCCGAAGCCACTGCTGGCATCCGGCGGCCGCACCACGTCCACCGTGGCGCCGAGCAGCATGGTCAGCGCCAGGCCGAAGGCCAGCGCGGCCAGCCAATGCGCGGCGGCCATCCAGCGCCGGCGCCAGACCAGATAGCCCATGCCGGCCGCGGTGGCCGGCAGCAGCACCTGCCAGGCCCCCAGCGAGGCCAGCGCGGCCATCGGGTAGTCGGCCAGCGGGTTGCGCAGTGCCAGCATCGCGTGGTGCACGGCCAGGTCGATGCGCAGCGGTTCGCCGTGCGCCACCACCACCATCAGCAGCGCGAACCAGCACCAGCCCAGCACCAGCAGCATCAGCGCCAGCATCGCCAGCGGCACCGACTCGCGCCGTTGCGGATCGAACACCGACACCGAGTAACGCCCCAGCGTGGGATGGCGCTGAGACCAGTCCAGCAGCCGCGCCAGCCAGGTATCCATGCGCGCGGCCGACCAGCGGTAGCCGTACAGCACGATCGCCCAGACCAGGCCCAGGATCACGCACAGCAGGCCGACCACCACCACCAGCCGGCCGGCGACCGCGGCGACCGCGTCATACGCGCCGCCCAGGACCCAGCCCGGCAACAGGAACAACACCGCCCATGACACGCTGGCGATGCCGCTGGCCTGCATGTAGCGGCTGGCCTGCATCTTCATCATGCCGGCGATGGCCGGTACGAACGGGCGGATGGCGCCTACGTAGCGGGCCACCAGGATGCTCTTGAAGGCATTGCGGCGGAACATCGTTTCGCCGCGGTCCAGCAACTGCGGGTAGCGGCTGAAAGGGAAGACCCCGCGCAGCCGGTCACCCCAGCGCCGGCCGATCCAGTAACTGATGCCATCACCGGCGAACGCGCCCAGCGCCGCACACGCCACGGCATACGGCCCGGAGATCTGCCCCAGGCCGATGAACACGCCCACCGCGAACAGCAGCGGCAGGGCGGGCACGATGGCACCGAGGATGATGACCGCATCGCAGAAGGCGATGAGGAAGATGGCTGCACCGGCAAGCACCGGATTGGCGGCAATCCAGGCGAGGGTGGCGTCGATCCATGAAGAGTCCATCGCCGGATTATAAAGGCGTGCAGGTGACTGGTTGCCTGCTTGATGCCGGCTGATCGTGCCAACGTGGATCGCCTAGAATGGGCCATGGCAGATACCCGCACGCCCGCGCAGCACGCGCTCAAGTCAGACAGCTTCGGCCGCATCCTGCTGGTGCAGCACGCCGAAGGCCGCTTCGTGCGTCGCGACCTCGGTGCCACCCCGTTGTGGTTGCGGGTGCCGGCCTGGTGGCTGGCGCGACGCGAAGCGCGCGCGCTGCGTCATATCGACGGCATGCGGGCGGTGCCGAAACTGCTGGCGTGGGACGGCCGTTGGCTGGACCGCAGCTTCATGGCAGGCGATGCGATGTACCAGCGTCCGCCCCGCGGCGACGTGGCCTGGTTCCATGATGCGCGCCGGCTGCTGCAGGAACTGCATCGGCGCGGCGTGGCGCACAACGACCTGGCCAAGGAAGCCAACTGGCTGGTGACCGAAGACGGGCATCCGGCGTTGATCGATTTCCAGCTGGCGGTGATCGGCCATCCGCGTGGACGCTGGATGCGCCTGCTGGCGCGCGAAGACCTGCGCCACCTGCTCAAGCACAAGCGGATGTACTGCCGTGAATCGCTGACCCCGGTGGAAAAACGCGTGCTCAAGCGCACCTCGTGGGTGCGCGAGCTGTGGTTCGCCACCGGCAAGCCGGTCTACCGCTTCGTCACCCGGCGCATCCTGCACTGGGAAGACAACGAAGGGCAGGGCCCCAAGCCCTGAGTCCGCACTGCGGCCGGGCCGACCGGGTCGCGGGCATAATGCAGCATCGGCGTTGGCCGGTGACCAGGAGAACCGTGGTGTCCAACCTGCAAGGCAAGACGCTGTTCATCACCGGCGCATCGCGCGGTATCGGGCTGGCGATCGCGCTGCGCGCGGCGCGCGATGGCGCCAACGTGGCCATCGCGGCCAAGTCCTCGGTGGCCAATCCGAAGCTGCCCGGCACCATCCACAGTGCGGCCGAAGCGGTCACCGCCGCGGGCGGGCAGGCGCTGGCGCTGAAGTGCGACATCCGCGAGGAAGACCAGGTGCAGGCGGCGGTTGCCGCGGCCGTGGATACCTTCGGCGGCATCGACATCCTGGTCAACAACGCCAGTGCGATCTGGCTGCGCGGTGCGCTGGAAACGCCGATGAAGCGCTTCGACCTGATGCAGCAGGTCAACGCGCGTGGCAGTTTCCTGTGCGCCCAGGCCTGTCTGCCGTACCTGCTGCAGGCCCCCAACCCGCACATCCTGAGCCTGGCGCCGCCGCCCAGCCTGGACCCGAAGTGGTGGGGGCCGCATACCGGCTATACCTTGGCCAAGATGGGCATGAGCCTGGTCACGCTGGGGCTGGCGGCGGAGTTCGGTCCACGCGGCGTGGCGGTCAATGCGCTGTGGCCGCGCACGGTGATCGCCACCGATGCGATCAACATGATCCCGGGCGTGGACGTGCAGGGCTGCCGCACGCCGCAGATCGTCGCCGACGCCGCGCACGCGGTGCTGGTGCGCGAAGCAGCCGGCTTCCACGGCCAGTTCCTGCTCGACGACGAGGTGCTTGCCGCGGCCGGCGTGACCGATCTTTCAGGTTATGCGGTGGATCCTGCGCATCCGCTGCTGCCGGATCTTTTCCTGGATTGATTCGACGACGCGTTGACGGCGCGGTCTGCTATGGTGCGCGGCTGTAATCGTTTCCAACAGGGAAGTGCCCCATGAATCCGACCTTCCGTGCGGCCGTCCTGGCCGCGTCCGTTGCGCTGTGCCTGGCCGCCTGCCAGAAAGGTGCTTCCTCGTCCGCCGCCGTCGAGGGCGCCGACAAGATCAACGCCTACATCGCCTGCTTCAACGGCGTGCAGCAGCCGATCCAGGAAAGCTTCCAGCGCTACGTATCGTGGATCGCCGATCCGGCGGCCGGCCCCACCGGCAAGGAAGAAACCGTGCGCGCGCCGGGCACGGTGTTGTCCCATCGCGTCGAGTTCTGCGGCGCGCCGCTGACCGCCGCCCTGGCACAGCAGCCGGCCAACGCCGCGCTGGATCCGGCCGCGCGCCGTTACCAGGAAACCTTCACCGCGCTCAACGAGAAGATCGGCGAGGCGGTGCGTTACTACGATCGCGAAGACTACAAGCGCGACGGCGGTGAGGGCATGCGTCAGCGGCACGCGCCGCTGATGGAGGCCTATTCGGCGTTCTTCGAAGCCGGTGATGCGATGGATGCCGCGCTGGAAGCCAACGAAGACCAGCGTCGCAAGGAGCAGATCGCGGCGATCGAGAAGGAAGAAGGGCGCAGCGCGGCGTTCTACCACCTGAGCATCATCGGCGAGGGCAAGCAACTGGTGAAGGTGCTGGACGGCGACGCGCCGGACCTCGCCGCCGGCCGGGCACAACTGGCGCGCTACCAGAGCGTGCTGGAAGAGGCGGCCAAGGCGAAGATCGGCCAGGGGGATCCGATGTGGGGCCACATGGAGCGTTCGGCGGACAAGCTGGCCAGCGAGGGCGGGCGCCGCATCGAACGCCTGCAGGCCAACCAGCCGTTGAGCCGCAGCGACCAGATCCTGCTGGAGAGCGGTGGCATGCCGCCGTCCGGCACCGCGCCGGCGCTGCTGGCCAGCTACAACGATCTGGTCGACATGAGCAACCGCATGGCACGTTGATGCGGCCAGGGCGGGTGGCGCGCCTGGCGTTGGCACCCGCCTAGACCCGGTTGAACAGCTCCGGCAGGGGCTCGGCGCACTGCCGGCAGTAGCGTGCGTCGGGTTCGTGCCCGTCCAGCCCGCAGCGCAGGCAACCGCGCCCATCGCGCTTTTCGGTGTGCTCGGCCTCGCGCAGCGTGCTGGCCAGTTCGGCGGTGTAGATGCCGGTCGGCACGGCGATGATGCTGTAGCCGATCAGGATCAGGATGGAGGTGACGAAGCGGCCCAGCGTGGTCTGCGGCACGATGTCGCCGAAGCCGACCGTGGCCATGGTCACCACCGCCCAGTACATGCTGCTGGGGATGCTGGTGAAGCCGCGGTTCGGGCCTTCGATCAGGTACATCAGCGCACCGGCGATGATGGTGATGGTGATGACCGTGAACAGGAACACCAGCACCTTGCGCCGGCTGCGCCACAGCGCCAGCATCAGCACGCCGCTTTCTTCGATGTAGCGTGTCAGCTTGAGGATGCGGAACACCCGCAGGATGCGCAGCGCGCGCACCACCAGCAGGCTCTGCGCGCCGGGAATGAACAGGGAAAGGTAGGTCGGCAGGATCGACAGCAGGTCGATGATCCCCCAGATGCTGACCGCATAGCGCAGCGGGCGCTTCACCACCGCCAGCCGCAGCACGTATTCCAGCGTGAACATCACCGTGAACGTCCACTCCAGCACGTACAGGCCCCGTGCCCAGCGCAGGTGCAGGTGCTGCACGCTGTCGATCATCACCACGATGACGCTGGCGATGATCGCCAGCACCAGCAGCAGGTCGAAGTTGCGCGAAGGCCCGGTGTCGTGGCGGTAGATGATGTCGAACCAGTACCGGCGCCAGCCGGTGGCACTGGCGGGATTGAGTTGCGGAGCGGAGAAAGGGCGCATCGGCGCATTGTGCCGCACCGGCTGCGGGGCGAGAATGGGCGCTTTCCGAAGCTCGCCGGACCGCCATGACCGCCGCCACCGACCCCCTGATCTCCCTGTCGCACTACTACCTGCCGGTCTACAAGCCGCGCCAGGTCGTGCTCGAACGCGGGCAGGGCGCACGCGTGTGGGATTCGCAGGGCCGCGAGTACATCGACCTGGCCGCGGGCATCGCCGTGTGCGGCCTTGGCCACAACGATCCGGACCTGACCGCGGCGCTGGTGGAACAGGCCGGCAAGCTGTGGCACACCAGCAATGTGTTCTACAGCGCGCCGCCGCTGCACCTGGCCGAGGAACTGGTCAAGGCCAGCCGCTTCGCCGAACGCGTGTTCCTGTGCAACTCCGGTGCCGAAGCCAATGAAGTGGCGATCAAGATGGTGCGCAAGTGGGCGTCGTCGCAGGGGCGTCCGGCGGATCGGCGGGTCATCGTCACCTTCCGCGGCAGCTTCCACGGTCGTACCCTGGCGGCGGTGACCGCCACCGCCCAGCCCAAGTACCAGGAAGGCTACGAGCCGCTCCCGCAGGGCTTCCGCTACGTGGATTTCAACGATGAAGTGCAGCTGGAAACCGCGATGGCCGCCGGTGACGTGGCTGCGGTCATGCTGGAGCCGGTCCAGGGCGAGGGCGGGGTGATGCCGGCCAGGCCGGGCTTCCTCAAGCGCGTGCGCGAGCTGTGCGACCAGCATGGCGCGCTGCTGGTGCTGGATGAGATCCAGGCCGGCATGGGCCGCACCGGGACCTTGTTCGCGCACTGGCAGGATGGGGTGGTGCCGGACATGGTCACCCTGGCCAAGGCGCTCGGCGGCGGCTTCCCGATCGGCGCGATGCTGGCCGGCCCGAAGGTCGCCGAGACCATGCAGTTCGGCGCCCATGGCACCACCTTCGGCGGCAACCCGCTGGCCGCTGCGGTGGCACGGGTCGCGCTGCGCAAGCTGGCGTCCGATGAGATCGCCGCAAACGTCGACCGCCAGTCGCGCGCGCTGCGCGAAGGCTTTGAACGCATCAATGCCGAGTTCGGCGTGTTCGGGCAGGTGCGTGGGCGTGGTCTGATGCTCGGTGCGGTGCTGTCCAAGGACCACCTGGGCCAGGCCGGGGTGATCCTCGACCACGCCGCCGAGCACGGCCTGCTGACCCTGCAGGCCGGTCCGGACGTGCTGCGTTTCGTGCCGTCGCTGAACATCACCGACGAGGAAATCGCCGAAGGCCTCAAGCGCCTGCGCGCGGCCGTGGCCAGCTACATCGCCGCGCGCTGAGCGCGGTGGGTGCAGTGGCGACCGTCGGTCGTCACCGCAGGCCGTGGCGCTTCAGCACCCGGCCCACGCTGCGCCCATCGCGCACGGTTTCGGCGTGCAGGCCCGCCTGCCGTGCACCGCGCACGTTGGTGAACAGGTCATCGATGAACAGCGTGCGCGACGGCGTGACCTGCAGGTGCTGCAGTGCGCGCTGGTACAGCGCCGGATCGGGCTTGCGTCCCCCCAGCGCGCCGCTGCACAGCAGGCCCTCACCCACGCGGTCGCACAGCGCCGGCAGCAGGGCGCGAAGTACCTCGGCCATCAGCGCGCCGTTGTTGGTCAGCACGCCGATGCGCACTGCAGCGGGAAGGGTGAGGATCTGCTGCACCACGTCCTCGCGCGGGCGCGATGCCGCCACCCGTGCCTGGATCCACAGCGCCTCGCTGACCTCGGCCTGCAGGCCCTCGCTCAACGCGCGCAGGTATGCCGCGGTCGCGGTCACGCCGCTGTCGTAGCGCGTTTCCAGTCCGCTTTCGAACAGCACCTGCTGCACCCGCGTGCCGTCCACGCCCAGGCTGTGGGCAAGATGCCGCACGCGCACACTGCGCTGGTAGTCCAGCAGCACCCCGTCGACGTCCAGCAGCAGCAGTTCGATTCCCGGCTTCATCACCGCAGCATGCCTGATCCACCGCCGCGGCTGCGACAGCCGGTCACAGCCGCGTGCTGCCATGCTTTCCTACAATGGAGCCCACGACAAACGGGAGCAGGCAGTGATGAAGCAGTGGGCATGGGTGGCAGGGCTGGGCGCGGTGCTGCTGGCGCCGTCGGCGATGGCGCGCGTCTGCGCGGTGAACATCGACAGCACCGACCAGATGACCTTCAGTGCGCGCCAGATCACGCTGGCCGCCGATTGCACCGAGGTCGCCCTGACCTTGCGCCACACCGGCCGCATGGCGGCCACCGCAATGGGGCACAACTGGGTCCTGACGCGCACCGCCGATTACCAGCCGGTGGCCATGGCCGGCATGCGCGGCACGCTCGCCGACAGCTACCTGCCGAAGGGCGATGCGCGCGTGCTGGCGCATACCAAGGTGATCGGCGGCGGCCAGAGCACCAGCGTCCGCTTCTCCACCCGCGCGCTGCAGAAGGGCGGCGACTACACCTTCTTCTGCTCGTTCCCCGGCCACTTCGCGATGATGAAAGGCACGCTGGTGTTCGGCTAGGCCTTGAAGGCGATGCGGGCGGCGGCGAGGGTCGCCTCGATCACCTCGTCGTCGTGGGCGCTGGACAGGAAACCTGCCTCGTAGGCGGAGGGGGCCAGGAACACGCCCTGTTCCAGCATCGCGTGGAAGAAACGGTTGAAGGCGGGGATGTCACAGGCGGTGGCCTGGGCATAGGTCTCCACCTTCTGGTCGGTGAAGAACAGGCCGAACATGCCGCCCACCTGGGTGGTGGTGACGCTGACGCCCGCCTCGGCGGCGGCCTGTTCCAGGCCCGCGCACAGGCGCGCGGCGCGCGCGGACAACTGCGCATGGAAGCCTGGCTGCTGCACCAGTTCCAGCATCGCCAGCCCGGCGGCCATCGCCACCGGATTGCCGCTCAGCGTGCCGGCCTGGTAGATCGGGCCGGCCGGTGAGATCTGCTGCATCAGCTCGCGCTTGCCGCCGTAGGCACCCACCGGCATGCCGCCGCCGATGATCTTGCCGAAGGTGGTCAGGTCCGGGGTGACGCCGTAGTGCGCCTGGGCGCCGCCCAGCGCAACCCGGAAGCCGGTCATCACTTCATCGAAGATCAGCACGGTGCCGAAGCGCGTGCACAGCTCGCGCAGGTGCTGCAGGTAGCCCTCGCGCGGCGGAATGCAGTTGGCATTGCCGACCACCGGTTCGATGATCAGGCCGGCGATCTGCTCGCCCTGTGCTTCGAACAGCGCGGTAGCGGCGTCGAAATCGTTGTAGGGCAGGGTCAGGGTGAGCTCGCTCAGGCCGGCCGGCACGCCCGGTGAGGTGGGCACGCCGAGGGTCAGCATGCCGCTGCCGGCCTTGACCAGGAACGAGTCGCCATGGCCGTGGTAGCAGCCTTCGAACTTGACGATGCGGCTGCGGCCGGTGGCCCCGCGCGCCAGGCGGATCGCCGACAGCGTGGCTTCGGTACCGGAGTTGACCATCCGCACCATCTCGCAGGAAGGCACCAGCCGGGTCAGCGTCTCGGCCATGGTGACTTCGGCCGCGCACGGTGCGCCGAAGGACAGGCCGCTGTCAGCGGCCTTCTTGACCGCCTGCCGCACTGCGGGGTGGTTGTGGCCGACGATCATCGGACCCCACGAACCGACGTAGTCGATGTAGCGGTTGCCATCCACGTCATGCAGGTAGGCGCCGTCGGCGCGTTCGACGAAGAACGGCTCGCCGCCCACCGACTTGAACGCGCGCACCGGCGAATTGACGCCACCGGGCAGCAGCGCCTGGGCGCGGGTGAACAGGGCGTGGGACTGGTCGTGGTTCATGCGGGATCCTTGAAGCAGGCGAGATAGGCGTGCAGCGTGGAGACCGGGTCGGCGGCCTCGAACACGCTGCTGATCACCGCCACCAGGTCTGCACCGGCGGCGATGACGGGACCGACATTGTCCGGCGTCAGCCCGCCGATCGCCACCCGCGGCACGCCCAGTGCGGCGCTTTGCCGCAGCAGTTCCGGCGTGGCGCGGCGGGTGGTCGCCTTGCTGCGGCTGGGGAAGAACGCGCCGAAGGCCACGTAGCTGGCGCCGGCGGCGACGGCCTCCCGTGCCAGCGCCGGTTCGTCGTAACAGGATGCGCCGACCAGTGCCGCCGGCCCCAGCAGCGCGCGTGCCGCCGCCACGCCGCCGTCGTCTTCACCGATATGCACGCCGGCGGCGCCGACCGCCTGCGCCAGCGGCGCGTCATCGTTGATCAGCAAGGGCACGCCATGGCGGACGCACAGGGCCTGCAGGGCGGCCGCCTGCTCGCGGCGCAGGGCCGCCGTCGCGGTCTTGTTGCGGTACTGCAGCCACGTGGTGCCGGCGGCGAGCAGCGGCTCGACACGCGCCAGCAGGCGTGCGGTATCGGGCTCGTCCGGAGTGATCAGGTACACGCCGCGAGGCGTTGCAGGCGTAGGGGACATGGATGGCTACCGGTTGCGTGGCCACGATGGGACAATGGCCACGGAGTGCATTGAAGGACGTCATTTTGAAGGGGAACATCCCATGAGCGACACCCCCCCGGCCGTGTTCCGCACGTGGATGTGCGTGGTCTGTGGATTCCTGTACCACGAAGCAGACGGCCTGCCCGAAGAAGGCATCGCGGCGGGGACCCGCTGGGAAGACGTCCCGGACACCTGGACCTGCCCGGACTGCGGCGTGACCAAGGATGATTTCGAGATGGTGGAACTGGACTGAACCGTGCACCGCGCGGTGCGGCTCAATGCAGCCGCGTGCGCGGCCCGCCGAGGTCCACCAGTTTCTCGCGCAGGGCCTGCGCGTCGCCCGCGTCGGGATTGCGCTGCACGTAGCGGCCCAGGTCGCGGCGCGCACCGGCCAGGTACTCCAGCTTCAGGTAGGCCAGGCCACGGTCGCGCAGCGCGTCGTCGTTTTCCGGCGCCAGTTTCAGCAGGCGGTCGGCGCTGCGCGCGGCGCGGTCCCACTGGTGGTTTTCCGCGTAGACGCCCTGCAGGTTGCGCAGCATCCGCATCAGGATCGCGCGGCTGGGCGCGGGGTCGAGGATCTGCGCCAGCACCTGGTCGTCCGGTCGCTGGCCGCCGAGATGCGAACTTGCGCGCTCGCGCAGTTCTTCCACGCCCAGCGGCCGGCCGCCGTTGAACGGGTCCATCACCAGCATCCCTTCCTCCATCGGCAGGCGCACCAGGAAATGGCCGGGGAAGGACACCCCGTCCAGCACGATGCCGAGGCGGCGGGCGACCTCCATCTGCACCAGTGCCAGCGAGATCGGATTGCCGAGGCGGCGCTCGAACACCTCGTTGAGATAGCTGTTGCGCGGATCGTAGTACTCGTCGTGGTCGCCGCTGTAACCCAGCTCGTCGAACAGGTGGCGGTTGATCGCGGCCATCTTCAGCGGCGCCGACGCGATGATCTCCACTTCCGCGCGCAGGTGGTCGACGTGCGCCTGCACGGTCGCGTCGTACACCGTGGGATCCAGTGCGGGATATTCGTCGCGTGCGATCAGCAACGCAGTGGGCAGCAGTGGCAGCGACTCGTCGTCGAGTTCGGCCAAGGTGTCCCAGTCGGGCAATGTGATCCGGTCCTGCATGCCTACAGACTGGCGGCAATGCCGCAAGGTTTCAAGCTGCAGCAGGTGAAAGGATGCCGGCCGGCGACCGGCATCCGGGTCGTTCCGGTCAGAGCGGCGGGATGCCCGGGCCCAGCTTCAGTTCGGTGCCGTCCTTCAACTTGATCTTCTCCGCCTGGCCGGCATTGAGCTCGAGCACGTAGCGTGCCGGCCCGCTGCTCGGATACGGCGGGCAGCGGTCCCCGGCCGAGCACGGCGGCACGTCGCGCTGCTGGCTGACCAGCTTGCGCGCACTGTCGAAGTACAGGATGTCCAGGCCGATGCGGGTGTTCTTCATCCAGTAGGCGAGGGGTTCCTCGCGGTCATGGATGAACAGCATGCCGTGGTCTTCGGGCAGGCTGTCGCGGAACATCAGCCCGCGCGCGCGGGTTTCATCGTTCTGCGCCAGTTCCACTTTGTAGCGGGCGCCATCGAGCTCCACCCAGTGCTGGGACGCACCGGTGGCGCAGCCGGCCAGCGCGAGCAGCGGCAGCAGGAGCAGGGAACGGATCGACATCGGGTTGTCCTCGATAGGAGAAACGGTCAGGCGGGCCTTGCAGCGCACGCCCGGCAGGGAATCAGAGCACCACCGGCGGTTCGCCGCCGACGATCACCACGTCGGCGCGGCGGCGCGCGAACAGGCCCACGCAGACCACGCCGGGCAGCTGGTTGAGCTCGCGCTCGAGCTTTTCCGGATCGGTGATCTGCAGGTGGTGGATGTCCAGGATCTGGTTGCCGTTGTCGGTCACCACGCCCTCGCGCCAGGTCGGCTGGCCGCCGGTCATGTCGCGGATCTGGCGGGCGACCAGGCTGCGCGCCATCGGGATCACTTCCACCGGCAGCGGGAACCGGCCCAGCACCGGCACCTGCTTGGACGGGTCCACGATGCAGATGAAGCGCTCGCTGGCCTCGGCGATGATCTTCTCGCGGGTCAGCGCGGCGCCGCCGCCCTTGATCAGGCACTTGCCCGGATCGCACTCGTCGGCACCGTCCACGTACAGCGACAGGCTGCCGGTGTGGTTGAGCTCCAGCACGTCGATGCCGAGCTGCTTCAGGCGCGCGGTGCTCTGTTCGGAACTGGACACCGCGCCCTTGATGCGGTGCTGGATGCGGCCCAGCGCATCGATGAAATAGGCGACGGTGGAGCCGGTGCCGACCCCGACGATCATGCCGTCTTCGACGTATTCGATGGCTTTTTCAGCGGCCAGGCGCTTGGCTTCGGACATGCGGGCGGTCTCGATGGAGGATCAGGGTCTGCGTTCCAGCGACAGCAGCAGCTTCCACTGCGCAGCGGTCACCGGGAACACGGAAAGGCGGTTGCCCTTGGCGGTGAGCGGGAACCCCTCGCCCAGCGCATCGGCGTGCAGCTTGATTTCATCCAGCGCGATGACCCGCTCCAGCTTGCGCTCGAAGCCCACGTCCACCAGCATCCAGCGCGGCTCTTCGCGGGTCGCCTTGGGGTCGTGGTAGTCCGACTGCGGATCGAACTGGGTGTCATCGGGATAGGCGGCACTGGCCACCGTGGCGATGCCGACGATGCCAGGCACCTTGGTGTTGGAGTGATAGAACAGGATGCCGTCGCCGACGTGCATCCCGTCGCGCATGAAGTTGCGCGCCTGGTAGTTGCGGACGCCGTTCCAGGGCTCGGTGCCGACGCGTTGCAGGTCATCGATGGAAAAGGCGTCCGGTTCGGACTTCATCAGCCAATAGCGCTTGCGGGCAGTCATGCGGTCACGTGCGAGGCGAAAAGGGTGTCGGCTTCGGTGCAGATGGCGTCCAGCGCCACGTCCCAGGACGCGACGGCCAGCGCATCGACCTGCTGCACGGCGAAAGCCGCGCCGACCAGCCACGGCGGAGCAGGGCGGTCGTGCCGGAAGGCGAAGCTGCGATCATACCAGCCCCCTCCCATGCCCAGCCGGCCGCCCTGTGCGTCGAAGCCGACCAGCGGGGTCACCACCAGGTCCATCGCGCCAGCGGCCAGCGTATCGGCAGGGTCCAGGTCGGGTTCGGGAATGCCGAAACGGTTCTGCCGCAGCGCCTGGCCCGGACGCCACGGCGCAAAGCGCAGGACGCTGTCGTGCAGCACCGGCAGGCAGTAGGTGACGGTGTCGGGCAGGCTCAGCTGCCACCGATGCAGGGCGATTTCGCCATCCATCGCCCAGTAACCGGCGACATGCCCGCATTGCGGGGCGAACGGCAGCGCCAGCAGGCGCGCGGCGAGGCGGTCGGCGGCGTCGATCCGGGCCGCAGCGGGCAGGTCGCGGCGACGCTGGCGGAGCGCGGCGCGCAACGCATTGCGGGGATCGGGTATCGAGGGGGGCGAGGAGGGCATGGCGCTATTGTGCCGCGCGGCCGACCGGAAAAAACAAAGGCGACATCCGAAGACGCCGCCTTTGTCGAATATTGCATTCTCCGCAATGACGATGCATGCGAAACGACCTTGAACCCAGGGGCTCAAGTGGGAACGCTGGGGAACCATCGGGCTTCCCGCTGCAAGGCGGACATGCACTCCCGGCGCCGTCGCGCTCCCGGTGTCGTTCTTAAGGGACAAGGCGAATGTTTGCACATGCCGTCGTGTACCGCAGAGAACGCAGGAACAGTATAACCAGCTCGCTGCGCAGGGGTAGTCCGTTCGTCGGCAACAGTGCGTGCCAATTCAGATTACGCGGCGTTACACGTCGATCGCGCGGTCCAGCCGACGGTTCATGTCGGCCAAGGTCTGCTGCAGGGCAACGGCCTGGCGGGCGTTTTCATCGCGCAGCTGCTGCAGCTCGTGCGCCAGGTTCAAGGCCGCCAGCACCGCGACGCGGTCGACGGCCGCCATGCGGTTGCTGCCGCGGATTTCGCGCATCTTCGCATCCAGCAGTCGCGAGGCGGCCATCAGGCTGTCGCGCTCCTCGGCGGTGACGCCGACGGTGTAATCGCGATCAAGCAGGCGGACGTTTACCGGTTCGGCACCGCTCATGTGTGCTGCTCCAGGGATTTGAGCCGGGTGATCATCGCTTCCACCCGCGAGCGCGCCTGCTCGTTCTTGGCCAGCAGGGTGGAGCGTTCGTTGACCAGCTGTTCCTGCTGGTGGCGCAGGCTGCGGTTCTCTTCGGCCAGCCGCTGGTTACGCTCAAGCAGCGCCTCCACCCGGGCGGCGAAGGCCTGCAACTGGTCGAGCGGGCTGGGATGGTCCATGGCGGCAAGAGTCTCAGGGCCGTTGATGACGGTCAAGCGTCAGGGGCACGGGCTGCGGGGCGACGCGCCACGTTCTAAACTAGCCCATCGGCGACACAGGCAGGACTGCGTGGGTCGCCCCCATCACAAACGAGCCTGCAGATGACCGAACTTCCTTCCATCGACGACGTTTCCCGCGCCAGCGCGGCGCTGGGGCTGGGCGCGACCCCGGCCGAGCTGCACGGTGGCCTGTGCGGCTGGCTGGCGGCCGGCGGCGCGCCGGGCAACGACTGGCCGGCCCGCGTGCTGGCCGACGATGCGCTGCAGCCGGTGGCCGAGGGCAGCGCGCTGGCGCAGTTGCTGGAGGTGACGATCAAGCAGCTGGAAGACCGTGATTTCGGCTTCGAGCTGCTGCTCAGCGACAGCACCCAGACCGAAGCCCAGGTGGATGCCCTGTTCA
This sequence comes from Stenotrophomonas chelatiphaga, assembly GCF_032054965.1. NCBI lineage: Bacteria > Pseudomonadati > Pseudomonadota > Gammaproteobacteria > Lysobacterales > Lysobacteraceae > Stenotrophomonas > Stenotrophomonas chelatiphaga. The sequence continues at coordinate 1,903 of NZ_DAMBRS010000021.1, read as the reverse complement.
CCTGGGCGCGCGCGTTCCTGGGCGGCTTCGGGCTGGGCTCGGGGCATAAGCGCCCGGCGCTGTCCGAAGAAGGCGAAGAGGCGCTGAATGACCTGGCCAAGCTGGCCCAGGCGTCCAGCGAGGACTTCGACAGCGATGGCGAGGACGACGACGAAGCGCTGGCCGAGATCGAAGAGTTCATCCGCATCGCCGTGCTGCTGCTGCATGGTGACTGCGTGATGGCTGCACGCCACCGCCAGCGCCTGAACTGATGGCGGGCGATCGCATGGACCTGCGCCAGCGCACCGGGATCGGCGCGGCCGAGTACAAGCGGCGCCGGCGCCAGCTGATGGAAATGGCCGGCGACGATGCGATCCTGGTGCTGCCGGCCGCTGCGGAAAAAGTGCGCAGCCTGGATACGCATTATCCGTACCGCCAGGATTCGGATTTCCAGTACCTGAGCGGCTTCCCGGAGCCGGAAGCGGTGCTGGTGCTGATTCCCGGGCGGCGGCACGGCGAGGTCATCCTGTTCTGCCGCGAACGCGATGCCGAACGGGAAGCGTGGGACGGCAGCCGCGCCGGCCAGGAAGGCGCGGTAGCCGATTTCGGCATGGACGACGCCTATCCCATCGAGGACCTGGACGACATCCTGCCGGGGATGCTGGAAGGGCGCTCGCGGGTGTACTACCACTTCGGGCGTGATGCGGATTTCGACCTGAAGCTGATCGGCTGGGTCAACCGCGTGCGTTCGCAGGTGCGCCATGGCGCGCAGCCGCCGCACGAGTTCCTGGAACTGGGCCACCTGCTGCACGAGCAGCGCCTGTTCAAGTCCGGCGCGGAAATCGCGCTGATGGAGCAGGCTGCGCAGATCAGCGTGCGGGCGCACCGTGCGGCGATGCAGTCCGCGCGCGCCGGCATCCACGAATATGAGCTGCAGGCAGAACTGGAGCGGGTGTTCCGCGCCCATGATGCGTGCCCGGCGTACTCGAGCATCGTCGGTGCAGGCCGCAACGGCTGCATCCTGCATTACCGCGACAACAACGCGCGCACGCGCGATGGCGAGCTGGTGCTGATCGATGCCGGCGCGGAGTACCGCGGCTATGCCAGCGACATCACCCGCACGTTCCCGGTCAGCGGTCGTTTCACTGCCGAGCAGCGTGCGTTGCATGACCTGGTCGGTGCGGCGCAGGCGGCTGCGCTGGCGCAGGCACGGCCGGGTGTGGCGTACGAGGCGGGTCACCTGGCCGCGGTGCAGGTGCTGACCGAGGGGCTGCTGCGGCTGGGGCTGCTCAAGGGCAGCGTGGAGGACAACATCGCGCAGGAGCAGTACAAGCGCTTCTACCGGCACAAGACCGGGCACTGGATCGGGATGGACGTGCACGACGTCGGCGATTACCGACTGGCGGGCGAGTCGCGGCTGCTGGAGCCGGGCATGGTGTTCACCATCGAGCCGGGTCTGTATGTCGGCGCAGAAGACACCAGCGTGGAGGCGCGCTGGCGCGGCATTGGCATCCGCACCGAGGATGACGTGCTGATCACCGCCGATGGGCATCGGGTGTTGACCGAGGGCCTGGCGCGCAGCGCCGATGAGATCGAAGCGTTCATGCAGGGGTGAGGGGTGGGTGCCGGGCCTGCGGCCCGGCGGCCCGCTTTTTTTCAAGCAACGTCAACGTCAACGTCAAAAGCGTGCAGGGCTGTGTGGTGGCGGGGCGGGGTGGGTTCGCGGGGGACGGCAAGAGCCGCATCCTGCGGGCCTCGTTTCGCGCCATCCATGGCGCTCAACGCCCCCGCCAACCCACCCCGCCCCACCCTAGACAGGTCCATGGTGGCCATGGACAAGGCGGTGGACGGGAAGGGTGGGAGAAACATGGGGTCAGAGTCCTTTCGCTACGCGAAAGGACTCTGACCCCTGCCTTTGCTTTTT
>NZ_DAMBRS010000020.1:0-39103 GCF_032054965.1 Stenotrophomonas chelatiphaga | reverse complement strand
GGCAGGGGTCAGAGTCCTTTCGCTGCGCGAAAGGACTCTGACCCCATGTTTCTCCGACCCCTCCTACCCACCGCATTTCCCATGGCTCCCATGGACCGGTCGAAGGTGGGGCGGGGTGGGTTGGCGGGAACGCTCATCCGCATGGATGCGGATGGCGAGCCTCCATGGACGGATTCACGGCGATTCCCGCCAACCCACCCCGCCCCACCAGCAAGCAGCCCTGCAGCCTTTGACGTTGCCTTAGCTTCCGCTTGAAAAAGCAGGCGCCGGGCGCAGCCCGGCACACACACGCCGTCAGCGCAGCGCGTCCAGCAGGCGATCCGCATCGCCATCATTGGCGGCCGCCGGCACCTGCAGCAGCCGCGCCAGCAACGGATACACATCCACATTGTCGAACGGCGCGATCACCTGGCCCTGCTTGAACGACGGACCTCGCGCGATGAACACCGCACGCATCGAAGGCAGCGCGTTGTCATAGCCGTGCGATCCCCGATCCTCGTAGCTGCGGCGCGCGATGCTCTCGCGGCTGAGCGCATCCCAGCCCTCGTCCATCTGGCAGATGATCGACGGAATGCGCGGGTTGCTACCGTAGTGCCAGCGTGCCGGCAGGTCCTGCTTCTTCCAGCACTGGTACTGCGCGTGGCGGCCGAGCAGGGCACGTTCGGCAGCGGCCTGCTGCCCTTCCACCGGCTCGAAACCGATCGACTGACCCGTGCTGATGTTGCGTGCCAGCCGCGGGTCCACCATGTCTTCGGTGGCGACCACCTGGCCGGGCGCTACCGCTGCCATGCCGTGGTCGGAGACCACCACCACGTTGGTGTCCGCGCTCAATCCGTGCTGCTGCAGGCCATCCAGCAGACGCCCCACCACGGCATCGGCCCGCTTGATCGCCGCACTGTACTGCACCGAATCCGGACCATGCCGGTGCCCGGCCTTGTCGACCGTCTCCAGGTACAACGTGGCCAGCCGCGGTGCATCGGCATCGGTCTGCCGCAGCCACCCCAGCACGCTGTCGGCGCGTGCTTCCAGTGCGATGCTCTCATCGTAGCGGCGCCATTGGCTGGGCCGGATACCCTTGATTTCCGCTTCGCTGCCCGGCCAGGACCAGGTCGCCGTGCGCACCCCGGCCTGCTCGGCGCTGACCCAGATCGGCTCGCCGCCCCACCATTCGACCCGCGTCACCGTCGCCGCTTCGCTCAGCTTGAAGCGGCCCAGTTCGGCCACGTCCATGCTGTTGTGGATGATGCCGTGGTGGTCCGGGCGCAGGCCGGTGACCAGGGTGTAATGGTTGGGGAAGGTCAACGAGGGATACGAAGGCGTCATCCACTTCGCGCGCACCCCGCCGTCGATGATGCGCTGCAGGTTGGGCGTGATGCCGCGGTCCAGTGCATCGGCGCGCAGTCCATCGATGGAGACCAGCAGCAGTTTGTGCGGCGCGTTTTCCCGCGTCGCTGCCGCAGCAGGGGAGGTTGCGCTGGAGCGCGGCGGGGCGGTGGTACAGGCAGCCAGCGGCAGGATCGCGGCCAGCATCCAGGCAAGGGGGCGTCGAGTCATCGCACCATTCTAGGGCGGGGCGATGACGCACCCAAGACAACCAACGTCACTGGCGCGGGAACAGGCCGCCATCCCCCTGTTCCAGGCGCAGCAGCGCGGCCTTGGTTTCCAGCCCGCCGCCGAAGCCGGTCAGCGCGCCATTGCGGCCGATCACCCGGTGGCACGGCAGCACGATCGGTAGCGGATTACGCCCGTTGGCCGCTCCCACCGCTCGGGTCGCGGTGGGTTGGCCAAGCAGGGTCGCCAACTGCAGGTAGCTCCATGTCTGGCCGAACGGGATGCTGGCCAGCGCCTTCCAGACGCGCAGCTGGAACGGCGTGCCGCGCGGTGCCAGCGGCAGATCGAAGTGGGTCCGCTCACCGTGCAGGTACGCCAGCAACTGCTCGCGTGCATCGCGCACGGTGGGCGGGTGGTGTACCCAGTGCTCGCGCCCCTTGGCATCGTGGCGGTTCTGCGGAAACAGGATGTGGGCGATGCCGTGTGCATCGCCGGCAACGGTCAGTTCGCCGATCGGACTGTCGAAACGGTCGTAGTGCAGGGTCATGACGGAACTCCGGTGAACGGGGTGGACAGATGCCACAGGTGCAGCACGGCATAGGCGCGCCACGGACGCCATGGCTGCGAGCGCTGCTCGGCCTGGCGCTCGGTCAGGCGTTTTCCGGGTGTGCCAAGCATCTGCTGCAGCACCAGGTCGCAGGCCGGGAAGGCATCGGGCTGGCCGAGCGCGCGCAGTGCGATGTAGTGCGCGGTCCAGGCGCCGATGCCCGGCAATGCCACGCAGCGCGCCACGAAAGTGTCCAGCCGCTGGCCCGGGCGGAAATCCAGATCACCTGCATCGCAGGCCCGTGCCAGTGCACGCAGGGTTGCCGCGCGCGTTCGCGGCAGGCCGATCGCTTCCAGCGGTGCGTCGGCGAGCTGCGCCGGCTGCGGGAACAGACGGTCCAGTCCGTCCGGCATGCCCGGCAGGGCCTGCCCATACGCCTGCACCAGCCGCCGCGCCAGCGTGGTCGCGGCGGCCACGCTGACCTGCTGCCCCAGCACCGCGCGCACCGCCACTTCAAAGCCCTCCCAGCCGCCGGGCACGCGCAGCCCCGGCCGCAGCGCGATGCCCTGCGCAAGCAGCGGCTCGTCCTGCAGCGTGGCGTGCACCTGGCGCAGGTCGGCATCCAGGTCGAACATGTGGCGTACCCGCCGTACCACGTGCGGAATCTGCCGCGGGTCGACGCCGTCCAGCTGCAGCACCAGCTCGCTGCGGCGGGTATCGGCATGCACCCGCAGCAGGGCAGGGCGCTCGGGCGGACCGATCACGCGTGCATAGCCGTCTTCTTCGATGCGCTCGATGCCGGGAATCATGCGCCGGCGCAGGAACTGCAGCATCAGGCCGAAATCCAGCGGCGGCCGGTAGCCCAAACGCAGGCGCAGGCCCTCACCGGTCTGCGAAGCGGCGCCGGGCAGCCGGCGGATGGCGCTCGGTGGCATGCCGAAGCCTGCCAGGAAGGCATCGTTGAACCGACGCAGGCTGTTGAAGCCCGCCGCCAGCGCGACATCGGTCACCGGCAGGTGGGTTTCGGTCAGCAACTGCTTGGCATGCAGCAGGCGCTGGGTGGTGTGCAGCTGCAGCGGCGTCACGCCCAGCGCGGCGACGAAAACGCGCTGCAGCTGGCGCGCGCCCACGCCAACGCGTTCGGCCAGTGCGGCCACGCTGGCATCCTGCAGGAAGCCAGCGTGGATCAGCTCCAGTGCCCGGCGCACCGTGTCCTGTTCCAGCCCCTGCTGCGCGGCCGGTGACAGTTCCGGGCGGCAGCGCAGGCACGGTCGGTAGCCGGCCGCGGCAGCGGAGGCCGCGTTCGCGTAATAGGTCACGTTGGACGGCTTCGGCGGCGGCGCCGGGCACACCGGACGGCAATAGATGCCGGTGCTGCGCACGGCAGTGAAGAACAACCCGTCAAAGCGCGCGTCGCGCGCCAGGCGGGCCCGTTCGCAGGTGGCAGTGTCGAGGGCGGCGGGCGAAGGCATGGCCACAGTCTAGGCCGCAGGGCACGGCTGGGCTCGCCATTTTCGGACAGGTATGCCCGTGGCTGGCACGGATTCAGGAAGCGTTGTCGTCACAGGGGGCGCAGGCCCTAGACTGTGATCGTGTCCTCTTCCCGGTTCGATGGTTCATGTCGCCCAGATGGTGCCTGCCCCTGCTATGCCTCGCCCTCGCTTCGTGCAGCAAGCTGGAGAACCCCGGCAACGTCACTGCCAATGAAGCGGCCACACGGGCGCCCCGTGCCGATGGCGACCACATGGTGTCCATCAACGTGGCCGACGCGCCGCGTCCGGTGGCCCCGCCCGCCGAACGCGCTGACCGGACGTGGCCGGCAGCGTGGCTGGAAAACGGACAGGCGTGGATCAGCTGCAGCACCGATTACGCCGCCGATCCGGGCGATGGCGAGCCGCTGCCGGGGCTGGAGCGGGCCCAGCTGGAACAGGCACTGCAGCCCTGCGTGGAGCGCGGCCTGCTGCGCGTGCGCTACAGCGGCAAGATCAACCCCGGCTTCGCCGAGCTGAGCTGGCGGCTGGCGGTGGTCGCCGATCAGCTCGGCATCCACAAGCGCATCCTCGACCTGGACTCCAGTGGCGGGCAGGTGGAATCGGCGATCGTGGCCGGTGATGCCATCGGCGAGTCGGGCTGGACCATCTGGATCCGCGAAGGCTCGATCTGCCACAGCGCCTGCGTGTTCGTGCTGGCGGCCGGTGACAACCGGCTGGTTTCGGGCAAGGTCGGCATCCATCGGATGATGCGGATCAGTTCGAAGGCCACCTCGCGCGCCGAACTCAACCGCGAACTGCAGGAGGTCTACGACAACGTCAAGGATTACCTGCAGCGCAACGGCGTGGCGGTGGGCGTGGCCGACCTGATGATGACCGTGCCCAACCGCAGCCTGCGCCTGCTCAGCGCCGGGGAGCTGCGCCAGTTCGGCCTGGATGGCACCAACGCGGTGCAGGACGATCTGGAGCGGATCAAGCAGATGCGCGCCTGTGGTGATGACTTCGTGCGCCGCAAGGATGCGTTCCTGGTGGCGTTCGACCAGCAGTGCAAGCGCGAAGGCGCGGAGCTGGAAGCGGTCAACGCCTGCGGCCAGTCGCTGAAGAAGGAATACGGCTTCCCGGACGAGGTGTGCCCATCGGACAGCCCGCTGTCGGAGATCGACGTGGCGACCCTGCCGCCCGCCCCGGGCGACTCGGCGGACGCAGACGCCGCCATCGAAGCGCCGGGCGCTCCCGGGGCGAGCACCACGGCCGAGCGCCAGCGCGATGCAGGTGCACTGCCGGAGTCGTGAAGCAGGCGGGCGAAGCTGGCGTAGACTGCGGACACTTCTCCTTGAGCGGTGGTGTCCGATGAAGCATTCGTTGATGGTGCTGTCCCTGTTGTTGCCCTTCACCGCCATGGCCCAGCAGCCGGCAGCGCAGCCTGCGCCGCGCGCCGCTGCAGCGCCGGCTACCGCACCGGCAGCGGCACGGCCGGGCACGCCGGCCCAGCAGCTGACCCCGGCCCAGCAGGCCCAGCTGGACAAGCAGAACGCCGAAATGAGTGCGGCCGCCCTGCAGGCCGTGCGCCTGGTCGATGGTGGGCAGGCCGCACAGCTGTGGGACGGCGCCTCGGCGGTAGCACGCAAGGCGGTTGCCCGCGATGCGTTCGCCAAACAGATCGCGGCCGATCGAAGCCGCCTGGGCGCACTGGTAGGACGGGGCCAGCCGAGCATCAGCCGGGTCCGCTTCAATGCCGGTGCGGCGGTGCCCGAGGGCCTGTACCTCAACGTGACCTACCCCACTCGGTTCGAGAAGAGCGCCCAGCCGGTCCGCGAGCTGGTCAGCTTCCGCCTGGACGAAGACCGCGTCTGGCGCCTGGCCGGTTACAGCGTCCGCGCGCCGGGGACCTGAGCCATGGCCATCGAACTGCAGATGCTGGCCTGGGCCGGTGTGCTCGGGCTGGCGCAGGTGATGCTGGCGGCTGCGGCGATCACCCGCGAACGCGGCACGCGCTGGAACGCGTCAGCCCGCGATGGCCAGGCGCCGCCACCGGGGCTGCTGGCAGGGCGGCTGCAACGCGCGCAGGCCAACTTCCTGGAAACCTTCGCCGTGTTCGCCGCTGCCGCCATCGCGGTGGTGGTGGCAGGCAGGCAGGACAGCAGCACGGCGTTGGCGGTGCAGCTGTATTTCTGGGCGCGACTGGCCTACGTGCCGTTGTATGCGGCCGGCATCCCTTACGTGCGAAGCCTGGCATGGGTGGTGTCGCTGGTCGGTATCCTGATGCTGCTGTGGGCGCTGCTGTGAACCGTCACCGCCACGCCTGATCCAGATCAAGGCCGCGCGCGTGCCGGCGTCGCTATGCTGGCGCCGGACATGACATCGGAGGGCAGCAGCATGCACGGCACGGATGTGGTGGTGGTGGGCGCAGGCCCGGCCGGGCTCTGCTTCGCGCGCTCGCTGGCAGGCAGTGGCCTGCAGGTGACCGTGGTCGAACCGCAGTCGCGCCAGGCGCTGGCCGAGGCGGCGTTCGATGGCCGCGAAATCGCGCTGACCCATGCTTCACGGCAGATCCTCGAACAGCTGCAGCTGTGGGACAGGCTGCCGGCGGCCGAGGTCGCCGAACTGCGTGAGGCGCGGGTGCTGGATGGGCGCTCGCCGTTCGCGCTGACCTTCGCCAGCGACCACCGCAGCGGCGATCCGCTGGGCTGGCTGGTGCCCAACCACCTGATCCGTCGCGCGGCGTGGGATGCCGTGCAGGACCAGCCCGGCCTGGAGCTGCGCGACGGGCGCAGGGTGCAGGGCGTGCGCGCGATCGACGGTGGCCAGCAGGTGCTGCTCGACGACGGCAGCACCGTGCAGGCAAGGCTGGTGGTGGCGGCCGACAGTCGGTTTTCGTCCACCCGGCGCATGCTGGGGATCGGTGCGCGCCTGCAGGACTTCGGCAAGACCATGCTGGTCTGCCGGATGCAGGTCGAGCGCGACCACCACCACACGGCGTGGGAATGGTTCGGCTATGGCCGCACGATGGCCCTGCTGCCGCTCAACGGTGGTCTGGCATCCGCGGTGATCACCCTGCCGCCGCGACAGGCCGAGGCCCTGCTGGCGATGGATGAGGACGCGTTCGGTGAAGCGGTCAGTGGGTTTTTCGAACACCGGCTGGGCCGCATGCAGCCGGTCGCCATGCCGCAGGCGTATCCGCTGGTGGGCGTGTACGCCGAACGCTTCATCGCCGCCGGTGCGGCCTTGATCGGAGACGCTGCGGTAGGCATGCATCCGGTGACCGCGCATGGGTTCAACCTGGGCCTGGCCAGCCAGCAGCAGCTGGCGCGCGGGGTCATCGCGCAGCAGGCGCGTGGCGCCGATATCGCCGATGCACGCATGCTGGCCCGCTACCAGCGCGAGCACCGACTTGCCTCGCGGCCGCTGTACGAGGCCACCAACGCCATCGCCCGGGTATACACCGATGATCGCGTGCCGGCGCGGTTGCTGCGGGCGGCCGGGCTGCGCATCGCGCAGGGCGTGCGCCCGTTCCGCCGGCTGATCGCCGACCGGCTTACCCAGCCCGTGGCGGGGTAGCGGGCGGCCCCCGCCGCGTACCGCCGGGGCTTACTCTGCTTCGGGCGGCAGCGCCAGCACGCGGATCACGCTGTCGTTGAATTCCACCTGCTGGCCTGCGCGGATCTTGCAGGCCTTGCGCAGTTCAACGGCCCCATCGACCAGCACCAGGCCCTCGCTGATGGCCATCTTGGCTTCGCCGCCACTGCTGACCAGGTCGGTCAGCTTGAGCAGCTGCTTCAGCTCGACGTACTCGCCGTCGAGGTCGAATTCAAGGATCTGCATGGGGTATTCCTGAAAAGAACGGCGCCCATTGTGCGGCAGCTGCGACGCTGGCGCACCGGGTCCGGCGGTGGCCGGGCAGGCGATGATGACATGCCGTGCACGTCGTTCATGCAAGGTGCTGTAAGCTATGCACTCGAAAAAGCGCCGGGGCACGCGTCAGAAGGGCGCCCTAAGCGCAAAATACCCCCCTTTTTTCGCCTGCCACGTTCGTGGCAGTGCCTTCGGAGTTCCCCATGTCCCAAGATACCCTGGCGCCGCTGCAGTTCGCGCAGCTCGGCCTTTCCGAGCCCGTGATGCAGGCGGTTGCCGCCGTCGGTTACGAAACCCCCTCGCCGATCCAGGCCGCCACCATCCCGGCGATGCTGGAAGGCCGCGACGTGCTGGGCCAGGCCCAGACCGGCACCGGCAAGACCGCAGCGTTCGCGCTGCCGGTACTGTCCAACATCGACCTGCAGCAGAGCAAGCCGCAGGCTCTGGTGCTGGCCCCGACCCGCGAACTGGCCATCCAGGTCGCCGAGGCTTTCCAGACCTATTCGTCGAAGATCCCCGGTTTCCGCGTGCTGCCGGTGTACGGCGGCCAGCCGTATGCCACCCAGCTGTCCGCGCTGCGTCGTGGCGTGCACATCGTGGTGGGCACCCCCGGCCGCGTCATCGACCATCTCAACCGCGGCACGCTGGACCTGTCCGAGCTGAAGACGCTGGTGCTGGACGAAGCCGATGAAATGCTGCGCATGGGCTTCATCGACGACGTCGAAGCGGTGCTGAAGAAGCTGCCGGAGAAGCGCCAGGTGGCGCTGTTCTCGGCCACCATGCCGCCGGCCATCCGTCGCATCGCCCAGACCTACCTGAAGGATCCGGCCGAAGTCACCATCGCCAACAAGACGACCACCTCGGCGAACATCCGCCAGCGTTACTGGTGGGTGAGCGGCATGCACAAGCTGGATGCGCTGACCCGCATCCTGGAAGTCGAGCCGTTCGATGCGATGATCATCTTCGCCCGCACCAAGGCCGGCACCGAAGAGCTGGCCGGCAAGCTGCAGGCGCGCGGCCTGGCCGCTGCCGCCATCAACGGCGACATGCAGCAGGCCCAGCGCGAGCGCACCATCGCCATGCTGAAGGAAGGCAAGCTGGACATCCTGGTCGCCACCGACGTGGCCGCGCGCGGCCTGGACGTGGAACGCATCAGCCACGTGCTGAACTACGACATCCCGTACGACACCGAAAGCTACGTGCACCGCATCGGCCGTACCGGCCGTGCCGGCCGCAGCGGTGAAGCGATCCTGTTCGCCACCCCGCGCGAAAAGGGCATGCTGCGCCAGATCGAGCGCGCCACCCGCCAGCCGATCGAAGAAATGCAGCTGCCCAGCGTGGAAGCGGTCAACGACAACCGCGTCAACAAGTTCACCGCGCGCATCAGCGAAACGCTGGGCCAGGGCGGCCTGGACTTCTACCGCCAGCTGCTGGAGCGTTTCGAAGGCGAGAACAACGTGCCGGCGATCGACGTCGCCGCCGCGCTGGCCAAGATGATGCAGGGTGACACCCCGTTCCTGCTGCAGCCGCCGGTGCGTGCGCCGCGCGAAGAGCGTGCCCCGCGCGAGCGGTTCGAGCGCACCGAGCGTCCGGAGCGGAATGACCGCTTCGATCGCGGCGACCGGCCGAAGTTCGACCGCGCCCCGCGTGCCGAAGGCGAAGGTTTCCAGGAGCGTCCGCGCCGTGAGATGCCGCCGCGCGGTGCACCGGAGCAGGGCATGGAAACCTTCCGTATCGAAGTGGGCCACCAGCATGGCGTGAAGCCGGCCAACATCGTCGGCGCCATCGCCAACGAAGCCGGGCTGGAAAGCCGCTTCATCGGTCGCATCGACATCCACGACGGTTTCTCGGTGCTCGACCTGCCGATCGACATGCCGCAGGACGTGCTGACCCACCTGAAGAAGGTCTGGGTGTCCGGCCAGCAGCTCAACATGCGCCGCGTGGAGCCGGGCGAGGACATCAGCCAGGCACCCCGTGCCCCGTCCAAGCCGCGTTTCGACAAGGGCGGTCCGCGCCGCAGTGGCCCGGGTGGTCCGGGTGCGCCGGGCGGCAACGATCGTCCGCCGCGCCGCGAAGGCTTCAAGCCGCGTGGTCCGCGCAACTTCTGATCCGCGCGTGATCGGTTGAATCCAACGCCAGCCTCCGGGCTGGCGTTTTTTTTGTCCCGGGACAGTGGCGTGGCCAGCGGCGGGTGGTTTCGCATGGTGCAGACAGCGCCGGGTCTAGCGTGCATGATGTGAAGGCAGCAAGCAGGACCAACCACGGATTCGGGGGTTCCATGTATGGCTGAAGCCGGTGCGGGGATGCGACCAGGTGCCAGGACGCGCGGTCTTACGCTGCGTTTCGCCCTGCTGACCGGCATGGCCGTCGGTCTGGTGGGCATTTCCGCGCTCATCCAGGAGTTGCAGGCCGCGTCCACCGCGTGGATCGTCGGCCAGAGCCACTGGTCGCGCGCGCAGCAGCAGGCGGTTGCCTCGCTGCAGCAGTATCTGGACAGCGGCCAGCCGGGGCACCTGCAACAGGCCCGCGCGCAGCTGGATGTTCCGCTGGCCGACCTCGAAGCGCGCCGCGCGCTGGAGCGCGACCCACCCGATACCGCCGCCGCCCGCGTCGCGTTCCTGCGCGGCAACAACGCCAAGGGCGACCTCAATCGGCTGATTCTTTCCTACCGTCATGGCAGGGACCTGGCCTATTTCCGCGAGGCCTCCCGGCTGTGGCGCGAGACCGACGCGCCGCTGTTGGAGATCGCCCGCATCGGCGACGAGCTGGAGCGCCGGATCGCCGCCGGGCCCATCGAAGGCGACCAGGCCAGGGCGTACCAGCAGCGGCTGCAGCAGCTGGACCTGCAGCTGCAGGACACGGCGCGCAGCTTCTCGCTCGCGCTGGTGCACATGTCCTCGCTGGTGCGCTTGACCACCTTGATTGTCGGCGCCCTGTCGGTGGTGGCCATCGCCATCGTGGCGGTGCTGCTGGCGCGGCGCGTGCGCATCGACCTGATGGACCAGGAGGCGCGCTTCCGTGCGGCGTTCTACCAGGCCAGCGTGGGCATGCTGAAGATCGATGGCGGCGGCGGCCTGATGGAAGTCAACCAGGCGCTGTCCGACCTGCTGCAACGATCACGCGACCAGCTGGTGCACATGCACCTGCGCGAGCTGCTGGCCGATGGCGAGCTGGTGCTGGATGGCAACGGCGAGATCGACTGGCCGCGGCAATTGAAGGCCGGAGAGCTGCGCTTCCTGCGCGCCGATGGCAGCCTGATGTGGGGACGCTGGAGCGGCACGGCGGTGCCGCGCGGCAAGCAGGGCATTTCGATCTTCGCCATCGTCGAAGACGTGACCCAGAACCACGCACTCGTGCGCGAGGTGCAGCACCACGCCAGCCACGATGCGTTGACCGGGCTGATCAACCGCCGCGAGATCGAGCGGCTGCTCGAACAGGCCCTGCAGCAGGTACGCAACGAGGGCGGCATGCATGCGCTGTGCCACCTCAACCTGGACCATTTCAAGCTGGTCAACGACACGGTAGGGCACGCGGCGGGCGACCAGATGCTGCGTGCGTTCGCCGAGCACCTGAAGGGCGCCGTGCGCGATGGCGACTGGGTTGGACGCTTGGGCGCCGATGAGTTCGCGCTGTTCCTCGCGCGTGCCAGCCAGGATGAAGCGCGGCAGGTGCTGCACCGGGTGATCCGCACGCTGGGCCAGGCCGGCATCCAGTTCGGCGAAGACACGCTGAAGATCAGCTGCAGCGTGGGCGTGGTCGAAGTGGGCGCCGATACGCCTGACGTGAACTGGTTGATGGGCGCGGCCGACAGTGCGTGCTATGCCGCCAAGCAGGCCGGGCGCAACCGCGTGCACTGCTTCAACGAAGACCGCATGGCGCTGGATGAGAGGCGCAACGAGGCCGAGCGCCTGCGCCGCGTCAGCCATGCCATCGCTGACAATCGCATGCTGCTGTACGCCCAGCGCATCGCTACCGTCGGCGATCCAGGCTACCTGCACTACGAAGTGCTGGTACGGATGCGCGATGAGCAGGGCGTGCTGCATGGCCCGGGCGAATTCATCGCAGCGGTCGAGCGCTACGGCATGGGGATGTCGCTGGACCGCTGCGTGCTGTCGATGCTGTTCCGCCACCTGCAGGTGTGTCCCGCGCACGTGGCGCGGCTGGGCCTGTGCAACGTCAACGTCTCGGCGCAGTCGATCGCCGAGCCCAGTTTCCTGGCCTTCGTCAGTGACCTGCTGGAACGCAACCGGACCCTGGCCAAGCGGCTGTGTTTCGAGATCACCGAAACGGCGGTGATCAGCAACCTGGCGCAGGCGCGGGAGTTCATCGATGCGGTGAAGGCGCGCGGCTGCCGCATCGCGCTGGATGACTTTGGCTCGGGACTCTCGTCCTTCGGTTACCTGCGGCAGCTGCCGGCGGACCTGCTGAAGATCGATGGCACCTTCGTGCGCGACATGCAGACCGACCCGGTCAGCCGTGCCACCGTGCGCGCCATCGCCGCGCTGGGGCGCGAACTGCAGTTGGAGGTGATCGCCGAATGGGTGGAGACCGAAGCGCAGGCAGCGCAGCTGGTGGAGATGGGCGTACAGGGCCTGCAGGGGTATGCGATCGAGCGCCCGCAGCCGCTGGAGCGGATCACCCAGACCGCCCTGCACCCGGTGCGCCAGGACACGCACGGCAAGTGGCTGGGTCGCGGCTGAAGCGCGTGCTCGCCCGCGCGCGGCGGCGGTCCGGCGTGAAATCAGCCGGGCTGCGATAATCTCCCGACATGGATGGCAAGCAGGCGGGTGGTGCGTGGGGAGCACGATAGTAGGGTCGGGCCGCTGGAACAGGGGCGGGTGGGTGCTGGCTGCGGTGCTGCTGTCCGGCCTGCTGTCATTGTGCAATGCCGCCGCGGCACCGCAGCCGGTGCGCGACTACCTGCTGCTGGGCGGGCCGACCGACGAGCCGACGCCCCATCGCGCCTGTGCCCCCTACATGCTGCGCGGACAGCGCCAACAGCTGGATATTCCCGCCCCGGAAGGCGGCTGGTCGGGCCAGCCGCAGGCGCTGGATATCTTCAACGTCTATGCGGGCGAAGTGTCGATACGCCACGGCGACCGTGAGATCTGCGGCAACATGGGCGATGCGCGCACGCGGGATTCGCGCTTCCGCGCCGGCATCGGCATGGTCACCGTGCCCCGCGCCGGAAGCCTGGAGCCGATCCATGTGTCCTGGGCGACACCGCTCAAGGAGCGTTGGGGCCCTACGCTGCGGCTCGGCGCGCCCAGTCCGGTACAGCAGCGCGATACCGCGCGGTTGCTGGTGCGTACCGCCTGCGTGGCGGTTGCGCTGGCGCTGGCACTGTCGGCGCTGATGGGATTTTTGACCTCCCGCGACCGTATTTTCCTGGTCTACGTTGGTGCCTGCGCGGTCTTCGTGCTGTGGCAGGCCGTGCTGGGGGGGCTGAGTGGGTATCCGGAACCGTGGTTCCCGATCGGCGTGGACAGTGCCTGGTGGCTGGTTGGCCTGACCGCCTGCGCACAGGCCGTGCTGCTGCCGATGCTGTGGCGACTCAACGCAGGCGACCGCGCCTGGCCGCGTTCGCGTGGCGTGGTGTCGGCCGTGAGTGGCGCCTTGTTCGCGGTGGCGCTGCTGGTGCCCTGGATGGACTGGACGCTGCTGGGCTGGACCTCGGATGTGCTGGAGGCGGCGCACTTCACCGGCTGCATGGCGGCCTTGCTGGCAGGAGTATGGGCATGGTCGCGCAGTGACCGCTGGGCCAGTATCGGCCTGGTGGCGCTGGCCCCGTTCCTGGTGATGATCGTCGCCGACCTGGCCCGTGCCCAGTGGCTGCTGGCGCATCGTGTGGAAGCGCTGCAGCTGGGCGTGACCTGGTTGCTGATGATGGCCGCCTATGCGCTCAACCAGCGCCTGGGCAACCTGCGCGAGCAACGTGACCAGATGCGCCAACTGGCCGACACCGACGCATTGACCGGGCTGCCCAATCGCCGCGCCGGGCTGCGCGAGCTGGGCGTGCAGATCGAACGCGCACGTGCCGAGGGCGCACCGCTGGTGATCGGTTTCCTCGACATCGACCTGTTCAAGGAAATCAACGATCGCCATGGCCACGACACCGGCGATGCGGTGCTGCAGGCGGTCGCCGGGGCGTTGCGCGGCGCCCTGCGCGGGCGTGACGAGGTGTTCCGGATGGGCGGGGAGGAATTCCTTCTGCTGTTGCCGGGCGCCCCGCGCGATGTCGCCGCGGCGCGGCTGCAGCAGGTGGGGCGCCGGATCACCGAGGCCGGGGTGGCGTTGCAGGTGGACGGCCTGGCACTGACCGCCAGCATCGGCCTGGCCCAGTGGCGGCCCGACCATGATGACCTGGCCGGACTGCTGCGCCGGGCCGACCATGCGATGTACGGGGCCAAGCGCGCCGGACGTGACCGGGTGATGGACGGTGAACAGCTGGACGCGGTGCGCCCGCTCTGAACGGATGCCGTGGGCGCGACAATGCCGGATAATGGGGGCATGACCATCCGCATCAACAAATACATCGCCGAAACCGGCTTCTGCTCCCGTCGCGAGGCCGACCGGCTGATCAGCGAACGTCGCGTCACTGTCAATGGACGTCCCGCCGGTACCGGCGCGGTGGTCGGCGAAGAGGACAAGGTGCTGGTCGACGGCCAGCCCCTGCGTGCCCGCCAGGCCAGCCGCCCGGGCGGTCGCCGCCACGTCTACATCGTGCTCAACAAGCCGGTCGGGGTGACCTGCACCACCGAAAGTTCGGTGAAGGGGAACATCGTCGAGTTCGTCGGGCACGAGCAGCGCATCTTCCCGATCGGCCGGCTGGACAAGGATTCGGAAGGCCTGATCCTGATGACCAGCAACGGCGACATCGTCAACCAGATCCTGCGTGCGGAAAACGGCCACCAGAAGGAATACCTGGTCGCGGTGAACAAGCCGGTGACCGACGAGTTCCTGCGCGCGATGGCCCGCGGTGTGCGCATCCACGACCAGATGACCCTGCCGTGCCGGACCTCGCGTATCGCCAAGTTCGGGTTCCGCATTACCCTGCAGCAGGGGCTCAACCGGCAGATCCGCCTGATGGCGGCCGAGTTCGGTTTCCGGGTCACCCAGCTGCGTCGCGTGCGCATCGACAACATCAAGATCGGCGCGCTCAAGCCGGGCCAGTGGCGCAACCTCAGCGAGCCGGAACTGCGCGGGCTGCTGCCGGGGCAACTGGACTGGTAAGACCGGGCCGGGCCGCGCCATGCCCGGTGGCTTTCCTCTAGACTGGGTGGCAGCTGCCATCACTCGAGTGCTGGATGATCAAGCCCGACAAGCCTGCCAATGAAGCGCATCGCCTGGATGCGCTGCACCGCTACCGGATCCTGGACTCGGAGAAGGAGCAGACCTTCGAGGATCTTGTCACCATCGCCAAGGCGGTGGCCGGCACGTCCATGGCAGCGGTCACCCTGATCGATGCCGAGCGGCAATGGTTCAAGTCCGTGCAGGGCGTGGAGACGGCCGAGCTGCCGCGCGATGCGTCGATGTGCGGGCATGCGATCCTGAGCCCGCGCGAGGTCATGGTGATCGAGGATGCGCGCCTGGATGCGCGCTTCCATGACAACCCGATCGTGGTGGGTGCCCCTGGCGTACGCTTCTATGCCGGTGCGCCGCTGATCAGCAACGAGGGCCTTCCCCTGGGCACGCTGTGCGTGTTCGATTCGCAGCCGCATCAGCTCGAACCGGACCGTGCCAAGGCACTGGCGGCGCTGTCGCGGCAGGTGATGGTGGTGATGGAGCTGCGCCGGTTCGCGCTGGACATCCAGCAGCACATGCAGGAGCGCGATGACTACGAACGGCTGCTCGCTGATTACCATGACGTGCTGTTGGCGCAGAACGCGGACCTGGCCGAGCAGAGCCGTACCGATGCGCTGACCGGGCTGCCCAACCGGCGGGCCATGGCGATGGCGCTGGATGCAGCCGTGGCCGACACCGAGGGGCAGCCGCGGCAGACCTGCGTGGCGCTGCTCGACATCGATCATTTCAAGCGCATCAACGATTTCCAGGGGCACGCCACCGGCGACCGCGTATTGGCCGAACTGGGGCGCCTGCTGCGTGGCCAGTTTGCCGGCGCCGGCATGGCGGCGCGTTACGGCGGCGAAGAGTTCGTGCTGCTGCTGCCGGACACCGACCTGCGCACCGCTGAACTGCAATGCGATTTCCTGCGCATGGCGGTGGCCGACCTGCCGCTGGGATTCCCGGTGACCGTCAGCATCGGCGTGGCCGCGCACCGCAGCGGTGACCCGACCGACCGCACCATCGAACGCGCCGACGCTGCCCTGTACCGGGCCAAGGCGGCCGGCCGCAACCGCGTGGAGACCGCCGGATGAATCCGGTCAGATCAGTTCGGGGTGCTGCACCGGGCGCCGGCGATTGAGCAGCGGGTGCAGGAAGACGGCGCCGACGATGACCGCCACGCCGACGTAGAACCAGCCTGCGACTTCATGTTGTTCGCGCAGCAGTACCACCGCCAGGATGACCGCATACACCGGCTCCAGGTTGGTCACCAGCTGCACGGTGTAGGCGCTGAGGTGGCGCAGCGCGACCAGCGCCAGAGCGAAGGGCAGCAGCGTGCAGAAGCCGGCCAGCACCAGCAGCAGGATGCCGTCATGCAGGTCCGGCAGCACCCATAGCGGGCTGGCGAGGGCGGGCAGCAGGAACGGCATCAACGGTGCCAGCAGGGTCAGGGTCAGGGTGCCGGCACCCAGTTCCAGCGCGGTGACGGTCAGTGGGTCGGCATGGCTGACCATGCGCTTGTTGAGCGAACCGAACACCGCCACCAGCAGGGCCGACATCGCGCCGACCAGCACTCCCAGGCGCATGCCCTCCGGGACGCCGCCGACCACCAGCGCCACGCCAGGCAGCACCGCGATGCCGAACAGCAGTTCGCGCAGCTGGAAGGGGCGCTTGGCCACCCAGGGTTCGATGATGGAGGTGAACACCGGAGCCAGCGCGATGCAGGTAGCAGCAACGGAGGCGTTGGCCAGCTTCACCGCGCCGTAGAAGGTGAGCCAGTGCAGCGCGACCAGGGCGCCGATGCCGGAGTAAGCCGCGACCACCCGCCATGGCATGGTGAGCAGGCCGCGCCACACCCGCGGCAGCAGCGCCAGCATGGCCACCACCAGCAGCATGCGCCACCACACCAGCGGCAGCGCGGGCAGAGTGATCAGCTTGCCGAGGATGGCGGTGATGCCCCACAGCAGCACGCAGAAATGGATCTGGAGAAGGGCTTTGCGGGTATCGGGGCTGCTCATCGCGGTATTGTGCGGCAAGCCAGCGTCGGCGGCGATGGGTCAGCGCGTGTGGCAGCGTTGTTGCAGAGCGATGGCGGCCGCCGGGTTGCGCTGCTTGCCTGCGCCGATGCACAGCAGGTAGACCTCGCGCGGCCTGCCTGCGGCCGGCGCTGCGATCAACGGAAGGTCGTCCACCGCATGGCCAGCGGCCCAGGCCTGTGCGCGCGCGGCCCAGCGTTGCTGCAGTGGCGCGGGAAGTCCGGCACGCAGGCGCGGCTGGCTGCGCTTGATCCGTGCGTAGACGAAGTCGGCGCTGACATCACCGTGCAGCGCCGCTTCCTGGCTGTCTTCGATGACCAAAGCCACCCCATGCAGGCGTGCGGCCTGCACCAGCGTGGCATCCATCGCGGCAGGATTGCGCACCTCCACCGCGTGCTGCAACGGCACGCCCTGCAGCGTGGCGGGCAGGGAACCCATGAACGCCGCCAGCGCCTCGGCGTCGGCCGCGTGGCCCGGAGCGAACTGCCATAGCAGGGGGCCCAGCCGGTCGCCCAGGCCCAGCGCGGCCTGCAGGAAAGGCTGCGCGGCCTCGGCAACACCGGACAGATCACGCCGCTGCACCAGGTAGCGCGGCGCCTTCATCGAAAAACGGAAGCCCGGCGGCGTCTGTGCGGCCCACTGCGCGCATTGCGCAGCGGTCGGGGTACGGTAGAACGTGCCGTTGATTTCAATGCAGCGCAGGGCGCGGCTGGCGAACCCCAGTTCTTCGCGCTGTGCCAGGCCCTCAGGATAGAAGACCCCGCCACGCCATTCGGGGAAGACCCAGCCGCCGATGCCGCAGCGGATTGCCGCCGCTGTCACGGCGCAGCCCCTGCGTGCCAGGGATCGTAACTGCCGAACCACCACAGGTAGCCTTCCGGATCCGCGCAGGCGTAACCCCGGCCGCCGTAGGGCTGGTCGGCGATATCGATCACGATGCGTGCGCCGGCTGCCGTGGCGCGGGCGTAATGGGCGTCCGCGTCGGCCACGATCACGCAGGCGCTCTGAGTCTGGCGGCCGCCGACCTGGTCCGGATGCACCGCGTGGCGGGCCCATTCGCCGCTGTTGCCGGACGAGCCGAGCATGACCATCCCGGTGCCGAACACCAGCTGTGCGTGGTGGACAGTGTCACCGTCGGCATGCACGGCATGGGCGTGGAAACCGAAGGCCTGTTGCAGCCAGTCGATGGCGGCCAGTGCGTCGCGGTAGCGCAGGCACGGGATGATGGTCGAACCGTTGCTGGTCTGCTCGCGTGTATCCATGGCACCCTCCTTTGGCACGGGAAAGGCTGCGCTGGACCCCGTTACCATCATGAGAATTCCGTCGGCGGCTGTACCGCGCGGCAACCCAGCCTGGAGAAAGTGCGTGATGAAATTCCTGATCGGAGGCGCGATGCTGCTGGCCTGTACCGCCCTGGCGACCGCGGCGACTCCGCCCCCGCTGCAGGACCTGGATGCCACGGTGGAGCGGGTACGCGCGCGCTTCGACGTGCCCGGCATCGCGGTGGCCGTGGTCAAGGATGGCAAGGTGGTGCTGGAGCAGGGCTGGGGCGTACGCGAGCAGGGCCGCCCGGAGCCGGTGCAGGCCGATACGCTGTTTGCCATCGCGTCCAACACCAAGGCATTCACCGCGCTGTCGCTGAACCTGCTGGCCGAACAGGGACTGCTGAAAATGGACGACAGGGTGATCGACCACCTGCCGTCGTTCCGCATGTCCGACCCGTTCGTGACCCAGCAGATGACCCTGCGCGACCTGCTGTCGCACCGCAGTGGACTGGGCCTGGGCGCCGGTGACCTGCTGTTCTGGCCGACCACCGCCTACAGCAACGCCGAGGTGGTGGAACGCTTGGGCAGGGTGCCGCTGAAAGGCGGTTTCCGCGAGCGTTATGCCTACGACAACATCCTGTACGCCGTCGCACAGCAGGTCATCGAGAAGGTCTCCGGACAGTCCTACCAGGCGTTCCTGCAGCAGCGCATCTTCGACAAGGTCGGCATGGCCGGCACCCGTTACAACGCCGATCATCTGCGCGCTGGCGACAACGCGGCGGTGGGCCACGCGAAGTTCGACTTCACCGACCTGCGCACGGTGGCACCGCTGACCTGGCAGAACAATGCCGGCGCCGGTGGCATCTACTCCAGCGTGCATGACATGGCGCGCTGGATGCAGGTGCAGCTGGCGCAGGGCCAGCTGGCCGACGGCAGTGCGCTGTTCACGGCGAAGAGCCAGCAGCAGATGTGGCAGATGATCACCCCGCAGGTGGTGGCCGAGCCGGCGGTACCGGAACTGGCGCCGGCGCGGCCGAACTTCGCCGGTTATGCCGAAGGCTGGAGCCTGAGCGATTTCCGCGGCCGCAAGCTGGTGTGGCATACCGGCGGCTGGCCGGGCATGGTGTCCCGGGTGACGCTGGTACCCGGCGAGAACCTGGGCGTGGTGGTGCTGACCAACCAGGAGGCCGGCGCGGCCTTCAATGCCATCACCCTGAGCGTGCTCGATGCCTATCTCGGCGGTGAGCGGCATGACTGGGTGGAAGCCTACGGCAAGGCGGTGGACAAGGGACGGGACAAGGCCGACGCGGCCTGGGCCAGGCACCAGGCGGCACGCACCACGGGCAGCACCCCGTCACTGCCGCTGAAAGGCTATGCGGGCAGCTACCGCGACCGCTGGTACGGCGACATGCACATCACCGGCAACGGCAAGGCGCTGCGCCTGCAGTTCGACAAGACCGCGCAGCTGGTCGGCACGCTGGAGCACTGGCAGCACGACACCTTCATCGTGCGCTGGGACGACCGCTCGCTCAATGCCGATGCGTTCGTCAACTTCAGCCTGGATCCGGACGGCAAGGTCCGCGAGGTGCGCCTGCAGGCGATCTCGGAGCTGACCGACTTCAGCTTCGACTTCCAGGATCTGTTGTTCGTGCCGCAGGGATGAGGCTGGCGTGGACAACGGCCAGCGGCCGTCACTACCCGCCATGCATACGATGGGATAATCCACCCGTTACCCCGCTGTGAGCGACTGTGATGTTCCGCTGGTTTGAATCCCTGATCCCGGTCTTCCCGCCGGTGGACAAGCGCATGCCACCGCGCAGCGTGTTCAAGTTCTACCTGTTCTATCTGCGCCCGGTCTGGCCGGTGCTGCTGGCAACGCTGGTCGCCGGCCTGCTGCTGGCGCTGGTGGAAGTGGCGATGTTCGATTTCCTCGGCCGCATCGTCGACATGGTCGCCGAGCAGCCCGGCGCCGGTTTCTTCCAGCGGCATGCGTCGGACCTGCTGTGGATGGTGGGGGTCTGCGTGATCGCCCGGCCGGTGCTGGTCGGTCTGCACAACCTGCTGGTCAACCAGGCCATCGTGCCGGGCCTGAGCAACCGCTCGCGCTGGCTGATGCACAACTACGTGGTGCGCCAGAGCCTGACCTTCTTCCAGAACGATTTCGCCGGCAGCGTGGCCAACCGGGTCATGCAGACGGGTACCTCGTTGCGCGAATCGGCGGTGCAGATGGTCGATTCGCTCTGGTACATCGTGGTCTATACCGGCACCGCGCTGTTCCTGTTCGCCCAGGCTGACTGGCGGCTGATGATCCCGCTGGTGCTGTGGATGCTGGCCTATGCGGTGATCATGGTGTACTTCGTGCCGCGTGCGAAAGAGCGCGCGTGGATCGCCTCCGAAGCGCGCTCCAAGGCGATGGGCCGCATCGTCGATGGCTATACCAACATCCCCACGCTGAAGCTGTTCGCCCATGGCGGACGCGAGCAGGCCTACGTCGCCGAATCGATCCAGGAACTGGCGGAGAAGCATCGCCGGCAGACGCGAGTCACCAGTGGCATGGACCTGACCATCGCCATCGTCAACGGGTTCCTGATCGCAGGCACCTGCGGGCTGGCACTGTGGCTGTGGAACGATGGGCTGATCACGGTCGGTGCGATCACCCTGGCCACCGGGCTGGTCATCCGCATCCACAACATGTCCGGCTGGATCATGTGGACCATCAACGGCATCTTCGAGGACATCGGCACGGTGCAGGATGGCATCACCACCATTTCCCAGCCGCTGACGGTGCAGGACCGCGATGATGCCGTGCCGCTCAAGGTGAGTGCCGGGGGCGTGCACTTCCAGGACATCCATTTCCACTACGGCAAGCGCGGTGGGGTGATCGCCGGGCTGGACCTGAAGGTGAAGCCGGGCGAGAAGATCGGCCTGGTCGGGCCGTCGGGCGCGGGCAAGTCCACCCTGGTCAACGTGCTGCTGCGCCTGTACGACCTGGAAAGTGGCCGTATCACCATCGATGGCCAGGATATCGCCGGCGTCACCCAGGAAAGCCTGCGCGGCCAGATCGGCGTGGTGACCCAGGATACGTCGCTGCTGCATCGTTCGATCCGCGACAACCTGCTGTACGGGCGGCCCGAAGCGTCTGAAGAGGAACTGCGTGCGGCCGTGGCCAAGGCGCGTGCCGATGGCTTCATCGATTCACTGGTCGACGCCCAGGGCCGGCAGGGCTACAACGCCCTGGTGGGCGAGCGGGGGGTGAAACTCTCAGGTGGGCAGCGCCAGCGCATCGCGATTGCCCGCGTGTTGCTGAAGGACGCGCCGATCCTGGTGCTGGACGAAGCCACGTCGGCGTTGGATTCGGAGGTGGAAGCGGCGATCCAGGACAACCTGGATGAGCTGATGGGCGGCAAGACGGTGATTGCCATTGCGCACCGGCTTTCGACCATCGCGCGGATGGACCGGCTGGTGGTGATGGACCAGGGGCGCATCGTGGAAACCGGCACGCATGCTGAACTGGTCGCGGCCGGCGGTCTGTACGCGCGGCTGTGGGCACGCCAGACCGGTGGATTTGTCGCCGCCGAGGGCTGATGGGTAGCGCCGAGCCACGCTCGGCGGATGCCTTCCGTGGCGATCGAATCGGAAGCCGCCGAGCATGGCTGGGCGCTTTCTTGATGCGGAATGTCAGCTGCAGGGCGTATTGGGCCCTGCAACCGGCTTCGCTACGGCTTCAAACACCGTGGCAGCCGATGAAAGCGTCGATCAGGAAGTGCTCTCCTGCTGCCCACTCACGCACGCGCTGCATCGCCTGTTCCGCCGAATCGGCCTCCACGAAATGGGTCTCGGCGATATCGCCATCGTAGACGAAATCGCATCGCCACGACGCAGCGTGCGCAGAGAGGCTGGCGACGGACAAAAGCAGCGTAGCGGCAAGGGTCTTGATCATTCTGGTCACATGGGGGCCGGGCCGGTGGCTGATTGCAGTGGCCTGCGCATAGCCTTGCCTCGCGGCGGCAGGCCGTCGCCCGGCATTCGCAGCAGGCGCGGTCGCGCGCAGCCTTGCACGCTGGATCTGTGATCGCGATCAGGTAACCCCTGGTTACAGCGTCAGGGACTCCGCCTCGCGGCAAAGCTGCGATAGGTCTCTGAAGCGTGCCGCAGCGTGCGTCATCCGGTGGTGCTCCAGCCTCCTGACAAGATGAAGCAGCGCAATGATACTGGGGCTGCAGCGGCCATCCGGCTGCGCTGCCTTCGCCCGATCATGAGACCTGACAGATGATCCGACACCTGAACATGTTGACCGCCGCAGCGATACTTTTTTCATCGACAGCAGCAATCGCAGCGGTGGCACCGTACCAGTGCACATTCCTGCTCCGCGGTGCACCCACTACGCAGAGAGTAAATGCGGATTCTGAGATCCATGCCAAGGAAATCATCCGCTACGAGCATGGGTACTTCAATGTCGATCGCCTCTCCTGCAACCGTGTCTGACACGGACCTGACGCTGCCGTGCTGAAATTCGAAGCGCCCCTGAGGGGGCGCTTCGAATTCGGAGTGCCCGCAGGCCTGCCCGGGATCGGACAGACGCACTTACTCGATCGGCTGGTCCAGCATCAGCTGGCGCGCGAAACGCACCGGCGGGGCGCCGTAGGACAGCATCTTGTCGTGATAGGCCTTCAGGTTGAACTGGTCGCCCAGCTTTTCCTGCGCGGCCTTGCGCGTGTCGAAGTGTTCCTGCGCACCGACGAAGTAGGTCGGCAGCTGCGCCGACGTCAGCTGCGCGCGCACCCACTTGCCCGACGCTTCGCTTTCCTGCTGGAACGCATCGTGGGTCATCAGGTGCATCGCCTGTTCGCGCGTCCAGTTGTCCACGTGCACGCCCTGATCCAGGATCGCGTTGGAAATGGTGCGCAGGTAGAACTTCAGCTGCACCAGGTGGAAAAGCGGATCGTTGTCGAGATAACCCTGCTCCTGCATCATGCGCTCGGTATAGACCGCCCAGCCTTCGGCAAACAGGCCCGAGCGCAGCACCGCGCGCAGGGTGGACGGGAACTTGGCCGAATGCCAGCCTTCCAGGTAGTGGCCCGGGGTGCCTTCGTGGATGCTCAGCAGGTGGATCATGCGTGAGTTGTACTCGCGCAGGAACGAGTCGACCTGCTTGTCGTTCCAGTCATCCGGGATCGGCGAGACCGCGTAGAAGGTCTTCAGGTTCTTGTCCAGCGGACCGGGCGAATCACAGTAGGCTACGGCCACGCCGCGCTGGAATTCAGGCATCAGGATGATGTCCACCGGCGCATCGGGCAGGGTCATCAGGTCATGCTCGCGCACGAACGCGGTGGACTGGTCCAGTGCGGCCTTGGCATCTTCCACGACCTTGTCGCGGGCCGGCTTGTCGGCGTAGGCCAGTTCCAGCGCCGCTTCGATCGCCTTCTGCTGCTGGTCGTCGCTCGGCTGCGCCGGCATTTCCGGTGCGCCCGGCTTGTCCTTCAGCACGGTCTGGGCGATACCATACATGTCCTGGCGCACGCGCCTGAGTTCGGCACGTGCACGCTCACCGATCTCCTGCCGCGACAGCGAGGAGTTCAGCGCGAACTTCAGCTTCTGGTCGTACAGCTCGGCGCCGACGCGGAACTCGCCCTTGGCATTGGGCACAAGGGTCTTGTCCAGCCACTGCTGCTGCTCGTCCACGGCCTTCTTCAGCCCATCGATGGCGGCCTGCAGGCGCTGCTGGTCGGCCTGCGGCAGTTCGCCGATGTGCGGGGTGATGAAAGTATCGACGATGCTGAGGATGCCGCGGTTCTGCTTGGCCACCGTTTCGGCATGGATCTTCGGCACGCGGGCCGGATCCAGGTTTTCGCGGGCCTGGGCGAAGATCGCCGGGATTTTCTCCATGCGCGCGGTCGCCGACTTCAGGCGCTCGGGGAGCGGTGCGAATTCGCGCGCCATCAGGCCGTAGATCGCGCTGCCGGCCAGGCCGTTGTACATCTGCGGATCCCACTTGGAGGACTGCAGCACCTCGGCATTCCAGATGTCCGACTGCAGCTGGTTGCGCAGGATCGCCGCATCCACCTGGTTTTCGCGGCCCAGCTTGGCCACGTCCATTTTCTCCAGCTCGGCGAGCAGGCCCTTGTAGGCGGTCAGGGTCTTCTGTTGCCCCGCGGCACTGAGATCGTCGATCTCGCTGTCGAAGCGGTGGTCGCCGATCTGCGTGGCACCCACCGGCGAGAGCTGCATCCAGCTGTCCAGGGCGCGCTTGGACAAATCGGCGAAGGCCGCATCGGCGGCCGCATCGGCGGCCTGCGCCGGCGCGGCGGCGGGCGGGGTGGCGGAGGCGGGGGCGTCGGCCTGCTGGCAGCCGCCGAGGGCAGCGATCAGGGCGAGGGCAAGGAGATGCTGGCGCATCGGCAATCCTGTCTTGGGGTCAATCGCCAAGCATAGGCCGGGGCCGTCGCCCTGTCTGCGTGCCAAAGGATTACCATCGTCGCATTCCCACGTGGAGGTGGATCATGCAGTACGAAGGAAGCTGCCATTGCGGCCGGATTGCGTTCACCGTGCAGGCCGATGAGCCGGTCACCGAGGTCATCGACTGCAACTGTTCCCTGTGCCGCCGCCGCGGGGGCCTGCTGTGGTTCGCCGCGCGCGAGGCCTTGGTGCTGTCCAGCGACCCCGCCCAGCTGGCGACCTACCAGTTCCACAAGCACCACTTGCAGCATCACTACTGCGCCCAGTGTGGCATCGCCCCGTTCAGCGAAGGGGTCGATCCCCGCAGTGGACAGGCCATGGTGGCGGTGAATGTGCGTTGCCTTCCTGGCGTGGCGCTGGATGGATTGACGGTGACGGCATTCAACGGAGCAGATGCGTGAGCTGTGCAACAGTGCGCTACCCGGCGCTTGCGGTGGCGGCAGCCGTTGTGCTGATGCTGGCCGGCTGCGGCAGGCACGAGGCAGCGGCCGATGCGGGTGCCGGCGCTGCCGGTGCGGTGATGTCACCGGAAGGGGCATCGCTGGCCTACGAGCATGACCTGGACATCCGCCTGGACGCGGTGCAGATCGGGCCACGGGTCAAGCAGATCGCCGATGCCTGCCAGTCCGCCCGCTTCGGCGACTGCGCGGTGCTGCAGGTGGGTCAGCAGGGCGGGGAGTATCCCAGCGGTTCGATCCGCGTGCGCATCGCGCCGAAGGGCGTGGAGCCGATCATCGGATTGGCCGGGCAGGGCGGGGAGGTGTCATCGCGCAACACCCATGCCGAAGACCTCGCCCAGCAGGTAGCAGATACCGCCCTGGCCAAGGCGCGGCTGCAGAAGGAGCACGAGCGCCTGCTTGCCTACCAGGACAGCAAGGACATCAAACTGGCCGACCTGCCGGTCATCACCCAGCGGCTGTCGGAAATCGAGGCGGGGGTGGAACAGGCCAACAAGGACGCGGCGCAGCAGCGCCGACGCATCGACACGCAGCTGGTGACGATGCAGTTCAACGCGCCGTCCGGACAGCGCAGCCGCAATGAAATCGGCATGGCGCTGTCCGAATCGGGAGCGATCCTGACCACCAGCATCGCCTACCTGATACGCGCCATCGCCGCGCTGCTGCCGGTGCTGGTGGTCGGCAGCATCATCGGCTGGATCGGCCTGCGCCTGTGGCGCCGGCGGCGTGCGCGCAGGGCGGGTTGAACCGCCCTGTCAACCGCGCCGGATCAGCCTTCGTCGGTCTCGTATTCGACGAACACATCCAGCTCCAGGGCGAGCTCCTGCACTGCATCGCGCACCTTCTGCGCGGTGCTTTCGTTGCCGACTTCCACTTCCAGTTCATGGCTGCCCGGGCCGATGTCATCGGACAGGCCGGCCGAACTGGAATCGTCGTCGTCCATCTTCGGCATCAGGTCGTCGGTCTCCTCCACATGCTCGATGCCTTCGATGCCCAGCAACAGGTCGCTGATCGCACGCGCGTCGTCTTCAGATCCGGTAATTCGCAGTCGCAGCATTGCCATGGGATGGTCCTGGTGGGAAACAGGACCCCAGCCTAGCCAGCGGCCGGAAAAGAGCGGGTGACGGTGGAACGGGGTTCACGCTCACGCGTCCTGTACCTCGCGCTGGTCGCGTGCGGCATGGCGTTCACCGCGCGCCGCTGGGCGTCACCGCACCGGCACCGGGATGTTGCACAGATCGATGTGCCCGGCCGGCCGTTTGTAGAAATCATCGACACGGTTGCGACGGGCTTCCACGGTATCGGCGAAGGTTTTCGAGTCGGTGCGCAGTACCTGGATCGGCGCGCGTTCGGCGGCGGGCACATCGCTGGCGCGGCGTATCGCGGTGATCGGCGTGCGCTGCTGCGGGTCGGCATAGAAGCCCATCGGTGCCGGGCCCCGCGGCAGGGCGCTGAGCAGTTCCATGCCCTTCAGCACGCGGCCGACCACCGTGATGTTGCGGTCCAGCTGGCGCGGCGACTGGCCGGTGACCACGTACAGTTCGGCGCCCACGCTGCTGTCTTCGTCATTGTTGCGACCGGCGCCCAGCGCGCCATAGCAGTGCGCCAGCCAGGTCCTGCCGTCCTTCGTATCCTGGCCGACCGGGAAGCCGTCGACGAAGCCGGTGCGTGCCGCCCAGCCATCGCGATCGGGCAGCGGGCTGACCTTCAATCCTGCCGTGGCGCGTTCGAACTCGGCCGGCAGTTTCTTCTGCGCCGATCCCAGTGGCCGGGCCTTGGCGGCATCGTCGGCGTCGGCATCGCCGAACTGCACCACGAAGTTGTCCTGCGACCGGTAGATGCTGGTGCCGTCCCAGAAATGTTCGTGGGCGAAAGTCTGGATGTTGGCCACGTGGCGCGGCGCGAACTGCGGCGCCAGCTCGATGATCACCCGTCCGGCCGGCAGGTCCATGTACAGCAGGTTGGCCGGGTCGGGCGTGCGCCAGTCGCGGTCGGGTGCGGCTTCCAGGATCTGCTGCGCGCTGCGGTAGGGCGTGGCCGCCGGGGCCAGCGAAGGCAGCAGGCAGGTGGCCAGGGCAAGCGCCAACAGGGCGGGGCGACGGTCCATGGTGAGCCTTTCAGGAAAGAGAGCCCGATCATGCGCGAGGCCACCGTTTCCCGCCAGCGCCGGGCGCGGTGGCTGCACGGCACCGTGACGTCCGGCCTATTCCACTAGGTTGAACTCCGCACTAGTGTTTACTTCAACGTAGTGGAGATGCCGCCATGGTCGATGAAGAGATCCAGCTGAAGAAGTTCCAGAAGGAGCTCAGTGCGGGGACCGTGTCGCTGGCGCTGATGGCGGTGTTGGCCAAGGCACCGGAGCCGCTGTACGGCTACCTGATCGCCAAGGAACTGGAGCAGGTGGGAGAGGGCGTGCTGAGTGGCAAGCAGAGCGCGCTGTACCCGGTGCTGCGCAACCTGGAAGGGGCTGGGTTGCTGCAAAGCCACGTGGAGCCCTCCACCAGCGGTCCACCGCGACGTTACTACCGCATCACCGAGCAGGGGCGTGCCGTGCTGGAGCAGTGGATCCAGGCCTGGCGTGCCACCCGCGATTCCGTCGATTCCGTTCTGGAGGGCGTACTGCAATGAACATCGAGCACACCATGGGCAGGACCCTGCCGGCGACCATTCCCGATTACCTGGCGCAGCTGCGCGCGGCGCTGCACGATGCCGACCCGGCGATGGTCCAGGACGCGCTGTACGACGCCGAGGAGTACCTGCGATCGGAACTGGCCGCGCAGCCCGGGCGCAGCGAGGGCGAGGTGATCGCCGACGTGGCCGGCAGCTACGGCGCGCCGGACGAGGTGGCCGACATCTACCGCGAAACCGAGCTGACCGTAAACCGCGCGCTGCGCACGCCGAGGACCCCACTGGGCACCCGCGTGACGGCCGCCCCGGCAGTGGCCAGCGGCTTTGATGCGGTTCCGCCGGCAGCAGGCGTTGCGGCACCGGGCCCGTCCATCCCGGATCCGCCGCCGCCGCCACCGCGCTCGCTGGCGGCGCGCTTCTTCGGTGTGGTGGTGGATCCGCACACCTATGGCGCACTGTTCTACATGCTGCTTTCGCTGGCGACGGGCACCTTCTTCTTCAGCTGGGTGGTCACCGGTCTTTCGCTGTCGCTGGGCCTGCTGATCCTGATCATCGGCGTACCGGTGGCCGTGCTGTTCTTCGGCTCCATCCGCGGGCTGTCGCTGCTGGAGGGGCGGCTGGTGGAAGTGCTGCTGGGCGAGCGCATGCCGCGACGCCCACGCTTCAGCGACCGCAGCCGCAGCTGGCTGCAGCGGATCGGCGATATGTTCACCGATGGCCGCACCTGGCTGACCCTGCTGTACTTCGTGCTGATGCTGCCGCTGGGCATCGCCTACTTCACCGTGGCAACGACGTTGCTGGCGCTGTCGCTGGCCTTGATCTGGTCGCCGGTGGCGGTGTGGTTCCCGGGTGCCTACACCGGGGTGACCATCAATGGCCTGCCGCTGCTGGAAGGGGCCTGGGCGACGCCGCTGCTGGCCCTGGCCGGCGGGCTGCTGCTGTTCGGCACGCTGCACCTGGCGCGGGCGGTCGGCCGCATGCACGGCACCCTGGCCAAGCACCTGCTGGTACGGTTGTAA
The DNA here is from genome assembly GCF_032054965.1 of Stenotrophomonas chelatiphaga. Taxonomy (NCBI): domain Bacteria; kingdom Pseudomonadati; phylum Pseudomonadota; class Gammaproteobacteria; order Lysobacterales; family Lysobacteraceae; genus Stenotrophomonas; species Stenotrophomonas chelatiphaga. The sequence goes on along the minus strand of NZ_DAMBRS010000020.1, from coordinate 10,517 downwards.
GCGCGATGGACGTGACGGCCGGAGCGGCCTGGTAGTGACGGCCGCTGGCCGTCAGCCATCCGTCCGCCGTAGCTGGGGGGGGGCGGTGCTATTTTCTTCGGCTTCGCCGCCGCCGGTGTTTCGGCATGGGCGGCGGAGCAATCGCGCACCGTCGGGCAGTCCACTTAGCGCCAGCGGCCCCGCTGAAGCCGCAATGCTCAACACCATCACTGATGCATGCTTGCGGCTTACACGGCACATTTCTCCAGGCAGGGCCGAGGCATCCCAGTTGGTCCTATCTATAAGGTAACCAGCGCTATCGAGTTCGACGGAAGCAGCTGTCCATGCCTGCAACGCGGGCGTAATTTGCCATTCGTCAAGTGGCAGGAGGAAACCTTGCGCGACAGCGTCAGGCTAGACCGACGCAGGTGAGCTTGGCATAGAGGCGCCTCAACCGCTTTCGTGTAATTGTGGATCGTGCCTGAGCGAAATCAGAAAGCGCGCATGCTGAGCTGATGTTCTGATCAGACCCGCTGCAGATGAGCGGCAAACGCAAGAAACTCCGGCACCACTACGCCGTATACGTCGATTAAATAAAGGATTGAGGGAGTTATATCTGGCCTGCTCAGTCATCGGCAGTTTCGCTCTTTAATGCCGCAGCGGCCTTGGGTGATGGACAGCATCGTGAAGTACTTGAAGCGATTTCCCAGAAGCACGATCTTGATCGGGTCAGGTTGGCAGCCTTTGACGCGCTAGCAAGGTCGGCTGAAGGAACTAGCGAGGCTCTCAACGTCTGGTCGGGCATCCGGGACAGCGATTCGGCTTTTCTGCGGGGCTGGAGAGCGATACGCACGGCAGAGATAGAGGCGCTTGCCCGGGCCTCAACCAAGGGGGATGGGCTTGCTTGAGCTGAAAGGGGTCGTGAAATGTTACGGCGACATTACTGCGGTAGACAGGGTTTCGATGAAGGTCGAGGCGGGAACCATATCCGCCCTCATCGGGCCGAATGGCGCAGGAAAGTCTACAACCTTTCGGCTCATCTCAGGCCTCCTGCATGCCGATGAGGGGCAGATCCTCTGGTGCGGGCAGCGCTTGGAAAACGCATTGCCGCGAGAGCAACGTGGATTCCTGCCGGAGGAACGCGGCCTGTACCAAGCAGTAGAGGTGGAACAGTTGCTGCGGTACTGGGCGCGCTTGAGGAAAATTGACGACAGCGCGATCCCGGCGGTTCTGGAGGACTGGATCTGCCGCTTTGAGCTTGGTTCTAAACGGCGTGCTCTTGTGAGGACGCTATCGAAGGGCAATCAGCAGAAAATTCAGTTGGCCGCATGCCTGATGCACTCGCCCAAGCTACTCGTGCTTGATGAGCCATTCTCTGGTTTGGATCCGCTGAACCAGGATCTGGTCTCCGAAATTCTGCTCGAGCAAGCGGCCAACGGAACCACAATTCTCATATCAGCGCATCAAATGGCGCTGGTTGAGAGCATGGCTTCAGCTGTGATGTTGATGCACGCCGGCCGTGCGGTGGATATGCCGGCATTCGGGAAGTCCGGGCAGCGCCAGGCAGATAGTCTGCAGCGGGTGGTGGTGGTGCTCATTGAGCCCGGGGCTCGCCTCCTGCTGACTGATCTGCCGTCGCACCAAGTGACGCTCACCGCTGACGACAGGATGACTATTACTTTTCCGCCCATGTCACTCGCCACCTTTATGGACGCCTTGGCCGAGTTGGCTGCACTTGACGGCGTCGTGGATCTGGAGTTTTCCCGGCCCAACCTCCATCGGGCCTATGTCGAATCGGTGTCGACAAACAAAACGGGAGCAGGGAATGGATCGTCGCGTCCTTGATGTAGCTCGGTTCGAGTTCCGGAGTTTCCTGGATATCAGGGGCGAGTTGATTGGCGTCTTGCTACTTGTGCTTATCGCTCTGATCCGTTTCGGCGGCGAAGCGCTCATGGTGATGTCGACTCCCAGCAATCTGGCGATTGCTGTTGAAACCAAAGTGGGGGCGCTGTTGCCGATGGGGGCGTCTGGTCGATTCCATTTCGTGGCTGCAGAGCCCGAAGCGCGAGTCGAGTCGATGCGACGCATTCGAGACGGCGGTTTGGCCGGATTGCTCGTTGAAGAGATGCCTAACCACTATCGTCTTTACACCAACGACCGAGTGCACTGGCAGGACGCGCTTGCTGATAGCTTCGCACCTTGGCACCGCTCGCTTAGTGCAAGGCGTGCCGGCATTTCCGAAGCAGACCTTCAGGCCATCACCACAGACCCTCAACTCATTTCAACGCATCTGCAGGGTGGGGGAGATCGAGCGGGGCCGGCTACTTATGCTGCTTCAATTTCGATAATGGTGCTGAGTATCCTCGGCATCCTCTCGGCGCTTTCGCTCGTCCTGCAAGGAATAGCCGGTGAAAAATTCGGCCGGATAAGTGAGATCGTGCTTTCGGCAATCAGTCCCTCCGTATGGATTGATGGGAAGCTGATCGCGGCGACACTTCATGGCATCAAAACCATCGTCACGTACGCAATCTACGGGGTGCTGGCCTCGATGCTCCTGGGTGTCCTCGACCCGGCGCAACTGTTCGACGCACTGCGCGCATGGCCGGAGCTACTTTCAGCACTGCTGATCGGTGTGGTCGGACTAGGCTTCTGGAGCGTGGCATTTGCCTTGGTTGCTGCGCGGCTGCCAAGTGCGACCTCAGCTATCCGGAATACGCTGATCCTGGTGCCCATGACGTGCCTGCTTCTTTGCTTGGGAGGGGCAAAGGAGCCGGATAATGCGTTCATGGTTGCCTTGTCGTTCTTCCCGCCCACCATGCCCTTTGCATTGCCGCTGCGGATCATCGCAGACACCGTTTCAGCATGGGAAGTGGTCGTCTCGGTAGGGCTTGCGCTGGCCAGCACCTGGAAATTGCGAGGCGTGGTCGTGAGCGTCTTTGTTAACGCAGTGCTGGGCGCGGGGACCAAGCGGAGAGCGGCAGGTGCGCGTGTGTGAGAGCGTTGCTTGCGACGACGATGGCAGCCGTTGGAAATTCGCCGCAGACTTGGCAGGATGCAGCCCCTTTCGAATGAAAGGGGCTGGTCGTTTCAGCCGGCTTTCCGCCGCAGCGGGGTGACGTTGCTTTTCTTCTTCGGCTTCGCCGCCGCCGGTGCTTCGGCATTGGCGGCGAAGAAATCACGGACCTTCGGGTACACCACCTCGCGCCAGCGACGGCCGCTGAAGATGCCGTAGTGGCCGGCGCCTTCGACGATGAAATGCTCGCGACGGTCTTCGGCAATGCCCGTGCACAGCGACTGCGCCGCTTCGGTCTGGCCGAGCCCTGCGATATCGTCCAGCTCGCCTTCGATGCTCAGCAGTGCGGTATCGCGGATGGCCGAAGGATCGACCTTCTCACCCTTGATGTACCACTCGCCACGCGGCAGCAGGAAGTCCTGGAACACCACGCTGATGGTGTCCAGGTAGTACTTGGCCGGCATGTCCAGCACCGCGTTGTACTCGTCGTAGAAACGACGGTGCGCATCGGCGTCTTCCAGGTCGCCCTTGACCAGGTCGGCATAGAAATCCCAGTGCGAGCTGAAATGCCGGCTGGGGTTCATCGACAGGAAGCCGGCGTGCTGCAGGAAGCCCGGATACACGCGGCGGCCGGCGCCGGGGTAGCTCGGCGGCACGGTGTGGATGACGTTGTTTTCGAACCACGACAGCGGGTTCTGGGTGGCCAGGTTGTTCACTGCGGTCGGGCTGCAGCGCGCATCGATCGGTCCGCCCATCATCACCAGCGACTTCGGCGTGGGTTCACCGCGGCTGGCCATCAGCGAAACCGCCGCCAGCACCGGTACGGTGGGCTGGCACACGCTCACCACGTGCAACCGCTCCACGCCGAGGTGGCGGATGAACTCCTGGATGTACTCCACGTAATCATCCAGCCCGAACTCGCCTTCGCTGCCCGGCACCATGCGTGCATCGACCCAGTCGGTCACGTACACGCGGTGGTCGCGCAGCAGGGTGCGCACGGTGTCGCGCAGCAGCGTGGCGTGGTGGCCGGACAACGGCGCCACCACCAGCACGAACGGCTGGTTGAGCATGGTGTGCAGCTGGTCTGCTTCGTTGCTGTGGCGCTTGAAGCGCAGCAGCTTGCAGAACGGCTTGCTGACCTCTTCGTGGACCACGATCGGCACGCGCTCGCCGTCCACGTCGATCTCGTTGATGCCCCACTCGGGCTTCTCGTAATCCTTGCCCAGGCGGTGGAACAGCTCGTTCATCGCCGCCAGGCGATCGGCACCGGGCATCTGCCCCCACCAGTGGCCGGCATTGTTGAAGAAGTGGGCATTTGCCTGGGCCTGGTGGACCCAGGGGGCCAGCAGATTACGGGTCAGTTCGTGGAGCTGGTAGAGCATATTGACTCAATATGTATGGTCATATGTTGCCGCGCAGCATACCTGATCCGGCGCCGCGGAATATTAACTGGGGTCGCAGATCCGGACGACGCCGGTTCAGGCCTTTTCCAGGGCTGCGGCTTCCTGGCCCAGCGCGGCCCCCAGCCAGCAGTGCGACCCGATCGGCGTCAGGCCGTGCTTGCCCAGTTCGCGCCGGTACCAACGTGCCGGGCGCGGATGGAAGCCGTCATGGTCTCCTTCGAAGTCGTCCTCGGCGGCGAAGGTCTCCAGGAAGGCCACGCCGCCGGTCAGCTCGCCGATGCCGGCCAGCCCGGCGCGCAGTTCGCGGTCGGGCACGTAATGCATCACATCCGAGCAGACCAGCAGGTCCACCGGCGCGCAGGGCCGCAGCCAGGCGAAGTCGCCGAAGCTGGCCGGGTGCAGGTTGCGGGTGCGCCCATAACGGCCCACTGCGTAGTCGCTGCTGTCGAAGCCCAGGTAGCTGAGCTTGGGGCGCAGCTTGAGCAGCGGCGCGCGCCATGCACCTTCGCCGCAACCGATGTCCAGCACGCTGCGGATCGGGCGTTCCAGGTAGTACTCGGCGCTGGCCACGGCCAGGGCGACCTTGCGCGCCAGCCGCGCGCTGCCGCCGATATCGGCGCGCCGGTACCAGTGCTGGAAATAAGCGGCGTCGTAGGTCTTGTGCATGTACGTGGCTCTGCGCATCGGTGAAAATGGTGCTCATCCTACGCCAGCCGCTGGAGCGAGCACATGCAGTCCTACTTCTGGGTCAAGACCTTCCACCTGGTGTTCGTGGTGGCCTGGATGGCGACGGTGTTCTACCTGCCGCGCATCCTGGTCAACATCGCCGAGACGGCGGGGCAGGCGGCAGTGAGCGAGCGCCTTCAGTTGATGGGGCGGCGCCTGTACCGCTTCGGCCACAGCATGTTCGGGCTGGCCTTCGTGCTGGGGCTGGTGCTGTGGCTGGGCTACCGGGTCATTCCGGATTTCCCGACCATGGTGTCACCGGGCGGGGCCGGCTGGCTGCACGCCAAGCTGGGCCTGGTGGTGCTGCTGATGGCGTATTTCATCTGGATCGGGCGGCTGCTCAAGGGCGTGGCCAAGGGCCGGCCGCTGCCGTCATCGCGCGCGCTGCGGTGGATCAACGAGATCCCGCTGCTGGCCTTCATCCCGATCGTCTGGCTGGTGCTGGCCAAGCCGTTCTGAGCCACGACCGAGCGCCGGAGATCGTCCGGCGCTGTCGCCTTACGCGGCTTCGTAGGTGCCGTAGCTGCGCAGGCGCGTGTAGCGCTTGGCCAGCAGTTCGTCGGTCGGCAGTTCCTGCAGCGCGTCCAGTTCGTTGACCAGCACGGCCTTCAGGCGCTTGGCCATCTGCACCGGGTTGCGGTGTGCGCCGCCGGTCGGCTCGCGCACCACCTTGTCCACCAGGCCCAGCCCCTTCAGGCGCGGAGCGGTCAGGCCCAGCTGCTCGGCGGCGTCCTTGGCCTTGGTGGCGTCCTTCCACAGGATCGAGGCGCAGCCTTCCGGGCTGATCGTCGAATACACGCTGTATTCCAGCATGATGGTGCGGTCGCCCACGCCCAGCGCCAGCGCGCCGCCGGAGCCGCCTTCGCCGATCACCGTGCAGATCACCGGCACCTTCAGCTCGGCCATCTCCATCAGGTTGCGGGCAATGGCTTCGGACTGGCCACGGGATTCTGCGTCGATGCCCGGCCAGGCGCCGGCGGTGTCGATCAGGGTCAGCACCGGCAGGCCGAAACGCTCGGCCATCTTCATCAGGCGCAGCGCCTTGCGGTAGCCCTCCGGCTTGGGCATGCCGAAGTTGCGCTTGATCTTTTCCTTGGTGTCGCGGCCCTTCTGGTGGCCGATCACCATGACCGCGCGGCCATTGATGCGGGCCAGGCCGCCCATGATCGCCTTGTCGTCGGCGAAGGCACGGTCGCCGGCCAGTTCCTGGAACTCGTCGAACATCAGGTGCAGGTAGTCCTGCGTGTACGGACGCGACGGATGGCGGGCCAGCTGCAGCACCTGCCACGAGGTCAGGTTGCGGAAGATCTGCGCGGTGCGCGTGCGCAGCTTGCCGCGCAGGGCCGTTACTTCGGCTTCAACGTTGACCGCCGGGCCGGCGCTGGCGCTGCGCAGCTCCTGGATCTTGGCTTCCAGGTCGGCGATGGGTTGCTCGAAGTCGAGGTAGTTCGGATTCATCGGAAGCCGTCGTATGAATGTAAGGAGGGAAGTTTAGCCGAATGCGTGGGGATGCCCCGTACGCCGTCGTCTGGTCAGCTCGCCCACGGCGGGCTGTAGCGCACCTTCACGGTGCGCACGGCCGGGTCGGCGCGCAGGGCCTGGATCAGCCGGGAATCGATGCGTACGGCGCTCTCACCGCCCACGTCCAGCATGCCGGCCAGCGAGCCTTCCTGGTCCTTCAGCAGCAGGTCCAGGCGCAGGGGCGTGCGGCCGGGGCGATGGCGGTCGAGCAGGGCATTGACGCGCTCCCAGACCGGGCGTTCGCGGCGCAGGTCCACGCGCAGCGACAGCCGCGTTGCGTAGTTCGCGCAGACCTCGTCGAAGTCCCAGCACTGGCGGATGCGCAGGGCGAAGCCGCCATTGAATTCGTCTTCGCGCAGGCCGCCCTTGACCACCAGGATGCGGTCCTTGGTCATCAGGTGGCCGAACTCGGCCATCGCGTCGGAGAACGCACTGCATTCGACCCGGCCGCGACCGTCTTCAAGCTGGATGAAGATCTGGCTTTCGCCCTTGCGGCGCACCCCGACCACCTGGCCGGCCAGCACCGTCTGCACTTCGGGGCGCCAGCGCTTTTCGCCACCACCACCGCCGCCGCCGCTGGCGGCACTCCAGATCTTCTCGACCGCGCCGAGGTCGGTGCCGACCAGGTCGCGCACATCGTCGCGATGCGGGTCGAACGGATGCCCGCTGAGGTAGAAGCCCAGCGTATCGCGCTCACCGGTCAGCCGCTGCAGCAGTGGCCATTCGTCGGTTTCCTGCAGTTCCAGGTGGATCGCCGGTGCATTCGGATCCGGGCCGCCGAACAGCGAATTCTGGCCCGATGCCCGTTCGCGCGCCATCTGCTCGGTGGCCTTGATCACTTCGGGCAGTTGCAGGGCCAGCGAGGCACGGTTGCGCCCCAGCTCGTCCAGCGCACCGCAGTTGATCATCGCTTCCAGCGTGCGCCGGTTGAGCTTGGCCGAGCCGATGCGCGTGCAGAAATCCAGCAGGTCGGTGTAGGCACCCTTCTGCAGGCGCTCGTCGACCACCGCTTCGCAGGCGCCCTGGCCGACGCCCTTGATCGCGCCGAGGCCGTACTGGATGGTGTCCGGGGTGGCCGCTTCGAACATGTAGGCCGACTGGTTGACCTTGGGCGGCAGCACGGTCAGGCCGAGGTTGCGCACCTCGTCCAGGAAGCCGACCACCTTCTCGGTGTTGTCCATGTCCGAAGACAGCGTGGCGGCCATGAACTCGGCCGGGTAATGCCGTTTCAACCAGGCCGTCTGGTAGCTGACCAGCGCGTAGGCGGCGGCGTGCGATTTATTGAAACCGTAGCCGGCGAACTTCTCCATCAGGTCGAAGATCGCATCGGCCTTGGCCTCGCCGACGCCGTCCTTGGCCGCGCCTTCGCGGAAGATCTCGCGGTGCTTGGCCATCTCGGCCGGCACCTTCTTGCCCATCGCACGGCGCAGCAGGTCGGCGCCGCCCAGCGAGTAACCGCCGACGATCTGCGCCATCTGCATCACCTGCTCCTGGTACACCATGATGCCGTAGGTGTCGCGCAGGATGCGCTCGGTGCGCGGATCGGGGTACTCCACTTCCTCGCGCCCATGCTTGCGGTCGACGAAGGAGGGAATCAGGTCCATCGGGCCGGGACGGTACAGCGACACCAGCGCGATCAGGTCTTCGAAGCGGTCGGGCTTGGCGTCCTTCAGCAGGCGGCGCATGCCGGAGGATTCGAACTGGAACACCGCACCGGTATTGCCGGAGGCGAAGATGTCCTTGTAGGTCGGCGCATCGTCCAGCGGCAACTGGGTGATGTCCAGCGGCGGGATGCCGGCGCGCTCGTGGCGCTTGTTGATCGCCTTCACTGCCCAATCGATGATGGTCAGCGTGCGCAGGCCGAGGAAGTCGAACTTCACCAGGCCGACTTCTTCGACGTCGTTCTTGTCGAACTGGGTCACCGGATTGCGGCCGATGCCGTTTTCGTCGTGTTCGGCGAACAGCGGGCAGAACTCGGCCAGCGGCTCGGGCGCGATCACCACGCCGCCGGCGTGCTTGCCGGCGTTGCGGGTCAGGTCTTCCAGCTGCCGCGCCAGGTCGATCAGGTCGCGGACATCGTCCTCGCTCTGGTAGCGCTGGATCAGCTCCGGCGAGGCCATTTCGCTGTCCTTGCCTTCGCCCATCGCATCCTTCAGCGAAATGCCCAGGATGTTGGGGATCAGCTTGGCCACGCTGTCCACCAGGCCGTACGGGAAGCCCAGCACGCGCCCGCAGTCGCGCACCACGGCCTTGGCCGCCATGGTGCCGTAGGTGATGATCTGGCTGACCCGCTCGCGGCCGTACTTGCGCGCCACGTAGTCGATGACTTCGTCGCGGCGGTCCATGCAGAAGTCGATGTCGAAGTCGGGCATCGACACGCGTTCGGGGTTGAGGAAGCGCTCGAACAGCAGGTTGTAGGGCAGGGGATCCAGGTCGGTGATCTGCAGTGCCCAGGCCACCAGCGAACCGGCACCGGAACCGCGGCCCGGGCCGATCGGGATGCCCTGGTTCTTGCCCCACTGGATGAAGTCGGCCACGATCAGGAAGTAGCCGGGGAAGCCCATCTTGATGATGGTATCCAGCTCGAATTCCAAGCGCTCGCTGTAGTCCTGCAAGGTCATGCCAGGCGCTACGGGATTCTTCTCCATGCGCAGCGCCAGCCCCTTGCGCGCTTCGCTGCGGATCCAGCTGTCCAGCGTTTCGTCGTCGGGCACCGGGTAGTTGGGCAGGAAGTAGGTGCCCAGCCGCATTTCGATGTTGCAGCGTTCGGCCAGCGCGCGGGTGTTGTCGATCGCATCGGGGATGTCGGCGAACAGCGCGCACATCTCCTCGGACGACTTCAGGTACTGCTGGTCGCTGTAGTCGCGCGGACGCTTGGGATCATCCAGTACGCGGCCGGAGGCGATGCACACGCGCGCTTCGTGAGCGCTGAAATCGGTCGGTGCGAGGAAGCGCACGTCGTTGCTGGCGATCACCGGCAACCCACGCTGGCCTGCGGCCATCAGCGCGAACTGGTTGAACGCCTCTTCGCCCTCGCGCCCGGTGCGGGTCAGTTCCAGGTGCAGGCCATCACCAAACACGCGCTGCCAGTCGGCCAGTTGCTGTTCGGCGAGGTCATGCTTGCCGGCGGCGGCCAGGCGACCGGCCAGGCTGTCGCGGCCACTGAGGGCGAACAGGTTCTGGCAGCCGGCTTTCAACCATTCCGGGTGCACGGCCACGCCGCCTTCGGGGCGATGGCCTTCCATCCACGCGCGGGTCAGCAACCGCGACAGGCTGAGGTAGCCCTCGCGGTCACGGCACAGCAGGGTCATCCGCCAGGGGTCCTGGCCTTCTTCGGCGATCATCACATCGGCGCCGGCGATGGGCTTGATGCCCACGCCTTCGGCGGCCTTGTAGAACTTGACCAGCGCGAACAGGTTGTTCAGGTCGGTGACGGCCAACGCGGGCAGGCCGAGTTCGACCGAGCGTGACAGCAGGTTGGCCTGTTTGGCTTTCTTCGGGTCAGCCTGTTCCGGCTTCGCCGGCACGCGGATGGTGGAATCCGCCAGCGAAAACTCGGTGTGGACGTGGAGATGGACGAAACGGGAGTTGGACATGCCGGACCAGGTTGGAGCGCACCGGCCCCGGGAGCAGGCGTAGGAACGGCCGCCGGGGTCACAGGTGCGCAGGAGTGCCCGCTCAGGGTAGCGGCGGGGGGCTATACGGACAAGGTCTTGACGTGGGGGGTGTTGCGCGCTGCGCGCGGGCTTTGAAGCCAGAGCCAAGGCAACGGCAACGGCCAGAGCGACAGCCAAAGCGACAGCTGCGGGACTGGTTGTTGGTGGGGCGGGGTGGGTTGGCGGGGGACGGCAAGGGCCGCTCCTGCGGGCCTCGTT
>NZ_DAMBRS010000019.1:0-46910 GCF_032054965.1 Stenotrophomonas chelatiphaga | reverse complement strand
TGTGCGGGGCCTTGAGCGGCAGGAGCCGCGAAGAGCTACATGGACGTACTTGCGCGTGCCCCGCATAGCCTCCCCGCCCGGCCCACCCCCAACTGCAGCTTCAAACAACAGCCACCCGCGAGGGGGTCTCACCCGTTCGCCCAACTCACAGCGCCAGCGCCATCTCCACAGGCACCGCAACCGGCACCGCCAGGCACTCCCGCACCGGCGCGAAACTGCGTCGGTGCTCCACGCACGGGCCGTGCTCGCGCAACGCCGCCAGGTGCGCCGGCGTGCCATACCCCTTGTGCTGGTCGAAGCCGAAATGCGGGTACTGCGCATGCACCTGCTGCATGTAACGGTCGCGGCTGACCTTGGCCAGGATCGAGGCGGCCATGATCGCGCGGTCGATGGCATCGCCGCCGATCAACGCCTCGCCCGGCAGCACCAGGCCCTTGGGCACTACGTTGCCGTCGATACGTGCCAAATCGGCCACGTGGGCCACCGCAGCCACCACCTCGCGCATGCCCTGCAGGGTGGCCTGGTAGATGTTCAGCCGATCCACGGTGGGCGCATCCACCAGCACGACATGGAAGGCCAGCGCACGCTCGATGATGCGGTCGTACAGCTGGTCGCGGCGGGCGGCGGTCAGCTGTTTTGAATCATCCAGTCCGTTGATGCGCGGCCGTGCCGGGTTGAAGACCACCGCGGCCACTGCAACGGGACCGGCCAGCGGGCCGCGACCGGCTTCGTCCACCCCGGCGATGCGCTGCACCGCCACCGGTGCCGGACCGCCTGCGCCGAACAGCGCCAGCGTGGCGGCGGCAGCGCCGCGACGGCTCACGAAGCCACCGCCCCGCGTGCGACCAGTTCGGCTACGGCGTCGGCGGCGCGTGCCGACGCATCGCGGCGCAGGACACCGTGCAGCTGCTCGTAGGTGGCCTGCAGGTCGATGATCTTCTGCGGGTGGTCGAACCACTGCTGGATCGCCGCGGCCAGCTTTTCCGGCACGCAGTCGTGCTGCATCAGTTCCGGCGCCAGGTCCTTGTTGGCCAGGATGTTGGGCAGGGCATAGCGGTCCACCTTGAGCAGGCCGAGTGCCTTGACCAGCCGGTAGGTCAGCTCGTTGACCCGGTAGCCCACCACCATCGGGCGCTTCACCAGCATCGCTTCCAGGGTGGCGGTACCGGAGGCGAGCACCACCACGTCGGCGGCGATCATCGCCATGCGCGCCTGGCCATCCAGCACATGCGAATGCGCGACCGGCAGGGCCGAGCCGGAGAGTTGCTGGTCGATCAATGCACGGCAGGCCGCATTGGCTGCCGGCACTACCACGTGCAGGCCCGGGATGCGTTCGCATACCTGCCAGGCCGCCTCGAAGAACGGTTCGCCGAGCCGGCTGATTTCACCCAGCCGGCTGCCGGGCAGCACCGCCAGCACCTTGGCGTTGGAAGGCAGGCCCAGCGCCGCGCGCGCCTGCTCGCGGTCCACGTGCAGGGGAATGTCATCGGCCATCGGATGGCCGACGAAACGCGCATCGATCCCGTGCCGGGCGTAGATCGGCGGTTCCATCGGAAACAGGCACAGCACCAGGTCGGCGCTGGCGCCGATCTTCTCGGCGCGCTTCTCGCGCCAGGCCCACACCGAGGGGCTGACGTAGTGCACGGTGCGGATGCCACGCTGCTTCAGCCAGCGCTCCACGGGCAGGTTGAAATCAGGGGCGTCGATGCCGATGAACACGTCCGGCTGCCATTCCAGCACGCGCTGGCGGAACTGTGCGCGCAGCTTCAACAGGCGTGGCAGGTGCCGCAGTACTTCGGTCAGGCCCATCACTGCCAGCTCGCTGGCATCGAACCAGGTCTGGCAGCCGGCACCGCGCATGCTGTCGCCGCCGATGCCGGCGAATTCGGCATTCGGGAAACGGGCCTTCAGCTCGCTCACCAACCCCGCACCCAGCAGATCGCCGGAGGCTTCGCCGGCCACCAGCGCAACGCGCAGCGGCCGCGGATCCACGCGCGCCGGCAGGCTGGCGTTGTGCACGCGGAGCGGGATGACCGCAGCGGTCGGCGGCAGCGGCGCAGGATTCATCGCAGCAGCGGCCGCTCGGCCTGCTCGATGAATGCCAGCAGCTCGGCCACGTCCTCGCTGCTGCGGGCCTGTTCGGCCAGCTGGACCTTGGCTTCGGCCAGCGGCAGGCCGGCCACGTACAGGGTGCGGTAGGCGCGCTTGATGCTGGCGATGCGCTCGGCATCGAAACCGCGGCGCTTGAGGCCTTCGCTGTTGATGCCGCGCGGGCGGCCGAGCGAATCACTTCCCACCATGGTGAACGGCGGCACGTCGCCATTGGTCAACGCGCCCATGCCAAGGAACGCATGCGCGCCGATCCGGCAGAACTGGTGCGCACCGGCGAAACCGCTGATGATCACGTGGTCGCCCACGGTCACATGGCCGGCCAGCGTGGTGTTGTTGGAAAACACGCAGTGGTTGCCCACGTGGCAGTCATGCGCCACGTGCGTGTAGGCCAGCATCCAGTTGTCGTTGCCGATCGTGGTGATGCCACCGCCGCCGCCGGTGCCGCGGTTGAGGGTGACGAACTCACGGAACACGTTGCGGTCGCCGATCACCAGTTCGGTGCGCTCGCCCGCGTACTTCTTGTCCTGCGGTTCACCGCCCACCGCCACGTGGCTGATGAAGCGGTTGTCGCGGCCGATCCGGGTGGGACCGTGCACGCTGCAGTGCGGCCCGATCTCGGTGTTTTCGCCGATTTCGACATCGGCGCCGATCAGGGTGAAGGCGCCCACGCGGACGCCGTCGGCGAGTTTCGCCGACGGATCGATCACGGCCGTGGGGTGGATCAACGGAGCGTGTCCGCTCATCGGTGGTCCTCCTGTTGGGTTATTCGCGGGTGCCGGCACACATGACTTCGGCGCACGCGACGATCTTGCCGTCGACGAAGGCCTTGCAGTCGTACACCGCCATGTTGCGGATCACGCGCTTGATCTCCACGTGCATTTCCAGCACATCGCCGGGGACGACCTTGTCACTGAAGCGGACGTTGTCGACCTTCACCATGTAGAACAGCTTGGACTGTGCATCGCGGCCCAGGGTGAGCTGGGTCAGCACGCCACCGGCCTGGGCCATGGCTTCGATGATGAGCACGCCGGGCATGATCGGCTGTTCCGGGAAATGCCCCTGGAAAAACGGCTCGTTGATGCTGACGTTCTTGCGCGCCACGATCCTGCGGTTCTCGAAGTCGAGCGATACGACCTTGTCCACCAGCAGGAAAGGGTAGCGGTGCGGGATCAATGCCCGGATCTGGGCGATGTCCGGCAGGGTCTGTTCCTGGCTCATTCCTTCTCCTTGCTCACAGACAGGATGCGACGGGCCAGCGCATCGAGCTGTTTGAAGCGCGCGGCGTTCTTGCGCCACGTGCGGTTGTCGGTCAACGGGGTGCCGGACGAGTATTCGCCTGGCTCGGTAATCGAGTTGCGGACCACCGACTTGCCGGTGATCACGACCTTGTCGCAGATTTCCAGGTGGCCGACCACGCCCACCGCACCGCCCAGCAGGCAGTAGCGGCCGATCTTGGCGCTGCCGGCGATGCCGGTGCAGCCGGCGATCGCCGAATGCGCGCCGATCTGCACGTTGTGGGCGATCTGCACCAGGTTGTCCAGGCGCACGTCTTCGGCCAGCACGGTGTCCTCCAGCGCGCCGCGGTCCACGCAGGTATTGGCGCCGATCTCGCAGTCGTCGCCGATCCGCACGCCGCCCAGCTGCGGCACCTTGATCCACTTGCCGGCGTCCATCGCCAGGCCGAAGCCATCGGCGCCCAGCACCGCGCCGGGATGGATGCGCACGCGCTTGCCCAGCTTGACCCGGGTGACCAGGGTGACCCGGGCGATCAGTTCGCAGCCGCTGTCCAGCGTGCAGTCTTCGCCGATCACGCTGCCGGCGCCGATGATGCAGTTCTCGCCGACCACGCTGCGCTCGCCGATGGTGACGAACGGGCCGACATGGGCGCTGGCGGCCACCTGCGCGCTGGGGTCGATGACCGCGCTGGGGTGGATGCCGGGCGCGCGCGTGGGTGCCACGTCGAACAGGGCGGCGATGCGGGCGAAGGTGTTGTAGGGATCCTTGGCCACCAGCGCCGTGCCGGGCGCGGCTTCGGCGTCGTCGGCGCGCAGCACCACGATGCCGGCCTGGCTGTCGGCCAGCTGCGCGCGGTAGCGCGGGTTGGCCAGGAAGGTGAGCTGGCCGGGTCCGGCATGGGCCAGCGTTGCCACGCCACCAATGGAGGTGGAGGCATCGCCATGGACCTGCAGGCCGAACTGCTCGGCGAGTTGCTGGGCGGTGTAGGTAGGAGTATTCACGCGGGGAGTTTACCGCGTGCCGTGACAGCGGTCATGTTGCCGACGATCCGGCTGGCCGCGTCCCCGGTGGATCCAGGCCTCTGGCCGGGACGCTTCTCCGTGAAGCCTCGCCAGCGATGCCCACCATCCAGACGTCACCGCGCGGCAGTCCTCACTGCTTTGCGCGCTATTTGAAGGCGTGCCGGAGGTCCGCCACCTAGGCTCGGCTGTGGGCATGACGCTCACATCGGAGCAACTGCTCCGCCTTTTGTTGGAAGGAGTAAACATGAAGAAGGTTTTGACGCTGGCCTTGGTGGTTCCATTGTTCTCATTGGCCGGTAGCGCTTGGGCACAGGATTCGAATCGTGTCGGCGTGGCAGAGCTGCTAGTGGAGGCAGCTGCCATTGAGTCGAGCGATTCTGCCACCTTGGCGCTGCCCGAGGGGGTGACTCTCCGGGAGATCATTCGCATGTATCGGTCAAAGACCGGGACGCACTCGACCAATTTCTACTGGCCTGAAAATTGGCACATGCGCGGATGGCGGCTCGAAGGCACACTTGGGTTTCTTTCGGCGACGCCCTTTGAGAACAGTACACCTCTTTACTCCTGCAACGGACCGGGAAATTGGAACTATTTCACCTCGCCAGATTCGAACTGTGAGGGGCAATATGCACCCGAGCAGTCCTTCATAGGTCATATTTCCACGATGGAGCTTCCAGGCACAGTGCCACTTTACCGGTGTGTCGTGCGTTGGAAGGGTAGAGATTGGCGGCACCTTGACACGCCTGCTGCTGACTGCGAGGGCAACGCGTCGGCAGTGAATGACGGCATTCTCGGCTATATGTTCCTGTAGCTAGTCGGCACAGACAAAGGAACCACCAAGTAAGTCGGCATGACGCATGCCCAGTCAGTGTTGATAACTGACCGATTGCCCGCAAAGAAGCGATTTAGAATGTAGCACCGGCCATGACTTGCGGACGCATTGTGTGCTCTGGAGCAGTCGACATGGGTGGACTCTACGGAAGACAAAAAAACGCCGGGCAATGCCCGGCGTTCTTGTAGGCCTGTAGCAGCTTTAGAACTGGCCGCCGAAGGTGAACTGCAGGCGTTCGACTTCGTCCCCGTCTTCCTTCTTCAGCGGGAAGGCGTAGCTGATCGAGATAGGACCCACCGGGGCACGCCACAGCAGGGCGACACCGGTGGAGACGCGCAGTTCGTTGGCCTTGAAGTTGTCGACGCCGTTGTAGACGTTGCCGAAGTCAAGGAACGCGGACACGCGCGCCGACGGGCTGTCGAATAGGCGCGGGAAATAGGCTTCAACCGAGCCGACGGTCTTGAACGAGCCACCCAGCGGCTGGCCATTGGGATAGCCAATAGTGACCTCGCGCGGGCCCAGCGTATTGTCCTCGAAGCCGCGAACCGAGTTCGTGCCGCCTGCGTAGAAGTTCTCATAGAACGGCAGGCCGGATGCAGTGATCACCCGCTGCGTACCGTCCGACTCCGTGACCACGCGGGACTCGTCCTTGCCGTAGCTGTCGCCGTAGCCGACTTCAACACGCGTGTTGATCACCAGCGACGGGATGATCGGCCAGTACTTGCTGATCTGATAATTAAGCTTGTAGTACTCAACCGTGGATCCGGGCAGCGTGGTCTCCAGGCCCACGCGCTGGTAGGTGCCGCGGGTCGGCATGAAATAATCGTTGCGCGAATCGCGCGCCCAGCCCAGCTCGGTGCGCCAAGCATGGAAGGTCTTGCGGCCCACCGCATTGATGTAATCAACGATTGATTTCGGCGTCGCGCCGTAGGTCTGGATCTGGTTGCTATCAATACCGAACATCAACGAAACCGTATCGGTCTCGGTGATCGGCACGCCGAACACCATCTGCGCCGCACCGTTGGTGCTGTTGTACTGCGCGGTATTGAAGTCGGAGTAGTCCAGTTCGCGCCAGGACAGGTTGTAGCCCAGCGACACGCCGTCATCGGTGAAGTACGGGTTGGTGTAGCTGAAGCCGTAACGCTGCAGGTAGCTGCTGCGCGATGCTTCCACCGACACGCGGTTGCCGCCGCCGAGGAAGTTGTTCTGCGACAGCTGCACCGAGGTGGTCATGCCGTAGGACTGCGAGTAGCCCAGGCCGAACACGAAGCTTCCCGAGGTGGTTTCCTTGACGTTGTACACAACGTCGACCTGGTCGTTGCTGCCGGTGACCGCCGGGGTTTCCACTTCCACCGCCTCGAAGTAACCCAGGCGCTGCAGGCGGATCTTGGAACGGTCGATGGCGGCCTGCGAGTACCAGCTGTTCTCGAACTGGCGCATTTCACGGCGCAGCACTTCGTCGGACGTGCGGGTATTGCCGCGGAACACGATCTGGCGGACCGAAACGCGCGGGCCGGGGACGACCTGCATGTTGATCGCCACGGTGCGGTCGGCACGGTTGCTGGTCGGGATCGGGTTCACCTTGGCGAACGCATAACCGATGTTGGCCAGCGAATTGGTGATGCTGTTGCTGCTGAATTCCAGCAGCGCGCGCGAGAAGGTGTCGCCGGCCTTCTGGATGACCATGCGCTCGACGTCTTCCTGTGGCAGCACCGTATCGCCGCTGACCTTGATCTCGGAAATCTTGTACTGCTCGCCTTCGGTGACGCCGGCGCTGATGAACATG
Source organism: Stenotrophomonas chelatiphaga (assembly GCF_032054965.1). Lineage (NCBI taxonomy): Bacteria > Pseudomonadati > Pseudomonadota > Gammaproteobacteria > Lysobacterales > Lysobacteraceae > Stenotrophomonas > Stenotrophomonas chelatiphaga. Next base: position 39,922 of record NZ_DAMBRS010000019.1, on the reverse strand, counting down.
TCGCGCTTGTCGGGGCTGATCGACACCTGGGTGGAGTCGATGCTGAAGTCCACGTAGCCGCGGTCCAGGTACCAGGAATTGAGCTTTTCCAGGTCGCCGGACATCTTTTCCTTGGAGTACTGGTCATCGCGGCGATACCACGAGGCCCAGTTGTGTTCCTTCGACTCCCAGGTGTCCAGGATGTCCTCGGCTTCGAACTTCTCGGTGCCGATCAGGTTGACGTGGCGGATCTTGGCCGCCTTGCCTTCCTTGATGGTGATCGCGATGTCCACGCGGTTGCGGTCCAGCGGGCTCACCACCGGGGTGATTTCCACGTTGTACTTGCCGCGGTCGTTGTACTGGCGACGAAGCTCCTGGGTCACCCGGTCCAGGCTGAGCCGGTCGAAGGTGCCGCCTTCGCTCAGGCCGATGTCGCTCAGGCCCTTCAGCAGCTGGTCGGACTTGATGTCCTTGTTGCCGGTGACGGTGAGCTTGTTGATGGCCGGGCGTTCCTTGACCGTGACCACCAGGATGTCGCCCTGCCGGTCCAGCTGCACGTCTTCGAAGAAGCCGGTCTTGTACAGGGCGCGGATGGTTTCACTGATCTTGGCGTCGGTCAGGGCCTGGCCGCGTTCCACCGGAAGGTAGGTGAACACGGTACCGGAGCTGATCCGCTGCAGGCCGTCAACGCGGATGTCGCTGACCGTGAAGGGGGCGGCAGCCTGGGCCAGTGCGGGGGCGCCGATGCCAACAGCGAGGGCGAGGGCCAGCAGGCGGCGGTTCGGGAGTCGCGTCATGTCACGTCCGGTTGAGGTCGATTGCGTGTTGCGGGATGCGGGATGCCGACGTGTAGACGGCGACAGCAGGAAAAAGTTCATCAAGGAGCCCAGGTTCATCGGGTGACCAGGCCAAGGATGTCGTTGTAGAACGCCAATCCCATCAGCCCTGCCAGCAGCGCCAGGCCAACGAACTGCCCGGCGGCCATGGCGCGCTCACTGAGCGGGCTGCCCTTGACCAACTCGATAAGGTAATACAGCAGGTGCCCTCCGTCCAAGACGGGGATGGGCAACAGGTTGATGATGCACAGGCTCAGCGACAGCAGGGCCAGGAACTGGAGGAACCAATCCAGCCCGCGCTGCGCGGAAACATTGGCCACCCGGGCGATGGTGACCGGGCCGGAAACGTTCTGCAGCGAGGCGCTGCCGGTGACGATCCGGCGCATCATGCCCAGCGAATCGGCGGCCATGCGCCCGGTTTCCCGGATGGCCACGGGCACGGCGGCAAAGGCGCCGTACTTCAGTACGGTGTCGTAGGCCGGGGCATGGGACTCGGAAAAACCAATGCCGAGCTGCCAGATGGGCTGCCGGTTGCCGTCCAGGCCCTGCCGGGGGGTGACTTCCAGTGCCAGCCGCTCGCCGCCGCGCAGCACGTCGATCATCCCGGCACCGCCGCGCTTGCCCAACGCCTGTACGGCCGGGTACACCTGGTCGGCGGCATCGATGCGCTCGCCGTCCACCGCCACGATCAGGTCGCCGGGCTGCAACACCCCGCGCACCGCGGAGTCGTCCACCAGCCGGTCCACCAGCGCCGGCTGCAGCCAGAACTGCCAGTTGACCCCGGCCAGCGGGGCGACCCGCCGTTCGTCGAAGCCGGCCGGCAGCTGGGACAGCGGCAGCACGCGCTGGTGCTGGCGTTCCTGGGCGTCGACCACCTGCAGGGTGACATCGTGGCGGTCCATGGCGGCGGCGGTCAGCGCCATGCTGGCTTCGCCGACGGTGGCCACGCTGCGGCCATCCACCGACAGGATGCGCTCGCCGCCCTGCAGGCCGGCGGCCTGGGCCATGCCGGTCGCCCGGCCGACGGTGGCGGAATAATCCTGCTTGCCGATCACGAACATCGCCCACAGCAGCAGCATGCACAGCAGCAGGTTGGCCAGCGGACCGGCCGCCACCACCGCGATGCGCTGCCAGACGGTCTTGTGGTTGAAGGCCTGTCCACGCTCGTGGGGGTGCACCTCCACCTCGCGCTCGTCCAGCATCTTCACGTAGCCACCGAGCGGAATGGCGGCGATGGCGAATTCGGTGCCATGGCGGTCGCGGCGCGACCACAGCGGTTTGCCGAAGCCCACCGAGAAACGCAGCACCTTGACCCCGCAGCGGCGCGCAACCCAGTAGTGCCCGAACTCGTGGATGGTCACGAGCAGGCCCAGGCTGACGATCATCCACCATACCGATCCGAGGAACTCAGTCATGGCAGCGCACGGCGGTGGTGGCGGGGCAGGGCATTCAGAGGGCTTCGATGGCAGTCCGGGTGAGCAGGCGGGCACGCTGGTCGGCGGCGAGCAGGCCGCCCAGTGTATCGGCAGGCTCGACCGGCAGTGTTGACAGAGCGTTATCCACAAGCGCGGGAATGGTCAGGAAGCCTATCCTTCCCTGAAGAAACGCTGAAACGGCTTCTTCATTGGCGGCATTGAGGACGGCCGCGGCAGTGCCACCGGCCTGCATCGCCTGCCAGGCCAGCGCCAGGCACGGGAACGCATCGGTGTCGGGGGCTTCGAAATCGAGACGTCCCTGCAGCAGCAGGTCCAGCCCGCCGACTCCGGCGTCGATCCGCTGCGGCCAGCCCAGGCCCACGGCCAGCGTGGTGCGCATGTCCGGCAGGCCCATCTGGGCCAGGGTGGAGCCATCGATGAACTCGACCAGCGAATGGACCAGGCTCTGCGGGTGTACCAGCACCTCGATCCGCGCGGCCGGGACGTTGAACAGGTGGTGGGCTTCGATGACTTCCAGCCCCTTGTTCATCAGGGTGGCCGAATCCACCGAGATCTTCGGGCCCATCGACCATTTCGGATGGGCCACGGCCTGCGCCGGGGTCACCTGTTCCAGTTCGGCGCGACTGCGGCCACGGAACGGGCCACCGGACGCGGTCAGCAGGATGCGGCGTACGCCTGCGCCTTCCAGGCTGGCATCGCGCGAGCGCAGGCACTGGAAGATGGCGCTGTGTTCGCTGTCGATCGGGATGATCTCCGCGCCGGCCTGCTGCGCGGTGTGCATCAGCAGCTCGCCGGCCAGCACCAGCGATTCCTTGTTGGCCAGCAGGATCCGCTTGCCTGCCGCAGCGGCGGCGAGCGTGGAGGACAGCCCGGCGGCACCGACGATCGCGGCGATCACGGTATCGCAGTCATCGCCGGCGGCCAGCGCGTCCAGCGCGGCGCTGCCGGCGTGCGCGGCGGTGCCCAGCCCGGCCTCGCGCAGGCCATCGCGCAGGCACGCGTACAGCGCCTCATCGGCAATGACCGCGTGCAGCGGACGGTGGACACGGCACAGCGCGATGAGCGCATCGACCTGGGTGCCGGCGGCCAGCACGGTCGGCTGGAAGCGGTCCGGGTGGCGCGCGATGACGTCCAGCGACGATGCGCCGATCGAGCCGGTGGCGCCGAACACGGCGACACGGCGCAGGGCAGGGGCAGCATGCATGGTCAGAGTCCGAAGATTTCCTTGCCGATGGCAAACACCGGCAATGCGGCCAGTACGCCGTCGACGCGGTCCAGCACGCCGCCATGGCCGGGAATGATGTGGCCCGAATCCTTGGCGCCAGCGTGGCGCTTGAGCAGGCTCTCGAACAGGTCACCAAGCACCGAGGCGAACACCGCCACCACGGTCACCAGCAGCAGCCAGGGCAGCTGCGCGGGGGTGACCAGCTGCCAGGCATCCACGCCGAAACCGAGGCCGAACACGGTGGCCACCAGCAGGCCGGCGAGCAGCCCGCCGAACAGGCCTTCCCAGGTCTTGTTGGGGCTGATGCGCGGGGCCAGCTTGTGCCTGCCGAAGGTGCGGCCGGCGAAATAGGCGCCCGAATCGGCGGCCCAGACCACGGCCAGCGCGGTCAGCAGCCACAGGTGGCCCTGGTCGCTGGACGCATGCAGCAGCACCAGCGAGGCCCACGCAGGCAGGATCGCCAGGGTGCCGGCAAGCAGCTTGAGGGCGCGCGCCGGACTGTCCGGCTGCGCACCGAAATTGAAGAAGCGCAGCCACAGCAGGGCCAGCAGCCACCAGCCGACGCCGACCAGCGCGGCCACGCGGAACAGGAACAGCGAGGCGTCGCGGTCCCAGACCACCAGCACCATCAGCACCAGGTTGAGCAGCAGCAGGGTGGTACGGGCCAGCGTATCTTCCACGCCGGCCAGCTTCAGCCATTCCCACAGGCCGATCAGGAACACCGCGGCAGCGGCGGCGGCCAGCCATTGGCTGGGCAGCAGCAGGATCGCGGCAATGGCCGCCGGCGCCATGATCAGCGCGGCGAGGACTCGGGTCTTGGTCATGGGCTGGACGTCTCGGTGGCCAGGGCAGCGATCTGGGCACTGGTCAGGCCGAAACGGCGCTCCCGCCCGGCGTAGGTGTCCAGCGCGCGCTGCAGCTGGTCGGTATCGAAGTCCGGCCACAATACATCGGTGAACCAGAGTTCGGTGTAGGCCAGCTGCCACAGCAGGAAGTTGCTGATGCGGGTGTCGCCACCGGTGCGGATGAACAGGTCCGGGGCCGGCATGTCGGCCAGCGCCACGTGGCTGCCCAGCAGGTCTTCGTCGATCTGTTCGGGCAACAGGCGGCCGGCGGCCACTTGCTGGGCCAGCGTACGCGCGGCGCGCGCGATGTCCTGGCGGCCGCCGTAGCTGGCGGCGATGGACAGGGTCATCGCGGTGTTGTCCACGGTGCGCTGTTCGGCCAGCTGCATGCGGCTGACCAGCGAGGCGCCGAAGCGCTCGCGTTCGCCGATGAAGCGCACGCGCACGCCACGCCGGTGCAGTTCGTCCACTTCGCGATCCAGCGCGTGCAGGAACAGCTTCATCAGCGCCTGTACTTCGTCATCCGGGCGGCCCCAGTTTTCGCTGGAAAACGCGAACAGGGTCAGTGCCGGGATGCCCAGTTCCAGGCAGCGGTCGATGGTGCGGTTGACCGCGCGTGCGCCGGCACGGTGGCCGATCATGCGCGGACGGCGGCGCTGCTGTGCCCAACGCCCGTTGCCATCCATGATGATGGCAACGTGGCGCGGCAGCGCGCTGGGCAGCGGGGGCGGGGCTGAAGGCATCGGCTTCAGACCGCCATCAGTTCCTTTTCTTTTTCCGCAACGACCTTGTCCACGTCCTTGATGCTGTTGTCGGTCAGCTTCTGGATATCGTCCTCGGCGCGCTTCTTGTCGTCCTCGGTGATTTCCTTGTCCTTGAGCAGCTTGGCCACTTCCTGGTTGGCATCACGGCGGATGTTGCGGATGGATACCTTGGTCTCCTCGCCTTCCTTGCCCACGGTCTTGGCCAGTTCCTTGCGGCGCTCTTCGGTGAGCGGCGGCAGGTTCAGGCGGATGACGGTGCCGACCACGGTCGGGGTCAGGCCCAGGTCGGAGGCGTAGATCGACTTCTCGACCGCTGAGACCAGCGACTTGTCGAACACCGAGATCACCAGCGAGCGGCCTTCGGAGACGCTGATGGTGGCCACGTTGGCCAGCGGCGACTGCGAGCCATAGGCCAGCACGGAAATGCCGTCCAGCAGCGCCGGCGAGGCGCGGCCGGTGCGGATGGTGGTCAGGGTGTGGCGCAGAGCGTCGATGCTCTTGGCCATGCGCGTCTGCGCGTTCTGCTTGATGTCGTTGAGCATCGCCCGGTCCTGGGTATTACTGGAATCGGGCGATTATAGGCGAATAGGCGCCCAGCCGGGACCGCAGGGCCCCGGTCATGCATCCGGCGCTCAGGCGGCGGGATTGCGGCCGCTGACCAGGGTGCCGATGTTCTCGCCGTGCAGGATCTTCAGCAGTTCACCCGGCTGGCCCATGTCGAACACGCGCATCGGCAGGTCGCTGTCGCGCGCCAGGGCGAAGGCCGCCGTGTCCATCACTTCCAGGCCGCGGATGATCACTTCGTCGTAGGTCAGGCTGTCGAAGCGCACCGCATCGCTGTGCTTGTTCGGATCCTTGTCGTACACGCCATCGACCTTGGTGGCTTTCAGCAGCAGGTCCGCGCCGATTTCGATGGCGCGCAGGGCGGCGCCCGAATCGGTGGTGAAGAACGGGCTGCCGACGCCGGCGGCGAAGATCACCAGGCGGCCCTTTTCCAGGTGGCGGATGGCGCGGCGGCGGATGTAGTCCTCGCACACGTCGTTTATCTTGATCGCGCTCATCACGCGGGCCTTGGCGCCGACCTTTTCCAGCGCGTCCTGCATGGCCAGCGCGTTGATCACCGTGGCCAGCATGCCCATCTGGTCGCCGGTGACGCGGTCCATGCCCCCTGCGGCCAGGCCGGCGCCGCGGAAGATGTTGCCGCCACCGATCACCAGTGCCACTTCCGCGCCGGCCTGCTGGGCTTCGACCACTTCACGGGCCAGGCGGTTGATGATCTTGGGGTCGATGCCGTAGTCCTCGTCCCCCATCAGCGCCTCCCCGGAAAGTTTCAACAGGATTCGGCGATAGGCGAGCTTGGACATGGGGGACCTCAGGGTGCGTGAATTCCCGGCAGATTCTACTGGCAAGCGAGGCGCTGCTGTAGTTATTTCGCGCAAGGCCCCGCGCCAGGCCCGTCGCACCAGCGTGTGGCCGCTGCCGTGGTTCAGGCGACGGTGGGCGTTTCCAGTGGAGGCAGCGGTACCGCGCCGTCGCCGGGAGAACGGGCGATCACCCGGTTGCGGCCGAGGTTCTTGGAGCGGTACAGCACATCGTCGGCCGCACGCAGCAGTCCCTGCACGTCGGCGAAGCGCTCATAGCCGCCCTGGGTCGCCACGCCGGCGGAGAAGGTGATGAACAGCGGCCCGCCTTCCAGCATCGCCATCGGGGTGGACACGATGCGCGCCAGCACGCGGCGGATCACATCCAGGGCGACCGATTCGGTGGTGTTGGGCAGCAGCGCGACGAACTCTTCGCCGCCGAAGCGTGCCACCGTGTCGCTGGTGCGCAGTTGCCCCTGCAGCGTGCCGGCGAACTCGCGCAGCACTTCATCGCCGGTCAGGTGGCCGTGCGCATCGTTGATCTTCTTGAAGTCGTCCAGGTCGATGAAGGCGACCGACAGCGGCCAGCCATGCCGCGTGGCGCGCAGGAATTCCTGTTCCAGCACCGCTTCCAGCTGGCGGCGGTTGAGCACGCCGGTCAGGGCATCGCGGTGGGCCTGTTCGGACAGCCGGTTGGCACGCGCTTCGAACTCGTCGGCGCGGCGCCGCGCCTGCTCGGCGTCCTGCATCTGGCGCAGGTTGCGCAGCGTGGCCAGCTCCTGCGCGTGGTCGATCAGCAGCTGCACGCGCGCCGGGGTGGTTGGCGAGGTGTCGAACAGGCTGGCGATGGTGGGCAGGGCCTCGCTGATCTGCGCCAGCACCTGGTCGAACTGCGCACTGTCCAGCTGCAGGCGCGCATGGACCTGTTCCAGCGCACGCTCGCGTGCGGCGTCCGGGTCGCTGTCCAGCCAGATGTCGGCCACCATGCCGGACAGCTGGACGCAGGCCTGGAACACGTCCTCGGACAGCGCCGTGTCTTCACTGTGGCTGATCGCTTCGCTGAGGTAGCGCGGCAGGTCCCACTGCGCGGCCATGTAGGCGCCGACCTCGGCATGGGTGCACTGCAGCTGCGCGCGTTCGGCGTCCAGCAGGGCAGCATTGCTGCCGGCATCGCGCAGCAACGGCAGGTAGGTATCCGGATGGGACTGGGCCAGGGCGAGCACGCCGATGTCCTGCAGCAGGCCGGCCAGCATCAGCTCTTCCAGCCGGCGCAGGCCGCGCGCCTGGCCGAGCTGGCTGGCGGCCAGCGCGCTGAGGATGCTGCGGCGCCAGGCGCGTTCGCGCAGGTCCTGTTCGCGGCCCCCCGGCGCGCCGACCACGCCCTGGGTGAGGGTGAAACCCAGCGCGAGGGTGAGCGTGGCATTGAGGCCCAGCATGGTCAGTGCCTGGCCGAGGTTGTCGATCCGGCGGCGGCTGGCGTACAGCGGCGAATTGGCGATGCGCAGCATGCGCGCGCTGAGCGCCATGTCGATGGCGATGATGTCGGCGGCCGTGCTGAGGTCCGCTTCGGGATCCTGGGCCAGTTCGATGATGCGCAGCGCGATGCCGGGAGGCGACGGGAGATTGCGGCAGAGCGCCAGGACAGCTGTCAGCTCGGGAGGCATATCGGGTCGTTCGTTCATGTGTGGCGGGATGAGGGTTCCGTCACAGATCTGCGTATTGCCCCTTGCACCCAACGAACTCCCCCGGAAGAAGTATCGGCGCGATCGCCGCATAACGCAAAGGCGGTCCCGCCCGCGCGTCGTGCGTCCCCGGCGCGAAAACGAAAAAGCCGCGCAGGGCGCGGCTTCTCCGTGGATCAGGTCAGTCCGGCAATCAAGCCAGGCCGGCCTGCTTCATCACTTCGGCGGCGTAGTCTTCCACCACCTTCTCGATGCCTTCGCCAACGGCCAGGCGCTTGAAGCCCACCACGTCGGCGCCGGCAGCCTTCAGCACCTGCTCGACGGTCTGGTCGGTGTTCAGCACGTACGGCTGGCCGTACAGCGTGACTTCGTTGACGATCTTGGCGATCTTGCCGCTGATGATCTTCTCCAGGATGTCAGCCGGCTTGGCCTTGTCCTTGTCGGTCATCTTGGCCAGCTCGATTTCCTTCTCCTTGGCAACGAAGTCGGCCGGAACGTCGGACGCCTTGTTGTGCGGGGGATTCATCGCGGCCACGTGCATGGCCAGGCCACGGGCCAGCTCGGCGTCGCCGCCAGCCAGTTCCACCAGCACGCCGATGCGGCCGCCGTGGACGTAGGCCGCCACATTGTTGCTGCTTTCCAGGCGCACGATGCGACGCACGTCGACCTTCTCACCGACCTTGGCGATGACCGCAGCGCGGGTCTCGTCGACGGTGTCGCCCGAAGCCAGCTTGGCGGCCTTCAGCGAATCGATGTCGGCAGCGCCGGAGGACAGCGCAACGTCGACCACCGACTTGGCGAAGTTGGTGAAGTTCTCATCCTTGGCGACGAAGTCGGTTTCGGAGTTGATCTCGACCAGCACGGCCTTGCCGGCTTCCTGGGCGGCCACGATGACGCCTTCGGCGGCAACGCGGTCGGACTTCTTGTCAGCCTTGGCCAGGCCGGACTTGCGCAGCGCTTCGATGGAGACTTCGATGTCGCCGTTGTTCTCAACGAGCGCCTTCTTGCATTCCATCATGCCGGCGCCGGTGCGCTCGCGCAGTTCCTTGACCAGGGAAGCAGTGATTTCCATGGGATTACCTCACAAAAGAAAGGGGTTGGGCCGGCATGCTGGCCGGCCCGTATGACAGGGTGCTGTCAGCCGCCCGGGGCGGCCGGCAGGGCGGGTGGACGCAGTGCATCCACCCGCGGCCTGGATCAGGCCTGTGCGTCGTCGGACTTCTTCGGCGCAGCCTTCTTGGCCGGAGCGCGACGGGCCGGCTTGGCCTCTTCGCCTTCAGCGGCTTCGGCGAACTCTTCTTCGCGCACGGTGGCGGCGTGCGGCGCAGCGGCCTTGCCTTCCAGCACGGAGTCAGCGGCGGCACGGGCGTACAGCTGCACGGCACGGATGGCGTCGTCGTTGCCCGGGATGGCGTAGTCCACCAGTTCCGGGTTGTAGTTGGTGTCAACCACGGCGATCACCGGGATGCCGAGCTTCTTGGCTTCCTTGATGGCGATGTCTTCGTGGCCGATGTCGATGACGAAGATCGCGTCCGGCAGGCGGTTCATGTCCTTGATGCCGCCCAGCGAAGCTTCCAGCTTGTCGCGCTCGCGACGCAGGCCCAGCACTTCGTGCTTGACCAGCTTCTCGAAGCTGCCGTCGTTCTCGCCGGCTTCCAGTTCCTTCAGGCGCGCAACCGACTGCTTGACGGTACGGAAGTTGGTCAGGGTGCCGCCCAGCCAACGCTGGTTCATGAACGGCATGCCGCAACGCTCGGCTTCTTCGCGGATCGACTCACGCGCGCTGCGCTTGGTGCCCAGGAACAGGATGGTGCCGCGCTTCTGGGCAACCGAGGAGATGAAGTTCATCGCATCGTTGAACAGCGGGACGGTCTTTTCCAGGTTGATGATGTGGATCTTGCCACGGGCGCCGAAGATGTAAGGGGCCATCTTCGGGTTCCAGTAACGGGTCTGGTGACCGAAGTGGACGCCGGCTTCGAGCATCTGGCGCATGGTGATCTGGGGCATTGCAAAACTCCTGGCAGGGAACCGGCGTGCTCCGTTGTCCCTTGCGGGACGCCCGCGGAAAGTGTGCGGGACTGCGCGGGCGCGCATTGATGGTTCCGGGGTTGGGCTTCCCCATCGTCTCCGTGGCCGAACCCCTTGCGGGGCACCCCGGCACGGATCGGGACGATGGGTGTGGATTCACCGGTGACGTCCGGTGTGGACGATTTCCCGCGCAGGATGCGGCAGGTAATCCGGGGATTATAGACCGGCGCTGGCGCCGGCTGCAATCGGCCCCAGGTCTTCGGCTGCCGTGCCGTCGCGGCGGGCCTGGAAACGGCCGCCCGCGTAGCCATCGGCACGCTCGGGCAGCCCCCAGCACACCGTGGCGCCGGGCAGTACATAGCCGGACAGGCCGGGCTGCAGGGGCTGCCGCGCGCCATCAGGGGCAACGAAGGCCAGGTCCTGCAGGCGCGCGCGGTGGCTGCCGGGGTTGTGAAGTCGCAGGCAGGGTGTGGCGCCGCGCGCGCCCAGCTGCGCCGACAACGCGCTGGCCACGGTGCGTTGTGGCGAAATGAACAGCGGCAACGAATAACGCGGCAGGCGGGGGTCGGACGGCTCGATCAGCACCCGGAACGCCTGTTCGCCCGGCGCGTCCAGGGCCGACGGCAGTACCAACCGGACCCGCTGGCGGGCGCCCGCTGGCAGGTGCGGAAGGGCCGGGCTGGCGACGATGGCGGTGGTGGGCTGCAACCGGTCACGGCCGCTGGACTGGTCCCACTGATGGACGAGGATGCGACCCTGCCAGGGCGAGGGCTGGTCGTTGACCAGCCACAGTTCGGCCTGGGTCTGGCCCGGTTGCAGTTGCAGCGTGGTCGGACGCAGCTCCAGTGCCTGGCTGGCGCCGGCGCAGCCGGCCAGCAGCAGGGCCAGCGTCCGTCGTCCTCGCAGTGGGCCTGCCGCAGGCATCAGAACACCATCAGGGGTGCGCTGCTGCCTTCCGTGGCGTCGGTGTCAGGGGCCAGCTGGCGCAGCTGTTCGGGCAGGCGGGCCGGCTCGCTGCGCTGGTGCGGAGCGCCGCAGCGTGCGGCAGCGTCCGCTGAGCCTGCAGGCAGCGGGCCGTCCTGGCAGCTTTCCACGATCACCAGCCGCAGGCGCAGCGGTTGGCCTTCGGTTGCGGCATGCGCGCCGCCGGCCAGCAGCAGGCAGGCCGCCATGGCTGGTGCCCTGTACCCCCGTCGCGTTGCCATCCCGTCGTCCCCTGCGCTGCACTTCAGCCCTTATCGGCTGCGCGCCCGCCGGCTTTAACGGGGAACCCTGCACGTCGCGGTCAGTAGGTGATGGTCACGGTGATCCGGTCGGCGTAGTTGCCGGCCACCGGCAGGGCGCCGGTGGTGGCGGGGGCGCGCCCGTAGATGATGACCTGTTGTGCCACGCCGGTGCCGGTGCCGGCCACCACGTCGGTGCCCACGGTGTTGCCCCAGCGCTGCAGCCGCGCGCTGTCGCGGTACAGCTCATACGGAATGAACGCCGTGGTGGCCGTCGCATGGCGCATGCGTCGGGTGCTGCCGGAGGCATGCAGTCCGTTGTCCAACGACACGTTGAAGGCGGTACGGCGCACGCAGGTCAGGGTCAGCTGGGCGGTCTGGTTGATCGGCGTGGCGATCCGGCCTGCGGCCGTGCCGAACTCCATGTCGGTCACCAGGTAGCTGCCGCACTGCGGCAGCACGGTGGCGGTGGCGGTGAACGGGAAGGCGTTGCTGGCGCTCTTGCGATTGGTGGCCGCGGCGTCGGTGCAGCTGCCCGGCATGGTCGGGGTCCCGAGCAGTACCTCGTTGTAGGCGTAGGTCAGGGTCACATTGCCGGTAGTGAAGGCGCTGCTGTAGCTGCCGGTGGCCAGTGTCTGGTTCGCCGGGACCTGCCCGTAGACCGTGGTGGTGATGCTGCCGCTGCCGCCCAGCAACGGCGCGGCGTAGCTCAGCTGCAGGTCCTGTGCGGGGGGCGAGCCGGCCTGCAGCAGCCCCCAGGGCACCTGGCGGGCGGCATCGGTGTACAGCTGGAACGCCAGCGGGTCTGCAGTGGCGTTGGTCATCTGCCGGGTCGGCAGCACCGCGGTGGAGGCGCTGCCGCTGCCGATGCCCACGCACAGGCGCACCCGCACGTTGGCCAGCAGGGTCAATCCGCCGGTGGTGCAGGTGATGGTCACGCCCATGTTGGCCGGCGTGGCCGACGCGGCCATGTTGCTGATGTTGCCAAAGGCCACTGCCGACGCGGTGGCGGTGCAGGTGGTATCCGCGCGTGCAGCGCCAGGCCAGGCCAGCAGCACCAGCAGCACCAGCAGCGCGGCCGCCCATGCACGGATCATCGGGTCTCCTGCGCTGGCAGCGGCGTGCAGGTCACCGGGCCCAGGCGCGGGATCGCGCCGCTGGCAGTCACCGGCGGCGGGCTGATTTGGAGTTGGCACGGGCCCTCCGGCGTGGTCACCTGCAAGCGGCCATCGGCGGGCAGGTCCTGGAGGTACACCGCACCGTCATAGCCGACCAGCGCCTCACCCTGCTGTCCGAAGCGGACCACGCTGCCGACCGGCAAGGCGACGCCGGCGCGGTCCTGCGCGACGAACTGCACGGCACGGCTGCGACGCAGGCCGAAGCTGACCCCCAGCCCGGCACCCTGGCTGGGCGTGACCCAATCGTCGACCCGCTCGGCGGCGATGTCGGCCGGCAGCCCCATGGTGTCGATCGACAGCCGGTTGCGCTGCCAGGAAAGCAGCGGGCTGACCAGCAACAGGCCGTTGCGGTCGGTGACGCCGATTTCCCGGTTTTCCAGGCGTACCGGCACCCCGGCGAAGCCGCCGGTGGACACCACCGCGAACGCATCGTTGACTTCGCGCGCGGCAAACACGTGGCCGCCCATCCACACCAGCGCGCCGCCGGCGTTGGCATAACCGTAGGTGCTGTCGCCCTCGTGCACCGCGCCCACCGAATAGCGCCCGGTAGGGGTCAGCCAGCCGGCCTCGGCCAGACCGCCGGTGCCGCGGTCGCCCTGCCGGGCCTGCACCCGCCAGCCCATGCCATTGCCGCCGCCGTCCCCCGGTACCGGCTGTGACACGTCCACGCTGTACAGCTGTTCGCCGCCGTTGCGCTGGGCGGCCACGCTGGCCTGGCGGTTGTTGCCCAGGGTGGCGGCGAGCGAAACGTAGACGCTGCGGTCGCTGCTGTCGCCCAGGTTCTGATTGGCCGATACATACGCCGACCAGCGCTGGGCGAAGCTGCGCGACCAGAACAGGCTGGCATAGCGGTCGTCCTGCCCATCCGGTTGGCGCAGCCGCAGGTAACTGGCACTGACCGCGCCGAAGCGCTCCAGGCTGACCCCGAAGGTGGCCTGTTCGGTGATGTCTGGCGGCAGGCTGTCCTGCAGGGCGCCCAGGTCGCGGTAGTCGCCATGGCTGCGTCGGCTCAGCAGGTTCACGTTGAACCGGCGGTTGTTCCAGTTGTAGCCGACCGAATACTGGCCGCCCTGCAGATCGCCGTACTGGCTGCGTGCATAGGCGGCGGTCAGCACGCCCGCGCGGCCCGCCAGCCAGCCGCCGCCGATGCCGGCCTGGCGCAGGCCGCCACCGGCTTCGGCGTGGGCTTCGGCCGTGAACCGGTCAGTGACGCCGTGGCGCCAGGTGGCGCTGGCCAGGGTCCGGTCGTCGTAGGCGAACGAGCGCACGCCGTAGTCTTCGCGCAGTCGCCCCACGCCCACCGACCAGTCGGTCAGGCCGCGTGCCAGCAGCTGCTGGGTGCCGTAGAAGTCGAAATCCACCGTGCGGCTGCGGCCGAACGCATCGGTGATCACCACCTGCGCGGTGCCGGTGCCGCTGATCCCGGGCTGGGTGGCCAGCTGGAACGGCCCCACCGGGACCTCTCCGCTGTACTGGCGCAGCCCGTCCACGTACAGCTCCACGTTCGAAGGCACCACGGCCTGGCCGAGGAAGCTCGGCGTCGGTGACAACACGCGATAGGGTTGCAGGCCGTAGTTGCGCCCTACCTGGATGCCGCCCATCCGCACCGGTCGGCTCCAGTCCAGGAAGCCGCTGTAGAAATCGCCGACCTCCAGGCTGACCGCTTGTTCCGGGAAATCCAGCGTCCAGCGTGTATCCAGGCGCACGCTTTCGCTGCGCCAGCGGCGCGCATCGCCGTCCTGGAAGCGGCGCTGCAGCGAGAGGTTGGACAGCGTGCCGCGGCCGACGCCGAACACCCGCAGTTCCGAGGTGAGGGCCAGGCTGGACTGGTCTTCGACATGGGTGGCGTACAGGTCGTAATTGAGCAGTACGCCGGGCGAGGCGCTGGCACGGGGGATGTCGTTGGCCCGGGCGCCGATGGAGGCGGTGGGCAGGTCCAACTGGTCCAGCGGGGCATCGATGGCCAGGGTCTGCATGCGGGCGTCGTAGCGCACCTGCACGCCGACCAGCTGGTCCAGGTAGACCGGCGCCTCGCCGCGGGCAGGGAAGCCCAGCTGGCGCAGCACCTGGGGCAAGGCCTGCAGGCGGCCGTGCTGGTCGATGAAGGGCAGCAGGCCACGCGGCGCCTGGTTCAGGGTGACTTCCAGGTACAGCGACTGGCTGGCAGTAAGCGGAGTCGGCGGTGGCAGCATCGCATCGGGCATCGCGCCGGCGGCGACCACGTCCGCCGCCTGGGCGCTGATCGGCACGAGCCCGAGCAGGATGCGCACGGCCGCCTCAGCGAGCCGGTGGCGTCGCGGGCAGCGCGGTCTGTGCCGGTTCGCCATTGATCTTCGCCGAGAACGTGGCCGCCTCGGGCAACGACGCGGTGTCCAGGTTCCAGTGCATCACCTGGCCAGGCAGCACGTAGCCGACCAGCCCGGGGCGCAGGATGCGTGGGCGCTGCGGGTCGCCGATGGCGACGTCGGCCAACTGCGCATAGCCATCGCCTTCGTTGCGCACCTCCAGGCCGGGGGTGCCGTCGGGCATCGGCAGCGCGCGGGCGGCCAGCCGCGGCTTCAGGCCATCGGCATCGGCCGGTTGCAGGAACAATGGCACCGAGTAGCGCAGCACGAACTGCATGCCGCGCGCCTCCGGGTCCAGCCGCGGCAGTTCGTCCACCACCACCCGGTAGGCCTGCTGGGCGGCGCTTTCGGCCGGTGCCATGCGCACCAGGCGTACCAGCTGCTGCTGGCCCGCAGCGAGGTCATGTACCGGTGGACTGGGCTGGATGTCCTGGGTTTCCACCAGTTGGTCCTCGCCACCGGCCTGCTGCCAGCCGAACACCCGTATCTGCACCTTCATCGGCGCGGTGCCGGTGTTGGTCAGCCAGAGGGCCTCGCTGGTCTGCGCGGGGCGCAGTTCCAGCCGGGTCGGCGCTACCTGGAGGCTGGCGGCGATGGCGGCGGCAGGAAACATCGGCGCGCACAGGGCCAGCAGGCCGATGGAAGCCCATCGGCGCTTGGTCGGGGTCATCACGGTCACCCTCTTCAGTAGGTGATCGTGGCGGTGACCGTATCCAGGTAGGAACCGGCTGCTGCGTTGTTCACGCTGGGATTGAGTACCCGGCCGTAGACGTTGTAGGGCTGCGGGGTGCCGTTGCCCACCGCTGCCACGGTGTTGGTGGCGGTGGTCGCGCCCCACACGTTGGTGCGTCCGGCGTCCTGGTACAGCTGGTAGCCGACGAAGTTGTTGGTGGTCACCGCCGCATCGGTATGCCGCATCCGGCGCGTGGTCACGTCACCGGCGGTCGCGGCATTGCTGCCCGCGTTGAGCGCGATGGAGTAGGGGGTCAATGCCGAGCACTGGGCGGTGATGGTGCCCTGCGCCAGTACCGGGGCGGTGGCGGTGGACGCGACCGTACCGAAATCGACGTCGGTCGGCGCCGCGGCGGCGATCGTGCAGGAAGTGGTGATGGCGATGCGGACGTTGAAGGTCACGCTGTTCTGCGCGAAGGCAGGGGCGGCCGCGAAGGCCAGGCAGAGGGTCAGGCCACTGAGGGCAAGACGGCGAGAACTACGTGAAGAGCGCATGGGCGGGATCTCCTTGGACCCTTCAGGGTCCTGAACCGAAACGATGCAGTCGAACGCGTTGCTACATGACGTTTATAAGCGCAAAACCGTGGTCGGAGGGTGAGGGGTGGCCGACGGCCGTCACACTTTTCGTTGCCCGGGTCTGCGCCGGACCCTCAACCCCGGCTGTCGCAGATGAAACGGACCCGTTCAGCATCGGGCCCGGATCGGCGATAATGGCGGGCATGAGCGTAAATCTGAAAACCCCCCAGGAAATCGAATTGATGCGCGAGGCCGGGCGGCTGGCCAGCGAAGTGCTGGACATCGTCACGCCCTTCGTCAAGCCCGGTGTCACCACCGAAGAGCTGGACCGCATCTGCCATGACCACATCGTCAACGTGCAGAAGACGATCCCGGCCAACGTCGGCTATCGCGGCTTCCCCAAGAGCGTATGCACCTCGGTCAACAACGTGATCTGCCATGGCATCCCCAGCGAGGCCAAGGTGCTCAAGGACGGCGACATCGTCAACATCGACGTCACCGTGATCAAGGATGGCTGGCACGGCGACACCAGCCGCATGTACTACGTGGGCACGCCGTCGGTGATGGCCAAGCGCCTGGTCGATGCGACCTATGAAGCCATGTGGCGCGGCATCCGTGCGGTCAAGCCGGGCGCCACGCTGGGCGATATCGGCCATGCCATCCAGAGCTACGCCGAAAGCGAGCGCTTCAGCGTGGTGCGCGAGTACTGCGGCCATGGCATCGGCAAGGTCTACCACGATGAGCCGCAGGTGGTGCATTACGGCCGCCCGGGGCAGGGCCTGGTGCTGCAGCCGGGCATGACCTTCACCATCGAACCGATGATCAACGAGGGCACCCGCTACAACAAGGTGCTGCCGGACGGCTGGACCGTGGTCACCAAGGATCGCAAGTTGTCGGCGCAGTGGGAGCACATGATCGCGGTCACCGAGACCGGCGTGGACGTGCTGACCCTGTCGCCGGGCGAATCGCAGGTCGCTTGACGATGTTGCCGGCGGGTTCGTTGCTGGACACGCCGGCTTCGTCGGTGCCCGATGCCGAATGGGCTGCCGCGGCGCGCCAGGCGCTGCAGCAGGCCGATGCGCGCCTGCACCGCCGCTTCGACCAGGGCGATCGGATCGAACGCCTGCTGGCGCTGCGCGCGCGCGCCGCCGATCATCTGATCCGCCTCGCCTGGCAGCGCTGCATGCCGGCCTGGCAGGCACTTTCGCTGTTTGCGGTGGGCGGGTACGGGCGCGGGGAGCTGTTCCCGCATTCGGACATCGACGTGCTGGTGCTGGGCGAAACGTCGGCCCAGCACGCCGCCGAAGCCGGGCTGTCGCGCCTGTTCGCGCTGCTGTGGGATTGCGGGCTGCCGGTAAGCCATGCAGTGCGCTCGCTGCAGCAATGCCGCGACGCCGCCGCCGACCAGACCGTGCTGACCGCGCTGATCGAAGCGCGTCCGCTGGTCGCCGCCGAAGGCGCGCGCCGCGCGCTGCGCCAGACCATTGACGATGGCGCGCTGTGGCCGCCGCGTGCCTTCTTCCTCGCCAAGCTGGACGAACTGCGCACGCGGCATGCCCGCTTCGGCGATACCGCCGACAACCTGGAGCCGGACCTGAAAGACGGCCCCGGCGGGCTGCGTGACCTCAATACGCTGGGCTGGATGGCGCTGCGCGCCTTCGGCGTGCGCGAACTGGAGGCGCTGGTCGGCCTCGGCCACCTCGGCGCGGACGAGGCAGTGGCCCTGCAGCGCGAGCGTGGGGTGCTGGCAGGGCTGCGCTACGGACTGCATCTGGTGGCCGGCCGCCCTGAAGAGCGGCTGCGCTTCGACTACCAGAAGACCCTGGCCGCGCGGCTGGGGTTCGAAGACGATGTGGAAAGCCTGGGCGTCGAAAAAATGATGCAGGGCTTCTACCGCGCCGCATCGGTGGTGCGGCGGATCAGCGACCGGCTGCTGCAGCGCTTCGAGGAACAGTTCGATGGCGAAGCGGTGCCCGAACCGCTGACGGTCGGCTTCTCGCTGCGCCGCGGTTACCTGGCCGCCAACGATGCGGACTGGCCACGCGGGGACATCGGCGAAGTGTTCGCGCTGTTCTCCAGCTGGGCCAACAACAGCCAGGTGCGCGGCCTGCATTCGCTTACTGCGCGCGCACTGGCCGAAGCGCTGCCGCAACTGCCGGATTACCAGCACGCCTGGCCACACACGCGGCAGCAGTTCCTTTCGCTGCTGCGCCAGCCGCGGCCGGTCGATACCCTGTCACGGATGGCGCGGCTGGGCGTGCTCGGCCAGTGGATACCGGCCTTCGCCCAGGTCAGCGGGCGGATGCAGTTCGACCTGTTCCATGTCTATACCGTGGACCAGCACACGATGATGGTGCTGCGGAACATGGGTGAGTTTTCCAGCAGCAAGGCCGCTGAACGTTTCTCGATCGCCCATGAGGTGTGGCCGCGCCTGCGCAAGCCCGAACTGCTGCTGCTTGCCGGGCTGTTCCATGACATCGCCAAGGGGCGCGGTGGCGATCATTCCGAGCTCGGCGCGGTGGACGCGCGGGAATTCTGCCAGACCCTGGAAATGAGCCTTGCCGACACCGATCTGGTGGCCTGGCTGGTGGAGCAGCACCTGCGCATGTCGGTGACCGCGCAGAAGCAGGACATCTCCGATCCGGCGGTGATCCATCGCTTCGCCACGCTGGTGGCCAGCCGCGAACGGCTGGATTACCTGTACCTGCTGACCTGCGCCGATATCGCCGGCACCAGCCCGAAGTTGTGGAATGCATGGAAGGACCGGCTGCTTGCCGACCTCTATTTCGCCACCCGCCGCGCGCTGCGCGAAGGGCTGGAGCCGCCGCTGCCGGCTGCCGAGCGGGTGATCGAGGCGCGCGAGTACGTGCGCCAGCTGGTGCGCGAGCAGGGCTATGACGATGCCACGATCAACCGCCAGTTCGCGGTGATGCCCGATGAAGGTTTCATCCGCCTGCGCCCGGAACAGCTGGCGTGGCAGGCCGGTGCCCTGGTGCCGGTCCGCCAGGGCCACACCCTGGTGAAAGTGCGCCCGATCAGCCCGGACGACCCGGCGCTGGAAGTGTTCGTGCATTCGCCCGACCGGGATGGCCTGTTCGCCGCGATCGTGATGACGCTTGACCGCAAGGGCTACGGCATCCACCGTGCGCGCGTGCTGGATGGACCCTCCGACACCATCTTCGATACCTTCGAAGTGAATCCGGCCGACAGCTTCGCCGACGGCGACCCGCTGCGGCTCGAGGCCGCCCTGCGCGAGGCGCTGTCCGGCGACCTGTCGCGGTTGCGTCCTTCGCGGCGTGCGATCCCGCGCCAGCTGCGGCACTTCCGCTTCGCTCCGCGCATCGAGTTCCGCGACGAAGCGGGCGATGCCGCCGGCACCCGTTTCAGCCTGGTCGCGCCCGACCGCCCCGGCCTGCTGGCCGATGTGGCGCACGTGCTGCGCAACCAGCGACTGCGCGTGCATGACGCGCGCATCGCCACCTTCGGCGAGCGCGCCGAAGACACTTTCGTGATCACTGACGAACACGACCTTCCCCTGGATGAAACCGCCAGGCAGCAGCTGCAGGACGCCATGCTGTCCTGCCTGGACCCAGACCGAAACACCGGAGATACCCACTGATGGCCACCAAGCCGACCAAGAAAGCTTCACAACAGCCGAAGGCTGGTCAGAGCGCCGCTGCCAAGACCGTGGCAACCAAGAAGAGCACCGGCGGCAAGGCCGTGGCCGTCAAGCAGACGGTGAAAAAGGCGGCGGCCAAGCCTGCCGTTGCGAAGAAGGTGCCGGCGGAGAAGGCACGCGCGGAAAACATCGCGCGCAAGTCGCTGCGCAAGCCGCCCGCCGTGGGCGTGGAGGAGTTGAAGTTCGGCATCGAGAGCGCCTTCGAGCGCCGTGCCACGCTCACCCTGCATGAGCTGGAAGGTTCCACCAAGCCGCTGGTCGGCCGGGTCATCGATGGGCTGGAAAGCGGCGAATTCCGCGTCGCCGAGCCGGACGGGCACGGCGGCTGGAAGGTCAACGAATGGTTGAAGAAGGCCGTGCTGCTGTACTTCCGCGTCAACGACATGGCGGTGGTCGATGCGCGCCCGGCGCCGTTCTGGGACAAGGTCGAATCGCGCTTCGCCGGCTATGACGAAGCGAAGTTCCGCCGCGCCGGCGTTCGCGTGGTGCCGGGTGCGATCGCGCGCCGCGGCACGTATTTCGGCAAGGATGTGGTGCTGATGCCGAGCTTCACCAACATCGGCGCCTACGTCGGCGAAGGCACCATGGTCGATACCTGGGCCACGGTGGGATCGTGCGCGCAGATCGGCCAGCACTGCCATCTGTCCGGCGGTGCCGGCATCGGTGGCGTGCTGGAGCCGCTGCAGGCCAGCCCGACCATCATCGAAGACCATTGCTTCATCGGCGCGCGTTCGGAAGTGGTGGAAGGCGTTGTCGTCGGCCATCACAGCGTGATCGGCATGGGCGTGTTCCTCAGCCAGAGCACCCGCATCTACAACCGCGCCACCGGCGAGATCAGCTACGGCTACATCCCGCCGTACAGCGTGGTGGTGTCCGGTTCGCTGCCTTCGGCCGACGGCACCCATTCGCTGTACTGCGCGGTGATCGTCAAGCAGGTGGACGCGCGTACCCGCAGCAAGACCAGCGTCAACGACCTGCTGCGCGGCCTGGCTGACTGACCGCGATGACCACCACCGTGCATGGGTTGAAGAACTGCGATACCTGCAGGAAGGCCACCAAGTGGCTGGACCGTTTCGAGGTGCCGTATACCTTCGTCGACTACCGTGAGAACAAGCCGTCGCCTGAGACCCTGGTCGACTGGGCCAGCCAGGCCGGTGGCTTCCCCGCGCTGGTCAATAAATCCTCCACCACGTGGCGGCAACTGCCGGACAACCGCAAGGCGGCCGGTTCGGATGCCGAATGGAAGCTGCTGCTGCGCGAATACCCGCAGTTGATCAAGCGGCCGCTGGTGGTGACCGCCGATGGCACGGTCAGCCAGGGCTTTTCGGACAATGGCTTCAAGCAGCGCTTCGGAGTGGGCGCGTGAGTGCGGTGCTCGACCTGGCCTGCGACCTGATCGCACGGCCGTCGGTCACCCCCGATGATGCGGGCTGCCAGCAACTGCTGGCCACGCGGCTGCAGGCCGCTGGCTTCCAGTGCGAGCACCTGCGGCTGGGCGAGGTCGACAACCTGTGGGCCACCCACGGCAGCGGCGGACCGGTACTGGTACTGCTCGGCCACACCGATGTGGTGCCGACCGGGCCGGTGGCGGACTGGGCCAGCGATCCGTTCGTGCCGACCGTGCGTGATGGCGTGCTGTACGGCCGCGGGGCAGCCGACATGAAGGGCAGCGTGGCCGCCTTCGTGGTGGCGGCCGAGCAGTTCGTTGCCGCGCACCCGGAGCATCCGGGCACGCTGGCGGTGCTGCTGACCAGCGACGAAGAAGGCGATGCGATCGATGGGGTGCGTCATGTCGCGCGGCTGTTCGCCGAACGTGGCGAGCGTATCGATTGGTGCATCACCGGCGAACCGTCATCGACTGCGCGGCTGGGTGACCTGTTGCGGGTCGGTCGGCGCGGCAGCTTGTCGGCGCGCCTGCTGGTGCAGGGCGTGCAGGGCCATGTCGCTTATCCGGACAAGGCGCGCAACCCGATCCACCAGGCCGCACCTGCATTGGCCGAGCTGACGGCCCGGCGCTGGGACGAGGGCTTTGAAAGCTTCCCGCCGACCAGCCTGCAGGTGTCCAACGTGCATGCGGGCACGGGTGCCAACAACGTGATTCCCGGCCAGCTGCAGGTGGACTTCAACCTGCGCTACAACCCGCATTGGAACGCAGACAAGCTGGAGACGGTGATCGCTGCGCTGCTGGACCGGCACGGGCTGGAATACACCCTCAAATGGCATCGCAGTGGTGAGCCGTTCCATACCCCGGAAGGCACGCTGCGCCGGGTGGCGCGTGAGGTGCTGGGCGAATTCGCCGGTGCGCCGCCGGAAGAAAGCACCGGTGGCGGGACCTCGGATGCGCGGTTCATCGCGCCGCTGGGCGCGCAGTGCATCGAAGTAGGACCGGTCAACGCCAGTATCCACCAGGTCGACGAGAACGTGCGCGTGGACGACCTGGAGCAGCTGCCGGCGCTGTACCAGCGGCTGATTGAACGCCTGTTGGCGTGAGGTGGGTCGCCTTGGGCGATGCTCGGCGGCTCCGTGCAACGGGCGCGCGGATGCATCTCGCCGAGCATGGCTCGGCGCTGCCGCCGATCGCGCCTAGGCCACCACCAGGCCGAACGCGGCCAGCGCCGCGGCGGCCTGGCGCTGCGAAATCACCGCCTTCCGGAACAGCTTGGCATCCATCACGTTGAGCCCGCTGATGTCGGTGCCGCGCAGGTCGGCACCTTCGAAACGGGTGAGCCGGGTCTGCGCATTGCGCAGGCTGCCGCCGTTGAATACGGCATCGCGGAAGTCGCAGCCAGACAGTTCCGCGTCGGAGAAATCAAGGCCGTGCAGCTGCGCTTTGCGGAACGACAGGCCGCGCAGGTCGGCGCTGACCAGCAGGCAGTCGCGGAACTCCAACGCCCACCCGCCTGCCTCCTGCAGGTGGGCCCCGGTCAGCTTGCAATCCTGGAACTGCACCGAGGACAACGTGGCGCGCCGCCAGTGGCTGTTGTTGAGATCACAGTGCGAAAAGCGCGAGTCACTCAGCAGGGCCGAGCTGAAGTCGCACGCCGCGCCACGGCACTTGCTCCACTGGCTTTCCTCCAGCGACGCCGCCAACCAGTTCGCCCCCGCCAGCGAACACTGGTTGAACTGGAATCCGTCCATGTCCAGCCGCGAAAAGTCGCCGTGGTCGAACGTGCAGCCTTCGAAGATCGCCGCGCGTGGATGCGCGGCGATGATCGCCTGCATGCGTTCCCGGGTGAGGATTTCAGCACGGAAGATAGGGGTTTTCATGCCGCCATTCTGGGTGATGGGCATCGCACGCAGTAGTCTTGAGCACTGCGCCGGAGTGTGTACAACGTTGCCTGCTGCGCGGTTACTCGAAGGTCCAGAACGGCGGTGCGATCGCCTCGCGCCAGTAGGATTCGGCTGCCATGTAGAAGCCCTGTGCCTCGGCCTGGGCGAACCATGCCGCCGCTGCCTCCACGTCCTTGGCCAGTCCATCGCCACCGCGGCCGACGGCCAGCCCCGCCAGGTACTGGCCATACACGTTGCCCTGGTTGCCGGCACGTGCATACCAGCGCAATGCTTCGGCCTTGTCCTGCACCACGCCGATGCCGGCTTCATGCAGTGCGCCGAGGTCGACCTGGGCCTCGGCGTCGCCGCGCGCGGCGCGGCGCTGGATGCCGGCGATGACCGGGTTGGGTGACGGGCCGGGAGCGATCGGCTGGCCGTGCGCTGCCGAGCCGCTGGTCGCCTCGCGCAGCGGCTTCAGTTTGTACAGTTCACGCAGGTACACCGCCGAACGCAGCCGCCAGCGCAGCGCGCCGGCCATGTCGCCGCGACCCTCGTACCAGCGCTCCAGGTCGTGCATCGCATAGGGCGAGCCGTGGTAGGCCGCGCTCTGGAACCAGTGGAACGCCTTGCGCGGTGACGCCTTCATGACCACGTCGGCGGGCTTCTGGGGTTCGTCGCTGCTGTCCAGGCGGCCGCGCGCGTACAGCGTGCCGAGCGTTTCCTCCGCACCGGTGCTGTGGTGCGTGCGCGGGGTCGTCGCGGCCGCGCGCGCATACCAGTCCAGCGCGCGCGGATCATTCCAGCTCTGGTACATCCGGGCCACGCGCAGCGCCGAGTCGAAACGGCCATCGGCGGCCGCAGCGAGGGCATCGCGCTCGGTGTCGCTGGGTGGGCGGGTCGGCGTGCTGGCACAACCGGCCAGCGCGAGCAGTGCCAGCGCGTGCAACAGCGCGCGGCGGGAGAAGGGAATCATCCGTGAAGTCCTGCAGGGGGCGGGAGATTATCCCCGACGCCGACCGCGTGGCGGCTGAACGCGCACGCAGGAACGGTTGCCATCGCAACAGTTGCGCCGCCGCCGGAACCCGGTTACGGTCGATCCATGTCCTTGCTCCCCGCCACCGCCGTCGGCAATACCAACCGCAATAACCTGCGCGCGAATAATCGTGCGCGGCCGATGCGGGACTGCGCCCTGGGTAGATAAGACACTACACACCCGGACACCAGGAAACCCGCATCGACCGATGCGGGTTTTTTTTGTGCCCGGGAAACCTCCCGGGCCAGGCTGGCCGGTCGAACACCCCCGCCACGTATAGACCCCAAACAGGAGCTTCCCCCATGTGTTCGATCTTCGGAATATTCGGCCTGCAGGCCGGCGATGACCTCCCCGCGCTGCGCCGCCACGCATTGGAATCCTCGCAGCGCCAGCGCCACCGCGGCCCGGACTGGAGCGGTGTCTACCTGGACGACGGCGCGCTGCTGGTGCACGAGCGGTTGGCCATCGTCGATCCCGCCGGTGGCTCGCAGCCGCTGCTGTCCGAAGATGGCGGCCTGGCGCTGGCCGTCAACGGCGAGATCTACAACCACCAGCAGCTGAAGGCCGGGTTGGACCAGCCGTACGCGTTCCAGACCGGCTCGGACTGCGAGGTGATCAATGCGCTGTACCGCCAGGGTGAGCCGTCGCAGTGGCTGGAACGGCTCAACGGCATCTTCGCCTTTGCGTTGTGGGACAAGGCGGCTGCGCGGGTGCTGGTGGCGCGTGATCCGATCGGCGTGGTGCCGCTGTACTGGGGCCACGATGCGCAGGGGCGCCTGCGCGTGGCCTCCGAATTGAAGGCGTTGGTGGACACCTGCGCCGATGCCGCGCAGTTCCCGCCGGGGCATTACTACGACAGCGCAACCGGCGCGCTGGTGCGTTACTACCAGCAGTCCTGGCGCGAGTACGACGCGGTGCAGGGCAAGCCGGTGGACCTGGCCGAACTGCGCGAAGCGTTCGAGCGCGCGGTGGAGCGCCAGCTGATGAGCGATGTGCCGTACGGCGTGCTGCTGTCCGGTGGCCTGGATTCCTCGCTGGTGGCCGCGGTGGCCGCACGCTATGCGCGCCGACGCATCGAAGACGGTGGTGAGAGCGAGGCGTGGTGGCCGCGGCTGCATTCCTTCGCCATCGGCCTGAAGGGCTCGCCCGATCTCGCCGCCGCCGCTATTGCCGCCGAGGCGCTGGGTACGGTGCACCATGGCTTCGAATACACCTTCGAAGAAGGCCTGGACGTGCTGCCGGAGGTGATCCGCCACATCGAGACCTACGACGTCACCACCATCCGCGCCTCCACCCCGATGTTCCTGCTGGCGCGCCGGATCAAGGCGATGGGCGTGAAGATGGTGCTGTCCGGCGAGGGCAGCGACGAGATCTTTGGTGGCTACCTGTACTTCCACAAGGCGCCGGATGCACGTGAGTTCCACAGCGAGCTGGTGCGCAAGCTGGATGCGCTGCACAACTACGACTGCCTGCGCGCCAACAAGTCGATGATGGCGTGGGGCGTGGAGCCACGCGTCCCGTTCCTGGACCGTGAGTTCCTGGACGTGGCGATGCGCTTCGATGCCGCGCACAAGATGGTGGGCAGCGAAGCCTCCGGTGGCCGCCGGGTGGAGAAGGGCGTGCTGCGTGCGGCGTTCGAAGGCTATCTGCCGGAGAGCATCCTGTGGCGCCAGAAGGAGCAGTTCAGCGATGGCGTGGGCTACGGCTGGATCGACGGGCTGAAGGCACACGCCGAAGCGCAGGTCAGCGACCGCGTGCTGGCTGCCGCCGACAAGCGCTTCCCGCACAACCCGCCGCAGACCAAGGAGGCGTACTACTACCGCCACGTGTTCGAGCAGTACTTCCCCAGCCATGCGGCGGCGGAAACGGTGCCCGGCGGCAAGTCGATCGCCTGTTCGTCAC
The DNA here is from genome assembly GCF_032054965.1 of Stenotrophomonas chelatiphaga. Classification (NCBI taxonomy): domain Bacteria; kingdom Pseudomonadati; phylum Pseudomonadota; class Gammaproteobacteria; order Lysobacterales; family Lysobacteraceae; genus Stenotrophomonas; species Stenotrophomonas chelatiphaga. The sequence continues at coordinate 13,888 of NZ_DAMBRS010000019.1, read as the reverse complement.
CGGCGGCGATTGCCTGGGATGCCAGCTTCGCCGCCGCGGCGGACCCGTCCGGACGGGCGATCGCCGGCGTGCACGAGGCCGCATTGGCGTGATGCGCGGGTAGCCCGCCAGGCGGGGAAGTCAGCGGGCAGGCCGCAGGGTCAGCGTGTGCTGGCTGGGACCCGGCAGGAACGGGGTCGGCCGCCCGTGCACATGATCTTCGTGTCCGGCCGCCCAGAACGGGGACAACGGGTGGCCGCTCTGGCCACCCGGCATATGGATGATGCCCTGGTCTTCGTGGCCGGGGGACACCACCATCCGCTGTGAAGCGCCGAAGCCCGGGCCCTGCACGCGCGGCATGTTGTTGTCACCGGGCAGCGGCTCGGCCGGCATGCACAGCCAGCGTCTGGCGATGGCCGGCAGGGCACGGCTGATCGGGTGGCAGATCGCGGCGGTATTGCGCTCGCCCCAGCTACGTTCGGCCAGCGGTCCCTGCGCGCTCAGGTCCGCTTCCAGGCGCTTGGCCGTGTCGGCCAGCAGCGCGTCCCAGCTTGCGTGGCCAGGCGGCAGCAGGTGTGCCGGGCGCTGGGTGACCAGCGGCCACAGCACGCCTTCGAACTGCGCCAGCCGCGGCTCCAGCCAGTCATCGCCCAGCGTCTGTCTGGCCGGTGCCAGCATCGCGCCGGAGACCTCGTCCAGCAGCATCCCGCGGAAGCCGCGCACCACCCGGTAGCTCACCGAGTCCACCGAAGCATGGCCGTCCCAGGTGCGCGTGACGGCCTCCAGCCGCTGCAGTTGCGGGTCATTGGAGCCCACCACTACCTGGCGCAGCAGTTGCCACCAGCGTTGCAGGAACAGCGCGCGGTCATCCAGCTGGATCGCCAGCAGGTCCGCTTCGCTGAAACGTTCGCTGGCCTGCAGCGCATCGCGGATCTGTGCCCCGCGCGCGCCGAGGTCGTAGCCCCCGTCACCGGCCACGGCCAGTGCCTCGCCGTCCATGACACGGCCGTTGGCCGTCCACAGGCGGTGGGTGGGTGGATCAATCAGCGAGGGCGCCGCATCACTGCGGATGCCCCATGCCGGGCACCCATCGGCCGCAGTGGTGCGCATATCGGTGGGCGCGCAGCCGGCGGCACGGTCCGGGCGCGCACCCAGCACACGCCAGCCGATACGTCCGTTGCGGTCGGCCAGCAGCAGGTTCTGCGCCGGGATGCGGGTGTGGTCGGCAACCTGCAATGCCTGGTCGATGTCGGCCACGCGCGCCAGTCCGGTCAACGCCAGGCTGACCGCACCGGGTTGGTGGGCAACCCAGCGCAGCGCATCGCCGCTGCCATCAGCGCGCTGGTGCAGCAGCGGACCCCATGCGCTTTCGCGCACGATGAAATCCACCGGCGGGGCACCCGCCACCTCGATCTTTTCGTGGTACTCGGCCAGCTTGGTACCGGCCGGCACCGGCTGGAAATCGGCAGTGTCGATGTAGCTGTTGGTGAACCCCCACGCCACGTATCCGTTGCTGCCGACGATGATCGCCGGCAGGCCGGGCAGCGAAAATCCACTCACGTCGACCTTTCCGCCGGGGGCCTGCGGATCCGGGTAGCGCAGGCGCACGCGGAACCAGATGTTCGGCGCGCGCAGGCCCAGGTGCATGTCGTCGGCCAGGATCGCGCGGCCATCGGCGGTCAGCGCCGCGCCCACGGCGAAGTTGTTGCTGCCTTTGACATCCATATCGGCCACGGCAGCGGCAGGCGCGGCAGGCTGGCCACGCAGGTCCAGCACATCGGCGGCGGGCAGCTGTGCATCACCCCGCGGCCCGCCCATCAGCGGCGCATCCCAACTGCTGCCATCGTGGCTCAGCAGCGCATACAGCGCCGGCGGCACCACCGCACGCAGGCGGCTGTACGCCAACTCGCTCTGGTTGCCTGGATCCTGCAGGTCGGCATACATCGCATAGCCGGTCAGCAGGCTGTCGCTGGCCTGCCACGGCGCAGGCTGCTGGCGCAGCAGCAGGTACGGCCAGGGGCGCACGCGCAGGCGGGCGATGCCTTCATTCACGCCCTCCACGTAAGCCTGCAGTTCGGCGCTCACCGGTTCCCGTGACGCGCGATGGCGCAGGCGATGCACGCGCATCCGCTTGTCCGCCTCCAGCGCGGCCGGGCCGAACAGCGCCGACAGCTCGCCAGCGGCACTGCGGCGCATCAGGTCCATCTCGAAACCGCGTTCCTGCGCATGCACCTGGCCCAGCGCGCGCATCACATCGCGCTGGCTGGCGCCTTCGATGGTGACCACGCCCAGGCGGTCGCGGCTGACGGTCACCGGGGCCTGCAGTCCGCCCAGGACCTGCTCGCCGTCCAGCGGCGCAAGGCTTCCGCGCAGCAGCCACCACCCGGTCAGGCCGAGTCCCAGGGCCAGTACCAGCAGCAGCCAGAACAGCCGCATCAACCATCGACGCATGGGACGCTTCCTTGCAGGAGAGGAGGGTGGGACGAGTCTAGCCAGCCCGTGTGGCAGATCGCAGACGTGACGCGACTGCGATTGATTCCGATTAGATCACGGGATTTCCGGATAGGGCACCATGGCGCCATCGAGTCAAAGGAGCATCCCCCATGAAAGGCAATCCGGACGTCATCGCCTGCCTGAAAGAACTGCTGCGCGGCGAGCTTGCCGCCCGCGACCAGTACTTCATCCATTCCCGCCGCTACGAGGACCAGGGCCTGTTCGCGCTGTACGAACGCCTGAACCACGAAATGGAAGAAGAAACCCAGCACGCCGATGCGCTGCTGCGCCGGATCCTGTTCCTGGGCGGAGACCCGGACATGCGCGCGCATGCCTTCGAACCCGGCAAGACCGTGGAAGAGATGCTGCGCAAGGACCTGGACACCGAGTATCTGGTGCGCAACAACCTGGCCGCCGGCATGAAGCTGTGCGAAGCCAACGGGGACTATGTCAGCCGTGACATGCTGCTGGTGCAGCTGAAGGACACCGAAGAAGACCATGCCTGGTGGCTGGAGCAGCAGCTGGGCCTGATCCAGCGCATCGGCCTGGAGCTTTACCAGCTGAGCAAGATCGACGGCAAGGGCGCTGCCGCGCACTAACCTCGCAGCCAGCCAGCTTCGCGCCAGCCAGCAACGAAAAAGCCGGGGATTTCCCCGGCTTTTTTTTGTCCGATCGCGGAGGGTGGGTGGCGCCGGGCAGGGCCCGGCGCTACCTCGCTCATTCCACCGAAAGCCCTTCCACCTTCTGCCAACCGCGCGGCAGCAGGTGGCCACGCGTGGCGCGCGAACCCAGGTAGGCGTCCAGCTCGCTGAACTTCAGGCCCATGGTGCGCTGGCCGCTGCGTACCTGCAGGGTCTGGCCGGGGCTGATCGCCACCACCGCCACCACCCGCTCGGTGGCCAGCTTGGCCTTGGGGATCTCGATGATCTTGTTGCCCTTGCCCTTGTCCAGTTCCGGCAGGTCACTGGCGGCGATCGCCAGCAGGTTGCCCGAACTGGTCACCGCCACGATGCGGTCGGTGTCCACGTTGGCCACCAGCGCCGGCTGCAGCACCGAAGAGCCCGATGCCAGGTTGAGCATCGCCTTGCCGGCCTTGTTGCGGCCGATCAGGTTCTCGAAGCGGGTCACGAAGCCATAGCCGTGGGTGGAGGCCAGCACGAAGCGGCCATTCGGTTCGGCGCTGGCGAGGGTGACGAAGCTGGTGCCGGGCGCCGGCGAGAAGCGGCCGGTCAGCGGTTCACCGTTGCCACGTGCCGACGGCAAGGTGTGTACCGGCGTGGAGTACGCGCGGCCCTCGCTGTCCAGGAAGGCGACCTGCTGGGTGCTGCGTGCACGCACCGAAGCCAGCATGCTGTCGCCGTCGCGGTAATTCATCGACGACGCATCCACGTCATGGCCCTTGGCCGCACGGATCCAACCCTTCTCCGACAGCACCACGGTCATCGGCTCGCTGGGCACCAGCTCGGTTTCGTCGATGGCCTGGGCGGCCGTGCGCTGCACCAGCGGCGAACGACGGGCATCGCCGAACTTCTTCGCATCGGCGGTCAGTTCGTCCTTGATCAGCTTCTTCAGCTTGGCCTTGCTGTCCAGGATGCCGAGGATCCTGTCGCGTTCCTTGGCCAGCTCGTCCTGCTCGCCGCGGATCTTCATCTCTTCCAGGCGCGCCAGCTGCTTCAGCTTGGTTTCCAGGATGTACTCGGCCTGGTCGTCGGACAGGCCGAAGCGCGCGATCAGCGCGGCCTTCGGCTCGTCTTCGGTACGGATGATGTGGATCACCTCGTCCAGGTTGAGGAAGGCGACCAGCAGGCCTTCCAACAGGTGCAGGCGACGCTCCACCTTCTGCAGGCGATGCTGCAGGCGGCGGGTCACGGTGCTGCTGCGGAAGGCCAGCCATTCGCTCAGCAGGGTCTTGAGGTTCTTGACCTGCGGGCGCCCATCCAGGCCGATCACGTTGAGGTTGACCCGGTAGCTGCGTTCCATGTCCGTGGTGGCGAACAGGTGGCCCATCAGCTGGTCGGCGTCGACCCGGTTGGAGCGCGGCACCAGCACCACCCGCACCGGATTGGCGTGGTCGGATTCATCGCGCACGTCCTCGATCCACGGCAGCTTCTTGGCGCGCATCTGCGCGGCGATCTGTTCGATCACCTTGGACGGCGAAACCTGGAAGGGCAGGGCGTTGACCACCACGTTGCCGTTTTCCTTGAGGAAGGTCGCGCGCGCACGCACGCTGCCATGGCCGGTTTCGTACATGTGCAGCAGGTCGGCGGCCGGGGTGATGATCTCCGCGTTGGACGGATAATCCGGACCCTTCACGTGTTCGCACAGGTCGCGCACGCTGGCATCGGGATCTTCCAGCAGGTGCAGCAGGGCGCTGACGATCTCGTTGAGGTTGTGCGGCGGCACGTCGGTGGCCATGCCCACGGCGATGCCGGTGGTGCCGTTGAGCAGCAGGTGCGGCAGCCGCGCCGGCATCCAGGTCGGCTCCTGCAGGGTGCCGTCGAAGTTCGGCGTCCAGTCGGTGGTGCCGTGGCCCAGTTCGCCCAGCAGCACTTCGGCGATCGGGGTCAGCTTGGATTCGGTGTAACGCATCGCCGCGAAGGATTTCGGGTCGTCGCTGGAACCGAAGTTGCCCTGGCCTTCGATCAGCGGATAACGGTACGAAAACGGCTGCGCCATCAGCACCAGTGCTTCGTAGCAGGCACTGTCACCATGCGGGTGGTACTTACCGATGACGTCGCCGACGGTGCGGGCGGACTTCTTCGGCTTGGAAGCGGCGTTCAGTCCCAGCTCGCTCATCGCATAGATGATGCGGCGCTGCACCGGCTTGAGGCCGTCGCCGAGGAACGGCAGCGCACGGTCCAGCACGACATACATCGAGTAGTCGAGGTAGGCGCGCTCGGCATACTCGCGCAGCGGCAGTTGTTCGAAGCCGTGGAAGACGGGGCGGGCAAGATCGGTCATGCGGGGTTGTTACCTGTGTTCGGAGGCAGCGACGGCCGTCGCCCTCGCAATGCGTTGATTATCCGGATGCGGCCGGAGAAGCCAAGCCACGCGGTGGATCCAGTCCGCGCCCGGCGCGCGCCAGGTAGCGTCCCGGTGGCACCCCGAAGTGGCGCCGGAACACGGTGACGAAGGCGCTGGAACTGCTGAAGCCCAGTGCGTGGGCGATATCGGACACCGCGCGGCCTTCGCTGAGCTGGCGCAGCGCCTCGGCGAGCCGCGCCTGCTGGCGCCAGTGGGCGAAGCTGAGCGTGGTCTCCTCGCGGAAATGGCGGGTCAGCGAACGGGTCGACAGGCCCGCCCACGCCGCCCACTGCGCCAGGCTGCGGTCATCGGCCGGTTCGGCCAGCAGCTGCGAGGCGATCTTCAGCAGGCGCCGGTCGCGCGGCATCGGCAGGTGCATGCGCTGGCGCGGGGCGGCGCGGATCTCGTCCAGCAGCACCTCGATCAGGTGCTGCTGGCGGGCGCTGGCCGCATCGGCGATCGGCCAGTCGCAGACCCGCAGCGCCACGGCCTGCAGCAACGGAGAAATGCCGATCACGCAGGGGTCGGCGGGCAGGTCATGGCACAGCGCCGGCGCCAGCACCATGCCCCAGCCGCGCAGCGGCCCATCGATGGCCACCGTGTGCGGTTCGGCGGCGGGCATCCAGCCGGCCGATCCGGGCGCCAGCGACCAGGTACCGTGGCGGGTGCGGGTGGTCAGCAGGCCGCTTTCCACGCAGATCAGCTGGGCACGGCCGTGGGTATGCCAGTCCACCTCGTTGGCCAGCCCGGTCGGGCTGTCGATGCGGAAGCCCACCACCGGCAGCCCGTCCTCGCGTTCGAACCACTCCAACGCGCTGTCACGCAGCAGCTGTCTGGCGGCTTCGGTATCTGGACCTTGGCGCACATGGGCCGGCGGCATTGGCTGGAAACTGTCATTCATTGGCTGGATTGTACTACCCGGCCACTCCGGACGCCCGTTAAGGTAGCCACCTTCGCGATCACGCCCATTGCTGCAACACAGCATTCATTGCCAGATCGAAATATTTCTATTGAGAAATATATTTTTTGGAAGAGAATGCTACCCCATGATCTGCCCTTCCGACTCTCCCCCCAGCTTCGGGCTGCTGCTGCGCCAAGTGCGCGACGGCCTGGTCCGCCAGCTCGATGCCTCGATGGCCGAAGAGGACCTTGGCCTCAACTTCACCCACTACATCGGCCTGAAAGTGCTTGCGCGGATGGCGCCGTGCACCGCCAACGAACTGGCCAGGGCGATCGACCAGGTGCCCAGCGCGGTGACCCGCCTGCTGGACAAGCTGGAAGCGCTGGGCTGTGTTCGCCGCGAAGCCCATGCGCAGGACCGGCGCGCGCTGCAGATCGTACTGACCGAAGAAGGCCGCGCGCTGTGGCTGCGGCTGCAGAAACGTGGCGAGGACGTGATCGATTACGCCTCCCGTGAGCTCAGCGCCGACGAACGCGCGCAGCTGCTCTCCCTGTTGACCCGAATCCGCGACTCCCTGGCGACTCCATGACTCCCATCACTCTCTCTACTCCATGGCGGCACGGCCGGCCGTTGCTGCTTGCCGGCCTGGCGCTGGCCCTGGCCGCGTGCGCCAGCAGCCGTGGCCTGCAGCCGCAGGGCGCGCTGCGCGACGTCGATTCCCTGCACAGCGAGCGCACGCTGGCCGATGCCACGCTGGGTGCGGCTGGTTTCCCCGCCCGCGACTGGTGGACCGCGCTGGGCGACCCGCAGCTCGATGCGCTGATCAGCGAAGGCCTGGCCAGCCACCCCAGCCTGGAAGCGGCCGACGCACGCCTGCGCCAGGCCCGTTCGCAGGTCGGCGGTGCGCGTGCGGATCAGCTGCCGAACCTGTCCGTATCCGGTGGCTACACCGGGCTGCGCCTGCCCGAGTCGATGCTCGGCGATGAGGCCGGTGGCCATTACGCCGGCAGTGGGCAGGTCGCGTTCAATTTCAGCTATGGCGTGGACCTGTGGGGCGGCAAGCGTGCGACCTGGGAAGCGGCGGTGGACAGCGCCCACGCGGCGGCCATCGATGCGCAGGCCGCCCGACTGAACCTGTCGGCCAACATCACCCAGGCGTATGCCGGGCTGGCCTATGCCTGGCAGTTGCACGACGTGGCAGCCGAAGAGCTGGCGCGCTCGCAGAAGGCGTTGCAGCTGACCGGCCAGCGCCGCGCGGCCGGCATCGACAGCGACCTGCAGGTGCGCCAGGCCGAGGCACGCGTGCCGGCCGCGCAGCAGCAGCTGCAGGCCGCCCAGCAGCAGATCGACGAGAGCCGCACGGCACTGGCCGCGCTGGTCGGGCAGGGCCCGGATCGCGGGCTGCAGATCGAACGGCCGCGCCATCTCGATCCGCTGGCCCTGCAGTTGCCCGGCGTGTTGCCCAGCGCGCTGCTGGGTCGTCGTCCGGACATCGTGGCCGCGCGCTGGCGGGTGGAAGCGGCCGGCAGGCAGATCGATGCCGCCAAGGCGAAGTTCTATCCCAGCCTGAATCTCACCGCGCTGGCCGGGGTGGTCGCCCCGAACGTGGGTGACCTGCTGCAGAGCAGCTCCACCTTCGCCTACATCGGCCCCGCGCTGAGCCTGCCGATATTCGATGGCGGCCGCCTGCGCGCCGGCCTGGACAGCAAGGACGCCGACTATGACCTGGCCGTGGCCAGCTACAACCAGCGGCTGCTGGATGCGCTGCACGAGGTGGCCGACCAGGTCAACGCCGTGCGCTCGCTGCAGCAGCAGGCGCAGTCGCAGCAGCAGGCGGTGGACACCGCGCGCGCCGCGCATGGACTGGCCGAACAGCGCTACCGCGCCGGCATCGGCGGCTACCTCGATGTGCTGACCGCGCAGTCCACCTTGCTGCAGGCGCAGCAGCGGTTGGCCGGGCTGCAGTCGCAGCAGGTGCTGTCCTCGATCCGCCTGAGCCAGGCGCTGGGCGGGGGCTTCGATCCCACCGCCGATGACAGCCGCCGCGCCGCCTCCCTTTCCGATTCCTCGCATTCCTGAAGAAGCCTCCCATGAGCCAGACTCCCTCATCCGCGGCCCCCGCCGCTCCCAGCCGTCGCGGCAAGCTGCTGCGCGGACTGCTTGTCATCGTGCTGCTGCTGATTGCTGCCGCCGCGCTGTGGTACTTCATGTTCGGCCGCTGGTTCGAAGAAACCGACGATGCCTACGTCGGCGGCAACCAGGTGCAGATCACCTCCATGATCACCGGTACGGTGGTCGGCATCGCGGCCGACGATGGCATGCGCGTGGAGCGCGGCCAGGTGCTGGTGCAGCTGGATCCGTCCGATACCGAAGTCGCCCTGCAGCAGGCCGAAGCCAAGCTGGCCGGTACCGTGCGCCAGGTGCGCGGTCTGTACCGCAGCGTGGAAGGTGCGCAGGCTGAACTCAACGCCCGCCAGGTCACTCTGAAGCGCGCCCGCGATGACTTCGCCCGCCGCAAGGACCTGGCCGCCACCGGCGCCATTTCCAACGAAGAGCTGGCGCATGCACGCGATGAACTGGCCGCTGCCGAAGCGGCCGTGGCCGGTTCGCGCGAGACCTTCGAGCGCAGCCGTGCGCTGGTGGACGACACCGTGATCGCCACCCAGCCGGACGTACAGGCCGCCGCAGCGCAGCTGCGCCAGGCGTGGCTGAACAATGCGCGTGCCGGCATCGTTTCGCCGGTCACCGGCTACGTTGCGCGTCGTTCGGTGCAGGTGGGACAGCGCGTGCAGCCGGGCAATGCGCTGATGGCCGTGGTGCCGACCGAGCAGATGTGGGTGGAAGCCAACTTCAAGGAAACCCAGCTGCGGCACATGCGCCTGGGCCAGGAAGTAGAGCTGCGTTCGGACCTGTACGGCGGCGATGTGCGCTACACCGGCCACCTGACCAGCCTGGGCATGGGCACCGGTTCGGCGTTCTCGCTGCTGCCGGCGCAGAACGCCAGCGGCAACTGGATCAAGATCGTGCAGCGCGTGCCGGTGCGCATCGCCATCGATGCCAAGCAACTGGCCGAACACCCGCTGCGCATCGGCTTGTCGATGAAAGCCGAAGTGAGCCTGCGTGACCAGAAGGGCGAGGTGCTGCCCAGCCAGGCCGCTACCGGTTCGGTGTTCGACACCGACGTGTACGCCAAGCAGATGCACGATGCCGATGATGCGATCCACGCCATCATCCAGGGCAACCTGCCACAGCGCGCCGGCGCTGCCGCCGCGGCCGGCCCGAAGGCGACCGCCGCGGTGGGCCAGCAGCCGACCACGCCGCCCCACGTATCCAAGGCAGGCTGAGTTTCCATGTCTTCCCAAGCCCCTGCCGTGCCCGGTACGCCGGGCCCGCCGGCCGCCCCGGCCGCCGGTTTCCTGCCACCCAACGTCGCCCTGTGCACCGCGGGCCTGGCGATGGCCTCGTTCATGCAGGTGCTGGACACCACCATCGCCAATGTGTCCCTGCCGACCATCGCCGGCAACCTGGGGGCCAGTTCGCAGCAGGCCACCTGGGTAATCACCTCGTTCGCGGTCAGCACCGCGATCGCGCTGCCGCTGACCGGTTGGCTCAGCCGCCGGGTCGGCGAGACCAAGCTGTTCGTGTGGGCCACGCTGGCCTTCACCATTGCCTCGCTGCTGTGCGGGCTGGCCCAGAGCATGGGCATGCTGGTGGTATCGCGCGCACTGCAGGGCTTCGTTGCCGGCCCGATGTATCCCATCACCCAGTCGCTGCTGGTGTCGATCTACCCGCGTGAGAAACGCGGGCAGGCGCTGGCGCTGCTGGCGATGATCACCGTGGTGGCGCCGATCTGCGGGCCGATCCTGGGTGGCTGGATCACCGACAACTACAGTTGGGAATGGATCTTCCTGATCAACGTGCCGCTGGGCATCTTCGCCGCGCTGGTGGTGGGCAACCAGATGAAGGGCCGCCCGGAGCAGATCGAAAAGCCGAAGATGGATTACGTCGGTCTGGTCACCCTGGTGATCGGCGTCGGTGCGCTGCAGCTGGTGCTCGACCTGGGCAACGACGAAGACTGGTTCAGTTCTCCGATGATCGTAGCGCTGTCCTGCGTTTCGGTGGTTGCCCTGGCGGTGTTCCTGATCTGGGAACTGACCGACAAGGATCCCATCGTCGACCTGCGCCTGTTCCGGCATCGCAACTTCCGGGCCGGTACGATGGCGATGGTGGTGGCCTATGCGGCGTTCTTCAGCGTGTCGCTGCTGATCCCGCAGTGGCTACAGCGTGACATGGGCTACACGGCCATCTGGGCCGGCCTGGCCACCGCGCCGATCGGCATCCTGCCGGTGATCATGACTCCGTTCGTGGGCAAGTACGCATCGCGCTTCGACATGCGCATGCTGGCCTCGGTGGCGTTCGTGTTCCTGTCCTTCACCAGCTTCCTGCGTTCCGGATTCAACCTGCAGGTGGACTTCCAGCACGTGGCCGGGGTGCAGCTGCTGATGGGCGTGGGCGTGGCGCTGTTCTTCATGCCGGTGCTGCAGATCCTGCTGTCCGACCTGGACGGGCGCGAGATCGCCGCTGGCTCCGGCCTGGCCACGTTCCTGCGCACGCTGGGCGGCAGCTTCGCGGCGTCGTTGACCACCTGGCTGTGGTCACGGCGCACCCAGGTGCACCATGCCGACATCACCGAACACATTTCGGTGTACCAGCCCGGCATCCAGGAGCAGGTGACCGCGATGGGGCAGGGTGACCTGCAGCACGGCGCGGCAGCGCTCAATACGATGATCAACCATCAGGCATCGCAGATGGGGTTCAACGATATCTTCTTCCTGCTGGGCTGGATCTTCCTGGCCATCATCGCGTTCCTGTGGCTGGCCAAGCCGCCCTTCGGCGCGGGTGCGGGCAGTGCGGCGGCGGCGGGCGGGCACTGATCGCAGGCGCGGACATTACGGAAGCGCCGGGCCATGCCTGGCGCGCACAGCGGTAAACAAGCGACGGCCAACGCTGAAGATTGACGGCCAGCGGCCGTCGCTACGTAAACGCCGGACATGAAAAAACCCGCTTTCGCGGGTTTGATCATTTTCCGAGTCGTGGTGCCCAGGAGAGGACTCGAACCTCCACGAAGTTGCCCCCGCTAGCACCTGAAGCTAGTGCGTCTACCAATTCCGCCACCTGGGCGACTCAGGAGGAGAATTATGGGGAACGAATTAATTTGTGTCAACAACATTTCTGCATTCCGATGACGCCGCCGCATCAGTCATCCACTGCGTGCCCGCCCAAGTGCAGCAGCAGGCTCTGCATGGAACGCGACAGCCCGTTCCAGCGGATGAAGCACAGGCTCAGCTGGCGGCGCGCCCACGCATCTTCCAGCGCTATTGCGTGGAAGCCGTAACGTCGCCGATGCTGCCGGCAGATCGAGCGCGGCACGATGCCGATGCCGATCCCATGGCCGACCATCTCGCACACGCCTTCGAAGGTCTTCATGCGGATGCGCGGTGACAGGCTGCGGCCGAGCGCACGCGCGTTGTCTTCGATATGTTCCTGCAGCGCATTGCCATCGGCGAGGGCGACGAAGGTTTCGCCCAGCACCTCGGCGAACCGGGTGGAGGGGCTGGCCGCGAGACGATGGTGGGGCGGCACGATCAGCAGCAGCGGGTCATCGGCCACCGGCTGCAGTTGCAGCGGGGCGCTGTCCACCGCATCGGACGTGATGCCGGCCTCGGCCTGCCCCCCGCGCACCGCGCGCACGATCTCCTTGCTGGTGCGTTCCTTCAGGTCCACGTGCAGGCGCGGCCGCGTCGCCATCCACGGGGCAAGGCGGCCGGGCAGGAAGGTGGTGAGTGCGCCGGTGTTGGCATACAGGTGCAGGGTGCCACGCGCGCCGCTGGCGAACTCCTGCAGTTCCTCGCGCAGCAACGACTGCTGGCGCAGCATCAGGCGTGCGTGGTGGGCAAGGGCCTCGCCGGCCTCGGTGGTGGTGACCCCGCGCGGGTGGCGGGTCAGCAGCGCGATCCCCGCTTCGGCCTCCATCGTGCGCAGTCGTTCGCTGGTGGAGGCCAGGGCGAGGTGCGCGCGTGCGGCCCCGGCGGTGATGCTGCCGGCTTCAACCACCGCCAGGAACAGGCGGAGGTCGGCCAGGTCCATTCGCATATCTCCTGCTCCCTGCCTTCGGCCCAGCCGAAGGCGCGATGATCCATGCCGCATTGTGCCGCAAGCCGGTGGCGGGTCCTAATGGGGCAATGAACGATTCGCTGTACTTCTATTTCCTGCTGGTGGTGGTGTTCGTGTTGGCCGGCGTGGTCAAGGGCGTGACCGGCATGGGCCTGCCCACGGTCGCGATGGGCCTGCTGGGCAGCGCGCTGTCACCGGTGGCTGCCGCCTCGATGCTGTTCGTGCCGACGCTGGTCACCAATGCGTGGCAGATCCTGGCCGGGCCGTCGATCGGGCGCATCGTGCGCCGGCTGTGGCCGATGATGCTGGGCGTGGTGGTCGCTACCGTGGCCGGCGCGGCGCTGCTGGTGCGGGTGCAGGCGCGCTGGTCCGGCCTGGCACTGGGCGTGGCGCTGATCGTGTACGCGGTGTACTCGGCCTTCGCGCCGGCGTTGCGCGTGCCAGCGCGCAAGGAGCGCTGGCTGTCGCCGCTGGTGGGCGCGGTATCCGGGCTGGTCACCGGTGCCACCGGAGTGTTCGTGATGCCGGCCGTGCCGTACCTGCAGTCGCTCGGGCTGGATCGCGATGAGCTGGTGCAGGCGCTGGGCCTGGCGTTCACGGTATCGACGATCTCGCTGACCACCGGTCTGCTGGTGCACGGCGCGTTCGGTGTGCAGCAGCTGGGGCTGAGTGCACTGGCGATCGTGCCGGCGCTGGCGGGGATGTGGCTGGGTCAGAAGATCCGCGGGAGGATCAGCGCGCGTGCGTTCCGCCTGTGTTTCCTCGGCTTCCTGCTGTTGCTGGGAATCGAGCTGGTGGTGCGTCCGTGGATCGGATGAGCAGGCAAAAAAAACCCCGCATCAGCGGGGTTTTTTTTATCGATGGTGCCCAGGAGAGGACTCGAACCTCCACGAAGTTGCCCCCGCTAGCACCTGAAGCTAGTGCGTCTACCAATTCCGCCACCTGGGCATCGAGGGAGCGAATTATGCAGAGGGGTGAAGAGGCTGTCAACCCTGTTTTTCAAGCGCTTTATCGCGCCCAACAAAAAACCCCCGCTTGCGCGAGGGTTGTTTGTTTTGGTGCCCAGAAGAGGACTCGAACCTCCACGAAGTTGCCCCCGCTAGCACCTGAAGCTAGTGCGTCTACCAATTCCGCCACCTGGGCATCGAGGGAGCGAATTATGCAGAGGGGTGAAGAGGCTGTCAACCCTGTTTTTCAAGCGCTTTATCGCGCCCAACAAAAAACCCCCGCTTGCGCGAGGGTTGTTTGTTTTGGTGCCCAGAAGAGGACTCGAACCTCCACGAAGTTGCCCCCGCTAGCACCTGAAGCTAGTGCGTC
>NZ_DAMBRS010000018.1:0-59659 GCF_032054965.1 Stenotrophomonas chelatiphaga | reverse complement strand
TGGGGCGGGGTGGCTGTGCAGGACCGTCTTTTCGCATGGATGCGAAAAGCGAGCCCCCATGGACGGGTTAACGGCGTGTCCTGCACAGCCACCGCGCCCCGCCAACAAGCAGCCCTGCAGCTTTTGACGTTGACGTTGAACTTGACCTTGCTTGAAGCCTGCCGCAGGCAACCACCCTCACATCACCGGATGCTAGGCTTCGCCGGTCCGAAGGGAGTTTCCATGTCAGGCCACAGCCAGTTCGCCCTGCTCCGCCAACGCCGCTTCCTGCCGTTCTTCATCGTGCAGTCGCTCGGCGCGTTCAATGACAACGTGTACCGCCAGGCCATCATCGGCCTGCTGTACTACCTCAGCGTGCCCAAGGAAGAACTTACGCTGTACACCACGCTGGCGCCGGCGATCTTCATCCTGCCCTATTTCCTGTTCTCCGCCCTGGCCGGACAGATCGCCGAAAAGCTGGAGAAATCACGCTTGATCGTGATCACCACCACCATGGAGATCGTGATCATGACGCTGGCCGCAGCCGGCTTCCTCACCCAGAACATGACGCTGCTGCTGATCGCGCTGTTCTGCACCGGGCTGCAGTCCACCCTGTTCGGGCCGGTGAAGTACTCGGTACTGCCTTCGATACTGAAGCCGGAGGAACTGACCGGCGGCAACGGGCTGGTGGAGATGGGCACCTCGATGTCCATCCTCACCGGCATGATCGTCGGTGGCCTGATCTTCACCCTGGCCGGCAGTCACGGACCCATCGTCGCGGCGACCGCGATCATCGCGCTGGCGGTGCTCGGCAACGTCTGCGCGCGGATGATCCCGAAGGTCGACGCTGGCGCGCCGGAGCTGAAGATCAACTGGAATCCCCTGCCCGAATCGCTGGCCGTGCTGCGCATGGCGAAGAAGCAGAAGGCGGTGCGCAACGCGATCCTCGGCGTGTCCTGGTTCTGGTTCGTCGGCACCCTCCTGACCTCGCAGTTGCCGACCTACGCGATCACCAACCTGGGCGGCGAGCCTACGCTGTACATCTTCGCGCTGGCCCTGTTCTCGATCGGTACCGGCGTGGGTTCGCTGCTGTGCGAAAAGCTGTCCGGCCGCACGGTAGAAATCGGACTGGTGCCGCTGGGTGCGTTCGGCATGACCGCCTTCCTGCTCGACCTGTACTTCGCCCGTGCCGGTGAAGCCACGGCGCAGGGTCTGTCCGTAGCGGCCTTCGTGCAGCAGGCGGGAAGCATCCGCATCATCATCGACCTGCTCGGCATCGGCCTGTTCACCGGCTTCTTCGTGGTCCCGCTGTTCGCGCTGATCCAGAGCCGCACGCCGAAGTCGGAAATGTCGCGCGTGTTCGCGGCACTGAACATCCAGAACTCCGGCTTCATCGTGGCCGCCGCCGGCGTCGGGCTGGCCGCGCACGCGGCCGGGGTGACCATCCCGCAGCTGTTCCTGGGCCTGGCCATCGCCAACGCGCTGGTGGCGATCTACATCTTCACCATCGTGCCTGAATTCCTGATGCGCTTCCTCAGCTGGCTGATGGTGCGTGCGCTGTATCGGCTGCGTCCGCACGGCATCGAAGCCAACGTACCCGACGAGGGTGCGGCGCTGATCGTCTGCAACCACGTCAGTTACCTGGATGCGCTGATCCTGTCGGCGAGCATCCCGCGCCCGGTGCGCTTCGTCATGTACTACCGCATCTTCAACATCCCGGTGATGAGCTGGATCTTCCGTACCGCCAAGACCATTCCGATCGCCGGTGCCAAGGAAGACCGCGCTTTGATGCTGCGCGCCTTCGATGAGATCGACGCGGCGCTGGCCGAGGGTGAGCTGGTCTGCATCTTCCCCGAAGGGGCGCTGACCCGCGACGGGCAGATAAGCACCTTCAAGAGCGGCGTGGACAAGATCCTCGAGCGGCGCCCGGTGCCGGTGGTGCCGATGGCCCTGCGCGGCATGTGGACCAGCATGTGGAGCCGGCGCGACAGTCGCCTCGGACGCATGCGGGTACCGCGCCGTTTCCGCGCCACCATCGAAGTGGTGGCGGCGCCGGCGGTGGCGGGAAGCGCCGCCAGCGCAGAACGGCTGGAGGCGCAGGTGCGTGCCCTGCGCGGCGACCACGCCTGAGCCGGCACGCCCCTGCGGCAAGGCTGTAAGCGTTTCCAGAATTCGTGCCGGAAACGCATACAGGTGACGCATGTTGCTGTAGATTACCCAGCCACAGGGGGCGCACCGGCACGCCG
Source organism: Stenotrophomonas chelatiphaga (assembly GCF_032054965.1). Taxonomy (NCBI): domain Bacteria; kingdom Pseudomonadati; phylum Pseudomonadota; class Gammaproteobacteria; order Lysobacterales; family Lysobacteraceae; genus Stenotrophomonas; species Stenotrophomonas chelatiphaga. Next base: position 57,434 of record NZ_DAMBRS010000018.1, on the reverse strand, counting down.
TGAAACGCCGGCCACCAAGGAATGGAGTCTCGCACTTGAACCATCCACCGCCAATCGGCACCTCGTCGGTGTACGTCCCCAACCATCTGGTCTGGGCGATCCTGTCGACGTTGTTCTGCTGCCTGCCGTTGGGTGTGGTGTCGATCGTCTATGCGGCCCAGGTTGATGGCCGCCGCGCTGCCGGTGACCTGGTGGGCGCGCAGGAGGCATCGCGCAAGGCGGGATGGTGGGCAGTGGCTTCGGCTGCTGCGCTGCCGGTCCTGTTGCTGTTGTGGTTCGGGCTGTTCGGCGGCCTCGCCGCGCTGGGCGCTCTCTCCGGTAACTGAGTCACCACCACCCACCCGCAAGGAGCTTATGCAATGAATGCCACCACCCCGCAGATTCCGAATCACCTCGTCTGGGCGATCCTGAGCACGCTGTTCTGCTGCCTGCCGCTCGGCATCGTGTCGATCGTCTTCGCCGCGCAGGTCAACAGCAAGGTTGCTGCCGGTGATATCGCCGGTGCCCGCGAAGCCTCGGACAAAGCCAAGAAGTTCGCCATGTGGGCGGCAATCGCCGGCGTCGTGGTCATCGTGCTGTACGCGATCTTCGTCGTTGCCCTGGGTGGCATGGGCGCGCTGAGCAACAGCGGCTACTGAGTTGCCTGGCGGGATCCGGCATCGCGCCGGGTCCCGCTTTTCCCGTATGTCCCTGCCCCCCCCCCCGCCTTCGCTGCAACGCTGGCTGCCCTTGGCCGCCGTAGCCACGCTGGCCGTGGGCGCGACGGTGGTGCTGCACAACGTCGACCCTTACGCGGCTGGCAACCCGCTGCCGTCCTGTCCGTTGTATGCGCTGACCGGGCTGTACTGCCCCGGCTGCGGCAGCACGCGCTGCCTGTACTCACTGGTCCACTTCGACCTGCCGGGCGCGATGGCGATGAACCCGCTGCTGGTGCTCAGCCTGCCATTGCTGCTGCTGATGCTGCTCAACGGCGCCGGCATCCGTCCGCGACGACTCGATCCGCTGATGCGGCTGTTGGCATCGCCGATGTTCTGGTTGATCGTGCTGGTCGGCTATGCGGTGCTGCGCAACCTGCCATGGGCACCGTTCACCGGCTTGGCACCGGGCTGATCCCGCACCCGGTAGTGACGGCCGCTGGCCGTCAGCCAATGCCGCGGCGCTACGTCACCCAGCCGGCAATCACCAGCAGCGCCAGCACCGCCAGCCACAGCAGCAGCATGCGCCAGACCAGGCTCATCGCATCGCGCAGTTCGGGCAGGCGCTGCCACACCGGCAGCAGGCCGGCTTCGGTGTAGTCGTGGGCTTCTTCGCGCAGTTCGGCATTGACGCTGGCCCGCGCCACCGCGCCGAGGAAGCCGATGTCCTGCCGCCAGCGTTCGCCATGTGCGTGCCGCCAGGCTTTCCACGCGGTATCGAAGTTCCCCACCAACGCCATCGACAGCGCCATCAACTGCGCCACCGGCCATTCCACCCAGCCCAGCACGCGCTGCGCAGCAAGCAGCGTTTCCGGCGCCACCAGCGCGCGCATCGGACTTATCGACATCAGGGCCAGCAGGCGGTAACCCAGCGCACCGACCGGGCCCAGCAGCAGGAACCAGAACAGCACCGCGAACCAGCGCCGCAGCGCGTTGTAGACGGTCACGTCGACCAGCGAGGGCAGGTCATCGCGCAGGCTGCCGCCGGCCGCCTGCAGGGTATGCAGGGCGGCATGGCGCAGCGCCGGCTCGTCGGCATCGATGACCGCTTCGACATCACGGTCCAGGTCGCGTGGACCCCAGCACCAGGCCAGTACGGCAATGCCCAGCAACAGCGAAGGCAGCCCGAACAACGTCCCGCGCAGCAACCACGCCAGCAGGCCCAGCAACAGCACCGGCGGCAACACCGCCAACGCCACGCCCAGCGGGCCACGCGCGGACGGCCCGGCATGCAGGTCCAGCCAGCCCAGCCAGCGCCGGAAGCCATCGAAACGGCGCAGCGTGGCGGCAGCCGCCGGCGCAACGTGGCCCAGCGCCAGGGCAACCAGCACGGCGACCAGCGTGGTGAACATCAGGCGCTCCCAGGCTGCTGCCGGTACCAGTGTTCGATCAGGCTGCGGGAGATGGAGATCGGCGGCGACAGGCGGATGCCTTCGCCGTCGTCGTGCACGTCGCGTGCGATCGCTGCACCCACCTCTTCGGCGCTGAACCAGCGCGCGTCTTCCAGCTCACCATCCACTTCCGGTTCGCCATCGTCGGCCTGGGCGCGGAAGCCCACCATCAGGGCGCCGGGGAACGGCCACGGCTGGGTGCCCAGGTACTGGCAGGCGCGCACGCGGACCTTGCTCTCCTCGAACACTTCGCGCACCACCGTCTGTTCCAGCATTTCGCCGGGCTCGACGAAGCCGGCCAGCACCGAATAGCGACGCGGTGCCCAGCTGGCCTGCCGGCCCAGCAGCAGGCGTCCGCGGTTTTCAACGGCCACGATCACCGCCGGGTCCACGCGCGGGTAATGTTCCACCGCGCACTGCTGGCAGCGTCCGACGAAGCCGCCGCGTTCGAAGCGCACCTCGCCGCCACATACGCCACAGAAGCGATTGCGCGAATGCCAGTACGACATGCCGCGTGCATAGCTGAAGGCACTGGCATCGGCCACCGACCAGGACAGCGCGGCCTGGCGCAGGTCCATGCGCCCGGGCGCGGCCACGTCCAGCACCGACGCTTCGACGGAAAACCAGGCCTGCTCGCCGCGCAGACCGAGAAACACCGCCGTGCCGGGACCGCCGCCGACCTCAGCGCCGGTCAACGGCAGCGGCTGGTCATCGGCGCCGGTGAAGGCGGTGCCGTCGCGGTCCAGCACCAGCAGGCGGGCGTCGGGCCACAGCCGTGCCAGGGCATCGGGGTCTGCACGCAGGGCATCGGCGCGCTCGAGCGGCTCGCCAACGAAGGAAAAACCGGACAGCGGCGAAAGATGGGTAGACATGCGGCAAGCCTGCCCGCACCGGCGGTTGCTGGCAAGCCTCGGCAGCACGCCAGGCGCTGCCCGAAGCCGCTTACATGCTGAAACTGCTGCCGCAGCCGCAGGTGGTCTTGGCGTTCGGATTGCGGATCACGAACTGCGCACCGGTCAGGCTTTCGGTGTAATCCACCTCCGCGCCCATCAGGTACTGCAGGCTCAGCGGATCCACCAGCAGGGTGACCCCGCTGGTCTGCACGGCCAGGTCGTCCTCGGCGCGGTTCTCGTCGAATTCGAAGCCGTACTGGAAGCCGGAACAGCCACCGCCCTCGATGTAGACGCGCAGCGCCAGTTCGGCATTGCCTTCATCCTGGATCAGCTCGCGCACCTTCGCCGCAGCGGACTCGGTGAAGTTCAACGGGCGGTCCAGGGACTGGTAGCCCGGCGCCGCTTCAGCGGTACCGGGTAGTGAAATCAGCGTGCTCATGCGGTCAGCATGGGGCCGCCCGGACCGGCTTTCAAGCCATCGCCTCGGCCAGCTTGCGGCGCGCGGCGGTATCGCCCTTGCCGGTACCGGCCTCCTCTGCGGCGCCTTCCGGCGGCGGAAGCGCGGCCATCGGGGCGCTGGCGTGGATCAGGCGGCCATTCAGCTGCGCGCCGGCGGCCATTTCGACCACCTGGTAATGGATGTTGCCGTTAACGCGGGCGCTCGGGGTCAGTTCGACCCGCTCGCTGGCGTGCACGTCACCGTCCATGCGGCCACTGATCACCACCACCTGGGCGCGGATCTCGCCTTCCACCACGCCGTTGTCGGACAGGGTGATGTTGGCGGAGCTGGCACCTTCCTGGGCAATCACCTTGCCGTGGATGCGGCCTTCCACATACAGGCCGCCACTGAATTCGACGTCGCCGCGGATCACCACCTGGCTGCCGATCAACGCATCGACCACCAGCTGTCCGTCACGGCTGGACTTGCTGCTTCCAAACATCTGCCTACTCCCCGTTCGCGGCCGGTGCGCCGGCCTGTTTCCAGTCAAATACCTGTGTGGAACCCCCCGTTCCACTGCCCAGTGTGACCTTAACCCGTTGCGGGGTGAAGTCCGCCGGCAGGATCACGCTGCCGCCCAGCTGCTGGAAGTACCGGAACGAGTACTCCTGGCCGGGCACGTTGCTGCGCTGGTGCAGCTCATCCCAGCTGACCGTGGCCAGGCGTCCGTTCTTCACTCCTTCCACGGTGAAGCGCATCTGGCCCTGGCTGATCGCCCCGCGGTTGAGGTTCTGGGTCAGCACCAGCGCGTACTGCCAGGTGCCCGCCGCCTCCGGGCGGAATTCGATGGAATGGGTGTTCAGGCCCTTGCGCTGGCTGGTGGCACCGACCAGGCGCTCATAGAACGCGACATCGGCGCGCAGGCCGGCGATTTCCTCGTCCCGTTCGGCCAGCGAGGCCTGCACCTCGTTGTTGGCCGCCCGGCTGATGCGGTCGGACGCTTCCAGCGTGGCCTGCTTCTGGCGCAGTTCGACCAGCTGCGCCTGCAGGCTTTCAGCACGCTGCTGCGCCCCTTCCAGGGTATCGCCCAGTTCACCGCCGGGGCGGCCCAGCCAGAAGCCGAGCAGGCCGGCCAGCAGCAGCGCGACGAGGGCAGCAGCGACCAGGATCCACAGGCGGCGACGGTCATGCGGCGCGGCGCCCTGGCCGGGCATGCGGATCTGGACGCGCGAAGGCGGACGGTTGTTCATGGCAGGTCTCCGGAGCATCGGTCAATGCGATGCAGGCTCGGCCTCGGCGGATCAGTCGGGGCCATTGTAGTTCAGGACGCAGGCGACACCGGCCGCGGCCCCCGATCCGGCCTGTGGCATTCAGCCTCTCCATCACCGATAGTGCAGCCTTCGAGCGTGCGTACCTGCCGGCGGTCCCCCTGCCGCCGGCGTGATCACGTTCCTGACCGGAGCCTGCGCCATGACCGACGCCCACCTGTTCGTGATCGGCATCCTGCTGGCCTGGCTGGCCGGCATCCGTGTCTACCTCACCGTGTTCGGCGTCGGACTGGCCGGGTTGCTGGGCTGGGTCGACCTGCCACCGGCGTTGCAAGCCACCGAATCGTGGTGGGTGCTGGGGACCTCGGCGGTGCTGGCCGTCGCCGAATTCTTCGCCGACAAGATCCCCGGCGTGGATTCGGCGTGGGACCTGCTGCAGACCCTGGCCCGCGTCCCTGCAGGCGCCTTCCTGGCCGCCGCCACGCTGTCGCCCGATGGCGACCTGGGCACCGGGACGTTGCTGGCCGGGGCCGGCGTTGCGCTGGCCAGCCACGGCCTCAAGTCCGGTACCCGGGCACTGTTGAACACGTCGCCCGAGCCGGCCAGCAACTGGGTCGCCTCGGCCGCCGAGGACACCGTGGTGGTCGGCGGGCTGGCGCTGGCGCTGGCCCATCCCTGGCTTGCGCTGGGCGTAGTGCTGGGCTGCAGCCTGGCCGGCGCGCTGGCGGTCTGGCTGGTCTGGCGTGCCCTGTGGAGAAGCGTGCGCTGGCTGACCCGAACCGATCGCGACGCGCCCCGCACCGGGCCTGCCGCATAATCTCCCTATCCCCCTTGCCGGCGACTCCGTGAACGACACCTACCCGCCACGCAACCTGCGTGCAGAAACCCCGCCTGCCGACCACTGGCAGCGATGGGCCAGCACGCCTTCCGAAAAGGCCTCCAGCGCAGCGCCGACGACGGCGGCAGACGACAATGTCGTCGCCCTGCCCGGGGCAACCCCTCCGCCGCTGCACGCCGCTGCGGATGCACAGGACGACCTGCCCCACGGGCTGATCCCCAGCGATGCGCCGTACCGGATCCTGGTCGTGGAAGACGACCGCGCGCAGGCACTGTTCGCGCAGAGCGTGCTGCACGGTGCCGGCATGGAAGCGATCGTGGTGGGTGATGCGGAAAGCGTGCAGCCGGCCCTGAAGGAACACGCGCCGGACCTGATCCTGATGGACCTGCACCTGCCCGGACTGGACGGCATGCGGTTGACCGCGATGATCCGCCAGCTGCCCGGCCTGCAGATGCTGCCGATCGTCTTCCTCAGCGGCGATCCCGATCCGGAACGCCAGTTCGAAGTCCTCGACAGTGGTGCCGATGATTACCTGAGCAAGCCGATCCGTCCGCGCCACCTGATCGCGGCGGTCTCCAACCGCATCAGGCGGGCGCGCGCGCAGGCCGCTGCGCAGACCGGTGAGCGCGGCGGTCCGCTGCTCAACAATCCGGAAACCGGGCTGCCGACCCGCCACCACCTGCTGCAGCAGCTGTCTGCCGCACTCGGTCACCGCGACCGCGGTGGCCTGTTCTTCATCGAAATCGCCAGCGCGCTGGGCCTGCGCGAACGCTACGGCTATGCCGCCTTCGAGCGCCTGATGGTGCAGGCCGGCCAGCGCCTGGCCGAAGCGGCGCAGCCGCACCTGCTGGCACGCCTGAACGACAACAGCTTCCTCGCCCTCGCCCGCGGCGTGGACGAAGAGCAGCTGGACGCCACCGCGCAGTCGCTGCGCGAGCAGCTGTCCGCCCGCGCCTTCGTGATCCGCGATGACGAGTCGGTGCACCTGCGCGGGGTGATCGGTTTCGCGGCCCTTTCGCCAGGCTTCCCGGACGTGGGCAGCGCGCTGGAGGCGATCGAGCGCACCACGCTGCAGGCACGCCTGCTGAGCGCCGGCGTGGCCGGGTTCGTCCCGCACGAAGAGACCAGCAGCGATGAACACCTGGCGATGCTGGACGGCCAGCTGGAACTGGCCTACCAGCCGATCGTCGCGGTGGCCGGTGGCGGCAACGCGCAGTACCAGGTGCTGCTGCGGCTGCGCCAGGCCGATGGCAGCGTGCTGACCGCCGGGCAGGTGATCCCCGCTGCCGAAGCGGCCGGCCGCATCGCCGACCTCGACCAGCAGGTCATCGACCACGCACTCGGCCTGCTCGACCACTACCGGCATGCCACGCCGCCACTGCACCTGTTCGTATCGCAGTCGCTGCGCACGCTGGCGCGTGATGCCTTCGCCGACTGGCTGATCGAATCGCTGCAGCAGCGGCGGCTGGACGGCAGTGCGCTGGTGATCGACGTACGCCTGCCCGATGCACTGATCCATACCGTCACCCTGCAGCAGTTCTGCATGCGGGTGAGCGCGCTGGGCGTGCGCTTCTGCCTGAGCCAGTTCGAGCCCGGTCCGGAAGCCAATGCCCTGCTGACCCAGCTGCCGCTGTCGTTCGTGCGCATGGCCGGACGCTTCAGCAGCAGCCACGCCAATCCGCAGACGCGCGATGAGATGCGCGGGGCGATCGACGTCGCCCACCGTGCCAACCTGCTGATCATCGGGCAGCAGATCGAGGATCCGCAGGCGGCCGCGGCGATGTGGGTCGGCGGCGTGGATTTCATCCAGGGCAACATGGTGCAGTCGGCCGGCAGCGACCTGGATTTCGATTTCCTCAACGCGGTGCTCTGACCCGGTGACCCACGGACGGGGCCGATGGATCCACCGGGCGGGGCTCGCAGCGGCGGCCATCAGCGTGGGCTGCCTGCTGGCGGTGGCACTGCACTGGAACGGCCCGTGGCCCTGGCTGGGGCTGGCGGCGGCCTGCGTGGCGCTGCTGCTGTGGCCGCTGCGGGCGCAGCGGCACGGCGCGCACCGGGCAGCCCAGGCCGAGGGCGAACAGCGCCTGCGCCAGCTGCAGCAGGAGCTGGACCGCCTGCAGCGCCTTCACGACCAGCAGGGACAACTGGAGCAGCAGCTGCTGCTGGCCAAACAGGCCGCCGAAGCGGCGGTGCTGGCCAAGGGCGAATTCCTGGCCACCATGAGCCACGAGATCCGCACCCCGCTCAACGGCATCATCCCGATGCTGGACCTGATCGGGCGTGGCAGCCTGGAACCGGACCAGCGGCAGATGCTCGGCACGGCAGTCACCAGCTCGCAGCAACTGCTGCGCATCGTCGATGACATCCTCGACCACTCGCGGCTGGAAGCCAATGCGCTGGTGCTGGAGACCACCACCTTCAACCTGCGCGAACTGCTGGAAGGCGTGGTGCAACTGATGCAGCGTGCGGCCGAAGCGAAGGGCCTGCGCATCGTGCTGGAGCTGGATCCTGCGGTGCGGCTGTCGGTGCGCGGCGACCCGGTACGGCTGCGCCAGGTACTCAGCAACCTGCTGGCCAATGCGATCAAGTTCACGGCCCGCGGCCAGGTAACGTTGAAGGTCCGCCGGTTGGGTGAAACCCCGTTCCGGCACGAGCTGCGTTTCGAAGTGCTGGACACCGGCATCGGCATCGACCAGGAACAGCAGTCACGCCTGTTCCAGTCCTTCAGCCAGGCCGACGCCTCGACCACGCGGGTCTACGGCGGCACCGGCCTGGGGCTGGCGATCTGCCGCCGCATCATCGAGCTGATGCAGGGGCAGATCGGCGTGCATTCCACGCCCGGGCAGGGCGCCCTGTTCTGGTTCGAGATTCCCCTGCTGAAGGCACTGGGCGATACCCGCAGCGGGCACGGTCCGGAACTCGGCAACCTGCTGCTGCTCAGCAATGATCCGCTGCTGCAGCAGCGCGTGCATCGCGTCGGTGCGCAGCATGGCCTGCAGGTACAGGCGGTGCAGACGCTGGCCGTGGCGCTGGAAGCGGTCCGCGCGACCAGCCGGGCACTGGCGTGGCTGGTGGTCGATGGCCGCCTGCTGCGCAACGGCGATGCCTCCGTGCAGCGGGCCCTGGCCGAGCGCGGCGCGGAGGCCCCGCAGGTGCTCTGGCTGCACCTGGGCAACGCACCGGCGCGCAATGGCCAGCACTGGGTGGACGAACTGGCGGCCGACGCGGCGCTGCACGCGGTGCTGGTGCCGCTGGCCACGCGCTCGGCGCGCCCTGCCGCGCTGCTGGGCGATGCGACCTTGGCCCCCACCGCAGCCAAGGCACAGGACAGGCTGGACCTGCGCGTGCTGCTGGTGGAAGACAACATGGTCAACCTGATGGTGGCCGAGCGCGTTCTGGAAGTCATGGGCTGCACGGTGCGCACCGCCCACGATGGCGAACAGGCGCTGGGCGAGCTGCAGGCGGGCGGCATCGACGTGGTGCTGATGGATTGCCAGATGCCGGTGCTGGATGGCTACGCGGCCACCCGCCAGTGGCGCGCGCAGGAAGCGGTCTCCACGCGTCCCCGGGTGCCGATCATCGCCATGACCGCCAACGCCATGGCCGGTGACCGCGAGCGCTGCCTGCACGCCGGAATGGATGACTACCTGTCCAAACCGGTGGAGCTTTCGGTGCTGCGCAGCATGCTGAAGCGCTGGACGCTGGGCGCGCAGGACATCGGCAGCACGCAGGCGCACCACCAGGTGGTGGCAGCGGACGAAGATGCGGCGTCTTCGCAGTCCGCGCTGGACCCGACCGTGCTGGATGAACTGCACGAGGTGATCGGGGCAAGCACGCAGGCGATCATCGATGCGTTCCTGCACGACACACCGATCGCGGTGCAGCAGCTGCAGGCGGCGGCGCAGGAAGGCGACCAGGACCGGCTGCGCGCGCTGGCACACAGCCTGAAGTCATCCAGCGCGAATGTCGGGGCGATGGCCTTGTCGACCGCCGCACGGCGCATCGAACTGGAAGCGCGCAATGGCACGCTGGAGGTGCCGACGGTCGCCGCCGCGCGGGTGGTGGCGGAATTCGCGCGCGCGCGCATGGCGCTGGCCGGCTGGCAGCCCCGGTAATACCGGGCCGTAGTGCCGACCCGGGTCGGCACCCATGACCCCCGCTCAGTCTTCCAGCTTGCTCAGCAGATACTTCGGCTCGCCGAGGCGCCCGATCAGTTCCAGCTGGGTTTCCAGCCAGTCGATGTGCTCTTCTTCGGAATCCAGGATCTTCGTGAACAGCTGGCGGCTGACGTAGTCGCCAACCGAATCGGCATGGGCAACCGCTTCGCGCAGCACGTCCACGGCCTCGCTCTCGAGCGCCAGGTCGCACTGCAGGATTTCCGTCGGATTCTCGCCGATGCGCAGCTTGCCCAGCGCCTGGAAGTTCGGCAGTCCTTCAAGGAACAGGATGCGATCAGACAGCATGTCGGCATGCTTCATCTCTTCGATCGATTCCTTGTACTCGTGCTCGGCGAGTTCCTTGATGCCCCAGTTCTTCAGCATCTTGGCGTGCAGGAAGTACTGGTTGATCGCAGTCAGTTCGTTGTACAGCACCTTGTTGAGGTACTGGATGACTTTGGCGTCGCCTTTCATGGGGGGTGCTCCTGCACGCTGAAAACGCAGGCACTGTAGCGGCTTTACGCCGGCCATGAAGGAACGCGAATCGTGCTCAGTTGCGCGTTGCCGCGCGCGTGGTCAGGCCGCCTGCAGGCCGCCGAGAACCGGCAGCGGCAGATCGTGGGTGTTGCGTGCCTTGGCCAGCAGGTCGGCCGCCATGTCCAGGCAGGACCCGCAGGTGGCGCCACATCCGGTGCGCATCGTCAGTTCGGCCACCGTCATGCAGCCATCCACCGCGGCTTCGCGGATCTGGTGGTCGGTGACTCCGTTGCAGATACAGACGTACACGGTGGCGGTCAGGTCTGGCAGGCCGATGCTGGCCTGCCGATATTCCACTTCAAACGCGAATGGTTGTCAATTAACAACCTGAATCATTCTCGATGAAGTTCAGCCTCAAGCGATCGTCAGGTTGGATCGCCCTGCACTTTCTTGGGCCAGTAACCCCGCTTGGTCGGACGTTTGCGCGGCCGATCATGACCGGCCGCATGGCCTGGCATCCAGGCTTCCTGCGCCCCCGTCGGCATCTGCGTCACGCCGGCGCCGGCGACGCCCCGCGCCATCGGTGCGAGGTGACGCAACGCACGCGCGTACACGCCGCGCTTGAACATCACCACGTGCTCGACCGGATACCAGAAATCCACCCAGCGCCAGTTGTCGAACTCCGGCGTGTCGGTCAAGTCCAGCTGCACATGCGACTCATCACCGGTCAGGCGCAGCAGAAACCAGACCTGCTTCTGGCCGATGCACACCTGTCGCTCATTGCGGCGGATCGCGCGCGCAGGGAGCTTGTAACGCAGCCAACCGGGGGTAGCACCGAGCACTTCAACGTGTTCGGGCAGCAGGCCGGTCTCTTCCTGCAGTTCACGATACATGGCCTCGACGGGCGTCTCATCGGTGTTCATGCCGCCCTGTGGGAACTGCCAGCCGTCCCGGCGCACTCTACGTGCCCAGAACACCTGACCGTCCTGGCGCATCAACACGATGCCGACGTTCGGTCGATAGCCGTCCGGATCGATCACGATGCGGACTCCTAGAAATCTACTGACAGGGACTATCCCATGCCGTCTGTCGGCCCACAAGCAGCACACAAAACTATTGACATGTTTCGTACACATGCCCAGAATAGCCGGCTCACCCAAGGCTATGTAGCTCAGCCGGTTAGAGCACAGCACTCATAATGCTGGGGTCGGTGGTTCGAGTCCACCCATAGCCACCATGTCGAGGTTGGTTTTCGACTTGGAAAGTGAGACAATTGCTTCACCTATTTTGCCCCGTCGCCAAGCGGTAAGGCACCTGACTCTGACTCAGGCATTCGGTGGTTCGAATCCATCCGGGGCAGCCAAATAAATGACAAAAGGCCTGATCGAAAGATCAGGCCTTTTGTCATTTATTTGGTCGCGCATTCCACCTCATCCCCCCGCCTGTCGGCGCGCCCCCTTGAACAGCAAGGGGGCTCCACTCCAGTGAAAATTCTGCGCCCTTGGGGAACAGGCCACATTGCCCTGAATCCCCCATTGCACGTCTGGAGAAAAGCCCCCCCCCCTTCTTGTTGAAGGGGGGCGCGCCAACGGCGCGGGGTCAAGGAAAAATGCGCACCGACTGCGCCCAGCGGAACAAAAAAAAGCCCGGCGAAAGCCGGGCTTTTCTTGTTCTGCTGGCGCGGTGGATCAGCGCTTGGAGAACTGCGTAGCGCGACGTGCCTTGTGCAGGCCGACCTTCTTACGCTCGACTTCACGGGCGTCACGGGTCATGAAGCCAGCCTTGCGCAGCTCGGACTTCAGGGTTTCGTCGTACTCGACCAGCGCGCGGGCGATGCCCAGGCGGATCGCACCGGCCTGGCCGGTGGTGCCGCCGCCAGCGGCGGTGACCAGGATGTCGAAGCTTTCGGTGTTCTTGGTCAGCTCGAGCGGCTGGCGCACGATCATGCGCGCAGTCTCACGACCGAAGAACTCGTCCAGCGGACGACCATTGACGGTGATCTTGCCAGAGCCCTTGCGCAGGAACACGCGGGCAGTGGAGGACTTGCGGCGGCCAGTGCCGTAGTTTTGAGTGATAGCCATGATTAGATATCCAGAACCTGCGGCTGCTGTGCGGCGTGCGGATGCTCAGTGCCTGCGTAGACCTTGAGCTTGCGGTACATCTGGCGACCCAGCGGACCCTTCGGCAGCATGCCCTTCACGGCGATCTCGATCACGCGCTCCGGGTGGCGCTCAAGCGCCTGGGCCAGGGATTCGGTCTTCAGGTTGCCGATGTAACCGGTGAAACGGTGATACATCTTGTCCTGCAGCTTCTTGCCGGTGACGACAATCTTTTCTGCATTGATGACGACCAGGTAGTCGCCGGTATCAACGTGCGGGGTGTAGACCGGCTTGTGCTTGCCACGCAGACGGCGGGCCAGCTCGGTGCAGAGACGGCCCAGGGTCTTGCCCTCGGCGTCAACGAGGTACCAGTCGCGCTGGACGGTCTCGTTCTTAGCGGTGAAAGTGCTCATGAAGAACTCTATGTAGGTCGTCGGGCTCATTGCGGCCAGGAGGGCCGGAACTCTGCCACGCGTTGTGAAGGTGAAACGCAAGAGGCGGGATTTTACCCAGCTTCGCCCCGGAGCGCAAGTTCACCCCCGCCATGGGTTGGCAGGCGCGCGACGGGCGGCGAGAATCAGGGCTCCCCTGACGTCACCGGCCCCACCATGAGCGCGCTCCGCCAGACCACCCCGCTGGACCACCTGCTGACCGAGGCACAGCGTGCGTTGGACACGGTGTTCGGCAATCCGCCGGCAGAACGCCCCTACCCCGCCACCGACGCCGCCGAACCCGGCATGAGCCGTGGCGAACGGCGGCACGCCGCCGGCCTGATGCGGATCAACCATGTCGGCGAGGTCTGCGCGCAGGGACTGTACTTCGGCCAGGCGGCGGTGGCGCAGGATCCAGCCACCCGCGCGCACCTGCTGGAGGCGGCGCAGGAAGAAACCGACCACCTGGCCTGGTGTGCGATCCGGCTGGGAGAGCTGGACAGCCGCCCCAGCCGCTTCAATCCGGTCTGGTACGCCGGCAGCTATGCGATCGGCACGCTGGCCGGGCTGCGCGGTGACGGCTGGAACCTCGGCTTCGTGGTGGAAACCGAACGCCAGGTGGAAGCCCATCTTGACGAGCACCTCGAGACGCTGCCGCCAGCCGACCTGCGCAGCCGTGCGGTGATCAAGGTGATGAAGGAAGACGAAGCGCGGCATGCCGAGCACGCCGAACAGGCCGGTGCGCGCCGCCTGCCGTTCCCGATTCCCGGCGCGATGGCGCTGGCATCAAAGGTGATGAAGACCATCGCGTACCGGTTCTGAGGGACCGCCGGGCGTGGCTGTGTCGGTCAGGGCGTGGACACCAGCTTCAGGCCGATCACCCCGGCCACGATCAGTGCCACGCACCCCAGCCGGGCCGGCGAGGCGCTGTCGTTGAACAGGAAGATGCCCAGCACCGCCACGCCCAGCGCGCCGATGCCGGTCCAGATGGCGTAGGCCGTACCCACCGGGATCGTCTTCATCGCCTGGCTCATCAGGTACAGGCTGATCAGGGCCGCTCCCACGGTGGCCGCGGTCGGCAGGGGCTTGCTGAAGCCATCGGAATATTTCATGCCGATGGCAAAGCCGATTTCAAAAATGCCCGCCAGCAGCAGATAGATCCAAGGCATGGGGGACTCCTCAACTTTTTAAACGGAAACAAAACGGCCCAGTGTCTTCACACCGGGCCGTGGGTCGGTCAACTGCCGTGAAACCCTGATCTGCGCAGATCGGGGTTCCACGGGGCGGGACGTCCCGCCTTCATAAGCATGGCCCCGGAGGACCCTGCCGGTATTACTCGGACAGGTTGCGCCCGTGGAACAGCTCTTCGATCTCACGACGCAGCAGCGCCTCGATCTTCATGCGTTCCTTGAAGGAAAGGTTCTTGGCCTTCTCTTCGAACAGGTACTGGTCCAGATCGAAATCCTTCAGGTGCATCTTCGTGTGGAAGATGTTTTCCTGGTAGACGTTGACGTCGAACATCTCGTAACGCGACTTGATGTTCTTGGCCAGGAAGTTCTGGATCGAGTTGATCTTGTGGTCGATGTAGTGCTTCTTGCCCTTCACGTCGCGGGTGAAGCCACGGACGCGGTAATCCATGATCACGATGTCCGATTCCAGACTCTCGATCAGGTAGTTCAGCGCCTTCAGCGGCGAAATGACGCCGCAGGTAGCCACGTCGATGTCGGCGCGGAAGGTGGCGATGCCTTCCTGCGGGTGCGTTTCCGGATAGGTGTGCACGGTGATGTGCGACTTGTCCATGTGCGCGACCACGGCATCGGAGATCAGCTCCTTGCCGGCCTGCTTCTTGTCGATCACCGGTTCTTCGGAGATCAGGATCGTCACCGACGCACCCTGCGGATCGTAATCCTGGCGCGCGATGTTGAGGATGTTCGCACCGATGATCTCGGCGACGTCCGTGAGAATCTGAGTCAGCCTGTCGGCGTTGTACTCTTCATCGATGTAGTCGATGTAGCGCTGACGCTCCTCTTCGGTGCGGGCGTAACAGACGTCATAGATGTTGAAGCTCAGCGCCTTGGTGAGGTTGTTGAAACCTTGCAACCTCAGGCGAGGCAACGGCTTGACCACGGGCGGCGATCCTGTAAGAGCGGGGAAAGGATCAATTATGAGGCAATTGTTCCCCGAGGGGGGACCTGAACGGGCTGCCGTGAACAGCTAATTGTTTGCTCTTAACATTTCAGCTCCGCTAAGCTGCTCGCCACCCCGTGAATCCGTTCATGCGCAGAGGGAGCGCCACCATCGTGTCAACCGTGCGCCTTGCTACCAGTCCTTTGGCTTTGGACATCGCTACCATCGACCGCTTCCTGGCCCACAGCCATCGGCGCCGCTACCCTGCCCGAACCGATGTGTTCCGCCCCGGTGACCCGGCCGGGACCCTGTACTACGTGATCAGTGGATCGGTTTCCATAATTGCTGAAGAGGACGAGGAGCGCGAGCTGGTGCTCGGCTACTTCGGCACCGGCGAGTTCGTGGGGGAGATGGGCCTGTTCGTGGAGTCGGACCGCCGCGAGGTCATCCTGCGCACCCGTACCGCCTGCGAGCTGGCCGAAATCAGCTACGAACGCCTGCACCAGCTGTTCCTGGGGCCGCTGTCCAGCGACGCCCCGCGCCTGCTGTATGCGCTGGGCCAGCAGATCTCCAAGCGTCTGCTGGATACCAGCCGCAAGGCCAGCCGCCTGGCCTTCCTGGACGTCACCGACCGGATCGTGCGCACCCTGCATGACCTGGCCGAAGAGCCGGAAGCGATGACCCACCCGCAGGGCAGCCAGTTGCGGGTATCGCGGCAGGAGCTGGCCCGGCTGGTCGGCTGCTCGCGCGAGATGGCCGGCCGGGTGCTGAAGAAGCTGCAGGTGGACGGCCTGCTGCATGCCCGCGGCAAGACCGTGGTGCTGTACGGCACGCGCTGAGGGTCGCCCGACCCGTACCGCGGCCCTGATGGGTGCCGCTCACCTGTTGGGTGCTGCTCCCCTGGCGGGTGACGATGCCCCTGGTGGGTGACGACCGTTGGTCGTCACTGCGTCGCGCCCGCCATCACCTGCCGGTGCACGGCAGCCCTGCAGGATGATGAGATGGAGCTGAGCAGCGAATTCTGGTGGTTCATCCTGATCGGCCTGGGCGCGCAGCTGGTCGACGGCGCGCTGGGCATGGCGTTCGGCCTGGTGTCGTCCTCGGTCATGCTCAGCATGGGCCTGCCGCCGGCACAGGTGAGCGCCAGCGTGCACACCGCCGAGGTATTCACCACCGGCGCCTCCGGCGTGTCCCATCTGGTGGCGGGCAACGTGGACCGTCGCCTGTTCGTGCGTCTCGCCATCCCTGGCGCGATCGGCGGGGCGATCGGCGCGTACGGCCTTACCCAGCTGCCCGGGGACGTCATCCGGCCATTGATCTATTTGTACCTGCTGGTGCTTGCCATCGTCATCCTGTTGCGTGCGGCAGGGCGGCTGATGCCCAAGGGCGACATCAAGCGCGTGCCGCTGCTGGGCGCCGTCGCCGGCTTCCTGGATGCCACCGGCGGCGGTGGCTGGGGGCCGGTGGCCACCTCCACGCTGCTGGCGCGTGGCGGGCAGGCGCGGACCACCATCGGCACGGTCAATGCGGCAGAGTTCGTGGTGACGCTGACGGTCTCGGCGACGTTCCTGCTGTCGATGGGGCTGCACCACCTGCAGATCGTCGCCGGCCTGCTGATCGGCGGCATGATGGCCGCGCCGTTGGCGGCGGTGCTGGTGAAGCGGGTCAAGGAACGCTGGGTGCTGGTAGCGGTAGGCGTGCTGGTGCTGGCGATCAGCCTGTACCAGATCGGTCACACGGTGTTCGGCCTGCTGGGGCGGTAGCGGCTGACGGCCAGCGGCCGTCACTACCGGGTGCGGTGGCCGTCACCACCGGGTGCGGTGGCCGTCACTGCCCTCAGGGCGTGTCGCCACCGCGGTCCAGGCAGCCCCAGTTGAGGATGCGCGTGCCTTCCGGAAGGACGCGACGGAAGAAGTCCACGCTGCCGCGCTTGGGATTGACCACCACCGGTGCCTTTGCCGCGACCAGCAGCGGCAGGTCGGCGGTGCTGTCGGAGTAGGCCACGTCGATGTTGCCGTAGCCGCGCTCGCGCAGCATGCGCATCTTCTCTTCGTTGTGGCAGTGGCGGGTGGCGCCAACCGCACCGAAACGCGGCCCCACTTCGCTGCCGATCACCGGCACGTCCACGTGCGCGACAAAGGCCAGGATCGCCCTTGCGAGCTCCGGCGGCGCACCGGTGGCCACCACCACGCGGTCGCCGTTGGCACGGTGCGCTGCGAACACCTCCAGCGCCTGCGGCAGCAGTTTCGCGCGGAGTGTCGGTTCGTGCTTCAGCACATAGGCATCGATGACGCGGTTGAACTCGCGCGCGCGGTGCATGCCGAAGGTGGCGATCCACACGTAGATCGAGATGCCGGCGCGCCGTGTAGGCAGCATCGCCACCAGCGGGCCCGCGATAGGCGTGACCAGCAGCGCGGCCAGCAACCGCAGCGGATTGCGCTTGATCAGGGTGGCAAACAGATGGCTGCCGGAATCGCCGTCATACAGGGTGTGGTCGAAATCGAACACCACCAGCGGCGCACTGTCCTGCGGGGTTGGATAGATCGTGCTCATGCAGCGAAGAATAGCTGACGCAGGCCCTCGCCTGGTTCCTCCACGCGCATGAAGGCTTCACCCACCAGGAAGGCGTTGACCCCCGCATCACGCATCAGGCCGACGTCCTGCGGTCCCAGGATGCCGCTTTCGGTCACCAGCAGGCGATCCTTCGGCACCGCGTTGCGCATGTCCAGCGTAGTCTGCAGCGATACCTCGAAGGTACGCAGGTTGCGGTTGTTGATGCCGATCATCGGCGCCGGCACCTGCAGCGCGCGCTCCAGTTCATCGATGTCGTGCACTTCCACCAGCACATCCATGCCCAGGCTGATCGCCAGCTCGGACAGCGCGGCCAGCTGGGCATCTTCCAGCGCGGCCACGATCAGCAGGATGCAGTCCGCCCCCAGCACGCGCGCTTCGACCACCTGGTAGGGATCGACCACGAAGTCCTTGCGCAGCACCGGCAGCGTGCAGGCCTCGCGTGCCTGCTGCAGGTAGGCATCGCTGCCCTGGAAGAAATCCACGTCGGTCAGCACGGACAGGCAGCTGGCGCCGCCGAACTCATAGCTGACCGCGATATCGGCCGGATGGAAGTCCGGACGGATCACGCCCTTGGACGGACTGGCCTTCTTGACCTCGGCGATGACCGCCGGGTCGCCGTTGGCGATCGCCGCCTGCAGCGCACGCACGAACCCGCGCACCGGTGGCGCATCGGCCAGCCGGGCCTGCAGCTGTTCCAGCGGCACGGCGGCGCGGCGCTGGGCCACTTCTTCGGCCTTGCGGGCCAGGATGGTCTGCAGGATGTCGCTCATGGTGCTCACAGAAAAAAGGGAATGGAGGGGATCAGGTCATGCACCGCCGCGCGCCTAGCCTGCCAGCACGTGGGTGATGTCCACGTACTGTTGCAGCCGGGCGCGGGCACTGCCATCGGCAATCGCCGCGCGCGCACGCGCCAGGCCATCGCCGATGTCGCTGGCCACGTCGGCCACGTACAGGGCGGCGCCCGCATTCAGCGCCACGATATCCAGCGCCGGGCCCGGCTCGTTGTCGAGCACGGCGCGCAGCATGGCGATGGACTGTTCGGGCCCGTCCACGCGCAGGTTGCGGCTGGCCGACATGGCGATGCCGAAGTCTTCCGGATGGATCTCGTACTCGCGGACCTTGCCATCGCGCAGCTCGCCAACCAGCGTGCCGGCGCCGAGCGATATCTCGTCCATGTTGTCGCGGCCCCACACCACCATCGCGCGCTGGGTGTCCAGTTCGCGCAGCACGCGCGCCTGGATGCCGACCAGGTCCGGGTGGAACACGCCCATCAGCACCGACGGTGCACTGGCCGGGTTGGTCAGCGGGCCGAGGATGTTGAAGATGGTACGTACCCCCATCTCGCGCCGCACCGGCGCCACGACCTTCATTGCCGGGTGGTGGATCGGGGCGAACATGAAGCCCACGCCGGTCTGTTCGATGGCCTGCGCCACCTGCGCCGGCTGCAGTTCGATCACCGCGCCCAGTGCTTCCACCGCATCGGCACTGCCGGACTTGGAGGACACGCTGCGGTTGCCATGCTTGGCCACGCGCGCACCGGCAGCGGCGGCCACGAACATCGAACAGGTGGAGATGTTGAAGGTGTGCGAGCCATCGCCGCCGGTGCCGACGATGTCGACCATGTGGCGGGTATCGGCCACCGGCACCGGCAGCGCGAACTCACGCATCACGGTCGCGGCGGCGGCGATCTCGTCGACGGTTTCCTTCTTCACCCGCAGCCCGGTCAGGATCGCGGCGGTCATCATCGGCGACACATCGCCGCGCATGATCTGCCGCATCAGGTCGACCATCTCCTCGAAGAAGATTTCGCGGTGTTCGATGGTGCGTTGCAGGGCTTCTTGGGGGGAGAAGCGCATCGATGGACTCCTGGGTTCGGCGTGCAGCTCAGCGCTGCAGGAAGTTGCGCAGCAGCGCGTGGCCGTGCTCGGTAAGGATGGATTCGGGATGGAACTGCACGCCTTCGACCGGGTGCTCACGATGGCGCAGGCCCATGATCTCTTCCACGGAACCGTCCTCGTTCTCGGTCCAGGCGGTGACTTCCAGGCACGCCGGCAGGCGCGTCTTGTCCACCACCAGCGAGTGGTAGCGCGTGGCCTGGTAGCGATCCGGCAGGCCGGCGAACACGCCCTTGCCTTCATGGCGGATCGGGGAGGTCTTGCCATGCATGATGTTGCCCGCGCGGATCACCGTGCCGCCGTACACCTGGCCGATGCCCTGGTGGCCCAGGCAGACACCGAGGATCGGCGTGGTCGGGCCGAGCCGCTGGATCAGCTCCAGCGAAATGCCCGCCTCGTTCGGCGTGCACGGACCGGGCGAAATCACGATGCGTCCGGGCTTCTGCGCGGCGATCTCATCGACCGTCATCGCATCGTTGCGCACCACCTTGACCTCGGCACCCAGCGTCTGCAGGTACTGCACGAGGTTGTAGGTGAAGCTGTCGTAGTTGTCGATCATCCACAACATGGATCAGGTTCCAGGCTTCGTAGGGAGACAGGCGCGCACGCGGGCGCGCCAGCGGAATGGCGCGCGTTACAGGCCCTTGGCGGCCTGGGCGACCGCGCGGAACAGCGCGCGGCCCTTGTTCATCGTCTCGTCCCATTCCTTCTGCGGGTCCGAGTCGTAGACGATGCCGGCGCCGGCCTGTACGTGCAGGCGACCGTCCTTGATCACCGCGGTGCGGATCGCGATGGCGGTGTCCGCATCGCCGTGCCAGCCGATGTAGCCGATGCTGCCGGCGTAGACGTTGCGCTTGATCGGCTCCAGCTCGCGGATCACTTCCAGCGCGCGGATCTTCGGCGCGCCACTGACCGTGCCGGCCGGGAACGTGGCGCGCAGCACGTCGGCGTAGCTCAGGCCCGGCTGCAGCTGCCCGGTCACCTCGCTGACGATGTGCATCACGTGGCTGTAGCGCTCGATCACGAACTGCTCGCCGACCTCCACCGTGCCCGCGCGGGAGACCCGGCCGGCATCGTTGCGGCCCAGGTCGATCAGCATCAGGTGTTCGGCGCGCTCCTTCGGATCGGCCAGCAGTTCGGCTTCCAGCGCGTTGTCCTCTTCCACCGTGGCGCCACGCGGACGGGTGCCGGCGATCGGCCGCACGGTGACATGGCCCACGCCGTCGGCATCATGCTGCAGGCGTACCAGGATCTCCGGCGACGAGCCCACCACCTGCATGTCACCGACATCCAGGAAATACATGTACGGCGAAGGGTTGAGCGCCCGCAGCGCGCGGTACACATCCACCGGCCGCGCCTTGAACGGCACGCTCAGGCGCTGGCTCAGCACCACCTGGAAGATGTCGCCGGAACGGATGTAGTCCTTGCTGCGCTCCACCGCGTCGATGAAGCCTTCGCGGGTGAAGCCGGAGATGAAGTCGCCCTCGTCCAGCACGTCGCTGTGCAGCGGCGCGGGATAGCCGGCGCCGGGGGCGCGCAGCTTGCCGGCCAGCGCGTCCAGCCGCGCCTGCGCCTCGTCCCAGGCACCGGGCTGGCGCGGGTCGGCATGCACGATCAGGTACAGCCGGCCCTTCAGGTTGTCGAACACCGCCAGCTCTTCGGAATGCATCAGCAGGATGTCCGGCGTACCCAGCTCATCGCGCCCGGCCGGCGGCGCCAGGCGCGGTTCGATGTAGCCGATGCACTCGAAGCCGAACCAGCCGACCAGGCCGCCGGTGAATCCGGGCAGTCCGTCCAGCTTGGGCACCGAATGCGCGCTGCGCAGGGCCTCGACTTCGGCGAAGGGGTCGGCCACGTCGCGGGTTTCCACGACCTGGCCGTGCTCGGCGATGGTCAGGGTGTGCCCACGGAAGGTGTACACACGGCGCGCCGGCAGGCCGATGATGGAATAGCGCCCGAAGCGCTCACCGCCTTCGACCGATTCGAACAGATAGGTGTGCGGCCCGTCGGCCAGCTTCAGGTAGACCGAGAGCGGGGTGTCCAGGTCGGACAGCACTTCACGGACGACGGGGATGCGGGTGTGGCCTTCAGCGGCCTGCTGCTGGAACTGGGCGGGGGTGTTCAACACGACTTTCCTTCCGGGATACGGCGTTTTCTGGGCGGACGACGGCTACGGGCCACCATCGCCAGCTACGGCGTGCGGAAGAAACGGATCGCGGGGTCGTCAGGATGGACACCCGGCGACTTTAGCGCAGGTTCCGGCCAGGCGGAAGCCTGATGCCCGGACTGCTCGATGCAGCCCGGGGCGCTTCAGCCCCTGATCAGCGCTGGAAGGGTTGCGCATTCACCGGCTCACCCTTCCTGCTGCACATGGGCGCATTGGTCATTCCCATGCTCAGCAGGTTGCCGCCATTGATGACGCAGGTGTACTCCCTGCCCCCGGCCGCCTTCAGGTTCGCATAGGTGTTGGTGCCGTCCACGCGCTTGCTGACCAGCGTCAACTGCGAGGGCTCCAGGCCCAGCACGCCGGCCGAAGACGAGATGATCTTCGTATCGCTCAGCACGTTGGTCTTGGCGGCGATGGCGGAGCAACCCGCGAGGCCCAGTGCACATGACACGGCGATGGCGGCGGCGATTTTCATTGAGGTATCTCCTGGTGGGCGGAACAGCTCCCTGACGCACGACTGCGTCGGGCCAAGGATGCTGGGCCGCACGCAGGCAGCACGCCATCGCCGTCGCACCATACTGCGCTGGCCGTCTCACTGAGTGCCTCGTTAAGCGCTTTGAACGTCGCCCAAGGCGGCGCCACGCGGGCCGGTAACGACGCCCGCGCAGGCTCAGTGGGACAGCAGCGGGCACGCCGCAGGCAGATGCATGCGCACGCGGCGTGGCACGCATTCGATGCGGAAGTGCCGTGCTTCCACCGGCTCACCGTCCAGGTTGAGGGTCAGCGGCTTTTCGGCGCGGATCTCCACGCGGGTCAAGCGGGTGCGGGTGGCAACGCGCTCAAGCGCGGCTTCCTTGCCCCCGGTCACCAGCTGGCCAAGCATCGCGCCGACTTCGCCGGTCAGTTCCGGAATGATGGTGACGTCCAGCTGGCCATCGTCAATGACCGCCTGCGGGCACAGCGCCTGGCCACCACCGGCCTGGCGGCCGTTGCCGATGCCCAGTGCGATGAAGCCGCCTTCCCAGTCGAAGCCGGGGCCGTGCACGCGCGCCAGGATCGGCTCGATCCGGCCCAGCTTGGAGATGCCGGTCAGCACGTAGGCCAGGCCACCCAGCACCTTCTTCAGGCCTTCATCGGTTTCCACCGTCACCTGCGTGCCGAAGCCACCGCTGGCGACGTTGGCGCACCACCAGACCTTGCCATCGGCGTCGATGCGCAGCAGGTCGATGGCGCGGGGTGCCTGCGCGGTGATCAAGTCCAGCACCTCGGCGGGGCTCTCCGGGAAACCGGCGGCGGTGGCGAAATCGTTGGCCGTGCCCAGTGGCAGCAGGGCCAGCGAAGGCAGCGCATCGGCCGGTTCTTCCCTATGCGCCAGGGTCTCGGCGACCGCGCTCAAGGTGCCATCCCCACCGCCGGCGATGATCACCTCCACGCCGTTGTCGATGGCCTCGGCGACATAGCGCTCGGCATCCCCGCTTTCCCAGGTGACCCGCACTTCCAGATCGATCCCGCGCTCGCGCCAGGCCTTGACCGCCTCGCGCACATCGACGTCCCCGGCCGATTTTCCGTTCAGGATCAGGCGCCAGCGGGCAAGGCTCATGGGGGGTTCCGGGGGTGGGGGCGGCACAGGCTAGCAGTCGCGCGTTCTTTGCCGGTGAATGTCATCGGCCTGTCACCGATGCCCCGGAACATGGAAGGCCATAGCAGGGAAGACGGATGGAGGCAGGATCAGCCTCCGATTGTTTCAGCAGGGCCACGCCGGCAGCGGCGTGGCCTTTTTTTTCAGGACGCGGCGAAGTCGGCCAGGGCCTCGCCCTGCAGTCGGTAGACGGTCCATTCGTCCTGCGGCCTGGCGCCGGCGGCGACGTAGAAATCGATCGCAGGCTGGTTCCAGTCCAGCACCGACCATTCGAAACGCCCGCAGCCCTCGGCCACGGCCTGCCGGGCGATGTGCTTCAGCAACGCCTTGCCGGCACCGGATCCGCGCTTTTCCGGGCTGATGTACAGGTCTTCCAGGTAGATGCCCTTGCGGCCCAGCCAGGTGGAGTAGTTGTAGAAGTACACCGCGAAGCCGATCGCTTCGCCGTCGGCTTCGCAGACCAGCGCCTGCGCGCTGGCGTCAGGCCCGAACAGGCTGGCCGCGATCCCCGCCTCGTCGGTCTGCACCGACGATTCGGCCTTCTCATAGATCGCCAGTTCGCGGATGAAGCGCAGGATCAGACCTGCATCAGCAACAGTGGCCGGACGGATGTTCATGGGCAGAAAAGGGGACGGAGGGAATTAAACGAGTTTAATTCCCTCCGTCCCCTTTTTTCTCAGCGGGCGGCGGCGACGTTGGCGCGCATCGCGCTGATCACCTGCTGGTAATCCGGCGCGTTGAAGATCGCCGAGCCGGCCACGAAGGCATCGGCACCGGCCGCGGCGATCGCACCGATGTTGTCGGCCTTCACCCCGCCGTCGATCTCCAGGCGGATGTCCTTGCCGCTGGCATCGATCTTCTGCCGCACCACTTTCAGCTTGTCCAGCGCCGACGGAATGAAGGCCTGGCCGCCGAAACCCGGGTTCACCGACATCAGCAGCACCAGGTCCAGGTCGTCCAGCACCCAGTCCAGGATATCCACCGGCGTGCCGGGATTGAGCACCAGGCCCGGCTTGCAGCTCAGCGAGCGGATCAGCTGGATGGTGCGGTGCGGGTGGCGGCTGGCCTCGGGGTGGAAGCTGATGTAGGTCGCGCCGGCCTCGGCGAAGTCCGGGATGATCCGGTCCACCGGCTCCACCATCAGGTGCACGTCGATCGGTGCGGTGACGCCATGCTTGCGCAGCGCCTGGCAGACCAGCGGGCCGATGGTCAGGTTGGGCACGTAATGGTTGTCCATCACATCGAAGTGGACCCAGTCCGCGCCGGCGGCGAGGACGTTGTCGACTTCTTCGCCGAGGCGGGCGAAGTCGGCCGACAGGATGGACGGGGCAATGATGCAATTGGACATGGCCAGGGCCTTCGGAGCAGGAAGAAAAAGGGTCAGGACTCAGCGCTTGCGCAGGGTCTTGATGCGGTCGTAGGCGGCATTCACGCGGCGGCTCTTGGCCTCGGCCTGCTTGAGCAGTTCCGGCGCGGCGCCGACCAGCTTGTCGGGGTGGTACTGCGACATCAGCCGGCGGTAGGCCAGGTCGATCTCCGCCTCCGTTGCTGAAGACGTCAGTCCCAGCTCGCGATACGGGTTTTCCTTGTTCAGGCGGAACCAGTCGGCGTCGAACGCGTGGCCGATCAGCAGGCCCAGCACCGCGCCAAACAAGGGATTGGGCCGGAACAGCAGGGCCCCGGCGATGAAACCCAGCAGTTTTCCGTACCAGCGCATGGCGCTCCGGGCAGATTTGGCCAATTGGCTTTCCATTTTACGTCACAGCCGCCCCGGACGGCTTTACACTAGGCCGCCCGCTGGCCGGCGGGCCCTCCGGGTCCCTGGGCAGCTCGTATCGACGAAGCCCCCAGGAGTGCCCGTGCCGACCACGTTGTTGCAATCCGATCTTCCCGGCCTGCCCTTGCGCCATCGCGGCAAGGTGCGTGACGTTTTCGATATTCCGCGCGAGCGCCTGCCCGAAGGCACGCCGCCGGGGGACTACCTGCTGATGGTAGCCACTGATCGCCTGTCGGCCTTCGACGTGGTGCTGCCCGACCCGATCCCGGGCAAGGGCGAAATGCTCTGCCAGGTGTCCAATTTCTGGTTCGCCAAGACCGCGCACCTGATGCCCAACCACCTGACCGGCATCGACGTGGCCAGCGTGCTGCCCGAAGGCGTGGACGCGGCGCTGTACGCCAAGCGCGCGGTGGTCACCCGGAAACTCAAGCCGGTGCCGGTGGAAGCGATCGCCCGCGGCTACCTGATCGGCAGCGGCTGGAAGGACTACCAGCGCACCGGCAAGGTCAGCGGCATTGAACTGCCCGACGGCCTGCGCCAGGCCGAAAAGCTGCCCGAGCCGATCTTCACCCCGTCCACCAAGGCCGCCGTCGGCGACCACGACGAGAACATCGACTTCGATGCGATGGTCAAGGCGGTCGGCGTGGACCTGGCCGAGCGCGTGCGCGATGCGACCCTGCGCATCTACGCCTTCGCCGCCGATTACGCGCGTGAGCGCGGCATCATCCTGGCCGACACCAAGTTCGAGTTCGGCACCGATGAAGACGGCCGCCTGTACATCATGGATGAGATGCTGACCCCGGATTCTTCGCGCTACTGGCCGGCCGACGAGTACGAAGTGGGCACCAGCCCGCCGAGCTACGACAAGCAGTTCGTCCGCGATTACCTGGAAACGCTGGACTGGGGCAAGACCGCACCGGGCCCGTCCATTCCGGCGGAAGTGATCGAGCGCACGCGTGCCAAGTACGCCGAGGCCCTGCAGCGACTGGCCGGCATCAGCGTCGATTGAGGGGGCGGCGGGCGCTGCCCGCCCTCCTCTGGAAAGCTCGCCGGCCACGCGCCGGCCCGATCGGAGGCACCATGTCCAGCACGTCGCTTGCCCGCCCCGTAGACCGCTATTTCGCCAGCTATTCCGACGACCACCGCAACGTCACCAACCAGCGCATCCACGTGGTCGCGGTACCGGCCATCCTGTGGTCGGTGGTGGCCCTGCTGTGGTGCCTGCCGCCGCTGATCACCTGGTTCCAGAACGGTATCTGGGCGGGCCTGGCGATGTTCGGCGCGTGGTGCTTCTACAACCGCCTGTCGCGCCCGCTGGGGCTGGGCATGCTGGCCGTGCTGTTCGTGATCGGCTGTACCTGCCGCCTGCTGGAAGCGGAGATCGGCCTGGGCAACCTGGCCCGGCTGGCCGGCGCGGTGTTCGTGCTGGCGTGGATCGCGCAGTTCTTCGGCCACAAGCTCGAAGGCCGCAAGCCCAGCTTCCTCACCGACCTCACCTACCTGCTGATCGGCCCGGCCTGGGTGCTGGCCAAGGTCTATCGTCGCCTCGAGTGGCGTTACTGACCTGTTTTACCTGAACGGGCGGGCGCGCTGTTTGCGCCGGCCGTTGCAGCCCTGCCTGGGCGCCGAATTCCGATCCAGGCGCGATCGGGGGCGCCGATCCTGCCGCACCATCCCTTTGCAGCCCCTGCCGTACGGGCACCTTGGGGCTGCACATGTCATTCGCGACAGATACGGCAAAGTGTCGTGGCCGGTCCTGGTCAAGCGCCAGCGGCAAGACCTCCAAAGGGAAAAAAATGAATCAGCACACGTTCCCTGCAGTTGGTGGCGTATTCGTGGGTATCGGCGGCAAATGCCGGCCTGTTAGACTGCATGACCTGCTCGTGAATCGCGTATTCCCTGCATGATCCCAAGCCTGATCCTGCTGCTCGCCCTGCCCTTCATCTTGGCCGTGGCGGTTGCCGCTTTCTCCCGAAGTTCCCGCAGCACGGCCGCCTGGTTGGCCGCGGCCGCGCCGTTGGCGGGCCTCACCATCCTCGCCACGCTCACCCCCGCCGTCCTGGAGGGAGAGGTGCTGCGCAGCAGTGGCCAATGGCTGCCGCAGATCGGCCTGGACTTCACCCTGCGCCTGGACGGGCTGGCCTGGATGTTTGCCGGCATGGTGCTGGGCATCGGCGCGCTGGTGGTGCTGTACGCCCACTATTACCTGAGCCCGCAGGACAACGCGCACCGCTTCTTCTGCTACCTGCTGCTGTTCATGGGGGCCATGCTCGGCATGGTGCTGTCCGGCAACCTGCTGTTGCTGATGATCTTCTGGGAGCTGACCAGCATCAGCTCGTTCCTGCTGATCGGCTTCTGGTCGCACCGCCAGGACGCGCGCGAAGGCGCCCGCATGGCGCTGGTCATCACCGGTGGTGGTGGCCTGGCACTGCTCGGCGGGGTGCTGCTGATCGGCCGCATCGTGGGCAGCTTCGACCTGGACGTGGTGCTGGCCGCCGGCGACCAGATCCGCGCCAGCGCGCTGTATCCGTATGCGCTGTTCCTGGTGCTGGCCGGCATCTTCACCAAGAGCGCGCAGTTCCCGTTCCACTTCTGGCTGCCACAGGCCATGGCCGCGCCCACCCCGGTGTCGGCCTACCTGCATTCGGCCACCATGGTGAAGGCCGGTGTGTTCCTGCTGGCACGCCTGCACCCGGCGCTTGCAGGCACCGACCTGTTCTTCTATACGGTCAGCGGCATCGGTGCGCTGACCCTGCTGATCGGCGCCTGGAACGCGATCTTCCAGCACGACCTGAAAGGCCTGCTGGCGTACTCCACGATCTCCCACCTGGGCCTGATCACCATGCTGTTCGGGCTGTCCAAGCCGATGGCGGTGGTGGCCGGTGTGTTCCATATCCTCAACCACGCCACGTTCAAGGCCTCGTTGTTCATGGCGGCGGGCATCATCGACCATGAAACCGGCACGCGTGACATGCGCAAGCTGGGCGGCCTGCGCCGGCTGATGCCGTTCACCAGTGCGCTGGCGATCATCGCTTCGCTGGCGATGGCCGGCATCCCGCTGCTCAATGGCTTCCTGTCCAAGGAAATGCTGTTCGCCGAGGCGCTCGATGCGGGCGGTCCCGAGCTGATGCAGATGGCGATGTCGATCGCCGCATTGCTGGCCGGTGTCTTCGGCGTGGCCTACAGCCTGCGCTTCGTGCACGACACCTTCTTCGGCAAGGGTCCGCACGACCTGGACCGGGTGCCGCATGAACCCCCGCGCTGGATGAAGGTGCCGGTGGAGATCCTGGTGGTGATCTGCGTGGCGGTGGGCATCGCCCCGGCGCTGACCATCGCCCCGGTGCTGCATGCCGGTGCGGCATCCATCCTCGGTGCGCAGATGCCCGAATACAGCCTGTCGATCTGGCACGGCTTCAACCTGCCGCTGGCGATGAGCGCGGCCGGGGTGCTCGGCGGCATCGCGCTGTACTTCGGCCTGCGCCGGCTGATCGACCTGTATGCCGTGCGCAACACCACGCCGGGCCGCGATGCGTTCCATCGCCAGCTCGACCTGCTGTCGGCGCTCGCCAACCGGCTGACCGCCGCGATCGCCAACGGCAGCCTGCAGCGCATGCTGCTGGGGCTGGTGGTGGTGGCCGTGGTGGCCGGTGCGGCGCCCTGGCTGGCCGCGCCGAGCTGGCCGAACTGGCCCTCACCGCAGCCGATGCCGCTGCTGGGCTGGGCGTTGTGGGCGGTGATGATGGCCTGTGCCATGGCCACCCTGCGCATGTACAAACAGCGCCTGCTGGCGGTGCTGCTGGTGGGCGGGGTCGGCCTGATGGTGGCGATGACCTTCGTGTTCCTGTCCGCGCCGGACCTGGCGCTGACCCAGCTGCTGGTGGAAATGGTCACCCTGGTGCTGATGCTGCTGGGCATGAACTATCTGCCCGCCCAGTCGGTGACCGAGCGTTCCACGCTGCGCAAATACCGTGATGCCGGCATCGCGCTGGTGGCCGGCGTGGGCCTGGCCGCGTTGGCCTATACCGCGATGACCCTGCCCCCGAACACGATGGCCGGCGAGATGCTTGCCCGCTCCCTGCCGGAGGCTTATGGCAGCAATGTGGTCAACGTCATCCTGGTCGACTTCCGTGGCTTCGACACCTTCGGCGAGATCACCGTGTTCGGCATTGCCGCCCTGGTGGTGCATGCCATGCTGCGGCGTTCGCGGATGGCGCCGGAGCAGATCATGCCGGGCCCGCCGATCAAGCTGCCGGTACCGGCCGACCTGGCCCAGATCATGTTCCCGCTCACCCTGACCGTGTCGATCTTCATGTTCCTGCGCGGCCATAACTCGCCCGGCGGTGGCTTCATCGCCGGCCTGATCCTGGCCGTGCCGCTGCTGATCCAGTACGTGATCCAGGGCACCGCCTCGGTCGAGTCGCGCTTCGGGTTCGATTACGTCCGCTGCATCGGCATCGGCCTGCTGATCGCGGTGGCCAGTGGCTCGGCGTCGATGCTGTTCGGCGTGCCGTTCCTGACCAGCGGCCACCTGGACCTGCACCTGCCGGTCATCGGCGATGTGCCGCTGGCCAGTGCGATCGGCTTCGATACCGGCGTCTACCTGGTGGTGTTCGGCGGGGCGATGCTGATGCTGTCGATGATGGGCACGATCAAGCCGTCGCGGACCCGCACCGCGCGCCGCGGCGAGATCGATCCGCAGAAGCGTTCGGCACTGACCGGGGAGATGCACTGATGGAACTGGCCATTGCAAGCGCCATCGGCGTGCTGACCATGCTCGGCGTGTACCTGCTGCTGCGCGCACGCAGCTTCGACGTCATCCTCGGCATGACCTTCCTGTCCTATGCCACCAACCTGCTCATCTTTGCCGGTGGGCGACTGGTCGCCGGCCGCCCGCCCGTGCTGAAGGAAGGCCTGGACGCGAACCTCGGCAACTACACCGATCCGCTGCCGCAGGCGCTGGTGCTGACCGCCATCGTGATCGCCTTCGCGATGACTGCGGTCACCATCGTGCTGGCCATCCGCAGCCGCAGCGACAACCACAGTGACCACGTCGACGCGCACGAGCCGGACGAGGATGCCCCGCCGCGTCGTGACGAGGACCACGCATGAACCACCTGGTGATCCTGCCGATCCTGGTCCCGCTGCTCGGCGCATCGCTGTCGCTGTTCGTGGAACACCGCCGTTACGGCCCGCGCGTGCAGCGCGCGGTGGCCTGGACGGCGCTGGCCGCGCTGTTGGCATCGGTCGTCCTGCTGTTCGCCCGCACCGCCGATGGCGCGGCGATGGTGTACCTGCTGGGCGACTGGCCGGCGCGGCTGGGCATCGCGCTGGTGGCCGACCGGCTGTCGGCCTGGATGCTGCTGACCACCGTACTGCTGGCGATCGGCTGCCTGATGCACGCCTGCTCGGGCTGGGACCGGCGCGCTCCGCATTTCCATGCGTTGTTCCAGTTCCAGCTGGTCGGCCTCAACGGCGCGTTCCTGACCGGCGACATCTTCAACCTGTTCGTGTTCTTCGAAGTGATGCTGATCGCTTCGTATGGCCTGCTGCTCAGCGGTGGGCGCGGCCTGCGCATGCGCATCGGCCTGCATTACGTGGTGTTCAACGTAACGGCCTCGACCCTGTTCCTGATCGCGCTGGGCCTGCTGTACGCCTCGCTGGGGTCGTTGAACATGGCCGAGCTGTCGCAGCGCATCGCCGAAGTGCCGCCCTCGCACCTGGTGCTGGTGAAGGCCACCATGGGCCTGCTGTTGCTGGTGTTCTGCGCCAAGGCGGCGCTGATGCCGCTGTACCTGTGGCTGCCCGAGTCGTATGCGCGCGCGCCGGCCGCGGTGGCCGCGCTGTTCGCGATCATGACCAAGGTCGGCCTGTACGCGGTACTGCGCGTGCAGACCCTGTGGTTCGGCGACGAGGCCGGTGCCATGGCCGGCTACGGCCGCGACTGGCTGCTGTGGGCCGGCATCGCCACCCTGGTGCTGGGCGGACTCGGCGTGCTCGCCGCGGTACGCCTGCGCGTGCTGATCTCCTACCTGGTGGTGGTCTCGGCCGCCACGCTGTTCATCGCGTTTTCGGTGGGCAACCAACAGGTGCTGGCCGCTGGCCTGTACTACCTGCCGCACAGCACCTTCGTCGCCGCGGCGCTGTTCCTGATCGCCGACCTGATCCGCCGCCGCCGTGGCGGCGCCAGCGACCGCAAGGAAATCATCGCGCCGATGCCCGGCAAGGAAACGCCGGCGGTGCTGTTCCTGATCGCCGCCATTTCTATCGCCGGCCTGCCGCCGCTGTCCGGGTTCCTGGCCAAGGCCGCGCTGCTGCAGGGCATGCCGCCGTGGCTGACCGCGCCGGTGTGGGCCGCCGTGCTGGGCAGCAGCCTGCTGGTCATCATGGGCCTGGCCCGTGCCGGCATCCGCCTGTTCTGGCGCGTACCGCCGGTCGACCCGGACGCGCCCAGGCCGCGCAAGGCGCCGACCCGCCGCATCGAACTGCTCGCCGCCTGCCTGCTGCTGCTCTACGGCATCGGCATGACGGTGTTCGCAGCGCCGCTGATGCGCCACGCCGATGCCATCGCCAGTGATCTGCTGCAGCCTTCCGGTTATGTCGACCAGGTGCGCGGCGAGCAGCCGGAGATCCGTCACCCATGAACCACAAACGCCCCCTGCTGCGCCGGATCTTCCCGTCGTTGCCGCTCACCATCATGGTCATCGTGTTCTGGCTGCTGATGTCGGACAGCTTCAGCGTGGGCCTGCTCGCGCTGGGCCTGCTGCTGGGCCTGGTGGTGCCGCTGTTCGCCGCGCGGCTGGACCGCGAGTTCGCCCGCATCGGGACGCTGCGGCCGGTGCCGAAACTGCTGGTGACCACGCTGTGGGACATCCTGGTGTCCAACATCGAAGTGGCCGGCCAGGTACTGGGCAAGGAAAGCAGGATCCATCCGGGCTTCGTCTGGATTCCGCTGGACATCGCCAACGTGCATGGCATCGCCGCGCTGACCAGCATGATCACCCTGACCCCCGGCACCGTGTCGGCCGCGCTGAGCGACGACCGCAAATACCTGCTGGTGCACGTGCTGAACCTGGACGATGAGCAGCACCTGATCACCGAGATCAAACGCCGTTACGAGGCCCCGCTGATGGAGATCTTCCCATGACCGGATTCGATGTCATCCAGAACACCTTGGTGGTGTGCATGCACGTGGTCGGGCTTGCGATGCTGCTGGCGACCTGGCGCCTGCTGCGCGGACCCACCGTGCCCGACCGCATCCTCGCCCTGGACACGCTGTCGGTGACCGCCATCGCGCAGCTGATGCTGTTCGGCATGTACCTCAATTCGGCAATCTACTTCGAAGCCGCGCTGATCATCGCGATGCTCGGGTTTGGCAGCACCGTGGTGCTGAGCAAGTTCGTGCTGCGCCGGGATATCGTCGAATGATCACCGTCATCCAGATCGTGCTGTCGGTGGTGCTGCTGTTCGGCTGCTTCTTCATCCTGGTCGGTGCCTTGGGCCTGGTGAAGCTGTCCACGTTCTTCAAGCGCCTGCACGCCCCGACCAAGGCCAGCACGCTGGGCGTGGGCTGCGTGCTTGTGTCCTCGGTGGCGTACCACATCTTCCTGGGCCAGGACCCGCAGCCGCGCGAACTGCTGATCACCATCTTCCTGTTCATCACCGCGCCGATCAGCGCCCACCTGATGGCGAAGGCAGCGCTGTCGCTGCTGATGGAAACCCGCCCCAGCCTGCCCGGCAACGAACGCGCCGAAGAAGAGCAGCTGCCGCCGCCGGAGCCGGTACGCGAGCAGCAGCTGGAAGGCACCGACGAAACCTTTACCGCCAACGACAGCAAGCAGTAGCAGGCCGTTCAGGGCCGACGTCGGTCGGCCATCATCCGGTTCAGGCCACCAGCAGCGCCAGCTCCAGGCCCACCCACGCCACGAAGGCGCCGAGCAGCACACCGCCTTCGGCGCGGCTGATGCGCAGGTCGCAGCGCAGCATCGGGTACAGCACCAGCGCGAAGGCCAGCACCGCCGGCAGCTCCAGGCGCACGAACGACGCCGGCAGGGCCAGCGGCTGCACGACCGCCATCACGCCGATCACCAGCAGCAGGTTGACCACGCTGGAGCCCAGCACGTGGCCGACCACCATGTCGCCCTGACCGCGTCGTGCCGCCATCACCGCGGCGGCGATTTCAGGCAGCGCGGTACCGATGGCCACCGGCAGCAGACCGACCAGCAGCGGCGTCCAGCCGAGCGCAGCGCCGACGTCCGCGGCAGCCGCCACGACCAGCCGGGCGCCCCAGTACAAGGTCAGCGCGGCGATCGCCATGCGCACCAGGTTCAAGGTCAGTCCCGGCCGTGACACGGCGGCATCGGCAATCAGCGTCCTTACCTCCGGTGCCTCGTGGCGGCCACGGCGCAGCAGCAGCACGAAGAACAGCACGAAGGCCGCCAGCAGCACGCCGCCTTCCCAGCGCAGCAGCTGCCCATCCAGGCCGAACACGATCAGCAGCAGCGCCGCCGCCAGTACGCCGAACCAAGCCACCACGACCACCCGCGCGCGCAGCAGCAGCGGCACGGCCAGTGCGGCCAGGGCGAGGGTCAGGCCGAGGTTGGCCAGCGTGCTGCCCACCACGTTGCCAAGCGCCAGTTCCGGCTGCCCGACCGCC
The DNA here is from genome assembly GCF_032054965.1 of Stenotrophomonas chelatiphaga. NCBI lineage: Bacteria > Pseudomonadati > Pseudomonadota > Gammaproteobacteria > Lysobacterales > Lysobacteraceae > Stenotrophomonas > Stenotrophomonas chelatiphaga. Next base: position 23,911 of record NZ_DAMBRS010000018.1, on the reverse strand, counting down.
AGCGCACGCGCATTGACCGCCAGCTCCGGCACTGAGGTCGCCACGCCCAGCAGCAACAGACCGGCGGTGAAGGGCGATGCACCGAAGCGCTGAGCCAATCCCGAAGCGGCCTTGACGACGGTGTCGCCGCCAAGGCCCAGCAGGATGATGCCGAGCACGAACCAGGCGATGGCGAGGGCGATCATCAGGCAGTCCTTGAGCGGGAGTCACGGCGATTCTACGGTGGATCCCCGCGTCCCGGTGGCTCACTGCCACTGTTGGGTGACGACAGTTTTGTCGTCACCTCCTTACCGCATTCTCAGCCACAGCCTTCCACGTAATCCACCTGCGGCGGCAGCCCCACCCGCCAGGCACTGACCTTGCCATCGGCGCCGAGCGCGAAATCGATGATGCCGTGCCCTTCCTGCGCCGGACGCACGCGCAGGTGCTGGGCCTGCGGATCGTATTTGTCCGGGCCCAGGTCGGCGCGTTCGGGATACAACTGCTGCAGCTCGCCCAGGCTCATCCCCACGCGGCCGCCGCCCGGGGCGACGATCGCCGGACCGCGCACGTCGTAGCGCACCAGCCGGTTGCCTTCGATCATCAGGAACGGGCCTTCGGCCGACTCCTTCTGCGGGCGGATGTAATGGCATTCGTCGTTCGGCACTTCGCCCTGCAGCGGCGCACCGAATCGGCCGCGCACATCGTCCAGGCTCGCGCCCAGGTCCACCGCGCCGAAGCCATCCAAGCGCGCCGGGCTGTCGCTGCGCGGGTCCACCGGCGAGGCGGTGGCCATGTCCGCGTCTGCGGCGACATTGGCGTCCTTGGCCGGGTTGGTGGCGGCTTCGGTCATCGGCGAAGTCGCCTCCGGACTCGCTTCCGGACTCGCTTCCGGACCCTGGCTGCAGGCGGCAAGGGACAGGGCCAGCAGGCCGGCAACGGGAAAGGCTTTCATCGGGACATCTCCTGGAAGGCAGTGCGCGAACGCTACCGCGGCGGGTGTGCACGCGCCGCATTGTCATCAGCGTTTCACGGCAGGCATTCAGGCTCGGCCTGCACCGCCTTCTCTGTAGCCGCCCATGCTCCCGCGCAAGACCGACCAAGCCCGAACCGCGCTGCAGGCCCACCGCGCCCCGTTGGACATGCGCCAGCGCCGCCTGTTGATCCTCTGCGATGGCCAGCGCGACCTCGCCGCGCTGACCACGATGATCGGTGCGGATGCCCCGGCGATGGTGATCCAGCTGGTCCAGGCCGGGTATCTGGTGACCACACCGGAACGGCCGGAACCGTCAGCTTCCGCAACGCTTTCGCCCACCCCGGCCACGCCCGCCGGCGCAGGGTCCGCCCTCGCCTCGTCAGCGCCCAACGAACGCCGGCGTTCGATGGCGGCCGCGCGCATCTACCTGCTGGGCATCCTGGAAATGCAGCGCCACCCGCAGGCCGCCGCGCTGTTCCGCGAACTGCAGCAGGCCCGCCTGGAAGGCGACGTGGTGGACACCATGCAGGCCGCCCTCGACGCACTCACCCAGCTGACCTCCGCCGGCTACGCCGAGCGTGTCCACGACCGCCTGCTGGAAGTCCTCCCGCGGGACCACCTCGACGCCTTCAAAAAGGGGACGGAGGGAGTTAAGTCACTTCCGGCGGTGCCAGAAACGACTTAACTCCCTCCGTCCCCTTTTTTCCCTTTTTTCAGCGGAAGTTGTTGCGCAGGCCGTTCCAGCACTGCTGGTAGTCGCCCTGGCGGTGGGCGGCGGACAGCGCCTGTGCGGTCGGCCGGATCACCCCGCGGGTCTCGAACATGAAGGCCATGGTGTCCTTGATCACGTCCGGCCGGGACAGGTCGGCCGCCGATGCCTTGTCGAAGGTCGGCGCATCCGGGCCGTGGCCGCTCATGCAGTTGTGCAGCGATGCCCCCCCGGGCACGAAGCCTTCAGCTTTCGCGTCGTAGGCACCGTGCACCAGGCCCATGAACTCGCTGGCGATGTTGCGGTGGAACCACGGCGGCCGGAACGTGTGCTGGGCTACCAGCCAACGCGGCGGGAAGATCGCGAAATCCATGTTGCTGGTGCCGGCGGTATCGCTCGGCGAATGCAGCACCAGGAAGATCGACGGATCCGGGTGGTCGAAGCTGATCGATCCGATCGTGTTGAAACGGCGCAGGTCGTAGCGGTATGGCGCGTAGTTGCCGTGCCACGCCACCACGTCCAGCGGCGAATGGTCGATGCGCGCACGCCATAGCTGGCCATCGAATTTCGCCACCAGCTCGAACTCGCCGTCCAGGTCTTCAAACGCGGCGTGCGGGGTTTCGAAATCGCGCGGATTGGCCAGTCCGTTCGAACCGATCGGCCCCAGGTCGGGCAGCTTCAGCAGCGCACCGAAGTTCTCGCAGACATAACCCCGCGCCTGCCCGTCCGGCAGCTCCACGCGGAACCGCACGCCGCGCGGGATCACCGCGATCTGCTGCGGCTCGACCTCGACCACGCCCATTTCGGTCAGCAGGCGCAGGCGTCCCAGTTGCGGGACGATCAACAGCTCGCCATCGGCGTTGTAGAAATAACGCCCCTGCATGTCACGGTTGGCGGCGTACAGGTGGATGGCCACGCCGGCATGCGCTTCCGGGCCGCCGTTGCCGCCCATCGTGTACAGGCCTTCGATGAAATCGGTCGGTGCCTCGGGCAGCGGCAGCGGGCTCCAACGCAGCTGGTTCGGCGACGCCGGCAGCCCGTGGAAGCTGCCCTGCAGGCGATCCTGCGCGAACGCAGTGAACTCGCCATGGGTCACCGCCGGGCGGATCCGGTACAGCCAGCTGCGGCGGTTGCTGCCGCGCGGGGCGGTGAACGCGGTGCCGGACAACTGCTCGGCATACAGCCCGTGGGCCACGGTCTGCGGCGCGTTCTGCCCGATCGGCAGCGCGCCGGCCCGCGCCTCGCTGGCGAATTCGTTGCCGAACCCGGTCTGGTAGCCGCGTGCTTCGATGGTGCTGGTCATGTCTGGCATCCCGTCATGTGCCGGCGCGTGGCCGGCACCTACCTTACCCGAGCGATCTGCCGCTTACAGTACGCCGCGGCGCATCTGGTCGCGTTCGATGCTTTCGAACAGCGCGGTGAAGTTGCCTTCGCCGAAGCCTTCATTGCCCTTGCGCTGGATGATCTCGAAGAAGATCGGGCCGATGCAGTTCAGGGTGAAGATCTGCAGCAGCTTGCGCTGGTGGGTTTCCGGATCGGCATCGATCAGGATCTTGTTGCGGGCCAGCCGCGCCACGTCTTCGCCATGCCCCGGCACGCGCTGGTCGATCACGTCGAAGTAGGTGTCAGGCGTGTCCAGGAACTGCACGCCCTGCTCGCGCATGGCTTCCACGGTCGCGTAGATGTCATCGGTGAAGCAGGCGATGTGCTGGATGCCTTCGCCCTTGTAGGCGTCCAGGTATTCGTTGATCTGGCTCTTCGGATCGGACGATTCATTGAGCGGGATGCGCACGATGCCGTCCGGTGCGGTCATCGCCTTGGACACCAGGCCGGTCTTCAGGCCCTTGATGTCGAAGTAGCGGATCTCGCGGAAGTTGAACAGCCGCTCGTAGTAGTCCGACCACTGCTGCATGTTGCCGAAGTACAGGTTGTGGGTCAGGTGGTCGATGAAGGTCAGGCCGAAGCCCTTCGGTGCCGGGTCGGCGCCTTCCACCGCGACGTAGTCCTCGCCGTAGATGCTGCCGGCATCGCCGTAGCGGTCCACCAGGTACAGCATGCAGTCGCCGATGCCCTTGATGACCGGCGCATCCACCGCCCTGGAGTCCGGCTTGAAGTCGACCGGCTCGGCGCCATTGCCCAGCGCGGTCTGGTAGACCTCGGCACCGGGCTTCTGGAAGCGGATGGCGAAACCGCAGGCGCACGGCCCGTGCTTTTCAGCGAAGTCGGCGGCGAACGAGTCCGGATCTTCGTTGACCAGGAAGTTCACGCCGCCCTGCCGATACACGGTGATCGGGCGGGTGGCGTGCTTGAGCACGGCGGAAAAGCCCATGCTGCGGAAGTAGGCATGCAGCTCCTGGCCGCGGCCAGCGGGGGCGGCGAATTCGACGAACTCGAAGCCGTCGATGCCCATCGGGTTTTCAAACGTGGTCACCTGCATGCCCAGATTGGGGTGCGAGGCGGTCTGGACGGTGGTATTCATGGCATAAGGCTCCGAATCTTTTCCGCATCAAACCAGGTGCGGGCGACAGAGGGACCCGCGACAATGCAGGGCTAGTACATCCCCTTTATAGTTACACCTGAAACCACCAGCAAGGTGCACCGCAGCATGAGCCCACCCGATCCCGCCTCCACCAGCGTGCGTGCCTCGCACGTCCTGCTCGACCTGGAACAGTTCCTGCCCTACCGGCTGAGCGTGCTCTCCAACCGGGTCAGCGGCAACATCGCCAAACTTTACGGCGATCGCTACGGCCTGGCGATTCCGGAATGGCGGGTGATCACCATCCTGGCGCTGTACCCGGGCTCGTCGGCCAGCGAAGTGTCCGAACGCACGGCGATGGACAAGGTCGCGGTCAGCCGCGCGGTGGCGCGCCTGCTGGAACGCGGCTTCATCAAGCGTGAAACCCATGGCGACGACCGTCGCCGCTCGGTGCTGGCGCTGTCGGCGGCCGGCTTCGAGGTCTACGAAACGATCGCCCCGCTGGTCATCGAAACCACCCGCAAGCTGATGTCCGTGCTCAGCGAAGATGAAGAACAGCTGCTGGAAAAGCTGATCCTGCGACTGGCCGGTGAAGGCCTGCAGCGGATGGGCGAAGCCTGACAGGGCTCACCAGCCCAGCGCCGGATTGTTGATCAGCGCCAGCGCGCGCATGGCCGGCGGGAACGCCGGCTGGTGGATCGCCAGCGCCGCCAGCGCGGCCGCGTTGCCCGTCGCCGGGCGCCCGGGTTCGATGACCGCGCTGAAGTAGAGGGCGTTTTCAGCCAGTGCACTGGCCAGCTCGACGCGCAGCCGGGCGATCCCCGGCGTGCCGTCGTCGGCTGCGCTGTAGACCGGGTTGAACAGCAGGGCCGCCAGCGAGGCGATGAAGTGCAGGCGCTCGCGGTCCGGAGCGGCGGCCGCGGATGCAGCCGGCCCCGCCCCTGGCCCGGCGCCGTCGACTACGGCAGGCAGGGCATCCAGCGCATGCACCGCCGACAACAGCCGTTCCATAGCGTCCCGCCGCACCGCCGGATCACTGATGCTGTCGATGCTGCGCAGCAGGCTGCGCTGCGGCTCGAGGGTAGTGGCATCCAGCAGCACCCCGACGGCCTGCTGCCCGTCGCGGGCGGCCTGTTCGACGATGCCCTGGAAATCCAGCACCGCGCCGTCCAGCCGCGCTGGTGAGAAATCCGGCCAGGCGGTGCAGGCATCGGCAGGCGCGGCCTTCCAGTCGCCGGCCGGTACGGCAGCGTGCGCCAGCACCGTCGCACCGCGCAGGTCGCAGTCAAACACCCGTGTTCCGCGCAGGTCGGTGGGCAGCAGTGCCCCACGCAGGTCCACCGCGCGGAACGTGCTCCCGTGCAGCGGTCCGCCGGTCAGGTCCTCGCCGGCCAGGTTGACCCGCTCCAGCGTGCCGCGCCCCAGGTTCGGCGGCAGCGCGGCGCCGCGCAGGTCCAGCCCCTGCAGAGGTTGGAATCCCGCCACACCATCAAGTACCTGTACCCGCCGCGGCGCGTCATCGAGCAGGTCCTGCAGTGCCTCGGTCGCCCGCTGCAGGACCGTCTGCACGTTCGGACGCCCCCAGCCGAGGGAGGCCACGCAGCCCCCTGCGCGCCCATCGAGAGATGCGGCGCGGACCCCGAGAACCTCCAGCGCGCTGCGGGTCGTCGTGCTGCCTGCTGCCGGCAGGCAGAAGTCCGCTGCCACCACGTCCGTCTGGCCGGCCTTGCCCCGCAATGCCGTGCTGCCACGCCAGGCGACCAGCGCCCCGTCGGCCCCGCGCCCCAGGCGGTTGCAACCCAAGTCGTGGACATGGCGCAGGCTCCGTCCGACCGCCACCAGTGCCTGCGCGCGGGCGCGCGAGCGCAATGCCGCCGCACCTGCGCTGCAATGGCCCGCTTCCCATCCCGCCTCCCGCGCCCGCGACTGCTTGTCGGCGATCGCCTCGGTGTTGGCGATCATATCCAGCAGCAGCACCGCCTTCGCCGCCTGCTGCGGCAGCGCCTGTGGGTCGTGCAGGGAGACAGGGGGCGCCGTATGTGCGCCGGTTGCGCTGATGTCGGAGGCTGGGAACACGCCGAATCCTGGATGAGAGACTGGCCCGCATGGTGCCCGTGGCGCCGCCTGCCCGCTTGCACAAACAGGTCCCGCAGGCTCAGCTCAGGTGCTTGCGGCGGGCGTAGACCCAGGGCGCCGCAAGCGCGCCGATGGCACCGGCAGCGAAGCCGAGCGAAGCAGCCACCGTGGCCGCTTCGATCGCCCCCGGCAGCGCCAGTGCGGCGGTGACCAGCAGCAGTGACGGCAGGCCGACGAAGATGGCCAGGAAGAACGGCCAGCGCGGCACCCAGGTTCCGAGCTGCAGCAGGCTGACCGGCTGCCAGATGTCCCCGTTGGCATCCTCGGCGATCTTCCGCACCACCACCGGCAGGCTGATCTCCGGCAGCGCGCGGCCCTGCCGTGCCGTGGCCAGTTCGCGCGCCACCGCCTCGATGGCGGGATAGCTGGACGGCCACGGCTGCGGCGGTTTCACGCCGTAGGCGACCAGCAGCGGCACGCTCAGCCAGGGCGCCGGCAGCGGCCGCAGACGGCGCCGGCCGTGTACGCACCAGACCTCGCGCTGGCCATGCGCGGTCACTTCGTACAGGGCCAGTTCTTCGGCCGGCGGGTAGCCGAGCATGGTGGTGCGCGCGGCCAAGGTATCCACGCCCATCGCACGCAGGAAGCCCGGACGGCTGCGTCCTTCCTGCATCCACGCCAGCCCCAGGGCGCCGATCAACAAGGCATCGGCATGGTCGCGGCTGCCGACCGTCGCCCGCTCATCGCTGGCCAGCAGCCAGGCCAGCGACTGCGGCTCGGCGACATCGGCCACCGACCAGCGACCGCTGTCGCCCAGTACATGCCGCAGCGGCAGGCGCATCGGCGCGGTCTCGCCCCGTTCGGCCACCTGCACGAACGGCAGCACGCCCTGCACGAAGGCCGCCACATCCACCGCCCGTCCGCCCTGCCCCAGCCATTCCGGCGGCAGCAGGCCGGCCAGCCGCGGGTCACGGGCCAGCAGGTCCAGGCGTTCTTTCTGTTCGACCAGTTTCTGCACCGCAGCGGCCAGCGCGGCGTTGTCCGGCAGGGCCACCACGGGCAGCTTGTGCGTGCCGGGCGGTATCGCCGCCGCAGCAACCGCAGCGCCATCGTCCATCAGCACATCCACCGCAGGCAGTGCCACGGTGTCGGCAGGGGGATGGTCGATCAGCTCGCTGTGCATCGGACGCTCCAGGTCGTGCGCCACGGTCATCGTGGCGTCGGTACCTTGGCGTTAGCGGCCGCAGCGCGGCTGAATTGAGCGCCGCCGCCGGGCATCGCGGCTCAGCGCGGCGCCCATTCCTTCATGAAGGCCAGGAACTTCGCGCGGTCGTAGCTCTTGCCCTGTTCCAGCTCACCGGTGAACTGCGAATGCAGCAGGCCACCTTCGGCATCCAGCACGAACAGGTGCGGGTAGCCCTTCACTTCCGGGAACTGCGACAGGAATGCTTTGTTCTCGTTGTCTTCGCTGTAGTTGACCTTCATCCACACGTAGTTCGCATCGCGCAGGCGGCGCACTTCGGCATCGCCTTCGACGAAGGTGTCCAGGATGTGGCACCACGGGCACCACTCACCGCCCACGTCCAGGATGATGCGCTTGTTGCCACGCTGCGCTTCCACCTTGGCCGTTTCCAGGTCGGCGGCCGGGTCGCGGGCCGGATCGAAGGAGGCGTTGAGGGCCGCGATGGCCGCGATGTCCGCGGCCGCCGGGGTATTGCCGGAGGCCACCGGCACGCTGGGATCAGCGGCCGGTGCCTCGGTGGGTCGCGTATCAAGCGGCTGCGCAGGCGCCTTGGCGGTATCGGGACCGGGTTGCGAGCACGCTGCCAGTGCAGCGGCCAGAACCCCCATGGACATCCAACCTGCGGTCTTGCGCATTCGCTCTTCCTCTTACTTGACGCCGTGCATCAGCTTGTTGATCAGCGGCGCCAGCAGGAACAGGATCACACCCGAACCGATCAACGCCCAGAAACCGAAGGTATACCCTTTCAGTGCCGATTCCACGGTCATGCCGCCTTCACCGCTGACCACGCCGGCGAAGATGCCCGACAGGTTGTTGCCGATGCCGGTGGACAGGAACCAGCCACCCATGCCGAAGCCGACCAGACGCACCGGCGCCAGCTTGGTCACCATCGACAGGCCGATCGGCGACAGGCACAGCTCACCGATGGACTGGATCACGTAGACCATGAACAGGGTCCAGAACGGGATCTTGCCGTCCACGACCAGCTGCGACAGCGCGAACATCAGCAGCGCGAACGCGGCGCCGTTGAACAGCAGGCCGAGGCCGAACTTGCGCGGGATGGACGGGTTGGCACGGCCCATCGCCACCCAGATCCAGGCAATGATCGGCGCCAGGGTGATGATCGCCACCGAGTTCACCGACTGGAACCAGGCGGTCGGGAATTCCCAGCCGCCGAGGTTGCGGTTGACGATGTTGTCGGCCAGGAAGGTGAACGAGCTGCCGGCCTGTTCGAAGAACATCCAGAACATCACGTTGAAGGCGAAGATGATCAGCATGGCGATCACGCGGTCGCGCGCCACCTTGCCGTTGCGGATGCCTTCGACCAGCAGCAGGACCGCCAGCGCGATGAACAGCACCAGCAGGATCCAGGCCAGCGCGGTGGCGCCGGTGGACAGCAGGAAGAAGGCGACCGGAATGGCCACCAGCGAACCCACCGCGACCATCACGATGCGGCCGTAGCCTTCGGCGCCGACCGGCGGTGCGCCGATGCCCTGCAGGCCCTTGCGGCCGATGTAGAACCACACCAGGCTGATCAGCATGCCCACGCCGGAGGCGATGAACACCACCTTGTAGGACGGCATGGCACTGGTGCCGAACACCTTGCGTGCCAGGTATTCGGTCAGCACCGGGGCGATCATCGCGCCGATGTTGATGCCCATGTAGAAGATGGTGAAGCCCGAATCGCGCCGCGGATCGTCCAGCCGATACAGCTTGCCGACCATGGTCGAGATGTTCGGCTTGAACAGGCCGTTGCCCACGATGATGGTGGCCAGTCCCAGTTCGAACACCTGGTGGTTGGGTAGGGAGATCATGAACAGGCCCGCGGCCATGATCACCGCACCGGTCAGGATCGACCGCTGGTATCCCAGCACCCGGTCAGCGATATAGCCGCCGAAGATGGCCGCTGCGTAGACCAGCGCCAGGTAGGCGCCGTACGTGCGGCTGGCCGCGGCTTCACCGCCGGCGTCGCCGTTGTAGAACTGCGACACGATGTACAGCACCAGTGCCCAGCGGATGCCGTAGAACGCGAAACGTTCCCAGAACTCGGTCATGAACAGCATCCACAGCGGGCGTGGATGGCCCAGTGTGGTCTTGAATTCCGGCACGGCCGGTTCGGGGGTATTCGCAGTGGCGTTCAGGCTCATGCGGGATTCCTGGTTCGGTGGATGACAGGCACGTCCGCTGTGCCGAGCTAACGCGCGAGGATCACCGACTTCTGGCGTTCACGTCAAATACACACCGATCAAAGCAGGTCACCGCCGGGTCGCGGAACTTGCAAACGCAACAATCTGAATGGGGGACGCCGGCCGCTCAGCCTTCCAGCGTGGTGCGCACCTGGAACAGTTCCGGGAAGAAGGTCAGTTCCAGCGCCTTGGCCAGGAAGCCCACCCCGGACGAACCGCCGGTGCCACGCTTGAAGCCGATCACCCGCATCACCGTGCGCATGTGGCGGAACCGCCACAGCTGGAAGGCAGTCTCCAGGTCGACCAGGTCCTCGCACAGGGCGTACTCGCGCCAGTAGCGGTCGGTGTTCTGGTAGATGCGCTCGAACACCGGATGCAGGGCATCGTCGGCCACGTGCGGCTGCGTCCAGTCGCGGTCCAGGTACTGCGCCGGGATGTCGTGGCCGAAGCGCGACAGGTACTGGAGGAACTCCTCGTACAGGCTCGGCGCCTCGAGCGCCTGGCGCAGCCGCTGCTGGCCTGCTTCGTCGTGTTCGAACACCTTGAGCATCTGCGCGTTCTTGTTGCCCAGCAGGAACTCGATGTAGCGGTACTGCAGCGACTGGAAGCCCGAGGACGGACCCAGCACGTCGCGGAAGCCCATGTATTCGGACGGGGTCAGCGTTTCCAGCACCGACCATTGCTCGGTCAGCTGGCGCAGCACCAGCTTGCTGCGTGCCAGCACCTTCTGGCACTGCCAGACCTGGTCGCGCTGCAGGAAACCGATCGCCGCGCCCAGCTCGTGCGCCAGCAGCTTCAGCCACAGCTCGGACGTCTGGTGCTGGATGATGAACAGCATCTCGTCATGGTGGGCCGGGCTGGACAGCGGCTGCTGCGCGCTGAGCAGCTGGTCCAGCCGCAGGTAGCCGCCGTAGGTCAGCCGGTCCTGCAGGTCGGTCAGGATGCCGGCTTCGAGATCGCGTTGGTTGTTGTCGACGGACATGGGGCGGGACCGATGAAAAGAGAAAGCGTAGCAGGACGACAGTCGGTCGCCGGCTGCGCCGGGTGAGGACCTTGGTGCCTCGCCGGCTGCGGTGGGTGACGACCGTTGGTCGTCACAGGGCCTCGTGGAACGCACAAACCCGCTTCCCGGCGCGTGGAACCGCTTCCCGAGGGTCCCATCCCCGCCTTCACGGGCGTATTCTGGTGCTCTGCAGCAACGGCTGAATACGTTGCTGCAACGGGCCGCCTACCCGCCGGCAGGGGCCTCACCGGGGAAACCCTTGCTGCGCCGCAGGACGGCTTTTTCATACACCGTCCTTAACATGGCGATTCATATCATTTGTAACTTCCTGTCGAAGGTGCAGTCCGCAATGACAGTTGCTGCTGAGTTCAAGATCGAATATCTCCAATACCTGGACGCGGACGGCAAGCTCGTCCGCGACGACCTGCCCGCGTCCCTGCGGGATCCCAAGGTGCTGGTCCCGCTGTTCAAGCAGATGCTCTACGTGCGCGTCTTCGACAGCAAGTCCATCGCGCTGCAGCGCACCGGCAAGCTGGGTACGTACGCGGCCTGCCTGGGCCACGAAGCGGCCCACGTCGGCATCGGTGCGGCCATGCATCCCGGCGACGTGTTCGCGCCGAGCTACCGCGAATACGGTGCGATGTTCATGCGTGGCGTGCGCCCGTACGACGTGCTGATGTACTGGGGCGGCGACGAGCGCGGCAATGACTACGGCGGCAATGCGGCCAAGGACTTCCCGTTCTGCGTGCCGATCTCCACCCAGTGCCTGCATGCGGCCGGCGCGGCGCTGAAGTTCAAGCTCAACGATGAGAAGCAGATCGCCGTGGCGGTGTGCGGAGACGGTGGCAGTTCCAAGACCGACTTCTACGCGGCACTGAATTCGGCCGGCGCCTACAAGCTGCCGCTGATCCTGTGCATCGTCAACAACGGTTGGGCGATTTCGGTGCCCCGTTCGGCCCAGACCGGTGCCGAAACGCTGGCGCAGAAGGGCCTGGCCGGTGGCCTGCACTGCCTGCAGGTGGATGGCAACGACCTGATCGCGGTGCTGGCGGCGATGGAGCAGGCGCGCGAACGCGGCCTGTCCGGCAACGGCGGCACGGTGCTGGAACTGATGACCTACCGCCTGTCCGACCACACCACCGCCGACGACGCGCGCCGCTACCGCGACGACGCCGAAGTGAAGGATGCCTGGCTGCTGGAACCGATGCTGCGCCTGCGCAAGTACCTGACCGACCAGGGCGTGTGGAGCGAAGCCGAAGAAAAGGCCTGGATCGAGCAGTGCGGCGCGCGCGTGGACGAGGACGTGAACCAGTACCTCAACACCCCGGTGCAGCCGGTCGAAGCGATGTTCGATTTCCTGTACGCCGATCCGCCGCCGGACCTGTTGGCCCAGCGCGCTGCCGCCATTGCCCTGGAGCAGCGTCATGGATGACATCAAGCACGGCGCTCCTGCTTCCCGCACCAATGCCGCCGACAGCGCCGCTGTCGCCGGTGGAGACACGGTCATGACCACCACCCCCATCACCCTGATCGAAGCCATCACCCAGGCGCTGGCCTGGGAGCTGGAGCACGACAGCTCGGTGCTGGTGCTGGGCGAGGACGTGGGCGTCAACGGCGGCGTGTTCCGCGCCACGGCCGGCCTGCAGCAGCGCTTCGGCGCCAACCGCATCCTCGACACCCCGCTGGATGAAACCACCATCGCCGGACTGACCATCGGCCTGGCGGCGCAGGGCATGAAGCCGATCGCCGAAGCCCAGTTCGACGGCTTCATGTACCCGATGGTCGACCACATCATCTGCCATGCCGCGCGCCTGCGTACGCGTACGCGTGGCCGCCTGCACTGCCCGATGGTGCTGCGCGTGCCGTGGGGCGGTGGCATCCGTGCCCCGGAACACCACAGCGAAGCCAACGAAGCGATCTTCACCAACGTGCCGGGCCTGCGCGTGGTGCTGCCGTCCTCGCCGCAGCGCGCCTACGGCCTGCTGCTGGCGGCGATCCGTGAACCGGATCCGGTCATCTACATGGAGCCCAAGCGCATCTACCGCCAGTACAAGGAAGTGGTGGTCAACGATGGCGAAGCGCTGCCGCTGGATGTCTGCTTCGTGCTGCGCGACGGCACCGACGTGACCCTGGTGACCTGGGGTGCGCAGGTCAAGGAAGCGCTGGAAGCAGCCGACAAGCTGGCAGGCGAAGGCATCAGTGCCGAAGTCATCGACGTGGCCACGCTGCGCCCGCTGGACTTCGCCACCATTGCCGAATCGGTGGCCAAGACCGGCCGCTGCGTGATCGTGCAGGAGGCCCCGAAGACCGCGGGCTTCGGCGCGGAAATCGCCGCACGGCTGGCCGAGGAATCGCTCTACGACCTGCTGGCACCCGTCGAGCGCGTGACCGGCTATGACACCCACATTCCGCTTTTCCGCCTGGAAATGAAGTACCTGCCCAGCGTGGAGCGGATCGTGGCGGCGGCCAAGCGCGCCGTTGCGGCAGGCTGAGATGCGGGCCCGTCTGCTCGGCCCGTACCGCAGCCAGTACCCCAACCCGCTCCGCCTGCGCACCGGCCAGATCGTCGAGGTCGGTGTGCGCGACGAGGAATGGCCGGCGTTTGCCTGGGTGCGCACCCGCGACGGTGGCGCAGGCTGGGCGCCGGTCGCCTGGTTGCAGGTGCTGGACGATGGCCACGCAGAAGCCCTGCGTGACTATGACGCCAGCGAGCTGGACGTGGAAAACGGCGAGCTGGTACGGCTGCATCATGAACATGGGGGGTGGTGGTGGTCCGAGCGCGCGAATGGCGCGACGGGCTGGCTGCCGGCCCACGAACTGGAACTGCTGGAAGAGAACTGCACATGAGCCAGACCAAGAATTTCAACCTGCCCGACCTCGGCGAAGGCCTGCCGGACGCCACCATCGTCGAATGGTTCGTCAAGGAAGGCGACACCATCCGCCTGGATGAGCCGCTGGTGTCGATGGAGACCGCCAAGGCCGTGGTCGAAGTGCCTTCGCCGGTGTCCGGCAAGATACTGAAGCTGTCCGGTGCGGCCGGTGACATCATCCCGACCGGCGCGGTGCTGGCCAGCTTCGAACTGGACCCGAACCTGCCGCAGCGCGCGGACGGCCAGGACACCGGCCACAGCCACGGCCACGCCGCACCGGCCGCCGCCCCGAGTACCGGGCAGCCGGCGCCGGCACAGGCCGATGCCGTGGTGGCCTCCGATGAGGGCGGCGAGATCAAGGACGGTGGTGAACGCGATGACGCCGGCACCGTGGTCGGCGCGATGCAGAGCTCCAACGCCGTGCATGCCGAACAGGCGGTCGCTGTCGGCGGGGTCAAAGCCGTGCCGGCGGTGCGTGCGATGGCGCGCAAGCTGGGCGTGGACCTGTCGCGCGTGCGCGCCAGCGGTACCGAGGGTGCGGTGACCATGGCCGACGTCAAGCAGGCTGCCGCCGATGGCAGCGCCAAGGTCGGCGCCGCGCCGGCTGCAGCGGCTGCAGCGCAGGCCGCGCCGGTGTCCGCACCGGCACCGGCACGCGTGGAAAGCCAGCGCGCGCCGATGTCGGCCGCCGGCAAGCCGATGCGGACCCAGCCGCCGGGCGTGGTCGCCAAGGGCCAGCCGGAACAGTTGAAGGGCGTGCGTCGCAACATGGCGCGGGTGATGGCCGATGCACACAGCAAGGTCGTTCCGACCACGCTGAACGATGACGCCGACCTGCATGCCTGGTTGCCGGGCAACGATGTCACCGCGCGCCTGGTGCGCGCGATCGTGGTGGCCTGCCAGAAGGTTCCGGCGATGAACGCCTGGTTCGATGGCGAGGCGCTGACCCGCACCCTGCACGCGCATGTCGACGTGGGCATCGCGGTGGATACCGAGGAAGGCCTGTTCGTGCCGGCCCTGCGCAATGCCGACATGCTCGATGCACGCGGCATCCGCGAAGGCGTCAACCGTCTGCGTGAGCAGGTGGAAGCGCGTTCGATCGCCGCCTCGGAACTGAGCGGCTACACGATCTCGCTGTCCAACTTCGGCATGTTCGCCGGCCGCTACGCCACCCCGGTGGTGGTACCGCCGTGCGTGGCCATCGTCGGCGCCGGCCGTGCCCGCCACCAGATGACCCCGGTGATGGGCGGCGTGGAAGCGCACAAGGTGATCCCGCTGTCGGTCACCTTCGACCACCGCGTGGCCACCGGCGGCGAAGCCGCGCGCTTCCTGCGCGCGATGATGGACGACCTGGCCCTGGCCAACTGATGCGGTAGTGACGGCCGCTGGCCGTCAGACGGTAGTGACGGCCGCTGGCCGTCAAGGAAGGGTCGGATCCCTGGCCAAGGCCAGTCGATCCGACCCTTTTCCGTTCAGGCCTCGCGCGGCGGCAGGCCTTCGGCCCGGCTGTGCACGCGCAACCGATGCCCATCCGGGTCCAGGCCAACGAAGGTATGGCCAAACGCCAGCGTTGCCGGTGCCTGCGCGATCTCCACCCCCAGCGCCAGCCACGCCGCGTGCATCCGTACAACGTCCGCAGCGCTGGCCACCACCATGGTCAGCTCACACGCGCCGGGGGCGCCCAAGGCGGTGGGCTGCACCTCCTCGCGTTGCCACAGACCCAGCGCGGGGCCGCCCGGAACCACGAACAAGGCAAATCCAGGCGCAAGCTGGCTCGCCGGCCGGCCCATGATGCCGGCATAGAAAGCGGCGCTGAGAGGGACATCGCGTACGTAGTGCATGACGGCGTCGGGCTTGAACATGGGATCACTCGCTTGGGAAGAGCGTCCATCCTGCTGCCACCCTGCTGACAGTTCCGGTCAGCAGCGATCCAGCCAGTCCGGCGTGATGCCCTGCTCGCGCTGCCAGCGTCCGAGCAGCGCGCTGCGTGGCGTGGGATAGCGTGCGTCCTGCGCCTGCGCGGAGTCGATGCGGTCCAGCCGGAAATGGCGGAAGCCGCCGCGTAGTTCGCACCACGCCGCCAGCATCGGAACTTCGTCGAAGTAGGCCAGCGCGAACGGCCACACGGTCCGCTGGCTGCGGCATCCCGCCAGGTCGCGGTAGCCGATGTCCACGCGCTGCTGCGAACCGATGGCCTCGCGGACCACCTGCAGCGAGCTCGCAACGACCGCCTCCATCGGCCGCGCAGGGCCGACCCGCAGGCCACTGGTCTGCAGCTGCTGCCGGCGCTCGGTCGGCAGTGCGTGGCCGATGCGGGCCAGTGCATCACGCGCCGCCTCGGCCAGCCCGGGATCGGCACGCGAAGCCACCCAGCGCAACCCAAGCACCAGCGCATCGATCTCCGCCGGCGGCAGGGTCAGCGGCGGCAGGGTGTCAGCAGGCTGCAGTAGATAGCCGATGCCGGCCTCACCGCGCAGGTCCGCGCCCTGCTGCTGCAGCGTGGCGATGTCGCGGTACAGCGTGCGCAGGCTGATGCCCAACGTATCGGCGAGCAGCTGGCCGCGGACCGGTCGCCGATGGCGACGCAACAACTGAAGCAGCCGGTTCAGGCGCAGCGAGCGGGACATCGCGGCGTGCTCAGGCCAGCTCGGCCGCGCTGACCACGTGTTCGCCGGGCCGGGGCGCCAGCGCGGCATCCACCAGGGCAGCGGCGATGTTGTCCGCCGGATTGATCCGCCAGCCGCGCGGCAGCAGCGGACCCAGCACGCCCAGCACCTGCAGTGCCAGGTGTTCGCCGGTGCGTTTGTGCGCACGCTGGCCGCCGATCAGCCCGGGCCGCACCAGCGTCAACGAATCGAATTCCAGCCTGCGCAGGTCCTGTTCCAGCGCGCCCTTCACCCGGTTGTAGAAGAACCGCGAACCCGCGTCCGCGCCGGCCGCGGAGTTCAGCACGAAGGTGCCGGCGCCATGCGCGTGGGCCTGCCCGGCGAAGGTCAACGGGTAGTCGTGGTCGATGCGCTTGAAGGCATCGCGGCTGCCGGCCTGGGCCATCGTGCTGCCCAGCGCGCAGATCACCGCATCCACCGCCCACCACGGCGCGGTGCCGGGCAGGTGTTCGAAATCCAGCACCGGATTGTCCAGCTTGGGCGCGGTCACCGGCAGCGGCCGCCGGCTCGGCGCGACCAGCGCCGTGCAGCGCGGATCGTCCAGCAACAGCCCCAGTGCCTGCCCCCCTACCAGTCCGGTCGCGCCCAGCAACATCACCCGCATCGCCTTCTCCCCTGGTTCATTTTCCCCATCGTGAACGCTGCACGGGTATAAAGCCAACGTCGGCCACGCCGATATGCTGTCACCAGCCTTTGCCTCTCCCGGACACCCCGCATGACGGACCGCCGCGATTCCCGCCCCGCCCCCGGCACCCAGCTTGGATCGCTGGCGCTGGTCCGTGCGGGCGCCGCGGGCAGCGACGGCCCGCGCGCGGTCACCCGCGGCGGCAATGGACTCAGCCTGCAGCAGCTGTTCGCGCACGCCGCACACCCCGAATCCCTGCTGGCGGCTTTTGCCGATGGCATGGCGACCCTGCCCGGCGAGCTGGGCGACATGGGTGATCGCCTGCAGTCAGCGCAGGCCGATGCGGACTGGCCGCGCTACGGCCGCGCGATGCGCCAGCTGATCGACAAGTACATCCGCACCATCGAACTGCATGCCCCGGATGCGCCGCCCGACGGTGACCGCCTGCGCGAACAGCTGCGCCAGGTGCTCGGCATCACCGTGGCGGGCCTGCTGCAGCACGACCCGCAGCTGCGCGAGCAGGCCGTGGCGCAGGCCGCCGCCTGGAAGCAATGGCAGCCCGGCCAGCCGCTGGATGCGCTGGAACAGGGCCAGCGCGAACTGGGCCACCAGATCGGCGTGCGCAGCGAGGCCTGGCAGGAACGCGATGAACTGCTGCTGGGCCTGTTCGACCTGCTGCTGGAGAACATCAGCGAGCTGCTCGACGACGGTGCCTGGCTGCACGGGCAGATCGATGCCGTGCGCCAGCTGTTGTCCGGTCCGTTGGACACCGCGGCGGTCGAACGAACCCGCAGCGAACTGCGCCAGATGATCTACAAGCAGGGCCTGCTCAAGCAGGGCATCAGCGAATCCAAGGCCGCGATGCGCGGGCTGATGGGCGACTTCGTGCAGCAGCTGGACGGCATGGCCAACAGCACCGGCGAGTACCACGACCGCATCAGCAGCTACGCCCTGGCGCTGCGCGAAGCACGCAGCATCGCCGACCTCAACCAGCTGCTGCAGGCGGTGCTGCAGGACACCGGGCGGGTGCAGCAACAGGCCGCGCAGGCACGCGACCATCTGGCCAATGCCCGCCTGGAGGTGGAAGTGGCCGAGCAGCGCATCGCCCAGCTGGAACAGGACCTGCGCGAAGTGACCGACCTGGTCCGCACCGATCCGCTGACCGGTGCGCTCAACCGGCGCGGACTGGATGAGCTGCTGCAGTCCGAACTCGCCCGTTCCGCACGCGGCGGCAGCGCGCTGGCGGTCGCGGTGATCGACCTGGACGAGTTCGGCCAGACCAACTCGCAGTTCGGCCACGCCGGTGGCGATGCCGTGCTCAAGCATTTCGTCAGTGTCTGCCAGCTGCTGCTGCGCGCCAGCGACAGCGTGGCGCGGCTGGGCGGCGACGAGTTCGTGCTGGTCATGCCGGACACCCCGGGGGCGGACAGCATGTCCACCCTGCAGCGCCTGCAGCGCTCACTGGCCCAGCGCGTGTTGAACGTGCAGGACCAGCGCGTGCCGGTGCATTTCAGTGCCGGGCTGGCGCAGTGGAGCACCGGCGACAGCGCCGAGTCCTTGCTGCGCCGTGCCGACGAAGCGCTGTACGCGGCCAAGCGGCTGGGCCGCAATCGCGTGCAGGCCGGCTGAGGCGTCAGGCCCGGTAGCGACGGCCGCTGGCCGTCAGACCTTGCCCCCCATTAGTGACGGCCGCTGGCCGTCAAACCTCGCCCCCCGGTAGTGACGGCCGCTGGCCGTCAAACCTCGCCCCCACGGTGGGTGACGACCGTTGGTCGTCACAGCTTTTCGCCTGCAGCGTCGTGACGACCAACGGTCGTCACCCACCAACGCGGGCATCGTCACCCAGCACCGGGCATCATCCCCCACCGAGGCTGCGGCAAACGGCGTTGACGGCCAGCGGCCGTCACTACCTGTCAGTGCGCCTGCTTGCCGCGCAGCTTCTGCACCAGCATCACCGCACCCAGCACCAGCGCGCCGATCACCAGGCCCACGCCCACGTTCACCAGCGCGTTGACCAGCCATGCCCACTGCCCTTCACCACCATGCTCCAGCACCCAGTGGTGCAGCGCCGGCACGTTGTGCACCAGGATACCGCCACCGACCAGGAACATCGCCGCGGTACCGGCGATGGACAGGAACTTCATCAGCCACGGCGCACTCGCCACCATGCCGCGCCCGAACGCCGCCACCGCCCCGCCCTTCCTGGCCAGATACAGGCCGGCGTCGTCGATCTTGACGATGCCCGCCACCAGCCCGTAGACGAACACGGTCATCGCCAGCGCGACCACGCTCAAGGTCAGCAGCTGCTGGGTGAACGCCGCGCCGGAGGTGACCACCACGCCCAGCGTCAGCACGATCACCTCGGCCGACAGGATGAAATCGGTGCGGATCGCGCCTTTGATCTTGTCCTTCTCGAAGGCCACCATGTCTACCTGCTCGTTGGCCAGCGCCTGGCGCCGCTCCGCCTGCTTGGCCTGGTCTTCTTCGGCTGGGTGCAGGAAGCGATGGGCCAGCTTCTCCACGCCTTCGTAGCACAGGAAAGCACCACCGAGCATCATCAGCGGCACGATCAGCGGCACGTTGTAGCCACGCGATTTCAGCCAGGCCTCCAGCGCGCTGATCGCCAGCGCCGCCGGCACCAGGATGACCTTGTTGACCAGCGATCCCTTGGCCACCGCCCAGATCACCGGCAGCTCGCGGTTGGCGCTCATGCCGGTGACCTGCTGCGCGTTGAGCGCCAGGTCATCGCCGAGCACGCCGGCGGTCTTTTTTGCCGCGACCTTGGTCAGGACCGCCACATCGTCCAGCAGGGTGGCGATGTCGTCGAGCAGGGTGAACAGGCTGGCGCCGGCCATGAAGGGTCCATGTTGTAGGGGAGGGTCGAGGCTGGATTCTGACTGAAAAGGCGTGAATCCCGAAACACACCCGCGGATTCACCGCTCCACCACTTGGCCGCGGCCACACTGGGCCTCCTGTACCGTCGCGGAGTCCTGCTTGAACAACCCGTCTGCCGCGCCCACCGACCCGCCGTTGATCACCGGCATGAACCGCCGCAGCCAGATCCTGCGGTTGCTGATGCGCTACCGCAATTCCGGCGTGTTCTCCGGGATGAACCTGGAAGCTGCCGGCGCCCCCGACGTGCCGCCGGACGGCAATCCGGAACAGTTCGTCACCGACCTGGAATCGCTCGGCCCGACCTTCGTCAAGCT
Organism: Stenotrophomonas chelatiphaga; assembly: GCF_032054965.1. Taxonomy (NCBI): domain Bacteria; kingdom Pseudomonadati; phylum Pseudomonadota; class Gammaproteobacteria; order Lysobacterales; family Lysobacteraceae; genus Stenotrophomonas; species Stenotrophomonas chelatiphaga. The sequence continues at coordinate 3,893 of NZ_DAMBRS010000018.1, read as the reverse complement.
GGGCCAGATGCTGTCCACCCGGCCGGACATGGTGCCGGTGGAGTTCGCCACGGCGCTGGAGCGGATGCAGGAAAGCGTCGCGCCGATCCCGGTCGAACGCATCCACACCATCATCGAAAAGGAACTCGGCGCTCCGGTGTCGACCCTGTTTGCCAGCTTCGATCCAGTGCCGCTGGGCTGTGCTTCGATCGCCCAGGTCCACCGCGCAACGCTGCGCGATGGCCGCGAAGTGGCGGTGAAAGTGCAGAAGCCGGAAGTCGCCGCCCAGCTGCGTTCGGACCTGGAAGCGCTGCGCAGCTTCGCGCTGGCCGCCGACCACCTGACCCAGGTCGGCCGCCGTGTCCGCCTGCGCGACTGGCTCAACGAGTTCGCCAAGACCCTGGTGCAGGAGCTGGACTACCAGGCCGAAGCGGAGAACCTGCAGCGCTTCGGGCAGCACCTGCGTCCGTTCAAGCCGTTGTGGGTGCCGCAGCCGGTATGGGACTACTGCAGCCATCGCGTGCTGACCATGCAGCTGGCCGACGGCGTGCGCGTGGACATGATCCCGGACATCCGCCGTACCGAACAATCGATGGATCCGCTGGCGGCCGCGTTGATCCGCGGCTATCTGGACCAGATCTTCGTGCACGGCGAAATCCATGCCGATCCCCACCCGGGCAACCTGCGCGTTACCCATGACGGACGGCTGGCGATCTTCGATCTGGGCATGGTCGCGCACATGCCACCGCGACTGCGCGAGCGCCTGTTGAAGGTCCTGTTTGCCGCCGTCGACGGACGCGGCGAGGAAGTGGCCGATGAGATCATCGCCATCAGCACGCGGCTGGAATCGTTCGAAGAAGAACGTTACCTGCGCGAGACGGGCCAGATGATCGCCCGCTACGCCGCCAGCAACCATTATTCCGAAGGCCGCGTGGTGCTGGACATGGTGCGCATCGCCACCGCCAGCGGGCTGCGCACGCCGCCGGAGCTGAGCCTGATCGGCAAGGCGCTGCTGAACCTTGAAACCGTGTGCCGGCTGCTGTCGCCCACGCTGGACACGCGGCGCATCGTGGAAAAGCAGCTGCAGCACGTGATGCGCGCGCGGCTGAAGAAATCGCTGTCGGCGGCCAACCTGGCCAGCGAAGCGATGGAAGTGCAGGAGCTGCTGCGCGTGGGTCCGCGCAAGATGACCGACATCCTGGCGCTGTTGGCGGAAAACCGGCTGCAGATGAAGGTGACCGGCCTGGAAGAATCGCGGCTGATGGAGAACCTGCAGAAGATCGCCAACCGCGTGTCCGCCGGCATCGTCACCGCCGCACTGATCCTGGCATCGGCCTTGATGATGAAGGTGGACAACGGCGTGCACCTGTTCGGTTATCCCGCTATTGCGATGGTATTGATGTTGATCGGTGTGTTCCTCGGCCTCGGCATCATCACCAGTGCGTTGCTGTTTGATCGGCGTGCACGCGCACGCGAAGAACGCGGACACCGCTAGATCCAACCTGGCAATGCAGCGCGCTTCACGCACGCTGCACAAAGCTGACGACATCGCAGTGATTGTCGTTTTCAACAAACATTTCAGTCAGGTTCGTGCAGGCATGATCCAGTCATCGGGCTGTCATGCAGATGTGGTTGGCAGTTCCGGTCGGATGGACACGCGTCGGTACGACGTCCATCACCACCTCCGTCACTGCCGAATACGCCCATGCTCTGGATTCTGTTGCTTACGCTGTTCGTGCTCGCCTGGCTGTTGCTGGTTTCCAGCAAGTGGTTGTGGTGGAAGGCCGGCCTGCTTTCGGTCCTGCTGATCGCACTGAGCAGCTGGTGGTTGATCGACCAGTTGTCCGGCGATGGCCTGAATGCGGCCACGTTGTACCACCTCGGTGCCGACATGGAAGGCGCGGGTGTGTCCGATTTCAAGCGTGTCATCGCCGGCTATATCGCCCTGCTGCTGGTCTCGCTGCTGCCGTTCGCGCTGGTGCGCATCAAGCGTTGGCAGCGGCCGCGCAACGGCCGGAAACTGTTCGTCGGCTTCGCCGGTGTCTGGCTGCTGGCGATATTCATCAGCCCACTGTTCGCCGATGGCCAGCGCCTGTATTACCAGCTGCGCCCGGTCGATTTCGCCGGGATCGCACCCGAGTACCAGGTGCCGACGCAGCCGCTGCAACGTCCGCGCAACATCGTGTGGATCTACGGCGAAAGCCTGGAACGCACCTATCTGGATGAGAAGGTCTTCCCCGGCCTGATGCCCAACCTCAACAAACTGGCGGCGCGCTCGCTCGATGTGCGCGGGCTGGACTCGCCGGAAGGCAGCGGCTGGACCATCGCCGGGCTGGTGGCGTCGATGTGCGGCGTGCCGCTGACCACCGCCCAGGGCGATGAAAACAGCATGGACCGCATGGGCAGCTTCCTGCCCAAGGCGGTGTGCCTGGGCGACTACCTGAAGCAGCAGGGTTACACCAACCATTACCTGGGCGGCGCCAATGGGCAGTTCGCCGGCAAGGGCCAGTTCCTGGCCAGCCACGGTTTCGATGAAGTGCACGACCTGGCGTGGTTCAAGCAGCAGAAGAAGGTCGGCCGCATCCACTACTCGGCCTGGGGCGTGCATGACGACGTGCTGCTGGACACCGCGTATCGCCGCTTCGAAGAGCTCTCGCGCGGCAAAGAGCCGTTCATGCTGACCACGCTGACCATGGACACCCATCATCCTGCGGGGCACCTGCCGGTGTCGTGCCGGAATGAGCGCTATGAAAGCGAGCACGGCAATATCGGCCTGCTCAACGCCCTGAAATGCACCGACCGCCTGATCTCCCAGCTGGTCGCGCGCATCCAGGCCAGCCCGTACGGCAAGGACACGCTGATCGTGGTGTCGTCCGATCACCTGGCCATGCCCAACGACCTCAGCCACGTGTTGGCCAAGCAGGAGCGCGAGAACCTGCTGCTGTTCGTGGGCAACGGCATCGAACCGCGCCAGCTGCAGGTGGACGACGCCACCACGCTGGACAGTGGCGCCACCCTGCTGAGCCTGCTGGATCCGGCGATCCGGCGCATCGGCTTCGGCCGTTCTCTGCTGGATCCTCAGCGTCCCGCCAGTGCCAGCGTTGCTGCGCGCAAGGACAACGGCCGCGAGTATCCGAAGTACCTGGCGTTCGCCCGTTCGCTGTGGCTGGGCGAGCCCACCCGCGAGCTGCGCATCGACGAGGGCAACCAGGTGATCGTCGGCGTGCAGCACGTGCAGCCGCCGGTGCTGCTGGAGTACGACAAGGACTGGGCGCTGAAGACGGTGTATCTGGAAAACACCTCGCGCCAGTTCGACGAAGCCGACAAGGACAGCACGCTGGCCTACGTGGACCGTTGCACCGCCTTTGAAGACGGTTCCGCCGATGGTGACTGGTGCGCGCTGCTGGTCAACCGCGAGAACGGCATCAAGTTGTACCGCGATGACGAACTGCGCGGCGGCGTGCAGGTGGATGCCGCGCTGGATGCCTTCGATGGCCCGCGCCCGAGCGTGCGCCAGGCCCACATGATCACCGACAAGGGCCGCCGCACACGCGCCGGCCAGTACATGCTGGAGCTGGTGGCAAGCACGCAGCCGCAACGCGGTTTCTGGATCGAAGCGGTGTCCTCGCAGCGGCAGGTGGTGCTGGCCCAGCAGTGGGTGCAGCCCGATGCCAGCGGGCGGATCAACCTGAGCTTCGGGCTGGACCACGAGGTGGATGACCTGGAGATCCGGGCGTGGTTGAACCATGCCGAGAAGCTGGCGGTGGATACGTTCGCGCTGGTGCCTTCGCGGCGTCCGCGCGGGTAGTTGGGCTAACGGGTTGGCCCCCCTCGCGGGTGGCTCTCGTTTGAAGCCGCAGCTGGGGGCGGGCCGGGCGGTGGGGCTGGTCGGGGGACGGCAAAGACCGCATCCT
>NZ_DAMBRS010000017.1:59213-73486 GCF_032054965.1 Stenotrophomonas chelatiphaga | reverse complement strand
TCATGTAACCCTCGGAGGTTGGATCAGCTGTCCAACTCCCGGGGGTCACTTCACCCTGGGGGCTCGCTTTTCGCATCCATGCGAAAAGACGGTCCTGCCAACGCCCCCTACCCCGCCCCCCCCGACAATCCCCGGTGGCCGGGGGAAAAATAGAAAAGCAAAAGCAAAAGCAGACAGCCGATCCAACGATCGGCTGTGACGCTTTGCTTTTGCTTTGCTTTTTTCTCCCCCCGCCGAGGCGACCGTGTCGAAGGCGGGTGGCGGTGGGCTAGGCGGGACCGTTAGAGCCGCATGGATGCGGCGACGAGCCTCCAAGGACGGATTCAAGGCGTGTCCCGTCTAGCCTACCGCCACCCGCCAAACAGACAGACACCACGGCAGCCACGCTCTCAGCGGTAACCGTTACCGTGCCGGCAGGTACTGCTGCGGGTCTACCGGCTTGCCGTTGTAGCGGATCTCGAAATGCAGCATGTCCCGGTTCGCGCCGGTCCGGCCCATTTCGGCAATCTGCTGGCCGGCCTTCACGCTCTGGCCTTCGTTCATCAGGCGCTTGCGGTTATGGCCGTAAGCCGACAGCCACTGCTCGTTGTGCTTGACGATGATCAGCTCGCCATAGCCCACCAGGCCCGCGCCTGAATACACCACCACACCGTCGGCGGCCGCCTTGACGGCCTGGCCGCTGGTGCCGGCGATATCCACGCCCTGCTTGGTCGTCTCACCGGCCACGAACCGGCCCACCACCGCCCCATCGGCCGGCCAGCGCCAGTTGATGCTGCTGCGCACCGGCGGCGTGGTCGCAGCCGGGGTCGTCGTGGTCGTGCTGCCACCGGACGCGCGCGGCGCGGTGACCACGGTGGTCGGCACCCGGCTGCCACCCGCACCCTGCGGATACAGGCGGATTACCTGGCCGGGGTAGATCGTCGACGGATTGGACAGGTTGTTCCAGGCGATCAGATCGGCCGGCGTGATGCTGTGGATGCGCGCCAGCGCATAGACCGTATCGCCCTTCTGCACGCGCACCGTCTTGCCCGGCTGGGCGATGGATGCCTTCGGCGTGGCCGATGCCCCACCGCCACCGGAGCCGGAGGGGCGCACCACGGTGGCGGTACCGCAGGCGGTCAACGCGGACAGCGTGATGGCCAGCGCGCCCAGGCGCAGCCCCCTGTTGAAACGATCAGCACTCATGCGAACTTCGACCTCCATACAAGCCAGGCAACCAGCACCACCACCATCGCGGTGGCGATCCAGCCCAGCGGTTCAATCCAGCGACGCAGCGCCGCCTCGGCGCGCGGTCCACCGATGCGGATCACCGCAGCCAGCACGAACACGCGCTTGCCACGCCCGATCAGCATGCTCAGCAGATACTGCGGCATCGGTACCCCGACGATACCCGACGCCCATGTGAAGACCTTCATCGGGATCGGCATGAAGCCGCCCAGCACCAGGAAGGTGAACACCGCCCACGGCGACTCGGCCATCTTGGCCTGCACGATCGCGATGCCGCGCTCGATGCCCGGCAGCATGCCCATGGTGTCCAGCAGCGGCTTGACCGCCTCGAAAGCGAAATGGCCCAGCGCATAGCCGACCACCGCACCCACCATCGAACCGGCCAGGCTGAGGGTGGCGAACCACCAGCCGCGCTTGGGCTGGGCCACGCACATCGGGGCCAGCATCACCTCCGGCATTACCGGGAAAATGATCGCTTCGATGAAGCTCAGCACCGTCAGGTAGGTCGGTGCCCGCTCATGGTTGGCCCACTTCAATGCGCGCTCGTACAGCGGCCCGAAAATCTTCATGAATGCCCTGCTCCGTGAAAAATCAGTCCAGCATGCCAGACAGCAATGGGACGAAGGTGACCGGCGCCAACACGGACTGCGTGATGCTGCCATCGGGCAGGCGGTCCAGCTGCACCAGCGACTGCGCGCCCGGCCCACCGACCGGCGCGACCAGTCGGCCGCCCACCGCCAGCTGATCGATCAACACATCCACCAGCGCCGGCGCTGCGGCGGTGACTACGATGGCGTCGTAGGGCCCATGTTCCGGCCAGCCCGCGCGGCCATCGTCATGCTTGGTGCGGATGTTCATGGCCAGCGAACGGAACCGCTTGCGCGCCTGTCGCAGCAGGTCGCCGATGCGCTCGACGGTGAACACCTCCAGGCCGACCGCGGCCAGCACGGCCGCCTGGTAACCCGAACCGGTACCCACTTCGAGCACGGTCTTCGGCGCAACCTGCAGGATCGCCTCGGTCATGCGCGCGACGACCCAGGGTTGGGAAATGGTCTGGCCATGCCCGATCGGCAGGGCGGTGTCTTCGTAGGCCCGCGAGGCCAGCGCTTCATCAATGAACAGATGACGTGGCACCACGCGGATGGCGTTGAGGGTGGCCTCATCGACGATGCCGGCCTCGCGCAGGCGCTCGACCAGGCGATCACGCACGCGCTGGGAAGTCATGCCGATGCCCACCGCTTCGGGCTGCAGTCGCAGTCGCGCGGTCATGCCGGACGGCCCAGTGCGGCGCTCAACCCACCGACCCAGCTGGCGACCTTTTCCAGCGCCTGGTAGCGGGTCAGGTCGACCTGGATCGGGGTGATGGAAATGAAACCGGTACGCACCGCATGGAAATCCGTGCCCGGGCCGGAATCCTGTTCGCGCCCTGCCGGGCCGATCCAGTAGACCGCATTGCCGCGCGGGTCCTTCTGCGCGATGCAGCCTTCGGCGCGGTGGCGGTTGCCCAGCCGGGTCACTTCGAATCCCTTGACCTCGTTCCAGGGCAGGTCGGGCACGTTGACGTTGAGGATCGTGTCGGCAGGCAGCGGATCGGCCTTCAGCTGCGCCACGATCTCCACCGCCGCGCGCGCGGCGGTCTGGAAATGCTTCGGCTCATGGTTGTGGCTGACCAGCGATACCGCCACGGCAGGCAGGCCGAGATGCCGCCCTTCCATCGCCGCCGACACGGTACCCGAATAAATCACGTCGTCGCCCAGATTGGCGACGTTGTTGATGCCCGACACCACGATGTCCGGTTCCTGGTCCAGCAGTCCGGTCAATGCCAGGTGCACGCAGTCGGTCGGGGTGCCGGCCACCGACACGGTGTGCGGATCCAGCCGCTTCAGGCGGATCGGCAGGTCCAGGGTCAGCGAGTTGCTGGCGCCGGAGCGGTCACGGTCGGGGGCGACCACGGTGACGTCGTGCCCGGCCTGGCGCAGGACCGTCGCCAGCATGGCGATGCCCGGCGCATCGACACCATCGTCATTGCTGACCAGGACCCGCATCTGCGTTTTCACCACATGATCGTTCAAGACTTCGCTTCCATCACTGCTGACATGGACGTGGTCACGGCGCTCCCCCGGCGGCGGCGACCTCGCAAGTGCGTCTTGTATTGTGCCGCATGCCGGTCGCAGGGCCTACCCTGCCATGGGTCATTGAGCATCCTCATGACGGCGGCGGCATGCGTTAACCTGTCCCCATGTCGCATCCGCATGACGAAGATCCCGCCGAGCTGTTCCGCTCGGCCATCGGGCAGGTCACCCCGCTGCGAAAAGGCAGCGGCCCGACGCCGTCCGCGCCCAAGCCGCGCCCACGCGCCCGGATGGCTGAACGCGATGAACAGGAAGCCATGGGGGAGTTCGCCCGGCTGCTGCGCGCCGGCCCCCCGCTGGATGCCGGTGATGCGCTCAGCTACCGCCGCGACAACCTGCCCCCGCGGATGTTCCAGCGCCTGAAGAAGGGCCAGTACTCGGTCCAGGACGAACTGGACCTGCATGGCGCCACCGCCACCCAGGCCGAACAGCTGCTGCGCCAGTTCCTGCTGGAAGCGCATGACCACGAACATGGCTGCGTGCGCATCATCCACGGCAAGGGCCTGCAGTCCGATGGCGGCGCGCCGGTGTTGAAGAACCTGGTCGACCGCCACCTGCGCCTGCGCAACGACGTGCTGGCCTTCCACTCCGCTCCCAGCGCGCAGGGAGGCACCGGCGCGGTGCTGGTGCTGCTGGCCCGTAGCTGATCGGCCACCTGCCCACTTCCGCGACGCTGCGTCAGGGACACCGCCTGGGGCCGTGAGGAGTGACGTTTCCCGCTCACGGCGCGCATGGCGATGTCCAGACAACCCGTGATCAGGCCTCATATCCATCTGCCATCTCGATCGCCCGAGCACGCAAATTGTGAGCTGCACAGCGGATTCGCGCTGACAAGGGCGGCGCCCCAGAAAAACTGGGCCGAAACGCCTGGGCCGGTGCTGTGATGCGTACGGGGCCGGATGCGCACTGCGATTCCCGGCCCCGCTTCCATCCAGCCAGGAGATCAACATGAATGCCGGTACGTGCGTTTTGACAACGCTTGTTCTCGTCTCCGCCCTATGGGCACCCACCGTCCACGGCAGCTCCACGGACGGGTCCGCGCTGATGCCGCGCGGCACCACCCCGAACTGCGATGCGGCCGCGCGGAGTTCGCCCGCGAAAGCCACCTGCTCACTGGATGCATGGGGTCGTCCTCGCGCTTGCTTCGTGCAGGGCAACTGCAAGACAAGGGATGGCAAAACCCAGTACAGCGACATAACGGTTGCCGACGCGGACGTTGCGAGTCTGCACAACTGTGATGGATACCTGCGGGTGGGCGGCTGCTGATCCGAACAGGCCCATGGCTGTGGGCCAGGTGCGCGCACCCGGCCCACCTTTTCTAATGGGACGCGTCGGTGACCGGTCCGAGCTCGTGCAGCACGGCGGTGGCGTAGCAGCCCGGCGGCAGCGCGAAGGACAGTTCCAGCACGCCCTCCTGCAGCCAGTTGTGCTGCAGCAGCGCCGGACGCAGACGCAGCGAACGGCGTTCGTGCTTCAGGCCTTCGGCCTCCAGCCCGGCACGCAGTGCCTGTGACTGCTCGTCGTCGATCGCACCCAGCTCCAGCGCGCGCGCGGCATCGCTGCTGCGCAGGTCGCCGACACCCCACAACGGGCCACTGGGATGGATGTCGAAACGCGCCAGGCGCTCGGCCAGCACCTCGCTCCACGGCTCCGGGCCGAACACGCTGCGGCTGCCATCCAGCATCCATACCTCGCCGTCGATCGGCTGGTCCCAGCTGCCCTGCTCCACGCGCGCGGCCAGCACGCGGTTGAACAGCGCAGAGCGCGCGGCCGACAGCAGCAGCGAACGCTGGTCCTTGCGCATGCGGCGGCCGCCGAACATCGCCAGCGCCGCCGGCACGTTGCCACCATCGCGGCCGAAGCGCTGTTCGCCGAACCAGTTGGGAATGCCGCGTTCGGCGATCTGCTGCAGGCGTGCGTCGATCGCCGCGGCATCACCGTCCACGTCGCGCAGCACCAGCTTGAAGCGGTTGCCGGCCAGCGCGCCGCGCTGCAGCTTGCGGTTGTGCCAGGTCGAGGACACCACGTGCACTTCGTCGCTGTCCAGCAGGGCCAGGTCCGGCGCCACGCGCTTGGGCAGGTGCACGCTGAAGCGCTGGGTCGTGACCGCGTGCCGATCCTTCATGCCGGCGAAGCTCACCGCCATCTCCGGCAGGCCGGCCCACTGCGCCAGCAGCTTGGCCACGTGCACCGTGTTGGCGCCGCGCTTGCGGATCTCCAGCAGCAGGTGCTCGCCTTCGCCAGTGGGCTCGAAGGATGGCAGTTCATCGACCTGGAAATCATCGGGCGTGCTGCGGATCAGCGCACGCGCGAACAGCGGCCCGCCAAAGGCCAGCGGCAACGGCGTCATGCCGCCACCAGCAGCACGATGGCCTGCGCGGCGATGCCTTCCTCGCGACCGGTGAAGCCCAGCTTCTCCGACGTGGTCGCCTTGATGCTGACCGCATCCAGCGGCAGCTGCAGCAGCTCGGCGATGCGTTCGCGCATGGCCGCCGCATGCGGCCCGACCTTGGGACGTTCGCAGATCACGGTGATGTCGGTATTGCCGACCCGCCAGCCGCGCGAACGCAGCAGCACGTCGCAATGGATCAGGAAATCGCTGCTGTCGGCGTCCTTCCAGCGGTCATCGCTGGGCGGGAAGTGCTGGCCGATATCGCCCAGCGCCAGCGCGCCGAGCATCGCATCGCACAGCGCATGCAGGATCACATCGCCATCGCTGTGCGCCAGCACGCCGGCGGTATGCGCTACGCGCACGCCCCCCAGCATGATGTGGTCGCCCGGGCCGAAGGCATGGACGTCGTAACCCTGGCCGATGCGGACAGGCGGGAATGGAAGCGTGGTCATCGGAACAGCCTTTGCGGTGCAGCGCGCGCGAGGATCATCCGGCGCGACGTGAAAGTACGAATTCGAAGCGATCCAGGTCCGCCGGCGTGGTGACCTTGAAGTTGTCTTCGCTGCCCTCCACCAGCAGCGGACGCTGGCCCTGGCATTCCATGGCCATGGCATCGTCGGTGACCTCGATGCCGGACGCCGCCGCATCGGTCAGCGCACGTGCCAACTGATGGCGACGGAACAGCTGCGGTGTCAGTGCCCGCCACAGCCGCGCGCGCGGCTCGGTCCCGTCGATGCCACCATCGTCGCCGGCACGTTTCAGCGTGTCGCGCACCGGGGCGGCCAGGATCGCGCCAACCGGGTCGGCGCGGCCCACTTCCAGCAACCGGCTGAGATCGGCAAGGGCCAGGTTGGGCCGCGCTGCATCATGCACCAGCACGAACTCATCGGCGCGCACGCTGTCGGGCAATGCAAGCAGCCCGGCCAGCACCGACGCCGCACGCGTGTCGCCGCCGTGGCAGGTCAGCACGGGCTTGCCGGACCATTCGGTCCAGCCCGGCCAATCGACGTCGTCGGCACTGATGACCACCATCGCCCCGGCCACGGCCGGATGCACCAGCAGCGCATCCAGCGTATGCGCCAGCAGCGTCTGCCCGCCCGCCTGCAGGTACTGTTTCGGTACCGGGGCACCGAAACGGCTGCCACGACCGGCGGCCGGTACGATCACCCAGATCGCCGCGCTCATGGCACGTCCGCCGGGTGATCGGTCGGCACCGGGCCGGCCGAAGGCGCCTGCACCGGCGCGACCGGCGCATCTTCGACGACGCGGTAGAACTTCTCGCCGGGCTTGATCATGCCCAGCTCGCTGCGTGCACGCTCTTCGATGGCGGCCTGCCCCTCTTTGAGGTCCTGCACTTCCGCAGCCAGCGCATCGTTGCGCTGCTGCAGGCCATCGTTGTCACGGTTCTGGTGCTCGACCTGGGCTTCCAGGGTCATCACTTCGCCTGAGTTGCCCGGGCCGAACCAGAAACGGTACTGCAACCATGCCAGCAGCAGGGCCAAGGCCAACAGCGCCCACCGCCAGTTGCGCATGGGATCAGCGCTTCAACGAAACGAAGGCATCACGACCGGCGTAGCGCGCGCCGGCACCCAACGCTTCTTCGATGCGCAGCAGCTGGTTGTACTTGGCCACGCGATCGCTGCGGCACAGCGAACCGGTCTTGATCTGGGTCGCGGTGGTGGCAACGGCGATGTCTGCGATGGTGGTGTCTTCGGTCTCACCGGAACGGTGCGACACGATGGCGGCGTAACCGGCACGGTCGGCCATGGCGATCGCTTCCAGCGTTTCGCTCAGGGTGCCGATCTGGTTGACCTTGATCAGGATCGCGTTGGCGGTGCCCGAATCAATGCCTTCCTTGAAGATCTTCGGGTTGGTGACGAACAGATCGTCGCCGACCAGCTGCACCTTCTTGCCGATGCGGTCGGTCAGCAGCTTCCAGCCGGCCCAGTCGTTCTCGGCCAGGCCGTCTTCGATGGTGATGATCGGGTACTGGTTCGACCAGTCGGCGAGGAAGTCGACGAACTGCTCGGAGGTCAGGCGCTTGTTCTCGCCGACCAGGTTGTACTTTCCGTTCTCGTAGAACTCGCTGGAGGCCACGTCCAGCCCCAGCAGCACGTCGTCACCGGCGGTGTAGCCGGCCTTGCCGATCGCTTCCAGGATGGTGTCCAGCGCTTCGACGTTGCTGCGGAAGTCCGGCGCGAAGCCGCCTTCGTCACCCACGGCGGTGCTCAGGCCATGGCCCTTCAGCACGGACTTCAGCGAATGGAAGATTTCGGTACCGGCGCGCAGGCTTTCGGAGAACGAGCTGAAGCCCACCGGCAGCACCATGAACTCCTGGAAGTCCACGTTGTTGTCCGCGTGCGCACCGCCGTTGATGATGTTCATCATCGGCACCGGCAGCGACGGGGACACGCCGGTCTTGCCGGCCAGGTACTGCCACAGCGCCTGCTTGTTCGATGCGGCTGCGGCATGCGCGGCGGCCATCGAAACACCCAGCAGCGCGTTGGCGCCCAGGCGCCCCTTGTTCTCGGTGCCATCGAGGTCGATCAGGCGGCGGTCAAGGCCTTCCTGGTCGGTGGCATCGAAGCCGGCCAGCGCACCGGCGATGGCGCCGTTGATGTTCTCCACGGCCTTGCGCACGCCCTTGCCCAGGTAACGGGTCTTGTCGCCGTCACGCAGCTCCACCGCTTCCTTGGTGCCGGTCGAGGCGCCGGAGGGCACGGCGGCACGACCGAACGAACCGTCCTCCAGGATGACGTCGGCTTCCAGCGTGGGATTGCCACGGCTGTCGAGGATTTCACGGGCGTGGATGCTGCGGATCGTACTCATGGGCTGGCCGGTTACCTGTCTGTAGAGGAAGGCGACAAAAACGAATGCCGCGTGATTATCCCCGCACGGCCGCCCATTGCCAAATCGGCGGCTGAATCCCGTGCCGACACGCCCGCAGCGGGGTGTCTAGAACAGGCGCGGCACCAGCAGGCAGGCCACCAGCAAGGCCAGCAGCGCAAGCGAAGCGATGCCTGCGGCCGGCCGTTGCGGCAGGCGCAGCGACAGCATGCTGGCCACCAGGCAGCCGACGGTCACCAGCGCGCCGAAGGACAGGGTGATCAGCAGGGGAATGCGGGTCGCCCGCATGGCGTGGTTGCCATCGCCGGGCATGCCGACACTGGCAAGCACCAGGAAGGCCAGCATGAACACGCTGGCCCACGCCGCCAAGGACAGGCCGAACGCCATCCAGCCCCATGGCCAGTGCCGCCACTGCCGCCGCTGGCGGCGCACAGCGAGCGCCGCCCACGGGTCAAGACTCATGCGAAGCGCGAGAAACCGTGCTTCTTGGTCACCGCATCGAGCTCCATCAGGGTCTCCAGCAGTTCTTCCATGCGGTCCAGCGGCCAGGCGTTCGGGCCATCGGACAGCGCCTTGGACGGGTCCGGATGGGTCTCGGCAAACAGGCCGGACACCCCGACGGCGACCGCAGCGCGCGACAGCACCGGCACGAACTCGCGCTGGCCACCGGAGCTGGTGCCCTGCCCGCCCGGCAGCTGTACCGAATGGGTGGCATCGAACACCACCGGGCAGCCGGTATCGCGCATCACCGACAGCGAGCGCATGTCGCTGACCAGGTTGTTGTAGCCGAAGCTGGCGCCGCGCTCGCAGACCATGATCTGCTCGTTGCCGGTCGACTTGGCTTTTTCCACCACCGGCTTCATGTCCCACGGGGACAGGAACTGGCCCTTCTTGATGTTCACCGGCTTGCCGGCGGCACACACCTTCTTGATGAAATCGGTCTGCCGGACCAGGAACGCCGGCGTCTGCAGCACATCCACCACCGAAGCCACTTCGTCCATCGGCGTGTACTCATGCACGTCGGTCAGCACCGGCACGCCGATCTGCTTCTTCACTTCGGCCAGCACCTTCAGGCCTTCTTCCAGGCCCGGACCGCGGAAGGCGGTGCCGGAGGTGCGGTTGGCCTTGTCGAAGCTGGACTTGAAGATGAAGTTCACCCCGAGCCGGTTGGTGATTTCCTTCAGGCGACCGGCGACGTCGAGCTGCAGCTGCATCGACTCGATCACGCAGGGGCCGGCGATCAGGAACAGGGGCTGGTCCAGCCCGACCTCGAATCCACACAGTTTCATGGCGTTTCCTTGTTGTGGCGCGGCGCCGGCGCGTGCCGGCAGGCATCAGGGGTTCAAGCGCGGAACATGGGGGCTGCATGCCCCCACTGCAAGTCAGGCGTGGGCTTCGGCCAACGGCTGGCCCGCGGCCTTGCGCTCGCGCGCGGCACGGATGAAGCCGATGAACAGCGGGTGGCCGGCGCGCGGGGTGGACAGGAATTCCGGGTGCGCCTGGCAGGCCAGGAACCACGGGTGTGCGCTGCGCGGCAGTTCGACCACTTCCACCAGCGTGTCATCCATCGACTTGCCGGCGATCACCAGGCCGGCATCTTCCAGCTGGGTGCGGTAGCGGTTGTTGAACTCGTAACGATGACGGTGGCGCTCTTCGACCACGTCCTTGCCGTACAGCTCGCGGGCCAGCGTGCCCGGCTTCAGGCGCTGCTCCTGCAGGCCCAGGCGCATCGTGCCGCCGAGGTCGCTCTTGTCGTCACGCTTTTCCACGTCGCCGCTGGCGGTGCGCCATTCGGTGATCAGGCCGATCACCGGGTCCGGCGACTGGCGGTCGTTCTCGGTGCTGTTGGCCCCTTCAAGGCCGAGCACGTGGCGGGCATAGTCCACCACCGCGGCCTGCATGCCGTAGCAGATGCCGAAGTAAGGCACCTTGTGCTCGCGGGCGTACTGCGAGGTCAGCACCTTGCCTTCGAAGCCGCGGTCGCCGAAGCCGCCAGGCACCAGGATGCCATCGACATCGGCCAGGGCGGCCATGTCGCTGCCTTCCAGCTCCTGCGCTTCCAGCCACTTCAGGGTGACCTTGGTGCGCTGGCGCAGGCCGCCGTGCTTGAGCGCCTCGCCCACCGACTTGTACGCATCCTGGTGGTCCACGTACTTGCCGACCACCGCGATGGTGACCGCATCGAGCGGGTTGAGCGTGGCATCCACCGCGTCTTCCCACATCGACAGGTCGACCGGGCCGGCCTTGTCGGCCAGCTTGAACTGGTTCACCACGATGTCATCCAGGCCCTGCGCATGCAGGCCCATCGGGATGCTGTACAGCACGTCCACGTCCGGCACGCTGATCACCGCGCGCTCGGAAACGTTGGTGAACTGGGCGATCTTGCGGCGCTCCGAATCCGGTACCGCCTGCTCGGAACGGCACAGCAGCACATCCGGCTGGATGCCGATCGAACGCAGTTCCTTGACCGAATGCTGGGTCGGCTTGGTCTTCAGCTCGCCGGCGGCGCTGATGTAGGGCACCAGCGTGAGGTGCATGAACAACGCCTTTTCCGGGCCGCGTTCGGTGCGCACCTGACGGATGGCCTCCAGGAACGGCAGCGACTCGATGTCGCCGACGGTGCCGCCGATTTCCACCAGCGCCACGTCGAACCCTTCGGTGGCTTCGTCGATGCAGCGGCGGATCTCATCGGTGATGTGCGGGATGACCTGCACGGTGGCGCCGAGGTAGTCGCCGCGGCGCTCCTTGCGGATCACGTTCTCGTAGATGCGCCCGGTGGTGACCGAGTTCTTGCGGCTCAGGCGGGTGCGCACGAAACGCTCGTAATGACCCAGGTCCAGGTCGGTCTCGGCACCGTCATCGGTGACATACACCTCACCGTGCTGGAACGGGCTCATGGTGCCCGGGTCGACGTTGATGTACGGATCGAGCTTCATCATCGTGACCTTCAGGCCACGGGCTTCGAGGATGGCGGCCAAAGACGCGGCGGCAATGCCTTTGCCGAGCGAGGACACCACGCCGCCGGTTACGAAAATCAAGGGAGTCATGGCTGCAAGCATCCTGTATTGAATTGGGAAACGGCCACGCCCCTCCGGCCCAACGGGCGGGGGGTAGGCAGAAAGGGGGATTTGCGACTCGCCGAGGCAGCGAGGGGGGAGCTGAGGCGGTGGCCAGCGAGCGAGGTCAGCTTGGCCGTGCCGGTCGTGGAGACCGTCACCTGCGCCCAGCCTTGCTGGCTGCCACGCATGGCCTTGCCAGTCCAATCGCTGATGGTGGACACGCACTACTCCCGGAAAGCGATAGTTTACAGATTGAAGGCCCCAAGCCCAAGGGGCAGCCGACAACCGGGCAAAAAGAAGGCCCCGGCAGAACCGGGGCCCGGGCACGCAAGCGCGGCAGATCAGCGCTTCTTGCGGGCTTCCTCCTCTTCTTCCTCGCGCTGCGGGACCTGCTGGCCGCTGGCCTTCAGCTCGGCATTGGCCTGTGCGCGGCGCTTGGCCTTGGCATCGGCTTCGGCCTGCGCCGGATTGGCCTGGTCGCCCTGCTGCGGCGCCGGCTGACCGGCGTTCTGGGCCAGCGCCAGCGGTACGGCGACCACGGCAGCGGCAACGATGGCAATGGTAAGCAGCTTCTTCATGGAGTCCTCCTCGCGGTAACGACTCGAAAATGGGGGCGCTGGGGTCACTTTCCCAGCTGCGGCCATTTTAGCCCCCCTGCCGCCCCGCCAGATGAACCGCAGGCGTGCAAAATCCCTGCCCAGACCGCACACTTGCGCGTCGCTCCAACGCTTTGAAACATAGATGAACACCCGCTATAACGCCGCCGATATCGAAGTCCTGTCCGGCCTTGACCCGGTCAAGCGCCGCCCCGGCATGTACACCGACACCACCCGCCCGAACCACCTGGCGCAGGAAGTGATCGACAACTCGGTGGACGAAGCGCTGGCCGGCCACGCCCGTTCCATCGAGATCACCCTGTACAAGGATGGCAGCGTGGAAGTCAGCGATGACGGCCGCGGCATGCCGGTGGACATCCACCCGGAAGAGAAGATCCCCGGCGTGGAACTGATCCTGACCCGCCTGCATGCAGGCGGCAAGTTCAACAACAACAACTACACCTTCTCCGGCGGCCTGCATGGCGTGGGCGTCAGCGTGGTCAACGCGCTGTCCACCCTGGTGGAACTGCACATCAAGCGCGAAGGCGCCGAGCACCGCATCACCTTCCGCAATGGCGATCTCGCTTCGCCGCTGGAAGTGGTCGGCAGCGTGGGCAAGAAGAATACCGGCACCCGCCTGCGCTTCTGGCCGGATCCGAAGTACTTCGACACGCCCAAGTTCGCGGTGCGCGCGCTCAAGCACCTGCTGCGCGCCAAGGCCGTGCTGTGCCCGGGGCTGACGGTCAAGCTGACCGACGAAGCCACCGGCGAAGTGGACACCTGGCATTACGAGGACGGTCTGCGCGACTACCTGAAGCTGGAACTCGGCGAGCGGGAAATGCTGCCGGGCAACCTGTTCGTCGGCCACGTCAAGAAGGAAAACGAGATCGCCGACTGGGCCGTCGCGTGGATGCCCGAAGGCGAGCTGGTGCAGGAAAGCTACGTCAACCTGATCCCCACCGCCCAGCACGGCACCCACGTCAACGGCCTGCGTACCGGCCTGACCGAGGCGCTGCGCGAGTTCTGCGACTTCCGCAACCTGCTGCCGCGCGGCGTCAAGCTGGCCCCGGAAGACGTCTGGGACCGGGTCGCCTTCGTGCTGTCGATCAAGATGACCGACCCGCAGTTCAGCGGGCAGACCAAGGAACGCCTGTCTTCGCGCCAGGCCGCCGGTTTCGTCGAAGGCGCCGCGCACGATGCCTTCAGCCTGCTGCTGAACCAGAACGTGGAAATCGGCGAGCGCATCGCGCAACTGGCGATCGAACGCGCCAGCGCGCGCCTGAAGACCGAAAAACTGGTGGTGCGCAAGAAGGTCACCCAGGGCCCCGCCCTGCCCGGCAAGCTGGCCGACTGCATCAGCCAGGACCTGTCCCGCACCGAGCTGTTCCTGGTGGAAGGTGACTCGGCCGGCGGCAGCGCCAAGCAGGCCCGCGACAAGGACTTCCAGGCCATCATGCCGCTGCGCGGCAAGATCCTGAACACCTGGGAGGTCTCCTCCAACAGCGTGCTGGCTTCCGAAGAAGTGCACAACCTGGCCATCGCCATCGGTTGCGATCCGGGCAAGGAAGACATCAGCGGCCTGCGCTACGGCAAGGTGGTGATCCTGGCCGACGCCGATTCGGACGGCCTGCACATCGCCACCCTGCTCACCGCGCTGTTCCTGAAGCACTTCCCGGCGCTGGTGGATGCCGGCCATGTGTTCGTGGCGATGCCGCCGCTGTTCCGCATCGACGTGGGCAAGCAGGTGTTCTACGCGCTGGATGAAGAAGAAAAGCGCACCATGCTGGACAAGATCGAGCGCGAGAAGATCAAGGGCGCGATCAGCGTGACCCGCTTCAAGGGCCTGGGCGAGATGAACCCGCCGCAGCTGCGCGAATCGACCATCCATCCCGATACGCGCCGGCTGGTCCAGCTGACCATCGATGATGGCGAGCAGACCCATTCGCTGATGGACATGCTGCTGGCGAAGAAGCGTGCCAGTGATCGGAAGGGGTGGCTGGAGACCAAGGGCGACCTGGCG
>NZ_DAMBRS010000017.1:36001-59113 GCF_032054965.1 Stenotrophomonas chelatiphaga | reverse complement strand
TCGCTGGAAGCCTGACCCGTCGTTTCCCGGGGCCGTGGCGACGGCCCCAACCCCGCTGCGGCGGTGGTGTTCACTCGGCGCGGCTGGAGACCAAGGGCGACCTGGCGTCGCTGGAAGCCTGACCCGTCGTTTCCCGGGGCCGTGGCGACGGCCCCAACCCCGTTGCGGCGGTGCTGTTCACTCGGCGCGGTTGGAGACCAAGGGCGACTTGGCGTCGCTGGAAGCTTGACAAAAAAACGCCGGCCCCAAGGGCCGGCGTTTTTTGTGGCGCAACCGACGCGGGGCGTCGGGCGGTCAGGCCCAGCCGACCATCTCGAACAGCTTGAGGATCAGGTAGGCGCAGCCACCGGCGGCCGGGATGGTCAGGATCCAGGCCCACACGATGCGCTCGATCACCCCCAGGCGCAGCGAACGCGGGTTCTTGGCAAAGCCAACGCCCATGATCGCGGTGGAGATGCTGTGCGTGGTCGACACCGGCATGCCGAAGTGCGCCGCCACGGTCAGCACCGTGGCCGAGCTGGTTTCTGCGGCAAAGCCATGGATCGGATGCAGCTTGACCATCTTGTGGCCCAGCGTCTTGATGATCTTCCAGCCGCCGGACGCCGTACCCGCTGCCATCACCACCGCGCAGGTCAGCACGATCCACATGGCGATGCCGTCCCCGGCGCTCGCATCCGGATGCATGAAGGCCAGGAACGCAGGCAGGTTGTCCAGCGCACCGGTGGCCTCGGCGCCGATCAGCGTCATGGCGATGATGCCCATGGTCTTCTGCGCATCGTTATGTCCGTGCGCGAAGCCCATGTAGGCCGCCGACACGATCTGCGCCTTGCCGAAGAACATGTTGACGAAGCGCGGGCGTGCCAGCCGACCGATCACACCGCCCACCTTGGCCAGGCCGGCGATCAGCGCCCACAGCAGCAGCATCACTGCGATGCCGAGCAGGAAACCGGCCACCGGCGAGGTGATCATCGGCACGAACACCTTCCACAGCAGGCCCTTGTTCTGCGCCCAGTTGCCCAGGCGCTCGGACCAGATCAACGCATCCCAGTTGTTGTGCGCCGCGGCCAGGCCGGCGCCGCACAGGCCACCGATCAGCGCGTGCGAGGACGAGGACGGCAGCCCTTTCCACCACGTGATCAGGTTCCAGATGATGCCGCCCAGCAGCGCGCACAGGATCACCTGCGGGGTCACGTCGACCACGTTGGTGTTGAGCAGGCCGGAGGCGATGGTCAGCGCGACGGCGGTGCCGGTCAATGCGCCGATAAGGTTCATGAAGGCCGCCAGCATGACCGCCCAACCCGGCGACAGCACCTTGGTGGCGACCACGGTGGCGATGGAGTTGGCGGTATCGTGGAAGCCGTTGATGAACTCGAAGACGAGCGCGGCGAAAATCACCACCAGGACAAGGGTCAGCATCCGTGCGGCCCGTCAGCTGTTCTTCAACACGATCTGGTACGCCACCACGCCCGCCTCGCGGCAGCGGTCGATGGCCTTCTCCAGGATCTCGAAGAACTCCTTCAGCAGGAACATCTGCAGGTGGTCCAGGCGACCGGAGTAGATGTCGCGGTACAACTCCAGCATCAGCCGGTCCGCCTCGTTTTCCAGCGCACGCAGCTTTTCGTTGAGCGCGGTCATCCGGTCCAGGTTCATGTGGCGCAGGTCGGCCACCATCTCCACCACCACGCCGGCGGCCTGTTCCAGCATCGCCGCGCGCGGGGCGAAGTCGATGTGCTCCAGGTGGGTCACGGCCAGCGAATAGCGGTCAGCGAACTTTTCGACCTGCTTGGGGATCTTGTACAGCGCCGAGCCGAGCGCTTCGATGTCCTCGCGTTCGATCGGGGTCATGAAGCTGTCCACCAGCGCCTGGCTGATCTTGTCCGACGCGGCGCGTTCACGCAGCCGGGCAAGCTTGAAGGCATCCAGCGCGGGCTGGCGGTCGGACTCGCGCATCATCGCGTGCAGGGCGCGTGCGCTGTCGCTGGCCGCGACGGCGGCCTCATCAAGCAGGGTGTAGAACTGTTTGCCGGAGCCGAAAATGGTCTGCAGAGAGAACATTGAGAAACCTGTTCGCCGTCACGGGAAGGACGGCACCAGATGGAATTATGACGGCTAGATGACCGTTCCGGGTACTCCCGGACGTTTCTGACGGAATCCGCCCCCAACCTGAACGGGCACTTGCCGCCCGCCGCCCTCTGTTTGCTAAGATGCCAGCGCGTCTCCGGGCGCACACCTATGGACGACGACCCTTACCCCCCGCCGCCGCGCCCGACCCCGGTCCCCAGCGCCTGCCGCCATCGCAGACACCCTTCTTCCCTGCCACCAACCGGGGACGATGCCCGTGTTTGAACTGATTATTGTCCTGGCCCTGATCCTGCTCAACGGCTTCTTCGCCATGTCCGAAATGTCGGTCATGACCTCGCGCAAGAGCCGGCTCAAGCAGATGGCCGCCACCAGCAAGCGCGCCGAGCGTGCGCTGGAACTGTCCGAAAAGCCGGAAAGCTTCCTGTCCACTGTGCAGATCGGCATCACCCTGATCGGCATCCTGACCGGTGTGTTCGGTGGCGAGGCGATCGGCCTGGCCATCGCCGCCTGGCTGCACGAGCTGTTCCCCGGCTTCGCCTACGCCAACCAGGTGGGCAAGGCGCTGGCCGTGGCCTTGATCACCTTCCTGACGCTGATCTTCGGCGAGCTGGTGCCCAAGCGTCTTGCCATCACCCGCTCGGAAGATATCGCCGGCCTGGTTGCCTGGCCGATGGGCTGGCTGTCGCGGATCGCCTTCCCGGCGGTCTGGCTGCTGTCCCACAGCACCCGCCTGGTGCTCCGGGTCATCGGGCTGGGCAAGGATGAAGCGGCCAGCGTGACTGAAGAAGAGATCCGCATGCTGGTGGCCGAAAGCCACGAGGCCGGCGTGATCGACGCGCACGAGCGCGACATGATGAACCGCGTGATGCGCCTGGGCGACCGCACCGCCGACAGCCTGATGACCCCGCGCAACCGGATTGCGTGGCTGGATACCCAGGGCGCGCTGGAGAAGAACCTGGAGATCATGAGCGAGAACGAGTTCTCGCGGTATCCGGTGTACCGGGACAATGACTCCGACGTGGTCGGCATCCTCGAGGTGAAGACCCTGGCCACGCGCATGGCGCGCGGTGACCATGCGCTGTTCCAGAACCTGCGCGAGGTGCTGTACGTATCCGAAAGCACCCATGCGATGAAGCTGCTGGAGATCTTCCGCGAGGAACAGCAGTCGGTCGCGCTGGTAGTGGACGAGTACGGCGAAATCCAGGGCCTGGTCACCATCAGCGACCTGATGGGCGCGGTGGTTGGCCGCCTGCAGGCCACTGAAAACGCGGACGAAGACGCGCTGGTGGTGATCCGCGAGGACGGCTCGCTGCTGGTGGATGGTTCGCTGCCGATCGAAGACCTGCGCGAGCTGCTCGGCACCAACGACCTGCCCGATGCCGAGGACGGCGATTACTACACGCTGGCCGGCATGTGCATCCACTTCTTCGGCCGCATCCCGCACGTGGGCGAATACTTCGACTGGGCCGGCTGGCGCATCGAGGTGATCGACCTGGACGGCGCGCGCGTGGACAAACTGCTGCTGCGCACCCTTTCCGACGAGCAGGCCGATGAACTCACCGCCTGATCCGGACCAGCAACCTGGCGACGGCGTCGCCGAAGACAGCGGCCCGGTCTACCGCAACGAAGGCATCCGCACCCTGCTGGCGATGTTCCAGTTCGGCGATCCCGCCCAGCACATGAAGCTCGGGCAGATCCTGCAGAACCTGCAGCAGAGCGCGTTCGGCGTGTTCCTGTTCATTGCCATCCTGCCCTCCTTCATCCCGATCCCGGGGGTGGGCGGTGCACTCAGTGGCCCGCTGGTGATCCTGATCGGCGCGCAGATGATGTGCGGCCTGCGCAAGCCATGGGTGCCCGGCTTCATTGCGCGGCGTGGGCCCCGGCGCGGCACGATGCACAGGTTCCTGGACCGTATCGATGGCGCGCTGCGCCGGCTCGACCGCCTGCTCAAGCCGCGCCGCCCGCAGCTGCTGCAGCCGGTTGCCGCGCATGCCTTCAGCGGCTTGTTGCTGGTGCTGCTGGGGATCCTGCTGTCGCTGCCGATTCCGTTCACCAACTACCTGTTCGGCTTCCAGCTGCTGCTGTTTTCGCTGGCACTGCTGGAACGCGACGGCACGCTGATGCTGGTGAACTGGATTGCCGCGGTGGTGGCGGTGGTGTTCTTCGGTTTCAGTTCCGGGCAGCTGGTCGGCTACGTGGCCGAGCTGTTCCAGCGCTGGTTCTGATCATCAGCCGAGGTGTCGAGCGGACTCGACACTTCGGGGGACTCTACGAGCGTTGCGCCGGACGCACCTGACGCTACGTTCCGTCAACGCAGGTCGACGAAGCCATTGTCGCCCAGACGCGCCGGCTCATCCTGCACCGCCGACAGCACGAAGCTCAGCGCCTTGCCGAGCAGCGTGCCCGGGCCATCCCAGTACTCGGCCGATTCGGCTTCGACGTGGATCAGGCGCAGGTTCGGATCGTCCTTGCCCTCCGGGAAGAACAGCTTCATCGCCGGCGACCACAGCTCATCGATCTTCGCCCGGTCGGCGACGATCCGCGCGGTACCTGCCACGGACACGTAACTGTTCTTCGACGGCGACGCATAGGCCACGTTGACCCGCGGATTCAGCGCGATCTCGGCCACTTTCGGGCTGTCCGCCGAAGTGGCGAACCACAGGTCGCCATCGAACTCCACTTCCTGGGTGCCCAGCGGGCGGCTGTACAGGCGGCCATCGACGCCGGTGGTGGTGAACATCGCCACCTCGACGTCCTTGATCAGGGCGGCAAGCTGGGTGATGTGCTGCTGGCGATCTGCATTCATGGGGTTGCTCCTTGGTAGAGCTCCATCTCACGCGAGCGCCGTGCAACGCCGCGTGAGGTGGATGTTCAGTGCGCGTGGTGGCGTGCGCGCGGCATTCAGGCAGCGTGGCGGGCGTGCCAGGCCTGCATGGCGAGTTCGAACGAGCGCAGGCGCGCGCGATGGTCGTAGATGTTCGCGGTCAGCAGCAGTTCGTCGGGCTGGTGGCGGTCCACGAAGGCGGCGATGCCCTCGCCCACCTGCTGCGCGTCGCCCAGCACGGTGCACGCCAGCGCGCGCTCCACGCCCACCTTTTCATGCGGCTGCCAGAAGGTGTCGATGTCATCCACCGGTGGCGGAATCCGGCCCGGGTTGCCCCGGCGCAGGTTGACGAAGCTCTGCTGCTGGCTGGTGAACAACCGTCGCGATTCGGCTTCGCTTTCGCTGGCCACCACGTTCAGGGCCAGCATCGCGTGCGGACGCTTGAGCGTGGCCGATTCGCGGAAATCACGGCGGTAGACCGCCAGCGCCTCATCCATCGAATCCGGGGCGAAATGCGAAGCGAACGCGTACGGCAGGCCCAACGAGGCGGCCAGGCGCGCGCCGAACAGACTGGAGCCCAGGATCCACACCGGCACCCGCAGGCCAGCCCCCGGCACCGCCTGCACGGCCTGCCCCGGCTGCGCGGGCTCGAAGTAATGCAGCAGCTCGCGGACATCCTGCGGGAACTGGTCGGCGCTGTCGAAATAGCGCCGCAGCGCGCGGGCGGTGGGCTGGTCGGTACCGGGCGCGCGGCCCAGCCCCAGGTCGATGCGGTCCGGGTACAACGAGGCCAGCGTGCCGAACTGTTCGGCGGCCTGCAGCGGGGCATGGTTGGGCAGCATGATGCCGCCCGCCCCGACGCGAATGCGCTGGGTGCCACCGGCGACATGACCGATCAGCACCGCGGTGGCGGCGCTGGCGATGCCCGGCATGTTGTGGTGTTCGGCCAGCCAGAAACGGCGGTAGCCCAGCGCATCGGCCTGCTGGGCCAGTTCGAGCATGTTGGCGAAGGCGGCGGTGGTGTCACTGCCCTCGCAGACCGGGGCCAGGTCGAGGATCGACAGGGGAATCATCAGGCGGGCATTCCATGAGGAGATGCACACGGTATGGGGCCGTGTGGACACGCTTGCCAGTGTCGATGGCGGGACGCTGATTCCCGTGGCCCGGCAACCCGGCAGGGTCAGAACGCGCTGGGCTTGGGCTCCGGCAGCGGCTGGTCCACCAGCGGGTGCAGCTGCGCATCCAGTGCCACCCGCTCGTCGAACACGAAACAGCGGCCTTCGTAGCCTTCGCCGCCCACTTCCTCGAAATAGCCCAGGATGCCGCCGTCCAGCTGCAGCACGTTGTCCATGCCGTCGTTGCGCATCCACAGCGCGGCCTTTTCACAGCGGATGCCGCCGGTGCAGAAGCTCACCACGGTGCTGTCTTTCAACGCCTCGCGGTGCGGTGCCAGCGCTGCCGGAAGGTCGGTGAACTTTTCGATCGGCAGCACCAGCGCATCCTGGAAAGTACCGAATTCGACCTCCTGCAGGTTGCGCGTATCGAGCATCACCACCGGCTTCCCGGCATCGTCGTGGCCCTGGCGCAGCCAGCGCTGCACGGTGGCCGGATCGACCGCGGGGGCGCGCGGATACTCCAGCGGCTGGCCATCATCCCGGCGGAAGCTGATGATTTCATCCTTGACCTTCACCTTCAGGCGGGCGAACGGCTGGTGCTCGCTATAACTTGTCTTCACCCGCATGCCTGCAAACCGCGCGTCGGCGTGCAGCGCCGCGTAGAACCCGTCGATATCGGCCTGTGCACCGGCGAGGAACAGGTTCAACCCCTCCCCGGCCACCAGGATGCTGCCGCGCAGGTGGGCGGCCTCGGCCCGTGCGAGAAGCTGGTCGGCCAGCTGCAGGGGATGGTCGATGGTGACGAAGTGGTAGGCGGCGGTATTGGCGATCATCCGCCCATTTTACCCGCTGGCCGCCCGCTCAGCCGCGCAGCAGCATGAACGGAAGCAGCACCAGCGCGGCCGCCGCCAGCATGCCCAGCAGCACCAGAACCACGAACCCCGGCCGACGCCGCAGCAGGCTGCCGAAGGTTTCCGCGCTGCCGTCGCGCAGGGCCTGCTCGCGCTGGGCGCGCATGCGGACGCTGCGCTCGGCCTGGTAGGCGCCCATCAGCTCGCGGGCGCGTGGATGGTCGGCATCCTCGCGCAGCCACAGGCCCCCGTTGGAGATGCCCCACGGGCTCGGTTCGGTGCGGTACCACGCGATCCGGTGCTGGTCCAGCAACGTGCAGACATCGTGGTATTCGTCATCGCCGACGTGGCGCAGGTTGAGCAGGAGTTTCGACATGGTGCCCATCATACGGCCACAGGCCATCCCTACACCGTCTGTTGGCACTGTCCGATAACGTTGTGGGGCTGCCTTTTGAGAACCTTGCCCTGCCGCATTCGGCGGCGATCCTATCGAAGGAAACATCATGGGCATTTGGAACATTCCGTTTCTGATCTCCGGCGCAGTCCAGGTCGCCGACCTGCAGCTCAACGCACAGGAAATCGCGCTGCTGGGCTGACGCCGGTTGATCGACAGGCTGCAGCCCTCCTGCGGGCGGGCTGCAACCGTCGCAGCCGTGGTACCCCTCCCAGCGCAGGCGTGCAGACCATGACCACCCCCGACGTTCCCGAGGAACGACACTTCAGCCTGCCCGACGCCACACGGCGCATCCAGGCAGCCTACGATGCCCTGGGCATCCGCTACGCCACCAGCGTCATCGGGCGGGACCCCTGCGCGGCCTTGACCGAGCTGCATGACGCCGATGGCACGCTGCTCACCGGCGGATGGGGCAAGGGCGCGCGCGAGGCGGCGACGGTCGGTTCGCTGTACGAGGCGATGGAGCACCTGCTGATGAATCGCCACGCCGGCCATGGTGCGCAGGTTCGTGCCGTGGAGGAGCTGATCGCGCTGCTGGATCCGGACCTCACCCGCTACCTGCCTGGTGCGCTGCTGTTCGACCAGATCGAAGAAACCATCGCCACCCGGCGCTACACCGGCCTGGGGGGCGCGACGGACTTTCACTACCCGGTTGCACTCTCCGCGCCCACCTACCCCGACGCACCGCTGCCTGCGGACACGTTTGATTACGCTCCCCTGCGCCGCTATGCCAGCAACAGCGGCACCGCGATCGGCGGCAGCCTGGAAGAGGCGCTGCTGCACGCACTGAACGAGTGCGCCGAACGCGACGCCATTTCCCTGTTCCTGCTCTCCCACTTCTTCCACGCCGGCAACGAAGCGCTGCGCGTGGTCAGTCCTGCCGGCCTTCCGGCTGATGTCGCCGATCTGTACCGCCAGGTCAGCCAGTGCGTGGATGCCGATATCTGCCTGCTCGACATTTCCAGCACGCCAGGCATCACCAGCTGCCTTGCGGTCGCCCACCTCTGCTACGACCACGCACGCCCGTATGGCGCTGGCGCTTCACTCAATCCAGCCCACGCCGCGCGCAGGGCCCTGCACGAGCTGCTGCAGTCGCATCTGGCGCTTGCCAGCGACGCCGCCCCGGCACGCGCCGGTCGGGCAGCGTCGGTCCATCCCGTGCAGCTGCTGCAGCAATGGCCGCGGCTGCAGCCCAGCGCGCGCATGGACATCGAAGACCGGCTGGCGAGCCAACCGATCGTTGCCGTCCGGTTGGAAGACCGACCGGCAGGGCCGGTGGCGTCGCAGATCCAGCAAATCAGCCAAGCCCTGCAGGCAGATGGGCTGGTTGCCGGCTACAACGTGATCCAGACCTTCGACAACGGCATCACGCTGGTCAACGCGGTCGTGCCGCGCTTTGAGCGTTTCTACCTCGTTACCCTTGGCCACGTCGTGGTGCCGGGTCGGCGCGGCGGTGCACCGGGCGCCTCCGGCGAGCGGTAGTGACGGCCGCTGGCCGTCAAACCCGACAGATTACGGTAGTGACCGCCGCTGGCCGTCAAGTGCTGGCGATCACGTTGACGGCCAGCGGCCGTCACTACCGGCGCCTAGCCTGCGTTCCCGCGCGATGCGCTACCCTTGCATCCCTTCGATTTGGATGCCGCCCATGCGCCGCCTGCTCGCTCCCCTGCTGCTGTCCCTGGCCCTCGCGGCGTGCGCGCCGGCCGGCCCGCCGCCGGGTGGCACCATCGCCGCCTTTGAAACCATCGATACCCAGCCCGGTACCGGCGCGGTCGCCACGCCGGGCAGCAAGGTCACGGTGCACTACACCGGCTGGATCTACGACGAACGCGCTGCGGACAAGCATGGCAAGACCTTCGACAGCTCGGTGACCCGTGGCGAACCGTTCTCGTTCGATCTCGGCGGTGGCCAGGTCATCCGCGGTTGGGATGAAGGCGTAGCGGGCATGAAGGTAGGCGGCAAGCGCACGCTGATGATCACCCCGGACATGGGCTACGGACAGCGCAGCGTAGGGCCGATCCCGGCCGGCTCGTCGCTGGTGTTCGATGTCGAGCTGCTTGATGTCCAGCCCCGCTGATCCTGCCATCACAGCCCGTGTCGCGGTGATCGGCGGCGGACCGGCAGGCCTGTTCGCCGCCGAACAGTTGTGTGCGGCCGGGCTGTCGGTGGATCTGTACGAGGCCAAGGGCTCGCCCGGGCGGAAGTTCCTGATCGCCGGCAAGGGTGGCTTGAACCTGACCCATTCCGATCCCCGTCCGCTGTTCGACAGCCGCTATCGCGAACAGACCGCTGCGGTCGCCGGATGGCTGGACGCGTTCGATGCCGACGCGCTGCGTCGCTGGGCGGCCGGCCTTGGCGTGGAGACCTACGTGGGGAGCTCCGGGCGCGTGTTTCCGGTGGACCGCAAGGCCGCCCCGCTGCTGCGTGGCTGGGTGCGCCGGCTGAAGGAACAAGGCGTGCGTTTCCACGTGCAGCATCGCTGGCAGGGCTGGGACGCCGACGGCGCGCTGTGTTTCGCCACCGAAGACGGCCAGCGCAGCGTGCACGCCGATGCCACGCTGCTCGCGCTCGGCGGTGGCAGCTGGCCGCAGCTGGGCTCGGATGGGGCGTGGATGCCGCTGCTGCAGTCGCGCGGGGTCGCCCTGGCGCCGCTGCAGGCAGCCAACTGTGGCTTCGATGTGCCATGGACCGCGTGGTTCGTCCAGCGCAACGCCGGCACGCCGCTGAAGTCCGTGGTGGCCCATTGGACCGACCTGCAGGGCACGCCGCGGCACCTGCAGGGCGAATGCGTGGTGAGCGAGTACGGCATCGAAGGCAGCCTGGTCTATGCGCTGTCGGCCGACCTGCGCGAGACGATCGACCGCGACGGCAGCGCAACGCTGTGGCTGGACCTGGTGCCGGGACGCGAGCAGGACCGCCTGGCCGCCGACCTGGCGCGACCGCGCAACGGCCGCAGCTTCGGCGAGCACCTGCGTCGGCAGACCGGCGTCGATGCGGTGAAGGCATCGCTGCTGTTCGAGGTGCTGGGCAAGGACGCCGGGCAGGACATCGCCGCGGTGGCCGCCACGCTCAAGCGCCTGCCCGTGCACCTGCAGCGCCCGCGACCGATGGCCGAGGCGATCAGCACCGCGGGCGGAGTCACGCTGCCGGCGCTGGATTCCGGACTGATGTTGACGGTCCTGCCGGGCGTATTCTGCGCCGGCGAGATGCTGGACTGGGAAGCGCCCACCGGCGGCTACCTGCTGACCGCCTGCTATGCCAGCGCCAAGCGGGCGGCCGAGGGTGTGATCAACTGGCTAGCGCAGCGCTGACGCCGCCGGCCGGCGCATGCGCCTGGCGGCGAGCGTGATGCCACTGGGGTGCGGGTACGCCTGTTCCCCTTCGTCCAGGAAACCGGCACGCTGGTAGAACGCGACCGCGTTGAGCGAGGCCGACAGCAGCACGTCCCGCCGCGGATCGGCCAGTGCCAGCAGACGCTCCAGCACCGCCTGGCCCAGGCCTTTTCCGGCCTGCTCCGGGGCCACGAACAACGCATCCACTTCATTGTCCTGCAGCACCAGGATGCCGTAGCCGAGCAACCTTCCGTGCGCGTCGTCGGCCACCACGCAGCCCCCTTCCGCGATCAGCCCCGGGTAACGCGGCGGCGGTGGCGATGCGGCCCAGCGCGTGATCACCTCCGGCGGATAGTGGCTGCGGCACAGTTCGCGCACGCAGCGCGTGCGCAGCTCCCACAGCGCTGGCGCATCCTCGGGACGTCCGCCACGGAAGTGCGGCAACGCGTCCAGGCTCATCGCGATTTGCTCGCGCGCAACGCCTGGATGCGTGCCGGCGGCTGGAACGAATCACTGCGCGCATCGGCCCAGAAATCGTGGAAGACCGCGTGGTCCGGCACCTGGCGCAGCAGCTCGCCCGGGGCGAGGTAGCGGTACAGCGAGGCCAGCGAACGGATCTCCACCGGCGATACCCGGCGCAGGATGTGTTCCGGGCCCAGCTCGGCCGGATCATTCAGTCCGGCCGCGCACAGCAGTTCCTTCAACGCATGCAGGGTGTGCCGGTGGTAGTTGTGCACCCGTTCGGCCTTGTCGGTCGGGTCCAGGCTGCGCCAGCGCGCCGGGTCCTGGGTGGCGATGCCGGTCGGGCACTTGTCGCTGTGGCAGCTGAGCGACTGGATGCAGCCCAGCGCG
This sequence comes from Stenotrophomonas chelatiphaga, assembly GCF_032054965.1. Taxonomy (NCBI): domain Bacteria; kingdom Pseudomonadati; phylum Pseudomonadota; class Gammaproteobacteria; order Lysobacterales; family Lysobacteraceae; genus Stenotrophomonas; species Stenotrophomonas chelatiphaga. Next base: position 47,603 of record NZ_DAMBRS010000017.1, on the reverse strand, counting down.
AACATGAAACCGCGCCCGGCATTGCACCAGTCCGCCCCCAGCGCGATGATCCGCGCGATGTCGAAGGCACTGGTGATCTTGCCGGCCGCGCCCAGCCGGATGCGGTCGCGCAGGTCCAGGCCGACCAGCGTGTTGTGCACCAGCAGCAGCGCTTCGTGCATCGGCACGCCGACATGGTCGACGAACTCGGCAGGGGCCGCGCCGGTCCCGCCTTCGGCGCCGTCGACAACGATGAAATCGGGCAGCAGGCCGGTCTCGCTCATCGCCTTGGCGATGCCGAACCATTCCCAGGGATGGCCGATCGCCAGCTTGAAACCGACCGGCTTGCCGCCGGACAGCTCGCGCAGGCGGGCGACGAACTGCAGCAGTTCGATCGGCGTGGAGAACGCCGAGTGCCGCGAAGGCGACACGCAGTCCACGCCCATCGGCACGCCGCGGGTCTCGGAGATCTCCGCGCTCACCTTGGCCGCCGGCAGCACGCCGCCGTGGCCGGGCTTGGCGCCCTGGGACAGCTTGATCTCGATCATCTTGACCTGATCGGTGGTCGCGTTGGCCACGAAGCGCTCTTCGCTGAAGCTGCCATCATCATGGCGGCAGCCGAAGTAGCCCGAGCCGATTTCCCACACCAGGTCGCCCCCCATCTCGCGGTGGTACCGCGAAATCGAGCCTTCGCCGGTGTCATGGTGGAAGCCACCGCGCCGCGCGCCCTCGTTTAGCGCGCGGATCGCATTGGCCGACAGCGAGCCGAAGCTCATCGCCGAGATGTTGAACACGCTGGCCGAATAGGGCTTGGCGCAGTTCGGGCCGATCAGCACGCGGAAATCGCTGTGGCCGATGCTGGTTGGCGCGAGCGAATGGTTGATCCACTCGTAGTCCACCGCGTACGTGCTGCGCAGCGTACCGAACGGCACCACGTCCATTTCATTCTTGGCGCGCTGGTAGATCAGCGCGCGCTGCTGGCGCGAGAACGGCACATCTTCCAGGTCGCTCTGCACGAAGTACTGGCGGATTTCCGGACCGATCGATTCCAGTCCATAACGGAAATGCGCCAGCACCGGATAGTTGCGGCGCAGCGTGCTGCGCGCCTGCAGCAGGTCCCAGGTGCCCAGCACCACCAGTGCGGCCGTCAGCCCAACCCCCCAGTACCAGGCGACCCAGTACGTGGCCAGCCACAGGCAGACCGGAAACAGGATGATGGCGAGCACGTAGGCCAGGTAGCGGTGCATGGCGTTCCTTTCGGGATGGCTGCAACCAGTCTACCCGCGCCGCCGTCAACGCTGCGGCAGCCGCTTACAGGCGGCCGTCCACCGAAGCACGTGGCCAGGCCGACTTGACGTCGTAGACGATGCCGCCCGGTGCCTGCAGGGCCGCGATCTGCGCCGCATCCATGTCCAGGAACGCGGCATGCGCCACCGCCAGCACCACCGCATCGTAGGCGCCGGGTTCCGGACGCGCCACCCAGTGCACCGCCGCGTCGGCCAATGCCGCCGGCCCCACCCACGGATCATGCACGTCCACCCGCGCGCCACTGGCCTGGAGCTGTTCGGCCAGTTCCAGCGCACGGCTGTTGCGCAGGTCCGGACAGTCTTCCTTGAAGGTCACGCCGAGCACCAGGATGCGGACCTGTTCCGCGCTGCGTCCGCGATCGGCCAGCAGCGACAGAACGCGCTCGGCCACGTGCGCCCCGACCCGGTTGTTGACCTGGCGCGCGGTATGGATGAGGTCGGGGTGGTAGCCCACGCTTTCCGATTTGTGCAGCAGGTAATACGGGTCCACGCCGATGCAATGGCCACCCACCAGTCCCGGCCGGAACGGCAGGAAATTCCACTTGCTGCCGGCCGCGTCGAGCACGTCCTGGGTATCGATGCCGAGCTTGTCGAAGATCAGCGCCAGTTCGTTGACCAGCGCGATGTTGACGTCGCGCTGGATGTTTTCCACCACCTTGGCGGCCTCGGCCACGCGCATCGACGGCGCCGGGAACGTGCCGGCGGTGATGATCCGGCGATACAGCGCGTCCACTACCGCGGCCACCTCCGGGGTGGAGCCTGAGGTGATCTTGCGGATATCAGCCAAGCGGCGGTTGCGGTCACCGGGGCTGACCCGCTCCGGGCTGTAGCCGCAGTAGAAATCCTGGTTGAAACGCAGTCCGGAGCCGGCCTCCAGCAGCGGAATGCAGACTTCCTCGGTGGTGCCGGGATACACGGTGGATTCGTACACCACCAGGTCGCCGGCCTTCAGTACGCTGGCCACCCGTTCACTGGCCGAACGCAGCGGCCCCAGGTCTGGCTGTTCGTGCGCGTCGATCGGCGTGGGCACGGTGATGATGTAGATATTGCACGCAGCCAGTTCGGCGGCATCGGCACTGCAGCGCAGCAGCGGGGCACCGGCCAGCTCGCCGTCTTCCAGTTCCAGGGTGTGGTCATGGCCCTGCTGCAGTTCGGCAACGCGCGCGGCATCGATGTCGAAGCCCAGGGTGGGGAACAACCGCCCGAAGGCGACCGCCAACGGCAGGCCGACATACCCCAGGCCGATGATTGCAGGGCGCGGGGACGTGGCCGCCGACACCGGGCTGCCCTGACGCTGCGACCCTGCTGCGCGATGCGCGTTTGAACTCTCCATTGCGCACCCGCCTCCGATTCAAAGAGGCACAAGGGTAACCGCCATGCCCGGCGCTGACCACGCTTGCGCTCTCAGGAGCCGAGGCTGACCGCCGCCGGCTCCAGTTCGCCATCGCCGCCGGTCCAACTGCGCAGCAGCAGCGCCAGCCCCTGCCCGGCCGCGGGTCGGCCGGCGCTGATGCCGGTCCAGGGTGCGTTGATGATGTGGGTCATCGTCAGCGGATCGATGCGCCGGTTGGCCATGGTCCAGTGCGGGAACCAGCGCGTGCCCACCGCCCCGGCGGCCAGTTGCCGCACGCCGTGGTGGACGCTGGCGTTGAGCACCCGGCCGTACACCGAATCGAGTCCATCGCGCGGGCCTTCCAGGTACTGCAGGAAGCGTTCGCCATCGAACATCAGCACCCCGGTGACGCCGGCCATCCGGTTGAACGCCGTCGCATCGGCCAGCAGCGCATCCAGCTCCTGCGGCGCCAGCGCCGAACGGGCCTGGCTGACGTAGGCAATCGCGTGCAACGGCATGCTCACTCCCTGGCCCCTGACGAAGCCGAATATGGCATGAACAACGCGTGGTTGACAGCGTCGCGGCGCAGACCGCGCAGCGGGTCACGATTTCACGCACGCGCGCCGCCATTCCAAATTCGCGCCCCGTGGTGCACCCTATGCCGCGCGGCCCGGATGGCGAAACTGGTAGACGCAGCGGACTTAAAATCCGCCGACCGCAAGGTCTTGCCGGTTCGATCCCGGCTCCGGGCACCAGAACGGCTTGCCAGCACCACGCGATGCCTCACAGCGCACGCGAATACCGCGCCGGTTGTCCCGGCTGCGACAGGTAGCGGTCAAAGCACATCGCCAGCAGGCGAAGCAGCGGGCGGCCCTTGGCCGTGGCCCGCACCACCCCGGCATCCACCTCGACCAGGCCATCGGCCTGCAGGCGGTGCAGCTGCGCCAGCGCATCGGCGAAGTACACCTCGAACGCGATCGCGCGTGCGCTGCACAACGCGCCGACATCGACTTCGCCATGGCACATCAACCGCTGGATGATCTCCGCGCGCAGCAGGTCGTCCGGGTCCAGCTGCACGCCGCGCCACACCGGCAGATGTCCCGCATCCACCGCCGCCTCCCACGCCGGCAGCTCGCGCGGATTCTGGCTGTAGCTGCTGGCCACGGTGCTGATCGCGCTCACCCCCAGCCCCAGCAGGTCGGTATCGGCATGGGTGGTATAGCCCATGAAATTGCGGTGCAGCTGTCCGGCGCGCTGGGCGCGCGAGAGGTCCTCTTCCGGCAGCGCGAAATGATCCATGCCGATGTACTGGTAACCGGCCTGCAGCAGCCGCTCAACCGCCAGCCCGAGCAGTGCCAGCTTCTGCTCCGGCGCGGGCAGGCGCGATTCATCGATCTGCCGCTGCGCGCGGAACAGCTGCGGCAGGTGCGCGTAGCCATACACCGCCAGACGATCCGGGCGCAGCGCCAGCACCTGCTGCAGGGTGCGCCCGAAGCCGGCCAAGGTCTGTCCGGGCAGGCCGTAGATCAGGTCCACGTTGACCGAACGCATGCCGTGATCGCGGCAGGCCTGCAGGATGTCCAGCGTCTGCTCCACGCCCTGCAGGCGGTTGATCGCCGCCTGCACCTGCGGATCGAAATCCTGCACGCCTAGGCTGGCCCGGTTGAACCCCAGTCCGGCCAGCCGCGCCACGTCGTCGCGGTCGATGAAACGCGGATCGAGTTCGATGGAAAAATCGCGCTCAGGCGACGCGCTGAAACGGAAGCGCTGGCGCAGTCCTTCGACCAGCTCGGCCATCGCTTCGCCGGTGAGGAAATTCGGCGTGCCGCCGCCCAGGTGCAGCTGGATCACCTCGCGCTGCGGATCGATGTGCGAGGCGACCAGGTCCGCCTCGGCCAGCACCCGCGCCACGTAAGCATGGCCACGGCTGCGGTCGCGGCTGATGATCCGGTTGCAGCCGCAGTAGAAACACGGGCTGCTGCAGAACGGCACGTGCACGTACAGCGACAGCGCACGCGCCTGCGCGTTGCTGCAGACCAGCGTCGCGGTCAGCTCGGCCTCGCCGAATCCCTCATGGAAATGCGGCGCGGTCGGGTAGGAGGTATAGCGCGGGCCGGCCTTGTCGTGGCGGCGCAGGGTCGCCGCGTCGAAACACCAGGCCAGGCCGCCTTCAACAGGTGAGTACGTGTCCATGCCTGCAGCGTGCGCGCGGGCGTGCGCGGGCGCCTTGACCGAGATCAATCCGCGCGCATATCAGCCGACGATGGGCAGGCCGATCGATGGCAGGCGCAGCATCCGGTAGCGCTTCCAGAAGGTATCGGCGATGCGCGCGGCGATGTCGTCGGCCAACCGCTGCATGTCCGGGTTGGCACTTTCCGCCGACGTCACCCTGAACAACACCAGCCAGCGATCGAACAGGTCACGGTCCATGTCATCGATGGCCATGTGCTTGGACATCGGCGAGCCCTGGAAACGCCGCGTGCCGCGCAGCAGGGCCGACCAGAAATCGACCAGCTGGGACAGGTGGGTCGGCCAGTCCTGCACATGGGCGGTGAACACCGGACCCAGCCGGGGCTCGTCGCGCACGCGCGCGTAGAAGTCGTGGACCAGTCGGGTCACTTCCGCTTCGGTGCAGAGGTCGGGGGAGGCTTCGGGCAACGGGGGCGGCAGGGTATCCATGGAATCCGGGCGAATGTGATGGCGCATGATCGCATTGGCCTGCACAACGCCCGCTTGATCAGGATCAAGGACGCTGGCCAGCCCGCTTTCTACAGTGACACCCTGCCGGTGGGCCGTTGCGTGCCCCTGCCGGTGTCCACCGCCCTTCCTGCCGGACTGTGCCGCATGCCCCGACAGTGCACCACCGACGCCGATCCACGCCCCCGGCAGCGCCTGCATGCCCTTGGCGTGATCCTGTGGCCCGGTTTCATCGCCGCCGGACTGGCGTGTGCGGTGTTGTTCGCCTTCGTCGATCCGCTGCGTCTGGGTGACATCGCCGTTCCCGGCCTTGGCATCAGTCGTGGGCTGGGCTACACGCTGGGGTTCTTCATGACCTGGGGCATCACCAGCCTGTCCAGCGCCGCTACCTGGTACCTGCTGCGGCCGGCGCCGGCGCAGCCCGGGGACGACGACGAGGTGCCGCTGGGATGAACCGGCCTGCGCTGCTGTCACGAACCCGGACGTGGCTACCTGTCGGGCTGCTGGTCGCTTTCCACGCCCTGCCTTGGCTGCGCTGGGACGGTCGCCAGGCGGTGCTGCTGGACCTGGTGGAGCGCCGCTTCGATGTGTTCGGCCTGACCCTGTGGCCCAGCCAGGCCGGCCTGCTGCTGGGAGTGATGGCGGTGCTCGCCACAATGCTGGCGCTGCTCACTCATCTGGCCGGCCGCCTGTGGTGTGGCCATGCCTGTCCGCAGACCGTGTGGAGCACGCTGTTTTCGTGGGTGGAGCGCGGCACGCGGCGTCTGTTCGGGCACTCCCGTGCAGAGCCGGTCGCGCGGCATGCGCTGTGGATCGGCATCGCACTGTGGACTGCATTGAGCTTCGTCGGCCTGTTCACGCCCCTCCAATCGCTGCTGGCGCGCGCCGCTGCCCTGCGGCTGGGCGGCTTCGAATCGTTCTGGGTCGCTTTCTACGCCGTGGCGACCTGGGGAAACGCGGGCTTCCTGCGCCGTCACGTGTGCCGCCTGCTGTGTCCCTTCGCGCGTCTGCAGCCGCTGCTGTGCGATGGGCACACCCCGCGCATGCTGTACCACGCGCCGCGTGGCGAGCCGCGCGGGCCCCGGCGGCCGGGAGGCGGCAGCATCGCCCAGCGCGGACGCGGCCTGCTCGATGCCAGCACCGCACAGGATTACGTATTCCGCTGGGCCCATCCGCAGCTGGCCGGACCGATGCCGCGTTTCGCCGATGATCGACTGGGGGACTGCACCGACTGCCGACACTGCGTACAGGCATGCCCGATGGCGCTGGACGTGCGCGACGGCCCGCAGGCCGATTGCCTGGACTGCGGCGCCTGCGCCGTGGCCTGTGATCAGTCGCAGCAGGCGGCGGGGCTGGGCCATGGGCTCATCCAGTACATCAGCCCGCGGGCCCTGGCCGGTGACCGGGCGCAGTGGATACGACCGCGCACCCTGGCGCTGTCGGGACTGCTGATCCTGGTACTGGTCCTGGTGCTGCTGGGTGCCGCGCTGGCGGGGTGAGTCAGGGCGATGGCGGCTCGGACGGCGGCACCAGCTGGGCGTGCCGGACAATGCCAAGCTGCTCGATCAGCAGGGCCATGTCGTTGGTGACCTGGGTGCGCTCACGCCCCTCCGGCACCAGACGCGCCAGCACCCGCTGGTAGGTATTCCAGAACTCCGGGCCGCATCCATGCCGCTGGTAGCTGTCCTGCAACTCGTCGCGAACCTGGTCGGCCAGGTTCTGTCTGCCGTAATCCATGTACGACCTCCACGAAATCGGTGGCAGCGGGGATGCGGGGGCATCCGGCGAGGCAACGCGATGCCTATGAATTAGACATTTTTTTGTCTACGCGTCAATGACACAGCGGACACATTCTGTGCACCGCCCTGAACCATTCAGATCAGATCGCGCTATGAGGCCGCTTGAGGCAAGTGCCTTCCAGACGTTGCCCTCACCACGCATGCGTAGGCTGCAAGGCTGGATACCTCGAAGGAACCCCCATGGAGTTGAGCGAAAAGCAGCAACGCATTCTGGAAGCGATCCAGGCCACCCGCCCGATCGCGGAAGAAGACGCAGCCTGGGCGGTGCAAGTCGGCCTTGCGGCGCATGGCGAAGATGGCGATATCGATCTGACCCAGGAAGGTCGGCGTTACGTGGATTCTTCAAGCCTTTAGCCTGCGCAGGCTGGCGCCATGGGCGTCGCCGATCCCGCCGCGGCGCTGGCACAGGTCCTGCGCCACGGGCACCACTAACGTTTCCACTGGAATGCGACGGAAGGGCGCGAGATGTTCGCTGCATCGCATTCGCGCGCCCAAGCGCCCCGCCCCGTGGAGTGACTGATGATCAACGCCGCCCTGCTCTCGCAGATCCTGATGTGCCCGCTGGCGCTGGCGCAGAGGTGGACCGAGCCGTTGAACGAGGCGATGCAGCGCTTCGAGATCAACACGCCACGGCGCATCGCGCATTTCCTCGCACAGATCGGCCATGAAAGCCTGAGCCTGCAGCACCTGCAGGAAAACCTGTCATACAGCCGCAAACGCATCGGTGAAGTGTTCGGTCGGCGCCTGTCCGACGCCGAACAGCCGCAGTACGTGCGCAAGCCGGAGCGGCTGGCCAACCGGGTGTATGCCAACCGCAATGGCAACCGTGACGAAGCCAGTGGCGATGGCTATCGCTATCGCGGCCGCGGACCGATCGCCCTGACCGGCCGCGACAACTATCGCCGCATCGGCGAACTGCTCGACCTGCCGCTGGAAGAGCAGCCCGAGCTGCTGGAATCATCGGAAGTGGGCGCATTGGCCGCCGCCGCGTGGTGGCAGGACGCCGGCCTCAATGCACTGGCCGACCGCGATGACCTGCTGGGCGTGAGCCGACGGATCAACCTGGGATCGAGCACCAGCAAGGCCACGCCGGAGGGCATGGCGGACCGCACGATGCGCACCAGCCGGGCGCTGCTGGTGTTGGGTGTGGGGTCGGCCAGATAACAGAAAGCGCGCCAGGGCCGGATTCCTGCATCGAGCAGCATCCTTCAATTCAGCCCCGTACATTCGTGTCCGCCTTCGAAAAAAAACTGCCCACTGCGCGCCAGAGCGGTCCGCAACCCTCTTGAGGATTCCTTCAAAATTTTCTGGGTAGACCTGGTCTGCGAACCAATGGAATTGGCATGCCTGGGATGGCATTGGGTTGGTTCCGGGCTAAGTCTGGCGGGGATAAGATTTTCGCCGCAGTAGCTGATGGTGGAAGGGTTCTTGTCATTCCGACCACCGCCGGTTACTCCATCTTGGTATCGCCCGACGAGCCCGACGCGCTTCTTGAGGAATTGGCTGGAACCGCTCAATAGCCCAGTTGTGCTACATGCAACCACTACAGGCCGGGTGCACCGCTCCTCACTTGAGGCCTCAGCCAGACGCTGATGGTTCTTCCCCAAGGGCCATAGTCTGGCGCAGCCACTGGTGAGGTCGTTCTGGAATGGACGACGGCCGGCGGTGCACCCGCCTTCACGTCAGGGCGTACTTTGAAACTTCTCAGAGCCTACGACAAGTGATACGGCGACAACCAACATTGTAATCACCATCAGTATTAGAAGCGCCGCTGATAGACTTGGTTTCTGTAGCGAAACCAATCCAGAGATCAGGAACAGCAGAGGAAGGACAGCAAGTCGATTCCCAGCCCAGCGATGAAGGGCGGAAGGGTCTTTTACCCGCGCGTAGTTGACGATATTGAGCGGCCGCGATTCTCCTGCGAAGCGAACAGCCAGTGCTGGAATGAGGAGTACCGGTACAAGCAATAGTTGAATGATCGCAAGCAGTACCGCCATCTTAGTTCGCTCCAATTTCTAGTTTCGGCATTAAATCGGGAAACGCCTTATGCAGCTTGAATCTGCAATGCCATAAACAGATAGTGCCCGCCCTGCACTTTTGGTTCAACTTCCAAGTGCAACGACCGTCATGCAGATATGCCATGGCAGCACGCTGGCCTTCACTGCCTTGACTTAACTACCAAGCGCAGCACCTTCCACTCCGGCAGGGTTCGTGCATGTCAGCGCTGAAGATCGCGCCGTGGTCCAGATTGTGCTCCAGGTTGGCAAAGGCGCACGGTCGATGGCGCGCCGCATTGGGCGTAGGGCTCTGACCGTCTCCCGCGAGATCCGTCGCCAAGAAGCACGTTCTGGATCGCCGCCGAGGCGGCAGGAATTACCGCGTGTGCCTACGGAGATGTGTGCGCGGCCACCGCCTGACAGAGGGAACCGGGCTCTTCCAGTTCGTTCGCGATCATCTCGCGTTTTACCGATCGTCTGCTCAACAGATTGCCGCCAAGCTGCTTGCGATCCACCTGACGCCCCCTGCCAGGGCATGAGTCCTAAAACCATCTACGCAAGCATCTACGCCATCCGGGCGGAGACTCGTCAGGAGTCTCTCAAGGGTGGCCGGCCAGCTCATCACGTGCGCTTGAGTTAAAGCGAATCGGCGCGATGACTTTCCACGTCGTCCCAGAAATCACTACTGTGTTCGCCCGTGATGATGTAGCAAAACAAGCTCGATATCACTACAGGGCCAATATTGGTCTTGGTCAAACCTAGCCATTCGAACCACCTCCACCTATGGCACAGAAGTGGCGGAATCGAACCACTTTCGAAAAAGCAAGTGCCCGCCAATCCAGGCGGGCATTCGCGGGAAACTTCGCGCGTCATCGCCAGCGTGTAACACGACAGCGAGGGTCATTGAACGCGAAGGTTTCCTTTCTTGTAATCATACGCGCTGAGCCCCCAACGATATGCGCCACCTTTGACGCCCGAGTTTGAGTAGGTGTAGGTCCACGATTCACTATCGCCGTTAGGTCTGTTCTGCATGATTGTGATCACCTCGCCAGGCTGACCAGTAGATGGCAGACCTACCGGCGGGCTCGAGCCAGGCGATTGGGCTACTGCATTGCCGTCGGAGCGAGCCTCAGTCACTACAGTTATCTGACCGCCGTCCAGCATCGGTGCGTACTCAGGAGACTGGGCGCGTATCCATGCGTATATTGCAGCTGACTGAGGGGAGCCCGGCGTGTAGACCGTCTGCGTCGTGGAGACAGTGGTGGACGAGAAATCTCGAGCGGCGACGCTCGGCGCCCTTACGAAGAAATAGCCGCCCAACGTGAGAGCGGTTGCCACAGCGATACTTGAAAGTCGAATCATCACGCTAATCATCCTTGGCCATGAGAGACAGACTAAGTCCTCACCGCGGTCCTTACACGGCACGGACCGCTCCTGTATTCCAAGTCTGTCAGCAGATGTCAAGCAGAGGCTTTGCACGTGCTTCCCTGAACGGAGGGCGCTGTTCTGAATTCCAATGAGCCGACATTACGGCCAGCGGCACGGTCATGGTGAGCTGGGGCGCGCCGATGCTGGGGCCTGGTATATGCGGTCAAACTGGCGCGACAGCTGTGACGTGATCTTCTCCAATGCCTACTTATCGGGGTTGCCACCCCACCAGCGAAACAGGTGCAGTTCGGATCCGCCACCGTAGGCGGTGAGCTTCGCCACCAGCACCGACGACATGGGCACCTGGCGCTTGCTGCCGTTCTTGGTCTTGCTCAGGAAAATCGTTGGCCGCTCCAGGTCAATCTGGCCGCGCTCCAGCGTGTACATCTCCCGGATGCGCATGGCCGACTCCAGTGCCATATCAAACAGCAGGGTCAGCGCCTCCGAGTAGCGCAGCTCGAGCGGGCGCTGCCGGCCTTCCGCTTCAACTCGCGTACACGCACTCGGCGCACGCTGACGCGAGTCTGCCACCCGAAACCGCGTGGCAACCCGATGATTTCGGCCCAAATCAGGAAATTGTGGAGGTGCCCGCCAAACGCCAGGCATAAAAAAGCCCTGATAAATCAGGGCTTTTCAACTGGAGGCCTGGGTCGGAATTGAACCGGCGTACGCGGCTTTGCAGGCCGCTGCATAACCACTCTGCCACCAGGCCGGTGTACAGCTACCAGGAATGCGATGTCCTGGTAAGACGAAACCCCTGTCGGGGCCTGTCGGGATTTGGAGCGGGAAACGAGACTCGAACTCGCGACCTCAACCTTGGCAAGGTTGCGCTCTACCAACTGAGCTATTCCCGCGTGAGGCCGACATGCTACCGGAAGACCCGGAACCACACCAGCGTTTTCACGCTTTGAAACACCGCTTTTCCGCTGCGCCGCCAGCGTCTGCCGGCATCGCCCCGCACGGCCGGTGCGGGAGAAAAACAAAGCCCCTTCCGGGGCCCGGTAAAACTGGAGCGGGAAACGAGACTCGAACTCGCGACCTCAACCTTGGCAAGGTTGCGCT
>NZ_DAMBRS010000017.1:0-35901 GCF_032054965.1 Stenotrophomonas chelatiphaga | reverse complement strand
AACTCGCGACCTCAACCTTGGCAAGGTTGCGCTCTACCAACTGAGCTATTCCCGCTTGGGAGGCGGCATTCTACACGACCTGTCGCAGGTGTCAAGAGACGGCGTCGCGCCCTGCCGCGTCATCGGCACAAAAAAAAGAGGCCTTTCGGCCTCTTTTCAGATTCTGGAGCGGGAAACGAGACTCGAACTCGCGACCTCAACCTTGGCAAGGTTGCGCTCTACCAACTGAGCTATTCCCGCTTGGGAGGCGGCATTTTACCTGTCTTCACATCGGTGTCAACAGCTTTCAGCCGCCCTTCTTCAGGCGGGCGCGTTCGCGTGCCGCGCGTTCATCGGCGCGCAGGCTCGGCCAGGCCGCGTGCAGGTACTGCAGGCCCGACCACAGGGTCAGGATCGCGGCGATCGCCAGCGTCCAGTCGCCCATGTGGAACACCGGCGGGCCCATCCAGATGTCCTCCACCGGCGTATTCGGCGCCACCGAGTACAACAGGCACAGCAACGCGACCATCTGCGCGGTGGTCTTCACCTTGCCGATCACCGCCACCCGCACTTTCGCCCGCTGGCCCAGTTCGGCCATCCATTCGCGCAGTGCCGAAACGGCGATTTCGCGGCCAACGATCACCGCCGCCCAGAATGCCATCCAAGGCGTGGGATGCCCCTGCACGATCAGGAACAGCGCCACGGCCACCATCAGCTTGTCGGCCACCGGATCCAGGAACGCGCCGAACGCCGATTCCAGCTGGTAGCGCCGCGCGATCCAGCCATCCAGCCAATCGGTGATCGCCGCCAGGCCGAACAGCGCCGCGGAGGCGAAGTTGGTCCACGTGTAGGGGAGATAGAACACCAGCACCAGTACCGGGATCATCAGGATCCGCAGCAGGGTCAGCCAGGTGGGGAGGGTCAGCGTCATCAGTAATCTCTACTCGCCTGCCGCATTCGGCTCGGGCAGTCCATGAAGGTTAGCGTAGATACGTGCGGCCAGGGCAGCATTGATGCCTTCCACCTTGGCGATTTCTGCCTCACCGGCCGCCTTCAGGCCGACCAGTCCGCCGAAATGCTTGAGCAGGCTGGCGCGCCGGCGCGGCCCGATGCCGGCGATGTCTTCCAGCTTGCTGGTCATGCGGGCCTTCTGGCGGCGCCCGCGGTGGCCGGTGATGGCGAACCGATGCGCCTCGTCGCGCACCTGCTGGATGAACTGCAGCGCCGGCGAGGCCGCGCCGGGACGCAGCTCGCGCCCGTCCGGCAGCACCAGCGCTTCATGCCCGGCGCGGCGTTCGGCGCCCTTGGCCACGCCGACCAGCAGCACGCCTTCCACGCCCAGGTCGGCCAGCGCGGCCTGCGCCTGCGCCAACTGCCCGGCGCCACCGTCGATCAGCAGCACATCCGGCAGCACGCCCTGCTCTTCCACCGCGCGGCGGAAGCGGCGATCGATCGCCTGGCGCATGGCGGCGTAGTCATCGCCGGGTTCGATGCCGCTGATGTTGAAACGGCGGTACTGCGCCTTCACCGGCCCGGCCGCGTCGAACACCACGCACGAGGCCACCGTGGCCTCGCCCATGGTGTGGCTGATGTCGAAACATTCCACCCGTTTGACCGGTTCGGCCAGGCCCAGCATTTCGCGCACCGCTTCGCTGCGCGCATGCTGCGAATCGCGGCTGTTGAGCTCGGTGGCCAGGGTCAGCTGGGCATTGCGGCTGGCCAGTTCCAGATAGCCCGCGCGCTCGCCACGCACGTTCCACTTCAACTGTACGCGGCGCTCCGAAGACGCGGAGAACGCCGCCTCCAGCAGCGCCGCATCCGGGATTTCGCGATCCAGCAGGATCTCGCGCGGCGGCTCGAATTCCACGTAGTACTGCGATACGAACGCGCCCAGCACTTCTTCCGGGCTGTCTTCGCCATTGGTACGCGGGAAGAACGGGCGCGTGCCCATGTTGCGGCCGTCACGGAAGGCCAGCAGCATCACGCAGGCCTGCGCGCCACGGGTGGCTACCGCCAGCACGTCCAGGTCGGCGGCGCGGCCGTCCACGTACTGGCGGGTCTGCATGCTGCGCAGTGATTTGACCAGGTCGCGCAGGCGCGCGGCCTGCTCGAATTCGAGCGACTCGCTGGCCGCCTGCATCTGTTCGCCCAGCTCGCGGGTCAGCTCGTCACTCTTGCCTTCCAGGAACATCGACGCGCGGCGCACTGATTCGGCGTAGTCCTCGGCGGCCACCAGCTCCACGCAGGGCGCACTGCAACGGCCGATCTGGTACTGCAGGCACGGCCGCGAGCGGTTCTTGAACACGCTGTCCTCGCAGCTGCGCAGCTTGAACAGCTTGTGCATCAGGTTCAGCGTTTCACGCACCGCAGTGACCCCGGGGTATGGCCCGAAGTAGCGGCCCGGCACCGCGCGCGGCCCGCGGTGCAGCGCGATGCGCGGCCACTGTTCGCGGGTCAACAGCACGTGCGGATAGGTCTTGTCGTCGCGCAGGGACACGTTGTAACGCGGCGACAGCGATTTGATCAGCTGGTTTTCCAGCAGCAGCGCTTCGCTCTCCGAGCGCGTTACGGTGACGTCCATGCGCACGATCTGCGACAGCATGGACATGATCCGCGCGTTCTTCGGGCTGCCGTTGAAGTAGCTGCCGACGCGGTTGCGCAGCGCCCGCGCCTTGCCAACGTACAGCAGCACGTCATCGGCGGCGTACATCCGGTAGACACCGGGCGCGGTGCTCAGCGCGGCGGCGAACGCCTTGCCATCAAAAGCGGGTACAGCGTTCATTCGGTGATCGGCACGTCGCTCAGCACGCCACTGGCTGGATCGAAACGCAGCACGGCGTGGGCGTCGGTTTCGGCGATCCAGACCGCACCGGATCCCACCGCCAGTCCGGCCGGCCCGTGCAGCCGGCGAGGCAGCGCCTGGGTGACCAGTTCGCCGCCGCCCAGGCGCAGGGTGCGCAGGCGTCCGTTGCCGGCATCGGCGATCCACAGCAGCGGTGCATCCGGGCTCAGCGCGATGGCCTGCGGGAACTGCAGGCTGGCGCGGTCACGTGGACCGTCCTCGCTGCCGTGGTTCCACACGCCCTGCCCGATCAGCGTCTGCACCAGGTCGCCGCGCAGCTGCACGCAACGGATCGAAGAGGCCAGCGCATCGGCCACGTACAGCGCCTGCTGCACCACCGCCAGCCCGGTCGGCTGGGCGAACGCAGCCACGTTGCCACTGCCGTCGCGCTGGTCGATGGCACCACTGCCGGCGCGCCGGGTGAGGCGTCGCTGGCCCAGGTGATAGCTCCAGATACGGTTGTCACCGGCCATCGCCACGTGCAGTTCATTGTCCGCCAGGGCCAGCCCGGTCGGGTGGTTCAGCGCCACGCTGCGCGGGTCGTTGACCTGGCCTTCCAGCGGTTCGCCCGGCCGGCCATTGCCACACAGCGTGTCGACCTGGCCCGTGATGATGTTGATGCGACGCAGGGCGTGGTTGCCGGTGTCGGCCACGTACAGCGATTCGCGTTCCACCACCAGCGCCTGCGGCCGGTTGAAGGCCGCTTCCTGCGCGCCGCCGTCCATGAAATCCGGCGTGCCCTGCCCGAACTGGCGCAGCACGCGCCCGCCGTGCGTGCATTCCAGCACGCGGTGGTGGCCGCTGTCGGCGATGTACAGCCGTTCGGTAGTGACCGCCAGCCCGGTGGGGAAACACAGCGGCAGGCGCGGCTCAGGGTGCAGCTCGCGCAGCGGCTCGAATGCCGACGGCTGCACGCTGCCGCACAGTTCGTTGAGCGCGCGGTCCAGCTCGCCCGGCTGGCCCAGGCCGACCAGGCGGCTGCTTTCGCGGCCATACACATCCATCAGCACGATGGTCGGCCAGGCAGTCACGCCGAAGCGCCGCCAGCCGTCCCAGTCGCTGTCCAGCAGCGCGATCGAATGCAGTCCCTGCCGCCGCAGCAACTTCAGGCTGGCCCCTTCTTCGCGTTCGAAATCAAAACGCGGCACCTGCAGCACCAGCACCTGAAGCCGCCCCGGATGGCGCGACTGCCAGTTCGCCACTTCGGCCAGGCGCTGTGCGCACCACGCCGATGCGGCGTTGACGAACAGCAGGGCCAGCGGTTGCCCGCGCAGCTCGCTCAGGGTGGCGGGCGCGGCGTTCAGCCACGTGGCGAACTCGGGGAGGTCCTGGACGGGTTGGGCATTCATGCCCTGATTATGCCGGACCGCGCGTCATGCAATCGTTGTGCCACGCGTTTTTTTATCCACCCGCTCAGGCCTGGCCGCTGGCCAGCAACTGTTCGGCCCGGTGCAGGTCTTCGGGGGTATCGATGCCCGGCGGGAACGGCGCCGGCGACAGCGCGGCGCTGATCGGGAACCCGGCCTCCAGCACCCGCAGCTGCTCCAGGTTTTCCACCTGTTCCAGGCTGCCCGGCGGCATTCCGGCGAACTGCTGCAGGAACCCGGCGCGGTAGCCATAGATGCCGATGTGGCGCAGCCACTGGACCCCGTCCGGCAATACGTCGCGGCTGCGCGCGAAGCCATCGCGGTGCCAGGCGATCGGCGCCCGGCTGAAATACATGGCCTCACCGCGCGCGTTGCGCACCAGCTTGACCACGTTGGGATCGAACAGCGTGGCCGCATCTTCGACCGGCGTGCACAGCGTGGACATCGGGGCGCGGCCGCTGGCCAGCGCGTCGGCAACCGCACGAATGCCGGCGGCCGGTGCGAACGGCTCGTCACCCTGCAGGTTGACCACCACCGTGTCATCGGCCCAGCCCGCATGGCGGGCACATTCGGCCAGCCGGTCGGTGCCGGACGGGTGGGCCGGATCGGTCATCGCCACCTGCACCTCCTGCAATCCCTCCAGCGCCTGTGCGATGCGCGCATCATCGGTGGCCACCCACACTTCGCGCGCGCCGGCCTGCAGCGCGCGGCGCGCCACGTGCAGCACCAGCGGTTCCCCGCCCAGCAGGCGCAGCGGTTTGCCGGGCAGGCGCGAAGCGGCGTAGCGGGCAGGAATGGCGACGACGAACTCGGTCATGGGGCTCTCCGGTTACAGGCCACGCGCGCAGGCGGTTCAGCGCGCGCGCAGCTTCTCAAGGCGGTCGGTCAATGCCACCCAGAAGGCAGCGGGCAGATCGGCCTGCAGGGGAATGGCGAAGTGCCAGTCGTTGGCGAAGGCGCGGCACTTCACCGCGTCCTTTTCGGTCATCAGGATCGGCAGCTCGCTGCCAAAGCGCAGGTCCTGCGGCTGGTAGGCGTGGTGGTCGGCGAAGGCATGCGGCACCACGCCGATGCGTTCGGCGCGCAGCATGTCGAAGAAGCGCTGCGGGTGGGCGATGCCGGCCACGGCATGCACGCGCTGCCCGGCAAAGTGCGAAAGCGCACGCAGGCGTCCGCCGACCAGCGGCTGCGCACTGTCGATGCGCAGGCGCATCGGCCATTGCCCGAACCCACAGGCCACCGCCGCGTTTTCCGCGCTGGCCGCGCCCTGGTTGACCACGCGGAAATCACATTCGCCCGCGCGCGCCACCGGCTCGCGCAGCGGGCCGGCCGGCAGCAGCCGGCCGTTGCCATAGCGCCGCTGGGCGTCGATGACTTCGATTTCGATATCGCGCGCCAGGCGGTAATGCTGAAGGCCGTCATCGCAGACGATCACATCGCAGCCGGCTTCGACCAGCGCCTTGCCGGCCGCCACGCGGTCGGCATCCACGCGCACCGGCGCACCGGTCTTCCACGCGATCAGGACCGGCTCGTCGCCGCCCAGCGTGGTCGGCGTATCGGCGTCCACCCAGCGGCCGCTGTCGGCCTGCTCGCGGCCGTAGCCGCGGCTGGCCACCCCCGGCTTCCAGCCGGCGGCGCGCAACTGCTGCACCAGCGCGATGGTCAGCGGGGTCTTGCCGGTGCCACCGGCGGTGATGTTGCCGACCACGATCACCGGTACCGGCAGCGCGTGCCGCTTCAGCCAGCCGCGCCGGTACAGGCGCCGGCGCAGGCCGGAAACCGCCGCATACAGCGGACTGAGCAGGCGCATGCCGAACGGCACCGCAGAGCCGTCGTACCAGTAGGCTGGTGTCTGGGTACCCTTGCCGGACATCAGGCCTGCCTTTCGCGGAACTGCATGTTGTACAGGTGCTCGTACAGCCCGCCCATCTGCAGCAGTTCGGCGTGGGTGCCGCGCTCGACGATGCGGCCCTGGTCCATCACCAGCACCTGGTCGGCGTGTTCGATGGTGGACAACCGGTGCGCGATGACCAGCGTGGTGCGTTCGGGCATCAGCCGCTGCAGGGCATCCTGCACCAGCCGTTCGGATTCGTTGTCCAGCGCGGCGGTGGCTTCGTCCAGGATCAGGATAGGCGCATCGCGCAGGATGGCGCGGGCAATCGCCAGGCGCTGGCGCTGGCCGCCGGACAGCAGCGCACCGTTCTCGCCGACCGGGGTGTCCAGCTGCTGTGGCAGGCGCGCGATGAACTCCCAGGCATTGGCCGCCTCGGCCGCCGCGCGGATCTGCTCCTGGCTGGCCTGCATGCCGTAGGCGATGTTCGAGCCGATGGTATCGTCGAACAGCATCACCTTCTGCCCCACCATCGCCACCTGGCGGCGCAGGTCGGCCAGCGGGTAATCGTCCAGTGCCACGCCATCCAGGGTTATGCGTCCGCCGCTGGGCTCGTAGAAGCGCGGCACCAGCCGGATCAGGCTGGTCTTGCCGCTGCCCGAGCGTCCCACCACCGCAGTCACGGTGCCGGGGCGTGCGACGAAGCTGATGTCGTCCAGCGCGGTGCCTGCGTCTTCGCGGTAACGCAGCATCACGTGCTCGAACGCCAGTTCACCGCGTGCGCGTTCGATGCGCTTGCTGCCCTGGTCACGCTCCACCGGCATGTCCAGGATGGAGAACAGCCGCTCGGCGGCGGCCACGCCGCGCGAGATCGAGGTCTGCACGCTGGTCAGCCGGCGCAGCGACGGGATGATCGCCATCATCGAGGTCATCAGGCCCATGAACTGGCCGGCGTTGAGCTTGCCGACCAGCGCTTCGCGGGTGGCGACCCAGACGATCACCGCCAGTGCCAGCGCGGCCAGGAACTGAACCGTGCTGGAGGCGAAGGCGCGGGTGGTCTCGACCTTCATGTTCAGGCCCAGCATGCGGTTGGCCAGCCGCGAATAACGGTCGATCTCATGCCGCTGGGTGCCGTGCACCTTCACTTCCTGCTGCGCGGACAGCGACTGTTCGGCGGTGGCGGCCATGGTGCCCATGCCGTCCTGGATGCCGCGGCTGATGCGCCGGTAGCGCTTGCCCACGTAGGACACGATCAGGCCGATCATCGGCACCACCACCAGCATCGCCATGGTGACCTTGACGCTCATCTGCAGCATCACCACCAGCATCGCGATGATGGTCAGGGTGTCGGCCACCAGCGTCTTCAGCGCATCGGCGCTGGCCTGGGTGACCTGTTCGGTGTCGAAGTTCAGGCGACTGACCATCACCGGCGTGGCTTCGGTGTCGAAGTGCGAAGACGGCAGGTGCAGGTACTTTTCCAGCACCTGTTCGCGCAGGTCGCGGACCACGCTGCGGCCGGTGCGCGCCAGCGTGTAGTCGCTGACCAGGGTGGCCAGGCTGCGCATCAGGAACAGGCCCAGGATGGTCAGCGGCAGGATCACCGCCATGCGCGGTTCCGGGTTGACGAAACCGCGGTTGACCAGCGGTTCCATCAACCGGGTGAAGGCGTAGCCGGCCAGGGCTTCGACGGCCATCGCCACGACGGCGGCCACCATGAACACCCAGTAGGCGCGGGTGTAGCCAAGCAGGCGTTTATAGATCGGCCAGACGGGCGCGTGTTTGGAACTCATTGACGCACCTCGGGAGCGGTCGCGATGGAAATCCGGCGGAAGCCGAGCTGGCCCAGTGCATCCTGGGCGGTGACCACGGCCTGGTAGGGAGTGCGCGCATCGGCACGCAGCAGCACCGACTGGGTGCGGTCTTCACCGGCCACCGCGGCGATGGTCTGCTTGACCGACTCCACGTCGGTGCGCAGCACTTCCTGGTCGTTGACGAAGTAACGGCCGTCGGCGTTGACCAGGATGCTCAGCGCGCGCGGTGGTTCGCTGTTGGCCTGCTGGCTGGCGTGCGGCAGCTGCACCTGCAGGGTGGAGCGCGCATCGAAGGTGGTGGTGACCACGAAGAAGATGATCAGCACCAGGATCACGTCGATCAGCGGCACCAGGTCGATATGCGGCTCATCGCCGGCGCGGTCGTTGCGGATACGCATCCGTCAGGCCTTGGCCGGGGCGGCGCTGCCGGGGTTGGCGGCAGCCGGGGCAGCCGGACGCGGCGGCGTGGCCATCACGCCCGGACGGCCATCCAGCGCATCCAGCAGCGCGCTGGCCTCCTGCTCCATTTCGATCACGTAACCGTTGATGCGGCCCTTGAAGTAACGATGGAACATCAGCGCGGGGATCGCCACGATCATGCCGGTGGCGGTGCAGACCAGCGCCTTGCCGATACCGCCGGCCAGCTGGTTCACATCGCCCACGCCGTGGTCCAGGATGCCCAGGAACATCTGGATCATGCCGACCACGGTGCCCAGCAGGCCGAGCAGCGGACCGGCCGAAGCAATGGTGCCCAGTGCGTTGAGGAAGCGTTCCATGCGATGGACGATGAAGCGCCCGGTGTCTTCGATGCGCTCACGGATCTGGTCGCGCGGACGATTGCGCGCGTCCAGCGCCGCCGCCAGCAATGCGCCCAGCGGGGAATTGGCGCGCAGGGTCACCAGGTGGGCTGGATCCAGCTTGCCGCGCGCGGCCCAGTTGCGCACATCCTGGCCCAGGCCCGGTGGCAGCACCTCGTTGCGGCGCAGGGACCAGAAACGCTCCAGGACGATCGCCAAAGCCAGTACACCCAGCAGCAGCAGCGGCACCATCGGCCAACCGCCGGCCTTGACCAGTTCCCACACGTTTCCAACCCTCCGGCCCAGCGGCCGCCTGTTTGTCCACCGATAGGATAGCAGCCGCCCGCTCCCGGCCCGCAGCATTCCACCAGCGACCTGCATGCACCCGCTGCTCGCGCACCTGCAGCCCCTGCGCGCCCAGCCAGACATGCAGTGCGCCGGAAGAGGCGGTGCCCAGCACTTCGGCACCGGACGCGGCCCAGCGCTGCACCACGTCGGCGCGCGGATGGCCGAAGCGGTTGCGGTGCCCGGCCGATACCAGCGCCAGCCGCGCGCCCACCGCCTGCACCCACGGCGCGCTGGACGAACCGGCGCTGCCATGGTGCGCAACCAGCACCGCGTCGGCCTTCAGCGCGCGCCGGCTGGAGCGCAGCAGTGCGGCTTCTTCGGCGATGCCGATGTCACCGGTGAGCAGGATCGCCCCACGCGCGGTGGCGATGCGCAACACGCAGCTGGAGGCGTTGCCGCGCTGCGCACTGTCCCGCCCCGGATGCAGTATCTCGAACTCCACCCCATCCCAGCGCCACTGCTGGCCGCGATGGCAGGGCTGCGCGCCGTCGACTCCAGACCCTGCCGGCGCCCACACCGGCACCTGCGGGAAGGCACGGCGCAGCCCCGGCAGGCCGCCCGCATGGTCGGCGTCGCCATGGCTGAGCAGCACGCGGTCGGGTACGCCGGCCCCCAGTGCACGCAGCGCGGGCAGCACCACGCGCTCGCCGGAATCGGTGCCGGCACCGGGCGGCCCAAGGTCATACAGCAGCAGCCGGGACGCGGTGCGCACAACCACGGCGGTTCCCTGCCCCACGTCCAGCACCAGCAGCTCGACCTCGCCCGGCGTCGGCAGCTGCCGATCCGGCCACAGCAGCGGCAGGCACAGCAACGGGGCCGCCAGCAGCCCGCCGCGGCCGCGCGGCAGCAGCCACCAGAACACCCCCAGCAGGGCCAGCGGCAGGGTCCAGCGCGGCGCCTCCGGCAACCACCACACCGCCCCGCTCCACGCCGCCAGCGGCTGCAGCCACCGCCAACTGACGTCGAAGGCCACGCCGGCAAGTCGCCAGCACCACGCTCCCAACCCTTGATGCAGGGCCTCCAGCGCGGTGCCGGACAACGCCAACGGCACCACCACCAGGCTCCACCACGGCACCGCCAGCAGGTTCACCAGCGGGCCGATCCGCGAGGCCTGGCCGAACAGGCTGATGCCGAGCGGCAACAGCGCCAGGCTGGCGATGCCCTGCGCGGCGAAGAACGGCTTGAGCAGCCCGCCGAGCCCGGCTTCGGCACGCTGTCCGCCGGGCAGGCACCACATCAGCCACAGCACCCCGCCAAAGCTGAGCCAGAAGCCGGCGGCGAGCACCGACAGCGGGGCGACCAGCAGGGTCGCGAAGGCCGCCAGCGCAAGCGACTGCGCCCACGGCATGCGCCGACGGCTGGCGCGCGCCAGCGCCACCACCACGATCATCAGCGCGGTACGCACGGTCGGCAGCGCCAGTCCGGCGACCAGTGCATAGCCCACCGCGCCGGCAGCCGCCGCCACTGCCGCCGCGGTTGGTCGTGGCAGGCACCGCGGCAGTACCGCGACGCAGCGCCACAGCAAGCCGGCCAGCAGCGCGAAACCGCCTGCCACCAAGCCCACATGGAAGCCGGAAATCGCGATGAGGTGGGTCAGGCCCAGCGCGCGCAGCTGCTCCCAGTCCGCGTCGCTGAGCTCGCGCGTGTCGCCCAGCGCCAGCGCGCGCAGGAACCGCGAGGTGTCGCCGGGTACCGCCTGCTGGATCCGCTGCGACATGCGTTCGCGCCATGCCGCCACTCCGCTGGGACCTTCCAGCAGGACCGCAGCGGCAGCATCGCGGACCTGGCCGCTGGCGGCGATGCCGAGCATCAGCGCGTGGCGCTCGCCGTCGAATCCTCCCGGATTGATCCGGCTGCGCGGCGCGCGCAGCCGCAGCGGAAGCTGCCAGCGTGAACCGGCCGCAACGGTGTGCCGCTGGCCCCGGGTCATCGCTCCCGGGACGGCGTGGGTGGGCGCGCCACGTGTGAAGGGCGCGCTCCAGTAGACCTGCACGCGCTGGCCGCGGAGCGCGCCGGGCAGTGCCGGGTCGTCATCGATGCGCAGCAGGAAGCGGCTGTAGGACGGGCGATGCTCGGGCAGATCGATCACCCTGCCGCGCAGCACCTGGTCGACCGGTGGATCCTGCGGCGGAAGCTGCGCCTGCAACGCCCACTGTCCGTGCAGCCCGGCCCAGCTGAAGCCCACCAGCAGCATGCCCAGCCAGCGCCCCCGCCAGCGGGCCAGCCACAGGACGATGCCCAGCAACAGGCCCGACCAGGCCGCCACAGGCGGCGGCAACAGCGGCAACTGGCAGCATGCCGTGGTCCCGACCACCAGCGCGGCGGCACTGGCCTTGCCCCACAGGCCCGGCGACACGACGAGATGATCGAAGGCCTGTCCCCCCATGCCGTCCAGCGTGGGCGAATGCCGCAATGGCAGCCATCAGCGTTCCACGCGCTGCAGGCTCGGGCTTCAGCCGGGACGACGCACCGAACGGTTGAACGCGATCCGGAAACTGGCACCACCGCCCGGCGCTTCGCCCACGCTCACCGCGCCTTCGTGGTGCTGGATGATCTCCTTCACCAGGTGCAGGCCCAGCCCGCTGCCGCTGCCGGCTGCACGCAGTCGATGGAAGGGTTCGAAGATCGCCTCGCGGTCGTTTTCAGGCACGCCGGCGCCCTGGTCGGCGACCTCCAGCGTACCGGTCGCTTCCAGTCTGACGCTGATGGTGCCGCGACCGCCGCCATGCACGATGGCGTTGTGCACCAGGTTGGCCATGACGCGGCCCAGGGCAATGCCATCGCCGACGATCCACACCGGCTCATCCGGCGCATCCACCTCGAAGGAATATCCGGCCCCGATCACCAGCGGCGCCAGTTCCGCCGCCGCCGTGCGCGCCAATGCGGCCAGGTCCAGCGGCTGCAGCTTCTCCACGCTGCGGTCCAGGCGCTGCAGGTCGAGCAGGTGTTCGGCGACGTTGCCCAGCCGTGCGATGTCGTTCAACAACTGCGCCTTCAAGGCGCCCTGCGGCAACTGTGACAGGCGCGCCTGCACCACCGCGATCGGGACGCGCAGCTCGTGCGCGGCGTCGGCCAGGAACTTGTCGCGCGCCGCATAGCCCTGCTGCACCTTGCCGATGGCATCGTTGAAGGCACTGACCAGCGGGGCGATCTCGCTGCTGACCAGCTGCGTGTCCAGTCGCGCGCCGGCCTTGCCGATGTCCAGCAGTCGCGCCTCGCGCGCCAGTTGCCTCACCCCGCGCATCGCGCGGTGGATCACCAGCGGCATGACCAGCAGGGTCACCACGATCAACGGCAGGAAGAACCACGGGCCGATCAGCCGCAGCACCATCAACGCGCCTTCCCACAGCCCGTGCTTGGGCTGGCCGCCGACCATCGCCGTCACCCGCCTGCCGTCCTGGTTGCTGATCACGATGCGCGCCGCATCCAGGTACGGCGGGGTCAGTGATCCCAGTTCGCTGTAGCCGACGCGCTCCAACCGCGACAGCAGTTCCCGATGGACCTCCGGCACGGCCCCTTCGGACAAGGTGTTGCCACGTTCGTCCACCGCGACGAACCACAGGTTGCCGCCGGCCTTCGCATTCAGCGCATCCCAGCGCTTGCGATCCAGCCGGATGGTGGTGCCGTCGCCATGCAGCGCCGCCACCACGTCGTCGGCGGTGAACATGTCCATGTGCACCGATTCCTGGTCGCCCCATGTCAGGATCAGCGCCATCACCGCGATCAACACGGTGAACACCTGGGCCAGGCAGACGCGCCAGGCCAGTCCCAGTGAAATGGATCGGATGTCGGTGTTCATTTTCATGCCTCGGCCAACAGGTAACCGACCCCGCGGATGACGTGGATTTCCACGCCCGCGCCGGCCTGCTGCAGCGCTTTGCGCAGCTTTGAAATATGCGCATCCAGGGCATTGGACTGGATGTCGTCGTCGAAGCCGTACACCGCTTCTTCCAGCCCGCTGCGGGTCACCGTGCGTCCCTGGCGCAGGGCCAGCGCCTGCAGTACCAGCAGCTGGCGGCGCGGCAGCGCCAGCGGCTGCCCCTCCACCTGCGCCTGCAGCGATTCGAAATCAAAACGCAATCGCCCCAGCTGCAGTACCGGGGTGACCATTTCGGTCGGGCGGCGCGACACGGCGCGGATGCGCGCCATCAGTTCTTCGATGGCGACCGGCTTGACCAGGTAATCGTCCGCGCCGACATCCAGCCCTTCCACTTTGTCGCCCAGGCTGCCCTTGGCCGTGAGCATGATGACCGGCAGGTTGGGGCGCAGCGCACGGGCGGTGGCCACGAAGGCCAGGCCATCGCCGTCGGGCAGCTGGCGGTCCAGCAGCAACAGCTGGTGCACCGGATCACGCAGCGCGGCGGCGGCCGCGGCCAGCGTATCCACCACGTCAGCGACCACGCCCTGGCGTTCCAGCCCGGACTGCAGGGCACGGGACAGGTCAGGATCGTCTTCGACCAGCAGGATGCGCATGGGAAACCGGTGGGCAGCAGAAACCAGCGCTGATGATAAGCCGCGCGAAGGCCGCGCAATGTTCTGACAATGTTGATGTCGCATCGTGCACGTACCGCTTCTGTATCGAGCCGAACGACGCCATGGACGCTTTCCTCCCCCCGGCCAGCCCCGCGCCCGCCCTGCTCCCTCCCGCCAACGACCCGCGCGTGGTGCTGACCGCCCCGGACCTGGACAGCGCTGAACGCGCGTTCCTCGGCCTGCTGCCGGATCGTGACCATGTGGATGCCCTGGCACGCCATGCGATCAGCCATGCACGCCATGCTTCCGGCAGCGGCTATGCGTTGTCGCTGACGCTGGTCGGCCTGCGCCTGCAGGAATTCAAGATGGGCGAAGACTGTGCGACCAGCTGCCGCCAGGACTCACTGCGCAGCCTGCGGCAGGCATTCGCCGCAGGCTGAGGAAGGCGCGCTGCTGTCAGCGCTCCTGCTCATCGAAGTACTTGAAGGTGTAGCCGATCAGGCTCCAGCTGCCACCGCCCTTCGAGCCGGCCCGCCATTTGTAGGTCCAGGATTCCAGACCGCTGGTGCGCTGGCTGCTGAAGCTGATCACCTCGCCCGGCTTTCCGCTTGCCGGAAGGGGAATGGGCAGGCTGTCTCCCGGCGCGCGTTGCATGCTGTCCGGCCCGAAGACCACCGTCCTGCTTATTTCCAGCTGCTCCGCCGGCACCCGCGGAGGGAACCCGGGAGAATGCCGTTGGATCCAGGCTCGCGCGGCAGTGCCGTCCGCAGATCGTGTGTCCACCACGACCGTTCTGGTGCTGGTGATCAGTTCGTCGTCTGCCCTCGCGCCCTGGGTCATCGCCAGAAGCGCACCGGCAAGCAGGATCGGCATCATCGTCTTGTTCAAACAAGCCATTGGTTTCTCCCTCGCCGGCAGTCCCGGCCACCTGATCCCAGGACAGCGGAGGTGACCACGCAAGGTATAGGCCGTCATCCTGCGTGCAGCGCCAAGGGCAGACGCCACCGCTGGGTCAGGTGCGGCTTCACCAGTGCGGATCAGGACTTTACGCGGACCAGGAATCCTGGATTCCAGGCACAAAAAAACCAGCGCGATGGCTGGTCTTTTTCGTTCCCACTTCGTTGGAAGTGGTGGGCGGTACAGGGTTCGAACCTGTGACCCCTACCATGTCAAGGTAGTGCTCTACCGCTGAGCTAACCGCCCGTTTTTCGTTTCCTGCCGCGTTGCGATTGCGTCGGGGCAGGCCGCGTATATTACGGAGGAGACCGGGGTTGTGCAACACTTTTGTGAAGAAATCTTCGAAAGCGCGGATGGCGCGAGGTTTCGGCGATTTTCGCCGAGCAGGGCTCGGCGCTACCGGTACGGTGGTCAGCCCAGGCTGGCCTCTTTCAGGCGCTTGATCAGGTCGCGCACGCGGCCGGCCTCTTCGAACTCCAGGTCCTTGGCGTGCTGGTACATCCGCTGTTCCAGCGACTTGAGCCGGGTGGCGACCTGGGATGGCGACAGCGTCGCGTAATCGGCGCCCTCCTCGGCGATCTCCACCGCCCCGATCTTTCCTTTGCCCTTGCCCTTGCGCGAGGCCCGGTCGTACGCCTCCGAACGCGCGCCTTCCAGCACGTCCACGATCGGGCGCGCGACCGACTTGGGCACGATGCCGTGCTCTTCGTTGTATTCCACCTGCTTGGCACGGCGACGGTCGGTCTCATCGATGGCCGCCTGCATCGAGCGGGTGATCTTGTCCGCATACAGGATCGCCTTGCCGCGCACGTTGCGCGCCGCACGACCAATGGTCTGGATCAGTGAACCGGTCGAACGCAGGAAACCTTCCTTGTCCGCGTCCAGGATCGCCACCAGCGAAACCTCCGGCATGTCCAGGCCTTCGCGCAGCAGGTTGATGCCCACCAGCACGTCGAACTTGCCCAGGCGCAGGTCGCGGATGATCTCCACGCGCTCGACCGTGTCGATGTCCGAATGCAGGTAGCGCACGCGGATGCCGTGCTCGCTCAGGTACTCGGTCAGGTTCTCGGCCATGCGCTTGGTCAAGGTGGTGACCAGCACGCGGTCGCCCATCTTGATGCGCTCGTTGGCCTCGCTCATCAGGTCGTCGACCTGGGTACCGACCGGGCGGATCTCCACCACCGGATCGATCAGCCCGGTCGGGCGCACCACCAGTTCGGCCATGTCTTCGCCGGCTTCGCGGTACTCATACGGACCCGGCGTCGCCGACACGTAGATGGCGCGCGGGCAGCGCTGTTCCCATTCCTCGAAACGCAGCGGCCGGTTGTCCAGCGCCGACGGCAGCCGGAAGCCGAATTCCACCAGGGTTTCCTTGCGCGAACGGTCGCCCTTGTACATCGCGCCGATCTGCGGAATGGTCACGTGCGATTCGTCGATCACCAGCAGCGCGTCCGGCGGCAGGTAATCGAACAGGGTCGGCGGCGGCGAACCGGCCGGCTTGCCGGTCAGGTGGCGCGAATAGTTTTCGATGCCGTTGCAGAAGCCCACCTCGGCCATCATCTCGATGTCGAACTGGGTGCGCTGGGCCAGGCGCTGCGCCTCGACCAGCTTGTTTTCCGCATACAGCTGATCCAGCCGCTCCTTCAGCTCCACCTTGATGGTTTCCACCGCCGCCAGCACGCGCTCGCGGGTGGTGGCGTAGTGGGTCTTCGGGTAGACGGTGAAGCGCATCATGTTGCGCAGCGTTTCGCCGGTGAGCGGATCGAACAGGGTGATCTTCTCCACTTCGCCGTCGAACAGTTCGATCCGCAGCGCTTCGCTGTCCGATTCGGCGGGGAACACGTCGATCACTTCACCACGCACGCGGAACGTGCCGCGATGCAGCTCGTACTCGTTGCGTGTGTACTGCAGCTGGGTGAGGTGGTTGATCAGGTCGCGCTGGTCGATGCGCTCACCCTTGGACAGGATCAGCCGCAGCGACAGGTAGTCTTCCGGCGCGCCCAGGCCGTAGATGGCCGATACCGTGGCCACCACCAGCGCATCCGGCCGTGACAGCAGGGTCTTGGTCGCCGCCAGGCGCATCTGCTCGATGTGTTCGTTGATCGAACTGTCCTTCTCGATGAAGGTGTCCGAGGACGGCACGTAGGCTTCCGGCTGGTAGTAGTCGTAGTAGCTGACGAAATACTCCACCGCGTTGTGCGGGAAGAACGCCTTGAACTCACCGTACAACTGCGCGGCCAGCGTCTTGTTCGGCGCCATGATCAGCGTCGGCTTCTGGATGCGGTCGATGACGTTGGCAATGGTGTAGGTCTTGCCCGAGCCGGTCACGCCGAGCAGGGTCTGCTTGGCCACGCCGGCTTCGAAGTTGCTGCTCAGCTTCTCGATCGCGTTGGGCTGGTCGCCTGCCGGCGAATACGGCGATACGAGTTGGAAACGGTCGCTCATGGTGCTGCCAGGTCCCGGGGGAACCAATTATAGCGGGGCGGCCAGTGACGGCAGGTTGAGGGAATCGGCTACCTGCGATTGACCGGAACGGCGAGGGTCCACGGCACAGCAAAGGGGGAGCATGGCGCCAAGGAGGACCGTCGCATGCCGTATCCACCCCTGCCGCCTGCTGCCCGCCCGTCCGGCTACGGGCTGGTCGAACTCGCCATTGCCCTGGCCGTGGTCGCGATCCTTGCGGCGATGGCGCTGCCGTCCTTCCAGCGCACCCTGGCGGAGCTGCGCGCGGACAGCCTGCGCCTGCAACTGCATGCCCTGCTGTCGACCGCCCGCAGCACGGCCATCACCCGCCGCCAGCGCATTGAAGCCTGTCCCAGCAGCGACGGCATCACCTGCGGCCGTGACTGGGCACGCGGCTGGCTGCTGTATCCCGCCCCGCGCACGCCACTGCGTCCGGGCAAGGCACCCAAGAAGGTGCTGCTGATCGAGCAGCGCGCGCCATCAACGGTCAAGGCGCCCGCCACCTTGTGGCGCACACGCATGCAGTTCCGGCCTGACGGACGCAACGCCGGCGTTCCGCAGACCATCTGCATCTACATCGGAAAGCGGCAACACAGCGAACTGCGCATCAGCATGCCGGGCCGGGTCCGCAGCCGGGTCCTGCGCAGGGCCCAGGCCTGCGCGGACTAGCGGAGCGGCCTGGCGACGCAAACCAGCTGAAACGCAAAAGGCCGCGACTGCTCGCGGCCTCTGCAGAATAATGGCGCCCGAAGTTGGACTCGAACCAACGACCCCCTGATTAACAGTCAAGTGCTCTAACCGGCTGAGCTATTCGGGCGGGGAGGCGCATTCTACGGTGAGATTACGCGTCGTGCAAGCCCGCCGCGATCAATCACCAGCACTCCGGCAGGCTCGCCGCTGACGGCGTTTTCACGTTGGCCTGGTTGACCGACATCGTGCCGCACTTGTCCTGCGCCTGCTTTCCCTGCGGCGCAGCGGTCAGCGTGAAAGTGCCCTGCCCGCCCTGGAAGGTGACCGTGTAGCGCGCGGTACCGCCTTCACGCGGCGACTGGATGGTCGTCGCCCCGTTGCTGAAGCGGAAGTTGGCGTAGGTGTTGTTGGTGGTATGCGAGCGCTCGGCCAACTGCGCGTACTCGACCAGGTCGGCCTTGGCCTGCGCCCGCCGCGACTTGCGCACCTGCTCCACGTAGGACGGATAGGCGATGGCGGCCAGGATCGCGACCACGGCCACCACCACCATCAGTTCGATCAGGGTGAAGCCGCGCGCACGCGCCCGCAGGCCACGGCGATGGGCTGCAAGGAAGGAAACCGAAGAGGGCATCGAGGAATTCTCCATTACTGGATCTGGCGCCAGGACTGGCGACCGCAGGGATACGGAACATACATCGGCGGAGCGCCCGCTACGTTGACCACCATCCAGCAGCCCGAGCCCCCCGGCGGGGTCGGCGCGGGCGCCCCGCCACCGGGGTTGGCCGGCGGCTGCAGGCGCGGCACGACCGAGACGCCGACATCCTTGACCGGCGCGTTGCCGCCGGTCGCCAGCGCCATGCTGGCCGTGCCGGCCACGGCCGTGGCGCCATTGATCGACCCCATGCGCACGCCGGACAGTGCGCCGCCACCGGTACGCGGATTGATCCCGAACAGGTTGTTGTTGCCACCGGTGCTGCAGCCGCTGGTGAGCGACTCCGGCGCGTAGGTGGGAATGAACAAGATGCCCGAGGCAAGTTCAGGGTAGCCCACCGCGCGCTCCCCGGCCGGCAGGTCGATGTACCAGCCCTTGGAACCGGTCGGGCTGGTGCCCCTGGAGACCGATCGCCCGCCCGCGCTGGCGGTGACCGTGTACGGCGTCAGGGCGGTGCGCAACAGCGCGGCCGTGCTGACCCCGTCGGTCGTATCGTTGAACCCGTAGAGGCTCTGGATCTGCGTGGACGAGATCGGCAGGGTGTCGTCGTCGAACGAGAAGCTGCCGGTTCCGAACATCACCAGCACGCCGCCACTTTCGCCGGACGACGCCTGCAGGCCACCGGTGATCGGCTGCCGGTAGGTCAGGCCATTCTGCACGAAGGTGCCGGTGGTGAACGAGGGAACGGTCACGGAGGTGGCCGTGGACAGCAGGTCGAACTTCCACACCGCGCCCTTCAGGTCGGCGGCGTACACCGTATCGGCGTAGCCGTCGCGCACCTTGACCGGACGCCGCGTCGTCGCATCGATGTTGGAGCTGTCCACGCGGTCGAGCACGATGATGTTGCCCAGTCCGTTGCTGCCAGAGATGGTCGAACCGGCCTCGGTCGCTTCGATCATGCGGATGGTCGGCGAGGCGTTGGCGGCGATGTCCACCACGAACAGCACGGCCTTGCCGCTGGCGCTGGAATAGCCGTTGCCGAAGATCGCCTTCCAGCCCACGGTGCCGTCCAGGCTGCGCACCGGCACGATGACCGGCTTGCCGAGCACGTGACCGATGTTGGCCTTGACCGTATCGGTGCCGGTGAGGTCGTTGATCTCCCACAGGCGACTGGTCGCACTGAACGTGCCCGGACTGCTGACATCCAGAGCGAAGACGCCGCGACCACCTGCACCGGTGGTGCCGACCAGGGTCGTGTTCCAGTTGCCGCCGTAGTAGGTGTCACCCACGGCGACCGGACCATCGACGAAATAACGGTGGGCGAACTGCTGCGCGTTCAGCTTCGCCGGATCGTAGGGAAGCAGCAGGTTGCCCATGTGGGCATAGGACGTTGCCGGGATGTAGCCGAAGGTCTCACGGCCGCCGTTGCCATTGACGGCGCCGGTGCCATCCATACCGCCGTCGAAGGCATGCAGCATGCCATCGTTGCTACCGGCGTAGACCATGTAGCGCCGGGTAGTGCGCTTGGTGTTGAGGTAGGCGGTGTAGCTGGTGTTGAACGCACCGCCCAGCGCGCGATAGCCGAAATCATCGGTCGGTGCGCTGATCACCGGCGGCGAGTTGACGATGTCACCCAGCGGCGTGGTGCGGTCACGCAGCTTGCCGTTGCGGCGCACCTCGTTGGCGCTGTCGCCCAGCAGATAGTTGGCGGCGATGGCCGGGGTGACCCCCATGCCGGTCAAACCAGCCGTCGTGCAGCGCGTCTGACCCGGGTACAGTGCCGTCGACAGGCTGCACAGCCCGGCCACGCTGACCGTGGTCGGACCAAACTTGCGTACGCTGGAGCCGTCGTTGAAGAACACATTGCGCGCGGCCGCAGCCGGCATCTGCGCGCTCGCCTCCCACAGCGTGTTGAACTGCGCCTCGCGCGTGGTCGGGTTGACCGTGACCCGCGCGGCGGTGATGCGGCTGAACCAGTCGGTGCCGTTGTTCTGTACGTCGTACATCGGCGAGACCGTCAACGAGCCGGTACCGATGCGCGCGCCGCTGACCGCCAGCGTGCCGGACGGCGACGGACCCGCGCCCACCGCCTGCAGCACCCGGCGCATCGCCTCGGTCACGTCCGAGGGCGTCTTGGCATTGATGAACTCACCGCGCGAGTTGATCGCGGCGTGCCACAGCTCATCGATCACGCGGCCATCATCACCCTTGATCGGATCGCCGTTGGCATTCCAGTTCGGCGGATTGGTGTACGGGTCCTCGGTGGCGGGCTGGTTGACCTCGTAGATCAGGCCCTGCGCGCCCAGCGTCACGCCGTAGAAATTCATGTGGAGATCGGGCTGGCAGTCCAGGCGCTTGTACGCGGCGGAGGACGTATTGAGCGTGGCGCACTCCTCCGGCACCGGCACCAGGCCAGCGGGGAAACTGCCGCCGGAACGCAGCGGCGTGTTCGAGCCCGCGTAGTACGAGGCTGCGATGTCGGCGATCGTGTTGCTGTAGTTGTCCGGGAACGGCGCGCCGGACAGATACGTGCCGCCGACCGAATCCGCGTTGCCGTAGCCACCGGCGGTGTTGTCGATGTTGGTGTAGCCGTCGGTGAACAACATGCCTCCGTTCCTCTGGCAGGCGCGGATCACCGGGGCACCGTCATCGGTGCGCCGGAACTGTTGACCCAGGAAGGCCGCGGCCTGCCGGTTGGGCGTACCGCCGGCGGGCTTCAGGCCGTAGATCTGGTTGAACAGGTTGACGCGCGCGGTGGCCACATCGTGCATGGTCACGTTGACGCGGTTGTTGATGGTGAAATAGCCGACCCGCATGTTCTCCACGCCGGCCATCGCGTGCGAGGACGAGCCGACCATCGACAGGATGCGGTTGCGGTGGTACTGGAACCAGTTGGCGAAATTGGTCTGCGCGGCGTTCAGCGCCGCCGTGTTGGCGCCGTAGTTCGCCGGCAGGATCTGGTAACGGCGCATGTTGCAGCCGGGCCCGCAGGCATTGGCGATGATCGGGCGATTGGCATCGGCCGTCAGGTAGCCTGCCGGCGCCGGCGCATTCACAGGCAGGTAGAACGTGGCAGGCACATAGCCGATCTGCACGGTGCAGTTGGCGCTCACGGTGACCGCGCTGCCCAGCGTGACCCAGTTGTTGCTGCTGGTCGGAAGCCCGTTGTTGTTGGTGCTGTTGCAGCTGCGTCCATTGGAGCGGTACCGCGTTCCCGACGGAATCGTCATCCCCGTCATGAACTGGAACAGCTCGCCATTGACCTCGCGATTGGCCAGGTCGTAGATCGTGTTGTAGCCGGTGCTGAAATCCGTGCCATAGACGGTCGGATTGCGGGGATCCACGCGCGCGCTGCCGAACGATGCGTTGGGCCAGAGAATGACGTCGTCGGCGGTCTTCTGCGGCAGGCTCCACGGATCGTAGACCACGTCCGGGTTGTAATAGCTCGCATTGTAGGTAGGCGAGCGGGCGAAGCCGAAGGCATCGATGGGCGGGATGGCCCGACCCGGGGTGTATGAGGTGTTGAACGAGGCGTGCGGGAACAGGTAGAGATAGCAGTCGACCGAATTGTTCGCGCAGCCCTCGCCTACGTCGTAGAACACCCCGGCCGAGCGGAAGAAGCTGCTGCCGTTCCACTGCATGCGTCCATCGCCGCCCTGGAAGATGCGCTCGAAGGTCATCGAGTTGGAGTCATCGACCGCCATGATGAAAGCCGGCTGGATCGAGGTGGTGTTGTTCAGCGGTGCCTGGGCCAGCGCCCCCTGCCCTTGCGCGGCGAACAGGCTGTAGGCGAAATACCCGCCCACGCCAAGCAGGACAGCGGCGGACGCAGCAACGATCCGGGAAGTGCGACGGGACATGCCTGCGGCCTCAGAGCTTGAAAACGGTGTCGACCGACGCCGTGGACGAAGAATCCGTCGCGGTATCGGTGGCGAAGGTGGTGATCTGGTACACCGGGGTCACCGGGTCGAGCGGGTCGCCCATGGCCAACGACCCGCCACCGATGATGCAGGCATCGATACGGCGCACATTGACGGCCTGCGCGGTGTTCAAGGGACGCCCACGCCCCCAGCCGACAGGATCGAAGGCGACATCGCAGTTCTGCTGGATGTCGGTGTCCACCAGCGGTGCATTGTTGGGCGCGGCGGTCCGGTTGGCGATCGCTTCCAGCGCGTTCTCGCTGCGTCGGGTGACACCTTCGGCATTCTGGAAGGCGACGTTGGTGGCGCGGTAGTTGGCCGCCATTTTTTCCTGCATGCCGGCAACCTGCATGCCGGCGATGCCGATCAGCGCCAGCAGGATGAGCATGATCAGCGCCACGTAAAGCACCGCACCGCGCTGGTGGCGGGGCATGGGACGCAGGCGTACAGAAGCGTTCATGGCATCAGTTCCCGAACAGTCGGTTGCGCAGCGCAATGGTGGATTCGTAGGTGGTGCGGTAGCGACCGTCACGGGTGCTTCCCGGCGCGAAGCCGACGCCCAGCGCACGCGGGTAGTTGACCGCGTCCGTCGGTGCTTCGGCCTGCGAACGCGCCGGGCTGCGGGCCAGCACGCCCACCTGGACCTGGCCGACGCGGCGCCACTGTGCGGCACCGGTGGCGTTGGCATCGCTGGTGACGCCGCTGGCCACCGCCTGCATGGTGATGTTGCCGGCCGGCGGCGCGGTGGCGCTCATCACCGTGGTGCTGTCGAGGCCGAACAGCAGCTGCAGGCTTTCGATGCCTTCGACAAGCTCTTCCCTCACGTCATAGCTGTTGTTGCCCGTTGAGCGTGCGCGCATCAAGGCAGGCTCACCCGACACTGAAGTGCCCACGTAATAGACCACCGATTCGGCGCGGTAGATCA
Source organism: Stenotrophomonas chelatiphaga (assembly GCF_032054965.1). NCBI lineage: Bacteria > Pseudomonadati > Pseudomonadota > Gammaproteobacteria > Lysobacterales > Lysobacteraceae > Stenotrophomonas > Stenotrophomonas chelatiphaga. Next base: position 12,846 of record NZ_DAMBRS010000017.1, on the reverse strand, counting down.
TGGTCTGGCCGGTGGGCTGTACGGTGAAGCGGTTGAGGTTGGTCGCAGGCGCGTTCACGCTGCCGGCCGCGTACGTGCCCCGGAATACGTTGGCATGGCTGCAGTCCGCTACACCGAACAGGGCGGGCGTGCCTACGCCGCCTTCGGTCAGCCGCGTGCCAGCGCTGGCATTGAAGCCGACGACGCTGTCGGTAGCGGCGGTCAGCGCGGTGACCGGCACCCCTTCGGCGGCAAGATAGCGCAGCACCAGGATGTCGCTGCCACCACGTGGATTCAGCGCGGAGATCGCGGCCGGCAGCCCGGCCGCACCCGCCCAGGTGTCGCCCAGCGTCAGCTGGCCGCCCGGCGCGGTGCTTGGGGCCTCATAGCCCTGGATGCTGACACTGAAATCCAGCGGATGGCCAGAGCCGGTAGCGGGCCCGGTGGTGATCACCGGGTCGCCCTCGCCTTTCACGAAATGGGCCTGGTCGTTCACGCAGCCGAAGTGACCGGCCATGCGGATGTCACGCTGCAGGAACTCGATCGCGAAACGACCGTTTTCCTGCGCGCGCGCATTGCCTTCGGCCAACCGCGACGCAGCGCGCGAGGCAGCGAAGATCTGGATCACGCCCAGCATCAGCACCAGGCCGATGACCATCGCGATCATCAGTTCGATCAGCGACAGGCCGGCTGCGCGACGCGCGGCAGAGCGTGCGCGCCTCACAGCTGCGACACCAGGGTGAAGGTGGTCCGCCCGTCAGGGTTGGCGGGGTCCCAGCGCTGGTCGCCCCAGGCGATGCCCACGGTGACCTGGCCATTGGCGTTGACCACCGTGGCACTGGCGCCTTCGCCGAGGGCCTGCACCACCTGGCACTGCCAGCGGGTGATGTTGTTGTTCAGCGTCACCGCCGCGCCCAGGGTGCGCGTGCAGCTGGACGCCTGGACGGTGCCGGCGGCGAAGGCGGCATTGGTATACCAGCCGGCCTGGTAGCGGTTGCTGCGCATCTGGTCGAGCAGGTCATAGGCCAGGTTGGTGGCCTGGGTGCGGTAGTTCGAACTCTGCACGAAACGCACGCTCATGGTCTGCAGCATGGCGAAGCCGAGCAGGCCGAAGGCGAGGATCAGCACCGCCACCAGCACCTCGATCATGCTGAAGCCACGCTGGGCGCGTGCGAACGAAGGAAGACGACGGCTCATTGGCAGGCCCGCTTGGTGGAATTGATCTGGCCGGCGGCGTTGATGTCCAGCTGGCGGCGAAGCGCTTCGCCTCCGCACGACGTCGGCTGCAGGGTCAGCGACTGGGCGGCGGCGGCACGGCGGCGGCCGCGGTTGTCGAAGGCGATCACGGCGGTGCTGGGCCCGCCGCTGGTCAGCGAGTCGGTCTTGACCGGGATGTAGCGCAGGATGGTTTCACCGGCCTGGTAGGTACCGTCGCCGTTCACGTCGGCCCAGGCCAGCATGCCGCGCGACCAGTTGTTGTCGCACGAGGTTCCGGTGGCGCTGCCGCATACGCCGCCGCCGCGCTTGTTGCGCACCGCCTCACTGCGCGCCAGCGACAACAGGGCGGTCATCTCGTTGCCGGTGGCCGCGACGCGGTTGGAACGGATGGTGCTCTGGAAGCTCGGGAACGCGATGGTCGACAGGATCGCCAGCACGGCGACGGTGACCATCAGTTCCAGCAGCGTGAAGCCCTTGGACAGGCGAAAAGACATGGGACGCTCCCCAGCGTGATGTCGGCACGATGAGGCAGGCCTGCGCCCCCCGCAAGGGGGTGCAGGACGAACGGTCATTCGGGGGCGACAAGCGTCAAAAGATCGGCGCCCCAAGGGGTGGCGGCTGACGGCCAGCGGCCGTCACTACCGGTTGTCACCCACCGCGGAAACGGCGGACGGCCAGCGGCCGTCTCTACCGGTCGTCACCTGCTGCGGCAACGAGTGACGGCCAGCGGCCGTCACTACCCTGCATGGCGATCGGTCAGGCCAGCACCTGGTAGCACGGCTTGTATTCGCCGGAAATCTTCATCCGGCGCTGGTCGACGAAGGCGCGCAGCAGCGCGTCCAGCGCCTGCATCATGTCGGCGTCGCCATGGATCTGGAACGGACCGGACTCCTCGATCCGGCGCATGCCGTCTTCCTTCACGTTGCCGGCCACGATGCCGGAGAACGCGCGGCGCAGGTCGGCCGCCAGCGCATGCGGGGCACGGCCGTGGTGCAGGTCCAGCCCGGCCATGGCTTCATGGGTGGGCTCGAACGGCTGCTGGTAATCCCACGGAATGTCGATGGACCAGTTGAAGAAGAACGAATCCTTCGCCGCCAGCCGATGTTCGCGCACCTGCTTGATGCCGGCCGACATCTTGCGCGCCACCGCCGACGGATCGCCGATGATGATCTGGTAGCGCTCGGCGGCCGCATCGCCCAGGGTCAGGCGGATGAAGCGATCGATCTGCTCGAAGTACGGCGCGGCCACGGTCGGGCCGGTCAGGATCAACGGGAACGGCAGGTCCTTGTTCTCTTCGCGCAGCAGGATGCCCAGCAGGTACAGGATCTCCTCTGCCGTACCCACGCCGCCGGCGAACACGATGATGCCGTGGCCGATGCGCACGAACGCTTCAAGCCGCTTTTCGATGTCCGGCATGATCACCAGGTGGTTGACGATCGGGTTCGGCGACTCGGCCGCGATGATGCCCGGCTCGGTCAGGCCGATATAGCGCGTCACCGTCCGGCGCTGCTTGGCGTGGGCGATGGTGGCGCCCTTCATCGGGCCCTTCATCGCACCCGGGCCGCAGCCGGTGCAGATGTCCAGCCCGCGCAGGCCCAGCTCGTAGCCGACCTGCTTGGTGTACAGGTATTCGTCGCGGCCGATCGAATGGCCGCCCCAGCAGACCACCAGGTTGGGGTCACCCGGGTTGAGGATGCGCGCATTGCGCAGCAGCCCGAACACGGCGTTGGTGATGCCGTCCGAAGATTCCAGTTCCGCCGCGTAGGCCGGGCCCATTTCGATGGCCATGTAGGCCAGGTCGCGGACCACGGCGAACAGCAGTTCGGCCACGCCGCGGATGATCTCGCCGTCGACGAAGGCCATCGCCGGCGCGTTGGCCAGGTCGATGCGTACGCCACGGTCCTGCTGGGCGACCTGGATGTCGAAATCCGGGTACAGGTCACGCGCCGCGCGCGGATCGTCCGAGGCACTGCCACTGGTCAGCACGGCCAGCGCGCAGCGGCGCAGCAGCTCGTGCATGCCGCCACCGGAGGCATCGCGCAGGCGCGCCACTTCCGCCCGGGACAGCACATCCAGGCCACCGCGCGGATAGATCCGCGCGTCCTGCACCGGCAGCGTACGTGCCGGCTTTTCAATCGTCGTGGTCATGTCCAACGTTTCGCTTCCTTCAAGGTGTCCGACTGTAGCGCTGCCCCCATAAAAAAGAAAACGGCCGGGTTTCCCCGGCCGTTTCCGTTCACATCAGGTACCGCTACCGATTAGAACTGGTAACGGAAGCCCAGCTGCAGCGACCACTGCGAGACACCGGCGTCGAAGCCGTCGGCATCCTGGTTGGCAACGCTCGGCTTGTCAGCGCCGGTGAAGTTGTACACGTACTTGTCGTTGTAGATGCCCTGCAGGGTGGCAACACGGCTGTTGGCGAAGAAGCCGTAGTCGTAGATGTTGCCCCAGTCCTTGTTCAGCAGGTTACCCACGTTCTGGATGTCCAGCCAGATCTCCGACTTGTGACCCTTCATGAAGCCCGGCAGCTGCTGGCTGATACGGATATCGAAGGTGTTGATCCAGCCGCTGGTGAACTTGTTGGCCGGAGCCGAACCGCCAGCGTACTTGGCCAGGTCCGGGTTGGCGGCAAGCCAGTCGAAGAAGCTCTTCTCCATGGCCGCATCCGGGCTGAAGGTGCCGTTGGCGTTGAGCGCACCGAACAGCACGTCGCCACGGTTGGGCACGTAGAACAGGTCGTTGCCGTTGCGGCCGTCGCCATTGGCGTCGTTCGCATAGATGTAACTGAACGGACGACCGCTGCGGCCTTCGTACACCAGACCGACCTTGGTCTCGTAGTCGCCGAAGAACTTGTGCTTCCAGTTCAGGCTGCCCGACAGGCGGTCACGGATCTGGTAACGCGAGGTGTTCAGCAGTTCTTCGTTGGCGTTGGTGGCGTACTGGTAGCCCCAGCCCGAGCTCGCGGTGGAGCTGGTCAGGCTGCCGACTTCTTCAGCGTCGGTGTAGGTGTAGGCCAGGCTGTAGGACCAGTCGCTGTCCGGTGCCCACGGCTTGCTCAGCGACACGGTGAACTGCGACGTACGGCCCTGGTCGGTATTGTCGATCAGGTACACGTTGTCGAAGCCAGCGGCGGTCTGGTAACGGGCGCTGCCGGTGTTCCACGGCAGGCCGACGCGGGCCGGGTTGTAGTACAGCGTGCGGCCATCCGGGCCGACCAGGTTGCCGCTGCCCAGGTTGAGGTGCTGGTAGTACAGGCCATCCTTGACCTTGGTGACCAGCAGTTCAGCCGAAGCGACCAGGCCATTCCACGGCAGTTCGTGATCCAGGGCCAGGTTGGCCTTGTAGATCGACGGCAGCTTGAAGTCCTTGCCCACGAAGTTGACGTTCTGGCGCGCCGAACCCGGGGTGGTCGGGACGGGCTGGTTGTCCTTGTCCGGGTTGAACGGCAGGGCCGGGTTGTAGCCGCCGGTCAGGTTGTAGGAGGTGTAGTTGAAGCCGGTGGTGGAGTAGCTGTTGCTGATCCACACCTGCGGCGAATCACCCTGGAACAGGCCCACGCCACCACGCAGCTGGGTCGGACGGTCGGTGTCGAAGGTGTAGTTGAAGCCCAGGCGCGGCTGGATCAGGAACTTGCTTTCGAAGACCTTGCTGTTGTCCAGGCCGAAGGTGTTCAGGGCGGCCTGGTTGAACTGCGGCGACGGGCTGGTGTCCGGACGATCGGCGCGCACGCCCATGGTCAGGGTCAGGTTGTTGTTGACGTACCAGGTGTCCTGCACGAACAGGGCCAGGTTGCTGTACTCGTAGTCAGCGGCGATCGAACCCGGCGCGGTTTCCTTGGCCAGGTTGTAGGTCTGCCAACGACCGGCGGCGAAGTTGTCCAGGCCGTAGAAGGTGTAGGTGCCCCACGAGTTGGCGCCGTAGTAGTTGTAGATGTCGTTGGTGTCGTACGACGCGCCGAACTTCAGGTCGTGGTCGCCCATCGTCAGGGTACCGGCAGCGTAGTAGTTCCACGCCTTGGTCTCCAGGATGTTGTCCTGCGAGTTCACTTCCGTGCCCAGGTACAGCGAATCGCCTTCCGGGGTGGTCGCGTTGCGCGGGAAATAGATGCGGATGCTCGGCGCGTCGGTGGACACTTCACGGATCGCCGAGTACTCGCGGTACGACGCCTTCAACTCGGTCGAGAAATTGTCGCTCCAGTCGCTGAACAGCTGGGCGACGTAGCTTTCGTTGGTCTTGACGTGCTGGTACCAGTACGAGCTCAGCGACGCGGTGGACGTCGAGTTCATGCCGTTGATGCGCAGCTTGTCCTGCTCCAGCTTGCTGTAGCGGAAGTTGGCGCGGTGGTTGTCGTTGATGTTCCAGTCGAGCTTGATTGCGTACTCTTCCAGCTCGGTATCGGCATTGCTTTCGATGCCGCCGGCATCGAAGCCGTACACGTCCTGCGCGATCTGCTGCGCACGGGTGACGTCGGCCATGCTGTAGTTCGCGCCCGCCTTGCCCAGCGCGGTGCCCGACAGATCAGCGCCCGGCGCGGCCTGCTTGAACTTCTCGTAGTTGGCGAAGAAGAACAGCTTGTCCTTGACGATCGGACCACCGACGGTCACGCCGTAGGTTTCTTCCTTGGTGAAGCCCTTGAACGGCTGGCCTTCGGGGTTGTCACCGAACCAGTCGCCGTCGCGGTAGGTGCCGTACACCGAACCGTGGATTTCGTTGGTACCGGACTTGGTCACCGCGTTGACGGTCGCACCGGCGGCAGCGGCGATGCTGACGTCGTAGTTGGACAGGTTGATGTCCAGTGCTTCGATGGCTTCCATCGCAACCGGCTGGCGACGGGTCGGCATGTTGTTGCCTTCCAGGCCGAAGGTGTCGCTGGCCGACACGCCGTCGATGTTGATCGAGTTGAAGCGCGGGTTCTGGCCACCGGCCGAGATCGAGCCCGAGGCGCGGTCGATGAAGGTCACGCGCGGGTCAAGGCGCATCAGGTCCTGGATGTTGCCGCCGATCGACGGCGCCATCTCGATGGTTTCCTGGCTGAGGTTGGTGCTCGAGCCCATCTTGGTGGTGCTGAACACTTCCGAGCCACCGCCCACGGCGACGACCTGGACCGCGTCCAGGTTGGTGGCGGCGAGGTCGCCGGCCAGCGTCGCGTTGATGGTGCCGGTCTGGTTCACGCCCAGGTAGACGCCATCTTCGGTCTTGGTGCCCTCACCGGCCTTGGTGATGGAGATCGTGTACGGACCACCCACGCGCAGGCCGCGCGCGTTGTAACGACCCGCCGCATCGGTCGTGGCACGCGAAACAGTGCCGGACTCGGTGTGGGTGATGATGACTTCGGCGCCAGCGACAGGCGCACCGGCGGAAGAGACGACCTGGCCGCCGACACCGGCAGAGGTGCTCTGGGCAAAGGCGGGAGCGGCAGCAAGCACGGTCAAGAGGCCAAGGGTGAGCTTGGACATCCGGAGAGTGTGGTTCATCTAGGGTAGCCTCGATGGGAGTTGGCGATGGCGGATAAAAAGCGCATCCAGGCAGCCTTGCGGGCGGCTGCTCGGATAGTTATCTGGGGTTCCCAACCGTGAACGGCAGCTGCCGCAACGGTTAACAATAGATTAACACGGTACGATCCGAATGTGACGGTAGTGCGACAGAAGCGGCCTGATCGCAACCCAATCGTGACGGTTCCTTCACTCCCCGTGAAGGTTCGGCTCACAAATCGGGCTATTCAGGCCTGACGGCCTTCACGCTGCCGCGCCGCGTCAAGCCTTCCTGCGACAGTAGGTGCACTGCCTCGGCGGCCGCCAACCCGGGCCCGCCGGCCACATCATCCTGGTCCAACGACCACGCCCGCGCGCGCAGCGCCGTCCGCATCGGGGCCGGTTGCAGCCCGGCAACGCGTACCGGTCCCTGCTTCAATTCATCATGCAGGCTGGCCAGCAGCCCGCGCAGCCCATGCTGGGCCACGCCGTAACCGCCCCAGTAAGCCGCCCCGACCCGTGCCGGGTCGTCCACGCAGAACACCACGGCGGCATCCTCGCGCTGCTTCAACAACGGCAGGCAGGCCTGCACCAGCAGCGCCGGCGCGGTCAGGGTGACATGCAGGGAGCGGGCGAACGCGGCCGGTTCGGCCAGCTCGAACGGGGTCAGACCCGGGAAATCGGCGGCGCAGACCAAAATGCCGTCCAGACGCCCCAATTCGGCCTGCACGCGGCTGGCCAGTTCGGCGAAATCATCCGGCGTGGCGCCTTCCAGGTCCAGCGGATACAGCAGCGGCTCCGGTCCGGCCTGTTGCACCTGGGCGTAGACGCGATCAAGCCGACGCGGCTTGCGCCCGAGCAGGATCACCGTGGCCCCGGCTGCCGCGCAGGCCACCGCGGCAGCGCTGCCCAGCCCGCCACCGGCGCCGACCACCAGGATCACCCGGCCCTCGAGCGCGCCGGCTTCGGCGTCAGGCAACGCGGCCAGGCTCATGCAACCGAGGCTTCTTCGACGATGCGCTTGAGTTCGCCGGCTTCGAACAGCTCCATCACGATGTCGCAGCCCCCGATCAGCTCACCGTGCATGAACAGCTGCGGGAACGTCGGAAGGTTGGAAAACCGCGGCAGGTTGGCGCGGATCTCGGGCTCTTCCAGGACATTGATGGTGCGCAGGGATACCGCTCCGGCGGCCATCAGGGCCTGTACGGCGCGGCTGGAAAAGCCACACATCGGGTATTGGGGCGTACCCTTCATGAACAGCACGAGGGGGTAACGATCAACTTCGGCCTGGATCTGCTGCATCACTGCCACAACCACACTGCCTCCTGGATGGGCGAATCCGACCGCGACGGTCGGCTAGACTTCCCACAGTAGTCGCCATTGTAAGCCGATGGAACCGGCCACCGGCATCCTCCTCCTTTCCCTTATCGCCTGCCCATGGAACTCACCGACCTTCCCTACTCGCCCGGCGCCCTGCAACCCCATCTGTCCGAACGGTCAGTGGCGCTGCAGCATGGACAACACCAGCGCGCGTGCGTGGATCAGGTGAATGCGCGGATCAGCGGGACCGAATGGGAAGACGCGCCGCTGGAGCGGATCGTGCGCGAAAGCCAGGGCGCGCTGTTCGAAGCCGCCGCCCAGGCCTGGAACCTGCAGTTCCAATGGCAGTGCCTGCGGCCGCGCGGCGGCGGCGATCCGGTGGGCCGGCTGGCCGACCGGGTGAAGCGCTGCTTCGGCGATGCCGCCAGCCTGCGCAAGACGTTCAATGACGCCGCGCTGGGCCTGTTCGGTGCCGGCTGGGCGTGGCTGGTGCTGCATCCGGACGGCAGCCTGGCGGTGGTGGTCACGCGCAACGCGGCCACGCCGCTGACCAGCCACAGCGTGCCGCTGCTGGCCTGCAATCTGTGGGAACACGCGTATTACCTGGATTACCAGAACGACCGCGCGCGTTACCTGGACGCCTGGTGGAAGGCGGTCAACTGGGAATTCGCTGCGGAGCAGCTGCCGGGGTGAATGACGGCCAGCGGCCGTCACCCACCACCCAATGACGGCCAGCGGCCGTCACTACCGGCGAAGGACGGCCGTCACTTCCGGCTGTCAGTCGCGGATCACGCGCGCAGGGCCTGGACGGCCGGGGCTACCTGGGCCTGTCGACCCAGCGCTTGGCCTACCTGCTCCAGGGCCGACGCGAGCGCGGAGGCGTCGTCGTCGCGCAGCGTGGCATGGCCGACCTTGCGACCATCACGCGACTGCTTGCCGTAGTCGTGCCAGTGGCCACTGGACTGCGCCAGCACCGGCACCGGGTCGGGCATCGCGCCGATCCAGTTGAGCATGCAGGCATGCCCCACCATCCGGGTATCGCCCAGCGGCAGGCCCAGCACCGCGCGCAGGTGGTTCTCGAACTGCGAGGTCTCGCTGCCTTCGATGGTCCAGTGGCCCGAATTGTGCACGCGCGGCGCCATCTCGTTGGCCAGCAGTTCGCCATCGCGGCAGAACAGCTCCAGCGCGAACACCCCCACGTACTGCAGGTGCTCGGCCAGGGTGCGGGCATAGCCGATCGCCGCCTGCTGCTCGGCATCGGACAATCTGGCCGGCGCGACACTGGCCGACAGAACGCCATCGACGTGCCAGTTGCCGGTGACCGGATACGCCTGGAAGCTGCCATCGCGGCCGCGCACGGCGACCACGCTGACTTCGCGCTGGAAGGCGACGAAGCCTTCCAGGATCAGGCCGGTCTTGTCGACCTGCGCGCCAAGTGCGTCCCATGCCGCATCGATGTCGGCCTCGCTGCGCAGCCGGAACTGCCCCTTGCCGTCATAGCCCAGGCGGCGGGTCTTCAGGATGCACGGCAAGCCGAACGCAGCCACCTTTTCCGCCAGCTGCGCGCGGCTGGTGATGTCGGCGAACGGCGGCAGCGGGATGCCCAGCTGCTGGAACAACGTCTTCTCGCTCAGCCTGTCCTGGGCCACGGCCAGTGCCGACGGCGGCGGATACACCGCCACCTGGTCGGCCAGCCACTGCGCACTGTCGGCCGGCACGTTCTCGAAATCGAAGGTGACCACGTCCACCTTGGCGGCAAACGCAGCCAAGGCCTGGCGATCATCGAACGCGGCCACGGTCAGCGATGCCAGCGGTCCGCCGCAGGCATCGGCAGCCGGATCGAACAGCTCGAAGCGCAGACCCATCGGCGCACCGGCCAGGACCATCATGCGGGCCAGCTGGCCACCGCCCAGGATGCCTACCGTCCTGGTGCTCATTGACGTGGATCGTCGTGGGCCATGACCTCTTCGGTCTGGCGTGCGCGGAAGGCATCCAGCGCCGTGCCGATGGCCGGCTGGTCACTGGCCAGCATCGCCGCGGCGAACAGCGCTGCGTTGGAAGCACCAGCATTGCCGATGGCGAACGTGGCGACCGGGATGCCGGCCGGCATCTGCACGATGGAAAGCAGCGAATCCATGCCGTTGAGCGCCTTGGACTGCACCGGTACGCCCAGCACCGGCACGGCGGTCTTGGCGGCGATCATGCCCGGCAGGTGCGCGGCGCCACCGGCACCGGCAATGATCGCGCGCAGCCCGCGCGGACCGGCCTGTTCGGCGTAGTCGAACAACACGTCCGGGGTGCGGTGGGCGGAAACCACCTTCACTTCGAACGGAACACCCAGGGCTTCAAGCTTCTGGGCGGCGTGCTGCATGGTCTCCCAGTCGGAGCGGGAACCCATGACGATGCCGACGAGCGGCGCGGATTGGTTGGGGGTCATTGGCCGTCACCTGCCTTAAAGACGTATTCTAGCCGTCTTCCACGCAAGACGAAGAACCATGGATCGCAAGCTGCTTGACCTGCTGGTATCGCCCGACACCCGCCAGCCCCTGTCCCTGCTGGATGCCAAGGGCCTGGAAGCCCTCAACCGCGCCATCGGCGCCGGCACCGTCAACAAGGCCGACGGCAATCCACTGGCGCAGCCGCTGCGGCAGGCGCTGGTCACCCGTGACCGCAAGCAGGTGTTCCGCCTGGACGACGGCATCCCGGTGCTGCTGGCCGAAGAAGCCATCGCCACCGCGCAGATCGCGGACTTCCCTTCCGCATGAGCACCGCCGCCGCGGGCGCGTTGATCGCGCCGGACCCGGCGCAGGTCGCCGCCGACGTGGCGCGTGCGCTGGCTGAAGACATCGGCAGCGGTGATGTGACCGCTGCCCTGCTGCCCGACCATGCCGACAGCGCCTACCTGCTGTGCAAGCAGGACGCGGTGATCGCGGGACGCCCCTGGTTCGACGCCACCCATCGTGCGCTGGATCCGCAGGTGCGCATCGAGTGGCAGGTCAGCGAAGGCCAGGCCGTCGCGGCCGGCACCGTGCTGGCCCTGCTGCACGGGCGCAACCGCTCGCTGGTCAGCGCCGAACGCACCTCGTTGAACTTCCTGCAGACCCTGTCCGGCACCGCGACGATCACCGCGCGTCATGTCGCCGCGGTGGCCGGCACCGGCACCCGCATCCTGGACACGCGCAAGACCCTGCCCGGCCTGCGCCTGGCACAGAAGTACGCGGTGCGCTGTGGCGGCGGCGACAATCACCGCATCGGTCTGTTCGACACGGTGATGCTGAAGGAAAACCACATCCGCGCGGCCGGCTCGCTGCCAGCCGCGGTGGCCGCCGCGCGCATGCTGTGGCCGCAGCTGCCGCTGGTGGTGGAAGTGGAAGACCTCGATCAGCTGCAGCAGGCGCTGCAGGCCGGTTGCGAGCGCATCCTGCTGGATGATTTCCCGGCCGCGCTGCGCCGTGAAGCGGTGCGCCTGACCGCCGGGCGCATTCCGCTGGAAGTGTCCGGCAGCGTCGGCCTGGACGGCCTGCGCGCGATTGCCGAAGACGGCGTGGACTGCATTTCCATTGGCGGCCTGACCAAGCACGTGCAGGCCATCGACCTGTCACTGAAGCTCGGCCCGCCGCCAGGCTGAAAGGGGTCAGAGTCCGGATCAAAGTCCCTGCCCTGACGCCTGACTCTGCCCCCTTTCAGAAACGTGAGCCGGCAGGTGCACCCGTTTTTCACGTGCACACTGAGACGCTGCGCGCATCCCCCTTCTGCGGAGCACCGCATGCGCCGGTTGCTGCTTGCCTGCCTGTTGCCTTTCTCCGCGCTCGGCCTGTCCAGCGTCAGCATCGACGCGGCGGCAGCCGAAGCCTGCGATGTGCCGCCGCCCTATGGCCTGACTCCGTTGGCGCTGTCGATCCGCCAGACGGCCTGCAATGAGCATCGCCTGTGGTTCCGTCCGTTCATCGACCGCGAAGGGCGCGCCGCCAGCCTGGCGGTGACCGAAGCAGAGAATGAGCACCTTGCCGACAACGGCCTGATTGCCTGGCAACGCGTATCCGGCTATTGGCGCGACAGCGGCACGTTGAATGCGATGGGCGCCATCCCCGGCGCCAGCAGCTGCATCGCCCCGTTGGGATCGCGTTACACCGACAGCGACTGCCGCGCCTTCCTGATCGACAACCCCTGGTCGGCCGCCTTCATTTCCTGGGTGATGGTGCGCGCCGGGGTTCCCGGCTTCAACGCCTCCCCGCGCCACATCGATTACATCCGTGCCGCCTACAACGGCGCATCACCGTATCGTCTTGCCGATCCCGCAGCGGAAAAACCCGCGGTCGGCGACCTGCTGTGCTTCCTGCGTGACCGCCGCGAGACCCTGACCTACACCGGCCTGGTGCAGGCGCTGGGCAACGGTTCGGTGGGCCACTGGAAGTCGCACTGCGAGGTGGTGGTGTCGGCCAACATGGGCGGCGACCGGACGCTGTACCTGGTCGGCGGCAACGTGCTCAATACCGTGGCAATGCGCATGCTCATGCTTGATCGCAGCGGCCGCATCGAACTGCCGACCAAGCGCGACGCCGAGCCGGACGGGATCGCGGCGACGTGCACACCGGGACGCGAAGAGGAGTGCAGTTTCAACCGGCAGGACTGGGCGGCGCTGTTGAAGCTCACGGCGGCGGCGCCGATGCGGGTTCCTTTGGCGGTGGCTGCACCTGCGGAGTGAGGGTCGAGCGGGTGAGACCCCCTCGCGGGTAGCTGATAAAGCGGCGACTGGGGTGGGCCGGGCGGGGAGGCTATGCGGGGCACGCGCAAGTACGTCCGTGTAGCTCTTCGCGGCTCCTGCCGCTCAAGGCCCCGCATAGCCTCCCCGCCCGGC
>NZ_DAMBRS010000016.1:17858-80413 GCF_032054965.1 Stenotrophomonas chelatiphaga | reverse complement strand
GCTCTTCGCGGCTCCTGCCGCTCAAGGCCCCGCATAGCCTCCCCGCCCGGCCCCTCACGGGTTCCGGTGGCCGCCATCCGCGCAATGAAAATAAAAGAGCAAAGGCAGGGGTGTTTTTGAGGGTCGAACGGGTGAGACCCCCTCGCGGGTTTCGGCTTACAGCAGGCACTGTGCTTGGGGCCGGGCGGGGAGGCTATGCGGGGCACGCGCAAGTACGTCCCTGTAGCTCTTCGCGGCTCCTGCCGCTCAAGGCCCCGCATAGCCTCCCCGCCCGCCCCTCTCACAGGTTCCGGGGGCTGCCACCCGCGCAATGAAAGTAAAAGAGCAAAGGCAGGGCTCAGCGTCCTTTCGCCACGCGAAAGGACGCTGACCCCATCTTTCTCCCCCCTTCCTTCCCCGAATCCGCCGACCATGGGTATGCCGGTCGTCCTGACCCGCACCCTTGCGGGCCGTCGCAAGCGACGTTGGCAGCGGCTCCTGCCGCTGCCTTCGGCGCTACCCAAGGTTCCATGGCCACCATGGACCTGTCGACGGTGGGGCGGGGTGGGTTGGCGGGGGCGTTGAGCGCCATGGATGGCGCGAAACGAGGCACGCAGGAGCGGTCTTTGCCGTCCCCCGCCAACCCACCCCGCCCCGCCCACCCACAGCCCCCGGCTTTTGACGTTGCTGTTGACGTTGACGTTCGCTTCGAAGCCGCGCGCAGCGCGCAAACCACACCCCAGCGCTTGAACTACGCCACCCGGTGCACCATCTTGTAGGTTCCTCTTCCTGCCAGTGCGCCGCTCATGCCCACCCTGATCCTGCTGATGATCGTCGGCGCCTGTGGCTACGCCTTCTGGAATTCGTCGCGCGCCGCAGCCGAGCGTGCCGGCGTACTCGGGCGCAACGCCTGCAAGGCCGCCGACGTGCAGTGGCTGGACCAGAGCGTGCATGCCATCGGCCTGAAAGTGGCGCGCGGCGACGACGGACGCCTCTGCTTCGAGCGCACCTTCAAGTTCGAATACTCGTATGACGGCATCGATCGCCATGTGGGCAGGATGGTCCTGCGCGGCGATGAACTGGTGTCCTTCAGCGGCCCCGGCGCGGCGCGGATCAGTGCGATCCGCCCCGATGTGGATGATGCCGAAGACGTCTGATGACCCATGACGGGAGCGACGATCGTCGCCCCCTCGACGGGATTACTTCACCACGCGCAGCTGCGGGCGGCCACTCGGGCGCGGCGGCGGGTTGCCATCCGGCGGCGTGTCATCCGGCGGCGTGCCGTCAGCGTCAGCCGACACGTCTTCCAGCGTCACCTCGTCGTCGTCGGCCGATTCCGCACCGCTGATGTCATCCGGCAGCGCCATGCCCTGCCCCGTTTCGCGTGCGTATACCGCCAGCACCGCACTGATCGGCACCTGCACGGCGAAGCTCACGCCGGAAAAGCGGGCGGAGAAGCTGACCAACTCGTTGTCGATCGCCAACCCCATCACCGCACGTTCGGCAATGTTCAACACCACGCGGCCATCCTTGATGCTGGACGGCGGCACCTGCACGCCAGCCACGCCGGCATCCACCAGGATGTGCGGGGTCAGCTGGTTGTCATTGATCCATTCAACCAAGGCGCGCAACAGGTACGGGCGGTGGCTGGTCATCCGGAAGAATTCGTCAGTCATGCGTGAAGTGTACGCGCCCGCCCCCCCTGCGTGGCAGGGGAGCGGGCGAAGTGTTGGGCAAACAGTCGGAAAGTGCAGGTCAACCCGGAAGGTCGCGCAGCTTCTTTTCCTGCTCGGTCAGGCTGCGGATGAAGCCGGGATGGCGGAAGATCCGGTTGCCGTAATCCTCGATCGCCTTGCCATCCTTCGGCAGTGGCACATCCAGTGCCTGCAGGCGCCAGATGATCGGCGCGACCGCACAGTCGGCCAGGGTCATTTCAGGATTCAGGAAGAACTTGCTGGCCTTGAACAGCGGCACCGCGCTGGTCAGCAGTTCCTTCAAGCGCTTGCGGCCGGCTTCGGCCTGGGTCTTGTTGCCCAGCTGGATGGCCTGCACCTGCGGCACCCAGTCATGTTCGATGCGCAGCATCGCAAGGCGGATGCGCGCACGCGACAGCGGATCGACCGGCATCAACGGCGGATGCGGATAGCGCTCATCAAGGTATTCACTGACCACCGACGCCGCATACAGCACCAGTTCGCGCTCCACCAGGGTGGGCACGGAGTGGTAGGGATTGAGGTCGATCAGGTCTTCCGGCGGATTCTGCGGATCCACCGGCACAAAGTCATAGGTGACGCCCTTGGCCGCAAGGACCAGACGTACCCGATGACAGAGCACATCGTCGTTCGAGGAAAACAGCGTCAGGGTATTACGCATGCGTACGCTCGCCGCCATCAAAGGCTCTCCAACGACAGGAGTCCGCCTGCCGCATCGGCGCTGCCGGACCATTTCCGACAGTCGACTCTTTCCCGAGTGTGCAACCGACGCTCACAAAAGCCAATAGGCCAAGGGTATTGGGCCACGCATTGACGTAGACGCCACCGCCATGCCGCAGCCGTCAGTGGACATCCTTCCAGTAATCCTTTTTCAGCAGGTACAGCAGGAAGGTCAGGAAGGCCAGGAACAGCACCACCCAGACACCGAGCTGCTGGCGCTTCAGCGCGGCGGGTTCGCCGGCGTAGGCCAGGAAGTTGGTGATGTCACGCACCGCCTGGTCGTACTGGCCCGGATCGACATTGCCCGGCGCGCGCAGCTCCAGCGCCAGAACCGGCGGATCCAGCCCCGGCGCTTCCGGCTTGCCATGCACGGCGTGCTGCAGGCCCTGCATCTGCCACAGCGGATTGGGCATGGACGCGTTGGGGAACACGGTGTTGTTCCAGCCCAACGGGCGGCTGCTGTCCAGGTAGAACGACTTGAGGTAGGTGTAGACCCAGTCCGGTCCGCGCACCCGCGAGATCAGGCTGAGGTCGGGCGGCATCTTGCCGAACCATTTCTCTGCTTCGGCTTTGGGCATCGATACCGGCACCGGATCGCCGATGGCGGACCCGGTGAAGTTGAGGTTGTTCATCACCTCTTCTTCGGTCAGGCCCAGGTCGGCGGCCATGCGCGAGTAGCGCAGGTATTTCAGCGCATGGCAGCTGGAGCAGTAGTTCATGTACAGCTGCGCACCGCGCTGCAGCGATGCGCGGTCACCAAGGTCGTTGCCGGCCTGCAGCATCTTCGCCGTGCCTTCGGCGGCAACGGCCAGGCCGCTTGCCAGCAGCATCGTGGCCACCAGGGCCATCCGCACCATCCAGCGCTCAGTCATGCGTGGTCACCCTTTCCGGTACCGGCTTGGTCTTGTCCAGTCGCGTCCATATCGGCATGGTGAGGAAGAAGGCGAAATACAGGAAGGTCAGCACGCGGCCCACCCAGGTTTCCCACACCGCCGTGCCCGGGCCGGAACCGATCACCCCCAGCCAGACGAAGCACACCACCAGCACGCCCAGCATCACTTTGGAGATCCACCCGCGGTAGCGCACCGACTTGACCTTGCACTTGTCCAGCCACGGCACCAGGAACAGGATGGCGATCGCCGAGAACATCACGATCACCCCGCCCAGCTTGTTCGGGATCACCCGCAGCATCGCGTAGTACGGCGTGTAGTACCACACCGGCTTGATGTGTTCCGGGGTCACCAGGCGGTTGGCTTCGGTGAAGTTGTCATGTTCCAGGAACTGCCCGCCGAAGGCCGGTGCGAAGAAGATGATGAAGGCGGCGATGACCAGCAGGAAGCCCGCCCCGACCGCATCCTTCATCGTGTAATACGGGTGGAACGGGATGCCATCGGCGGGCGCGGTCGCCGACCAGCGGTTGCCCTTCGGCCCCTTCTTGATCTCCACGCCGTCGGGATTGTTCGATCCCACCTCGTGCAGGGCGCCCAGGTGCAGCACCACCAGCAGCAGCAGGACCAGCGGCAGCGCGATCACGTGCAGGGCGAAGAAGCGGTTGAGCGTGGCGTCACTGGGCAGGTAGTCGCCCATGATCCATTCGGTCAGCCCGTTGCCGATCACCGGGATCGCACCGAACAGGGAAATGATCACCTTCGCGCCCCAGAACGACATCTGGCCCCACGGCAGCACGTAGCCCATGAAGGCTTCGGCCATCAGCACCAGGTAGATCAGCATGCCGAGGATCCACACCAGTTCGCGTGGCTTCTGGTAACTGCCGTACAGCAGCCCGCGGAACATGTGCAGGTAGACCACGATGAAGAACAGCGAGGCCCCGGTGGAGTGCATGTAGCGGATCAGCCAGCCCCACTCCACGTCGCGCATGATGTATTCGACCGAGGCGAAGGCTTCGGCCGCGCTGGTCTTGTAGTGCATCGTCAGGAAGATGCCGGTGACGATCTGGTTGACCAGGATCAGCATCGCCAGCGAGCCGAAGTAGTACCAGATGTTGAAGTTCTTCGGCGCGTAGTACTCGCTGACATGCTTGCGGTACACCGGCATCAGCCCCGGCGCGCGCGCGTTCACCCACTCGGCGACACCGCTGGCGGTGCGGGCAAGGATGTTGGCCATCAGGCAGCTCCCTCCGGATCCACGCCGATGATCAGGGTGTTGTCATCCTGGTAGTGATGCGGCGGCACCAGCAGGTTGGTCGGGGCCGGGACGTCGTTGAAGACCCGCCCGGACATGTCGAAACGCGACTTGTGGCAGGGGCAGAAATACCCGCCCTTCCACTGCGCGTCATACGGTTCGGGTCGGATCTCGGCGACCATTTCCGGCGAACAGCCCAGGTGCGTGCACAACCCGACCAGCACCGATACCGCCGGCTTGATCGAGCGCAGCTCCGGGTTTTCCTTCAGCACATAGGCCGGCTGCTGGTCCTGGACGCTGGATTCGGGATCCTTCAGGCGCCCGTCCAGGCCCGGCAGCGCGTCCAGTACCGCCTTGGACCGCTTGACGATCCAGATCGGCTGGCCGCGCCATTCCAGGATCAGCCGTTGGCCTTCCTGCAGGGCACTGATGTCAGCGGTGATCGGTGCGCCGGCCAATTTGGCACGCGCACTGGGATTCCAGGACTTGATGAAAGGAACCGCGACGAAACCGACGCCGACCGCACCGACCACCGCCGTGGTGGCAGAAAGAAAACGGCGACGTCCATGATTCACTGGATCGTATACCCCATCGTTGGCCATCCGGCACTCCGATATTGATTAGGTAGCTTTAAGGCTGCCGGCAACCTGGTGGGGGCCAGGCCGCTTTGAATCTGAAACGAGTGTAGCGAAACGTTTGTCGCGGTCAATGTGCCAGTGCAGCAGCGCGACGCCACCGGACCGGCCGTGCGGCTACTGGTTGCTGGCCAGCGCACCCCGGTAGCGTTCGGCAAGCTGCCCGACCCGCTGCACGTAGTAGCGCGTTTCACTGTACGGCGGAACACCGCCATGGCGGTCCACCGCGCCTTCACCGGCGTTGTAGCCGGCGGCGGCAAGCGTCAGGTCACCATTGAAACGCTTCAACAGCCATGACAGATACTGCACCCCGCCGCGGATGTTCTGCGCGGCATCGTAGGAGTCGGTGACGCCGAAGCGTGCCGCGGTCGGCGGCATCAGCTGCATCAGTCCCTGTGCGCCGGCGCGGCTGAGCGCGGTCGGGTTGTAGGCCGATTCGGCGTGGATGATGGCGCGCACGATGGCTTCTTCGACGCCGTACTGGCGCGCCGCGGCGGCGATCTCGGCCTGGAAGGCGGTGGTGTTCAGGCGCACCGAACCGAAGTTGACGCCCGGATTGGTGCCGCAGGCGAAGCAGCGTTCGATGAAGCTGTAGCGGATGGTGCGCACCTGCTCCAGGCTGGCGACCTGCCGCGAGGGACGTGCGCTGGTGTAATGGCGCACCCCGTCCTGCATGTAGGAATAGACCTGGCCACTGACCACGCGGCCGGCCTTGCTCTGCGGCTTCGGCGCTGCGGCGGGGGTCAAGGCCGGGGCCACGGCAGGTGAGCCGATCACCGCGGCCGTGGTGCTGGCGACCGCCGTGGCCGCGCCCATCATTCCGACCGGGACTGCACTGGCGGCGGGGGCTTCGCGCGGGGCCGCGACGGCAACCGGCGCGGCAGCGGCGACCGCCGGCCGAGCGCTGCGGCTGTCGCGCGTGTAGCTGATGACGCTGCACTGCGCCCCGGCCACCCGCTTGCTGACATAGCTGGGCACGCCGTCGGCGCCAACGCACTTGTACAGCGTGCCGGCACTGGCCGGCACGGCAACCAGTGCAGCAACGATGAGTGCCGCGATCCCCAAGATCCCCTTCATGGGCGCGAGTGTCCCAGCTTGTGCCGCCCTTGCCAAGCACGTTGCCGTCAAACCGGGCGTGAAGATCCCGCATCGGACATCACTGCGGCCAGCCCGCCCAGGCAGGCGACCATCTCGGCGCGCAGCGCCGGGGGCGTGGTGGCGACGTGGAGCGGACGGATTCCCAGGCTCAGGATCTGGCTGGCCAGCATCGCCGGGGTATCCGCGCCCACGTGCAGGATGCAGTGCGCCGGCCCGCCCTCCTGCAGCACCCCGCACCACGGCGGCACCTGCGGGGCCAGCTGTTCAAGCGTTCCGGCGAGGTGCACCTCGGCCTTCATCACGAAGGGCGCCTGGCTCACCGCCTGGTGCACCGCTACTTCCGGCGGCACCGACAGCGCGCGCCGCATGCCCTGCCCGGGCAGCAACTGCAGCGCACTGATGCGGTCCACGCGCAGCGTGCGCCAGTCGCCACGACCATGATCCCAGGCCAGCAGGTACCAGCAGCGGCCGTAGTTCACCAAGTGCTGGGCATCGACCCGGCGGTGGGTCGCTTCGCCGCCGTGGCTCAGGTAATCGAACGCCAGCGGCGCGGCCTGCCGGCAGGCCACGGCCAGCTTGCCGAGCAGGTGGCCGTCGACACTGGGCTTCTGCGACAGGGTGGCGGTGGCGGCATGGATCTCCCCGGCCTGCTGGCGGCGTCGGCTGGGCACCAGCGGATCCAGCTTGGTCAGCACCGAACGTGCGGTGTCCTCCATCCCGGCCATGCTCGACGCCGCTGCACGCAGCGCCAGGGCGATGGCGGTGGCCTCTTCTTCTTCCAGCAGCAACGGCAGCAGCGGACCGCCGGCGCCCATCCGGTAGCCGCCGCCTACGCCAGACGAGGCGCGCACGGGATAGCCCAGTTCCCGCAGCCGCTGGATGTCACGGCGGATGCTGCGCCGGTCCACCTGCATGCGCTCGGCAAGCTCGCCACCGGACCAGTGCTGCCGGGCCTGCAGCAGGGCGATCAAGCGCAACAGGCGATTGGCGGTATGCGACATGGGCGCGGGCTATCGAGGTCAGAAGTTGTCCGCGATACTGCGCCACCATGGCCGCTCATTCCACTGGAGCGCGACCATGACCACCCGCCACGTCACCCTTTATCACGCCTCCCCGTCGCGTTCGAGCGGGGTGCTGGTCCTGCTTGAAGCCCTCGGCGCGGACTACGCGCTGGAACTGCTCAGCCTGAAGGACGGCGACAACCTGGCGCCGGCCTACCTGGCACTCAATCCGATGGGCAAGGTGCCGGCGATCGTGCATGACGGGGTGCTGGTCACCGAGCAGGTGGCGGTCTATCAGTACCTGGCCGAGCTCTATCCGGAGGCCGGACTGGCCCCGCCCGTCGGCGACCGGTTGCGTGGCCCGTTCCTGCGTTGGCTGGCGTTCCATGGCGCCTGTTTCGAGCCGGCGATGATCGACAAGGCGATGAAGCGCGAGCCGGCGCCGCGCGGCATGTCGCCGTACGTGGACGCGGACACCGTGCTGCGGGTGGTCGAAGAACAGCTGCAGCAGGGGGATTACCTGCTGGGCGAACGGCTGTCGGCGGCGGATTTCCTGTGGGGCAGCGCGTTGGGCTGGATGAGCGGTTTCGGCCTGCTGCAGCCGGGTCCGGCGACGGCGGCGTATATCGCCCGGATGGCCGCACATCCGGCTGTCCTGCGCGGGAAAGCGCTGGACGCGGGGTTGGCAGCGGGTTGACGCGCCCGCGCCCGCGGCCCGCTGCGCTCGCCGACCCTGGGTCGGCGCTACCGGGGCCGTGCCTCCGGTAAACTAGGGGGCCATCACGCCACCCGCCTGGATTGATCGCCATGACCGGGACGCCAGACGTCTTCCTGCCCGCCAGCCCGGGCGACACCGCCCTGCTGCCCCTGCCCGCCGGTCCGCGCAAGCCCGACACCGTGCGCGGCAAGCTGTACATCAAGACCCACGGGTGCCAGATGAACGAGTACGACTCGGCCAAGATGGCCGACGTGCTTGCCGCCAGCGACGGGCTGGAGCTGACCGACCGGCCCGAAGAGGCCGACGTGATCCTGGTCAACACCTGCTCCATCCGCGAAAAAGCCCAGGAGAAGGTCTTCAGCCAGCTCGGCAACTGGAAGGCCTTCAAGAACAACGGCCGTGACGTGATCATCGGCGTGGGCGGCTGCGTGGCCTCGCAGGAAGGCGAAGCGATCATCAAGCGCGCACCCTACGTGGACCTGGTGTTCGGTCCGCAGACCCTGCACCGCCTGCCGGAACTGATCCGCGCACGGCGCGAGCAGAACCGCCCGCAGGTCGACATCAGCTTCCCGGAGATCGAAAAGTTCGACAACCTGCCTGCCCCGCGCGCCGAAGGCGCGTCGGCGTTCGTGTCGATCATGGAAGGCTGCTCCAAGTACTGCTCGTTCTGCGTGGTGCCCTACACCCGCGGCACCGAAGTCAGCCGCCCGTTCGAAGACGTGGTGGTGGAAGTGGCCGAACTGGCCGCGCAGGGCGTGCGCGAGATCAACCTGCTCGGGCAGAACGTCAACGCCTACCGTGGCCCGTATGGCGAAGGCGAGTTCGCCGACCTGGGACTGCTGATCCGCACCATCGCGGAGATCGACGGCGTCGGGCGCATCCGCTTCACCACCTCGCATCCGCTGGAGTTCAGCGATTCGCTGGTGGACGCCTTCCGCGACGTACCGCAGCTGGCCAACTTCCTGCACCTGCCGGTGCAGGCGGGCAGCGACCGCGTGCTGTCGGCGATGAAGCGCGGCTACACCGCACTGGAGTTCAAGTCGAAGATCCGCAAGCTGCGCGCGGTGCGCCCGGATATTTCGATCAGTTCGGACTTCATCGTCGGCTTCCCCGGCGAGACCGATGCCGATTTCGAGAAGACCATGAAGCTGATCGAAGACATCGGCTTCGACCAGAGCTTCTCCTTCATCTATTCGCGTCGTCCCGGCACCCCGGCGGCGGACCTGGAAGACACGATCAGCGATGCGGAAAAACACGCCCGGCTGTCGCGCCTGCAGGCGCGCATCAACCAGCACGCCAGCGGAATCTCCGAGCGCATGGTCGGCACGGTGCAGTCGGTGCTGGTGGAAGGTCCCTCGCGCAAGGACCCCAACGAGCTGAGCGGCAAGACCGAGAACATGCGCACGGTCAACTTCGCCGCACCGCCGCGGCTGGTCGGGCAGTTCGTCGATGTACTGATCACCGAGGCCTACGCCAACTCGCTGCGCGGACGGGTGGTGGAGCGCGCCTGAGCGGTGACGGCATGCGGGCGCTGGCGATGAATTGACCAGCGCGCCGCAGCCCTTGCGCGCAGGGGCCTGGTGCGGCTTATCCACACCTTCTTCCCACGCCCGCCCACAGTCCCTGTGGAAAGTGGGGCGCACGCGCGATGCGGTGGCAGTCCCGGCATGACAGCGCTACCCTGTTGTCCCATTCCAAGCCCTGCGGCACGGTCGTTCCGGTCGGTGCCGCCTGACGCAATGACCGCACCTGCCTATCGCGATTTCACCCTGGCCCCGGAAGACACCGAGCGGCTTGCCAACCTGAGCGGCCCCTTCGATGGCCACCTGCGCCAGATCGAACTGAAACTGGGCGTGGAGATCGCCAACCGCGCCCATGTGTTCCGCATCAGCGGACCGGCCGAAGCCGCCGCCGAAGCCCAAAAACTGGTCGAGGCACTGTACGAAGAGGCCGCCGAAGTCACCTTCGACAGCCAGGCCATCCACCTGCGGCTGAACCAGGCCAACGTGGAGCACATCGCCGAACGCGCCTACGAGGCGCAGGACGTGGCGATCAAGGTCAAGCGCGGCACGGTGCGCGGACGTGGCGCCAACCAGGCCCGCTACCTGCACCAGATCGCCGCGCATGACATCAATTTCGGCATCGGCCCGGCCGGCACCGGCAAGACCTTCCTGGCCGTGGCCAGCGCGGTGGAAGCACTGAACGAATCGCGCGTGCAGCGGCTGATCCTGGTGCGCCCGGCCGTGGAAGCCGGCGAAAAGCTCGGCTTCCTGCCAGGCGACCTGACCCAGAAGGTCGACCCGTACCTGCGCCCGCTGTATGACGCGCTGTATGAAATGCTGGGCGTGGAAAAAGTGGTCAAGCTGCTGGAAAAGAACGTGATCGAGATCGCGCCGCTGGCCTACATGCGCGGGCGCACGCTCAACGACGCGTTCGTGATCCTGGACGAGGCACAGAACACCACCATCGAACAGATGAAGATGTTCCTGACCCGGCTGGGCTATGGCTCTACCGCCGTGGTCACCGGCGACCTGACCCAGACCGACCTGCCCAAGCATGTGAAATCCGGCCTGCGCGATGCCATCGACGTGCTGCGCGATGTCGAAGGGGTGAGCTTCACCTTCCTGGAAGCGCGCGATGTCGTGCGCCATCCGCTGGTGGCCCGCATCGTCACCGCCTACGACCGTCGCGACCTGCACGAAATCCAGCCTGGAGCCACCCCATGACCAAGGGTCCCGTCCGCCTTGACGTCGCCGTCAGCTACGCCCTGCCCCGCGCCGGACTGCCTTCGGCGGTGAGTTTCCGCAAATGGGTGGCGGCGGCGCTGAAAGGCCGCATCCGCGAGGCGGATCTTGCCATCCGCCTGGTCGATGCCAAGGAAGGTCAATCCCTCAACCGCCACTACCGCGGCAAGGATTACGCCACCAACGTGCTCAGCTTCCCGGCCGAACTGCCCGAAGGCCTGCCGAAGGGCGTGAAGTTCCCGCTGCTGGGTGACCTGGTGATCTGCGCGCCGGTGGTGGCGCGCGAAGCCGACGAACAGGCCAAGGTACTCACCGCCCACTACGCGCACCTCACCGTGCACGGGGTGCTGCACCTGCTTGGCTGGGACCACGAGGACGACAAGGAAGCCGACGCGATGGAACAGCTGGAGCGCGAGATTCTCGCCGAGCTCGGCATCTCCGATCCCTACGCCGGCGAGCGCTGAATCTGTAGTTCACGGCGCTTCCTGGAGTGATGGCGTTCGTGCTTCAATCCCGCCTCGACTCCATGCCAGGAAGGCTGTGATGCTGGAACAACGTCCCACCGCCGTCGCCCCGTTGCTGCTCATCCTCGGCGCGGCCTGCGCGCTGGGGGGAGGCTGGCTGCCGCTGTCGCCGAACAGCGGCATGGCACTGACGGCACTGGGTACCGTCGGGGTGGTACTGGCAGCCGGGCCGGCGTGGCGCTGGTGGGCCCGCACCCTGCAAAGCCTGGGCTGAGCCAACCGCGCTCCGCCTTCGCCACGATTGGGCGTCACCGGCGTGGGGCCGTTATCATCGGGCATGTCCTGCGCCCGTCTGTTGATTGCCATGAAACTGCCCGCCTGCATCGCCCTGCTGACCCTGTTGCCTGCCATGCCGGCCGCCGCCATCGGGGTGGACATTCCTGCGCTGGTCGAGTGCCGCCAGGGGATCGCCGAGCATGCTGCACTCAGCGCCGCCGCGGCCGATCCGCTGAAGGCAGTGGCCCTGGGCCTGCAGCCGCTGGCGCAGCAGAACCCGTTCATGACCGAGTTCCGCCTGGCCAACCCCACCACCGTGTTCGGCCACCCCACCGACCACATCGCGCTGGCCGGCGCCAGCATCATGGCGGTGCTGGACCTGGCCGATCCCCGGCCGCTGGCCGCCGGACTGAAGCTGGAGACCGCCTACGACGCCGACGGCAAGTTCATGGCCGGGCGTGAAGTGGTCAGCCGCGACACCACCGACCCGAAGACCGGTGAGCCGATGATCGAGTCGATCATCCTGAGCGTGTCCACCGTCCGCAGCCATCCCGGCCAGACCCTGGCCGGCTGCTCCTACAGCCTTGACCTGCCGGCGGAAGAGGAAGGCACGCCCGCCGCAGCCGCCGCCAGCGAGGGCTGAACACGCAGCTTGGTCCCGGCCCGCAGCGCCGGGGGCTGACGCGTTGCAGCCCCGCCATCCTGCTAGACTGCGTCCATCGCCCGGCCTGCCGGGTGCCTTTTTTCCCGAGATGTCTGAAGACGACAGTACAAGCTCCGCACAGGAGCACAGTGAGAAGAAACGCAGCTGGCTCGAACGCCTCGGTGCTGCGTTTTCCGGTGAACCGCATACGCGCGACCAGCTGGTTGCGGTGCTGCACACAGCACACGAAGACGGCCTGATCGCGGCCGACACCCTGCGCATGATGGAAGGTGCCATTTCGGTCGCCGACCTGACCGTGGGCGATGTCATGATCTCGCGTTCGCAGATGGTGTCGCTGCCGGTGGAGGCGCCGTTCCTGGAGCTGATGCGGCAGGTGGTGGAGTCCGGCCATTCGCGCTTCCCGGTGCACGGCGACAACAAGGACGACATCCTCGGCGTGCTGCTGGCCAAGGACCTGCTGCGCGGCGTGGTCGCCGACAACGGGCCGGGCAACATCCGCGAGCTGCTGCGGCCAGCGGTGCTGATCCCCGAAGCCAAGCGCCTGAACGTGCTGCTGAAGGAATTCCGCCTGTCGCGCAACCACATGGCGATCGTGGTCGACGAGTACGGCGGCGTCGCCGGCCTGGTGACCATCGAAGACGTGCTGGAACAGATCGTCGGCGAGATCGACGACGAGCACGACGAAGCCGAGGATCCGGCCGCCGGCATCGCCATCCAGGCCGACGGCCAGTACGTGGTGGATGCGCTGACCGCCATCGGCGATTTCAACGAACGCTTCGGCGCCACCTTCCCCGATGATGACTACGACACCATCGGCGGACTGGTTACCGAAGCCATCGGCCACCTGCCGGAAATCGGCGACGAGCTGGCGCTGGACCGCTTCATGTTCCGCGTTGCCCGTGCCGACGCCCGCCGCGTGCAGGCCTTCCATGTGACCGTGCTGCCGGCGGACGAGCAGGAAAACGCTTGAACCTGTGCACGGCAACGCGGCTGAGCTGCGCGCTGGCGGTGCTGATGCTGGCCTGCCTGCTGGGACTGCCCCTGCAGGCGCTGGCGCAGCAGCCGCCCACAGGTCCGGTCGCCGGCGCAGCGACCGAGGCCCCGGTACCGCGCATCGGCGTGGTCACCATGCAGCCGGGCACCATTTTCTTCGAACGCTTCGGCCACGATGCGATCGTGGTGGTGGACCCGCTCACCGGCGCCACCACCTCGTACAACTTCGGTTATTTCGACCCGGGCGAGCCTGATTTCGTCAGCCGCTTCGTGCGCGGCGAGATGATGTATTACCTGGTCGCGCTGCCGCTGGAACAGGACCTGGGCTACTACGACGAAGCCGGCCGCGGTGCCAGCGTGCAGTGGCTCGACCTGGACCCGGCGCAGGCGCGTGCACTGGCCGCCGACCTGGCCGAACGTGCCAAGCCGGAGAACGCGCGCTACCGCTACGACTACTACACCGCCAACTGCGCCACGATGGTGCGCGACACCCTGGACAAGGCACTGGGCGGCGGCCTGCATGCGCAGCTGTCCGGCCGTTCGCGCGGCAACACGTTCCGCAGCGAATCGGTGCGGCTGGCGTCACCGGCGCCATGGATGTGGCTGGGTTTCGACCTGGGCCTGGGCCCGTTCGCCGACCAGCCGCTGTCCCGCTGGCAGGAAGCCTTCGTACCGATGCGGCTGGCCGACGCGCTGCGCCAGGTGCGCAACAGCGAAGGACGTCCGCTGGTGCAGTCCGAACAGCAACTGCTGGCCCATCGCATCGACCCCGAACCGGCCGAACACGCACGTGCGTGGTGGCCCTGGCTGGTACTGGGCCTGGGGCTGGGCGCCGGCGTGATCGCGCTGCGCCGCCGGCCGCGCCTGCTGGCCGCGCTGGCCCTGCCGTTCTGGACCTTCAGCACGATCGCCGGCGGCCTGCTGGTGTTCCTGTGGGGCTTCAGCGACCACCACGCCGCGTGGGCCAACCGCAACCTGCTGCAGCTCTCGCCGCTGTGCCTGCTGCTGCTGCCGGGGGCGATCGGCCTGCTGCGCCGTCGTGCGCCCGGACGTCTGTTCCGGATCACCCTGTGGAGCGTGGCGCTGCTGTCCCTGGCCGGCCTGGTGCTGCACTGGCTCAGCCTGCAGGCGCAGTACAACATCCAGTGGATCGTACTGCTGCTGCCCGTGCATGCCGCGCTGGCCTGGGTACTCGGCCGGCGCCTGCCGCGATTGGCGCTTCACGCACACTGACGCAGGATACGTGGCATGACCCTGCCCGATACCACCGCCCCCGCTGCGCATAACCCTGCGTGCGTGATCAACTGCGTCCACTACGATGACGATGGCAAGCGCCACGACATCAGCCTGGATGCCATCAGCGACGTGATCGCCAGCGGCAACGGCTTCGTCTGGGTCGGCCTGTACGATCCGGCCGATCCGGTGCTGCTGAAACTGCAGGAAGAATTCTGCCTGCATGACCTGGCCATCGAAGACGCGCGCAACGCGCACCAGCGGCCTAAGGTGGAAACCTACGGCAACTCGATGTTCGTGGTGGTCACCACCGCGCAGATGGTCGACGAGCGCATCCAGTACGGCGAAACGCACGCCTTCGTCGGGCCGCGTTTCCTGGTCACCGTGCGGCACGGCGCGTCGCTGTCCTACGCGCCGGTGCGTGCACGCGTGGAGCGCGAGCCGCACCTGTTGAAGATGGGTCCTTCGTACTGCCTGTACGCGGTGCTGGACTTCGTCGTGGACAACTACCTGCCGATCACCAACCGCTTCCGCGACACGCTGGAGCTGCTGGAAAAGGACATCTTCGCCGAGAACTACAAGCGCAGCACCGTGGTGCGGCTGTATGAACTCAAGCGCGAGCTCAACAAGATGCGCATGGCGGTGGCACCGCTGCAGGACGTGCTGTCGGCGCTCAGGCGCTATCCGTCCGAGTCCGGACTGGT
Source organism: Stenotrophomonas chelatiphaga (assembly GCF_032054965.1). Taxonomy (NCBI): domain Bacteria; kingdom Pseudomonadati; phylum Pseudomonadota; class Gammaproteobacteria; order Lysobacterales; family Lysobacteraceae; genus Stenotrophomonas; species Stenotrophomonas chelatiphaga. The sequence continues at coordinate 65,330 of NZ_DAMBRS010000016.1, read as the reverse complement.
GCCCGATGAGGTCAAGCTGTACATCCGCGACGTGCACGACCATGCCGTCCGGATCAGCGATGTCATCGATACACTGCGCGAGATGCTGGGCACCGCGCTCAGCGTCAACCTGTCGCTGGTCACGCTGGCCCAAGGCGAGACGGTCAAGCGACTGGGCGCCTGGGCCGCGCTGCTGGCGGCGCCGACGCTGATCACCAGCTGGTACGGCATGAACTTCACCCACATGCCCGAACTGGACCAGCCGTGGGCCTATCCGGCGATGATCATAGGCGTGGGGGCGATCTGCGTGGGCCTGTACCGGCTGTTCAAGCGCGTGCGCTGGCTGTAACGCGGCAGCGCCGGACTCTGCGCGGCGCTGCCACCGGCGCCGAGCATCGCCCGGCGCCATGGGTGCGGATCAGGCGACGTAGATCGTCTTGATGTTCATGAACTCATGGATGCCGTGCTCGGCCAGTTCACGGCCGAAGCCAGACTCTTTGCTGCCGCCGAACGGCAACCGCACGTCGCTCTTGACGATGGAATTGACGAAGGCCGCGCCGCACTCCATCTGCTGCGCGAACGCTTCGCCACGCGCGGCATCGGTGGTCCACACACTGCCACCCAGGCCGAAGCGGGTATCGTTGGCCACCTGCAGCGCTTCGGCCTCGTCCTTGACCCGGATCACCGCCGCCACCGGGCCGAACAGTTCTTCGTCGTAGGCCGGCATGCCCGGGCCGACCTGGTCGAGCACCGTCGCCGGATACCCGGCATGGCTGCCGTCCACTGGCTCACCACCGGCCAGCACCCGCGCGCCCTTGGCAACGCTGGCCTGGACCTGCTTGTGCAGTTCGTCACGCAGGTCGGCACGCGCCATCGGCGCCAGGGTGGTGCGCGCGTCGGCCGGATCGCCATACCGACGCTCGCCGGCTGCGGCGACGAAGCGTTCGGTGAAGGCATCGACCACCGCCTCGACCACGATGAACCGCTTGGCCGCGATGCAGGTCTGTCCGCTGTTGTCGAAGCGGGACTTCACCGCTGCGTCGATCGCCTTGTCCAAGTCTGCGTCATCCAGCACGACGAAGGCATCGCTGCCGCCCAGCTCCATCACGCACTTCTTCAACTGGTCGCCCGCGTTGGCGGCGATGGAGCGCCCTGCCCGCTCGCTGCCGGTCAAGGTCACCGCTTTCACCCGGCGGTCGCGCAGGACGTCGGCCGCCTGGTCGTTGTCGATGTGCAGCACGTCGAACACGCCGTCGGGCAGGCCACCGGCACGCACCACTTCGTTGATCAGGTCCGCGCACTGCGGCACGTTGCTGGCGTGCTTGAGCAGGGCCACGTTGCCGGCCATGAAGGCCGGGGCGAGGAAGCGGAATACCTGCCAGATCGGGAAATTCCACGGCATCACCGCGAACACGCAGCCGATCGGCTCATAGCGCACATAGCTGCGCTGTGCCTCGGTGTCGATCAACTGCGGCTTCAGATAGTCGGCAGCATGGTCGGCGTAGTACTCGCAGGCGGCTGCACACTTTTCCACTTCGGCCAGCGCTTCGACCTTCAGCTTGCCCATTTCGCGGGTCATCGCCCCCTGGATGTCATCCTTGCGCTCACGCAGCTGGGCACCAATAGCGCGCAGCACCGCAGCGCGCTCCTGCAGCGACGTGGCCGACCACGCCGGGAAGGCGCCGGCGGCAGCCTGCAGGCGCTGCTCGATCCCGGCCTTGTCCAGCAGCTCATGGCGGTAGTCCACGCGGCCGGTGGTGGGGTTGACGATCTCGACGGTCATGGAGGGCTCCTGTAAGTCAGGCCTCCATTCTGCGCCGCCCACCGTGAGCCGGATGTTGCCGGATCGGCTGCATTGGCGCCCGACGGTGCGACCGGATGTCGCGCCTGTCTGCCGACCAGGGGTGAGCCGTGCGAATCAACGGTAGCCGTCAATCCCCGACCCGCTTCCCTCTTACGGCGCCAGTCGCAGGCGGTGAAACTTCTTCTGCGCGAGCGGTCCCGTCAGCGCCATCCACAACCCTCAAACAGGCCCACGAGGAGACGTCGTGTACAGGAAGATCATCATGAGCACACTGCTGGCGCTGAGCGCCGCCACCGCGCTGGCCAGTCCCACGCCGCAGACCTATCCGGACCGGCCGTACCCCGGCATCGGCAGGGTCGTGGAGCTGGACTTCGGTGAGAATGTCTACGAACTGCGGTTCGAAGAGGATGGCCGCACCATGACCTATTTCGGTATCAGCGGTCCCGAGGAAGGCGAAACCGAAACCGTGGAGTACACCGCCATCGCCACGGCGCCGGACCAGTACCTGCTCTACTGGACCGAGACGGTCCACCAGGCAACCGTGGTGCAGGTCCAGGACTGGTACAGGCGCCGCGCCTACACCAACATCACCGGCGAAGGACTGGAGTTCATCCACCTGAGCGGAACACTGCGCGACAAGGGGCCGCGCTGATCGATCAACTTCGACAAACGGCTGCTGGCGGCACGCCAGCGCCGGCCATCAGCCATTGTCCTGGCGCGCCAGCAGCAGGTCGCGCTGGCGCCGTTTCTCACCGCGCGCGGTCACATACCAGCCGATCACCGCCGCCACCGCCACCGCCGAAACCATCAGCGTGGCCAGCGCGTTGATCTTCGGACTGATGCCCATGCGGACCGAGGCGAACACCTTCATCGGCAAGGTGGTGGAACTGGGACCGGCCACGAAGCTGGCGATCACCACGTCGTCCAGCGACAGGGTGAAGGCCAGCAGCCAGCCGGCCAGCAGCGCCGGGGCAATGATCGGCAGGGTGATCTTCAGGAACACGGTCAACCGGCTGGCGCCGAGGTCCATCGCCGCCTCTTCCAGCGAGATGTCCAGTTCCTGCAACCGCGATGACAGCACCACCGTCACGAAGGACAGGGTGAAGGTCACATGGGCGATCCAGATCGTGGCCGCGCCGCGCGCCGGGAAGCCGGGAATGCCGCCCATCGACACCAGCAGGGTCATCAGCGAAAAGCCCAGGATCACGTCCGGCATCACCAGCGGCGCGGTGATCAGCGCACTGAACGCGGACTTGCCGCGGAAGTGCCGGAAGCGGGTCATCACCATGGCCGCCATCGTGCCCAGCACAGTGGCCGCACAGGCCGTCCAGAACGCCACCTTCAGGCTCATCCACAGCGCATCCATCAGGGCGCGGTCGTTGAACAGTTCGCCATACCAGCGGGTGGAAAAACCGGCCCACACCGTGGCCAGCCGCGAGCTGTTGAAGGAGAACACCATCAGCAGCAGGATCGGCAGGTACAGGAAGGCAAACCCCAGCGCCAGCGCGCCCCAGCCCATCCAGCGGTAACCGCGCATCGTGCTCATGCCTGCTTTCCTTCCAGCACGCGCTGCTGCGAACGGTTGAACAGGAAGATCGGCACCAGCAGCAGCAACAGCATCACCACCGCCACCGCCGAGGCCACCGGCCAGTTGCGGTTGTTGAAGAACTCACCCCACAGCACGCGGCCGATCATCAGCGTGTCCGGGCCGCCCAGCATTTCGGGAATCACGAATTCGCCCACCGCCGGGATCATCACCAGCATGCAGCCGGCGATGATGCCGGCCCTGGACAGCGGCAGGGTGATGCGCAGGAAAGCCTGCCACGGCTTGGCGCCCAGGTCGTAGGCGGCTTCCAGCAGGCGCTGGTCATGCTTGACCAGGTTGGCATACAACGGCAGCACCATGAATGGCAGGTAGCAGTACACGATGCCGATGTAGGCCGCGGTCGGGGTGTACAGGATCTGCAGCGGCTGGTCGATCAGGCCGATCTTCAGCAGCAGCTGGTTGAGCAGGCCGTTGCGGTCCAGGATGCCGATCCAGGCATACACGCGGATCAGGAAGGACGTCCAGGACGGCAGCACCACCAGCATCATCATGATGTTGCGCGTGGATGGCTTCATCCGCGCGATCGCGTAGGCCATCGGGTAGCCGATCAGCAGGGTCAGCACGGTGGAAATGGCGGCGATCTTGAACGAGCTGACATAGGCCAGCACGTACTGCTGGTCACGCACCAGCTGCAGGTAGTTTTCCAGGTTCAACTTCAGCGCCAGCGCGCCATCGACGTACTGCAGCAACCACGTGTACGGCGGCGAGCCCACCTGGGTGTGCGCGAAGGAGATCATCAGGATGATCACGAACGGCACCGCGAAGAACAGCAGCAGCCACAGGTACGGCACGCCGACCACCGCATCGCGCAGTCCGGGCATCCAGCGCTTGCGCACGGCCGCGCTCATGAGGTCAGCACCACGCCGTCGTTGTCGCGCCAGTGCACCCAGACCTCATCGCCCCAGGTCAGGCCATCGCTGGCCCAGCGCTGGGAATTGGCGAAGTTGGCCATCACCTTGGCCCCGCTCGGCAGGCGCACGTGGTACACCGAATGGCTGCCGAAGTAGGCGATGTCCTCGATCACGCCCTGGGCCTTGTTGGTGTGCCCTTCCGGCTCGTCCTTGCCGATGATGATCTTCTCCGGGCGCACCGCGAAGGCGACCGGCTGGCCCTCGTAGCAGGTGATGCCGTGGCCGATGTAGATCGGCGCGGGGAACGCCGGCGAGCGCACGGTGACGTACTCCGGCAGGTCCTCGTCGATCACCCCTTCGAACGAATTCACCGAGCCGATGAAGCCGGCGACGAAGCGGTTGGCCGGCTGCTCGTAGACCTCATCCGGCTTGCCCACCTGCTGGATCCAGCCGGCGTCCATCACCGCGATGCGGGTGGCCATGGTCATCGCCTCTTCCTGGTCATGGGTGACCATCACGCAGGTCACCCCGGAAGTTTCGATGATGTTGACCAGCTCCAGCTGCATCTGCGAGCGCAGCTTCTTGTCCAGCGCGCCCATCGGCTCGTCCAGCAGCAGCAGCTTGGGCCCTTTGGCCAGCGAACGGGCCAGCGCCACGCGCTGCTGCTGGCCACCGGACAACTGGTGCGGCCGGCGCTTGGCCAGCTGGGTCATGTGCACCAGCTCCAGCATCTCGCCCACCCGGCGGCGGATTGCGTCACCCGCCAGCCCATCCTGCTTCAGGCCGAAGGCGATGTTCTGCTCCACGCTCATGTGCGGGAACAGCGCATACGACTGGAACATCATGTTGACCGGACGCTTGTACGGCGGCAGCGCCACCAGCGGCTGGCCGTCGAGCACGATGCTGCCCCTGGTGGGCGTTTCAAACCCGCCCAGGCAACGCAGCAGCGTGGATTTGCCACTGCCCGAGCCACCAAGCAGGGCGAAGATCTCGCCCTTGCGCACGTCCAGGTTGACGTCGTCGACCGCGACGAAACCGTCGAATTCCTTGCGCAGGTCGCGGATGGACAGGTAGCCGGGCTCGCCGTGGGTATCGATGACGGCGGCTTCCGGCAGGGCTTCAGCGGGCATGGGGGGCTCCGGGAGCGGATGGTGGACAGCGGCGCCATTCTAGCCATGCCCGTGCCGAGGCGACATGACGGCAGTTGGCGGCCTGCGGCGGGCACGTCCCAGCGTTGCGGCGGGGACGTGGGCGGCGGGCCGCAGCGGTCAACGGCCGGTTTTGATTTCCGTCCACAAGCGGGTGTACAGCTTGTCGGTTTCCGGGGTGTTGATCGAATAGGTGAACATCTTCTCGGCCACGTCCGCCGGCGGGTAGATGGTCGGATCGGTACGGATCGCCTCGTCTACCAGCGGCGTCGCCTCGCTCACCGGGTTGCCGTAATGGATGAAGTTGGTGTTGGCCGCGGCGACCTTCGGTTCCAGCAGGTAATTGATGAACTGGTAGGCCGCTTCCGGGTTCTTGGCATCCTTCGGGATGGCCAGCATGTCGAACCACTGCGGCGCGCCTTCGCGCGGGATCGAATAGGCCACGTGCACGCCGTTGGCCGCTTCGTCGGCGCGGTCACGCGCCTGGATGATGTCGCCCGACCAGCCCACCACCAGGCAGGTACCGCCGTTGGCCAGCGAGCCCACGTACTGCGAGGAGTGGAAGTTCTGCACGTACGGGCGGATCGATTTCAGCAGCTCGGCGGCCTTCTGGATGTCGGCCGGGTTGTTGCTGTGCGGGTCCAGGCCCAGGTAATGCATCGCCACCGGGATCATGTCGGCCGGGGTGTCCAGCAGGGTCACGCCGCAGTCCTTCATCTTGGCGATGTTTTCCGGCTTGAACACCAGGTCCCAGCTGTTGGCGATGTCGGCGCTGCCGCCGAAGCGTTCCTTCAGCATGTCCACGTTGTAGCCGATGCCGGTGGTGCCGATCATGTACGGCACGCCGTACTTGTTGCCCGGGTCCTGAGTGGCGATGCGCTCCATCACCTTCGGGTCCAGCTTGGCCAGGTTGGGGATCTTCGCCTTGTCCAGCGGCAGGAACACGCCGGCCTGGATCTGCCGGCCGAAGAAGTTCAGCGTCGGCACCACCACGTCGTAGCCGCTGTTGCCGGCCAGCAGCTTGGTTTCCACCATTTCGTCACTGTCGAACACATCGTAGGTGACCTTGATCCCGCTCTGCTTTTCGAAGTTCGGGATGGTGTCTTCGGCGATGTAATCGCTGTAGTTGTAGACATTCAGGACCTTGCCGTCCTGCGCGGCGCCGTTGCCACCGCCGCTACAGGCGGCAAGCAGGGCGGCGGAAAGACCGAGCGTGAGGGTGCGCAGCTTCATGGGAGGGGGCTCCATAGCGGGGTGGGGGCCGATTGCGGCCTGCAGACGGGTGCCAGCCTAACGCCGGGGCGCCGGTTCATCCAGTGATGCTCGCGTGCACGTTGCGACTACCTTCCGGGGCTGGCCGGGCGATGGGGCCGGGTGGGGGACGGCAACCACTACATCCATGCGGGCCTGGTTTCGCGCCATCCATGGCGCTCAACGCCCCCACCCAGCCCCACCGCCCGGCCCTGTGACACGTTGCCTGCGCCGACGGAAGAAAACAGAGCCGTCCTGTGGCACTTCCCGTGCGCGCACGGAAAAAAGACAGACAGCGCCGGGCCATGCTCGGCGGGATGGGTCCCATGTCTAGACATTCAGCAGCAGGAACTCGCGTTCCCATGAACTGATGACCCGGAAGAAGGTCTCGTACTCCTTGCGCTTCACCGAAATGTAGGCCCTGCAGAAGCGTTCGCCGAGCAGCGCCTGCAGTTCGGCGCACTGCTCCAGGCCGTCCAGCGCCTCGCCCAGCGATCGCGGCAGGTCATACCCCAGTTCCTTCGCGCTGCCGCTGACCGGCGCATCCGGGGCCAGCTGGCCGCGCAGGCCCAGCAGCCCGCAGGCCAGGGTGGCGGCCATCGCCAGGTACGGGTTGGCATCGGAGCCGGCAAAGCGGCTTTCCACCCGCATGTTGTCCGGGGTGTCCATCGGCACGCGCAGGCCGCAGGTGCGGTTGTCGAAGCCCCAGTGCACGTTGCTCGGCGACACCTCGCCAAAGACCAGCCGTCGGTAGGAGTTCACATTGGGCGCGAAGAACGCCATCGCCTGCGGGGCGAACTTCTGCAGCCCGCCCAGGTAATGCCCGAACACCGGGCTGAACTCCCCTTCCCCATCGCCATCGCCGGCAAACACGTTGGCCCCATCACTGATCCGCAGCAGGCTCTGGTGGATGTGCATGGCGCTGCCCGGCTCGTTTTCCATCGGCTTGGCCAGGAAGGTGGCGTACACCCCGTGGCGCATCGCCGCCTCGCGCATGGTGCGCTTGAACAGGAACACCTGGTCGGCGAGGTTCATCGCACCGGCGTGGGTGAAGTTGACTTCCAGCTGCGCCGCGCCGGATTCGTGGATCAGCGTGTCCACGTCCAGCTTCATCGCATCGGCGTAGTCGTACATCAGGTCGAGGATCGGATCGAACTCGTTCACCGCATCGATGGAATAGCTCTGCCGCGCGGTCTCCGGGCGGCCAGAGCGACCGGCAGGCGGCAGCAGCGGGAAGTCCGGATCGGTGTTCTTCTGCACCAGGAAGAACTCCAGCTCCGGTGCCACCACCGGGCGCAGGCCCAGTTCGGTGTAGGCATCCAGCACGCGGCGCAGCACGTTGCGCGGTGCCAGTTCGTGCGGCTGGCCGTTCTTGGTATAGCAGTCGTGGATGATCTGCGCGGTCGGATCGGTCGCCCACGGCACCATGCGCACGGTTTCCGGGTCCGGGCGCAGCACCATGTCCGAATCCGAAGGCGAGGTCAGTTCGTAGTAATCATCCGGGTAGTCACCGGTGACGGTGGTGGCGAAGATGCCCTCCGGCAGGCGCGTTCCGTAATCGTGGGAGAACTTGTCGGCCGGGATGATCTTGCCGCGCGCGATGCCGGTGATGTCCGGCACCAGGCACTCCACTTCGGTGATGCGGCGGTCCTTCAGCCAGCGCAGCAGGCTGCTTTCCTGCGCATCTTCCTCCGTTGGCATCCTGCGCGTGCGGCTGTCGGTACTCATGGGCAATCCTGTTGAAGTCGTTGTCGCTGCCGGCAAGCTTGGCCGAACGCGTGGAACACAGCGTGATAGAAGGGATTGTGGGTGACGCGCCACTCCGGATGCCACTGCACGCCCAGCACGAAGGAATGCCTGCGGCTGCGTGCCGCCTCGACCAGGCCATCGTCGGCGTGTGCTTCGGGCAACAGGGCGTCGGCCAAGCTGTCGATGCCTTGGCCGTGGACCGAATTGACCACCGCCGAACGCGCACCGTGCCACTGCGCCAGCCAACCGCCGGCGACCAGCGCAATGCTGTGCGCCGGACCGTACTGCACCTCTACCGAGGCCGCGGGGTCTTCGCGGTGGTCGTGCCGTCCCTCCACCCTGTGTACCTGGGGGTGCAGGGTGCCGCCCAAGGCGACGTTGAGCTCCTGGAAACCACGGCAGATTGCCAGCACCGGCAGGTCGGCGGCCAAGGCATGCTGCAGCAGCGAAAACGCGGCGCCGTCGCGCGCAGGATCATGCAGGTTGCCCGGCCACGTGCGGCCGCCGGCGTAATGCTGCGGTTCGATGTTGCTCACCGCGCCGGTCAGCAGCAGCCCATGCACGCGTGACAACCAGTCGCCCGCAGGCAGCGGCGGCTGCAGCGAGGGCAGCAGCACCGGGGTGACCGCAGCGGCATCGACCAGCGCGCGCACGTACTTCTCGCCGGCCATCGCGAAACGGTGGTGGCCCTGCAAGCTGCTGTCGGTCGGCAATCCCACGAAGGGCGGAAGGCGCATGCGAAGGTCCTCGGCGCTGCCCACACGGTAACCCCGGCAGATTACGGCAGCAACCTAACCGCCAGTCACACCATCACCGTGGCATCTGCGCCAGACTATGGCGATGGACCCCACGCACCCCCTGCGCGAAGACCCTGCCCTGCCACCCAGCTGGTATGCCGCCAGTGTCGCGCCACGCGTTGCCCAACCGCCGCTGGATGGCGATGTGCAGGTGGACGTGGCGATCCTGGGCGCCGGCTACACCGGGCTTTCGGCCGCACTGGAACTGGCCCGCCGTGGCCTGCGCGTGGTGGTGCTGGACGCCTGCCGGGTCGGCTGGGGAGCGTCCGGGCGCAATGGCGGCCAGGCCCTGGTTGGCTACGGCTGCGAAGTGGACGTGCTGGAAAAGCAGGTCGGCGTTGAAGACGCGCGCACCCTGTTCGACTACTCGCGCCAGGGCGTGCAGCTGCTGCGCGATCGCATCGACGAGTACCGGATCGACTGCCACTGGGTATCCGGGCATGCCAACGTGCCGATCACCGCGCGCCAGTCGCAGGCGCTGCAGCGCGACATGGAGCGGCTGACCACCCGTTACGACTACCCCATGCAGTGGTGGGACCGTGCCACCCTGCGCGCACAGCTGGACAGCCCGCGCTACCAGGGCGCGATGTTCGACCCGCTGAGCGGCCACCTGCATCCGCTGGCCTACGCGCAGGGCCTGGCCGATGCGGCGATCGCCGCCGGCGCGGTGATCCACGAACACACGCCGGTGCTGGAACTGCAGCGCATGCCGCACCCTGCCCTGCGCACCGCCACCGGTACCGTGCACGCCGCCCACGTACTGCTGGCCGGCAATGCTTGGCTGGAAGGCATCGCCCCGGAACTGGAGCGCCACGTGATGCCGGTCGGCACCTACGTGGGCGCCACCCCGGTGCTGGGTGAGGCACGCACGCGGGCGCTGATCCGCAACGACATGGCCGTGTCCGATACCGGGCTGGTGCTGGACTACTTCCGGCTCAGCCACGACCACCGCGTGCTGTTCGGCGGCGGCGCCAGCTATTCCTCGCGCCCGCCGGCCGGCCTGGACAGCGTGATGCAGCGGCGCCTGTGGCAGGTGTTCCCGCAGCTGCAGGGCGTGCCGCTGGAGTACCTGTGGGGCGGTTACGTGGACATCACCCCCAGCCGCGCGCCGCACTGGGGCCGGCTGACCCCGGACATCTACTTCGCGCAGGGGTTCTCCGGCCATGGGGTCGCCGCGGCCAACCTGGCCGGCCAGGTCATCGCCGAAGCCATCGCCGGCCAGGCCGCACGGCTGGACGTATTCGAGCGCCTGCCGCATCGCCCCTTCCCGGGCGGACGCCTGCTGCGCACGCCGTTGCTGGTCGCCACGATGGCATTTGTAAAGCTGCGCAATCTAATTTGGTGACGCAGTTCAAGTTTTCAGGGGAGCGGCCGATAGCCTTGAAGACCCAGCCCGTTCCGAGCGCACGCCTCATGCCCGCCTTGCTGCAGGGCGCTTTCGTAAGCGACCCCGGTGTTGACCCCCTGCCCCAGCGCATCCTGCTGGTGGAAAATTCGCGAACCTTCACCACCCTGGTGCGCGAGGCCATCGAACAGCGCCTGGAACTGAAGGTGACGGTGGCTTCGACCCTGGCCGAAGCCGGCCGCCTGCTGGAACAGGAACAGGGCTGGTTCCTGGTGCTGACCGGGCTGGTGCTGGCCGATGGTGACCGCGAAGCAGTGGTGGACTACTTCGTGTCCCGCGGCCTGCCGACGGTGGTGGTGAGCGGGGTGTATGACGAAGACGTGCGCCGGCGCGTGCTGGAACAGAAAGTCATCGATTACGTGCTGAAGAACACCCCCGGCAGCGTGGATTACCTGGTGTGGCTGGTGCAGCGGCTGGACCGCAACCGCCGCATCGCCGCGCTGGTGGTGGATGACTCCCCGTCCGCGCGTGCCTATGCAGCAGCCCTGCTGCGCATGTACGGCCACCCGGTGTACGAAGCAGCCGACGGCGAAAAGGGACTGGCGGCGATCGAGGCGCACCCGTCCATCCGGCTGGCCGTGGTGGACCAGGAAATGCCCGGCATGCAGGGCGTGGAGTTCACCCGCCGGCTGCGCATGCAGCGTTCGCGCGACAAGGTGGCGGTGATCGGCTTGTCCGGCAATACCGATGCCTCGCTGATCCCGCGCTTCCTGAAGAACGGCGCCAACGACTTCCTGCGCAAGCCCTTTTCGCGCGAAGAATTCTTCTGCCGCGTCTCGCAGAACGTGGACCAGCTGGAGCTGATCGGCACCCTGCAGGACCTGGCCACCCGCGATTTCCTGACCGGCCTGCCCAACCGCCGCTGCTTCCTTGAACAGAGCCAGCGCCAGCTGCATGGCGTACAGCAGCAGGACGACTGGATCACCGTGGCGATGGTGGACATCGACCACTTCAAGCACATCAACGATACCTTCGGCCACGATGGCGGCGACGACGCGCTGCGCGCCTGCGCCGATACCGTGGCCGCACACGCGCGCAACGGCGACCTGGTCGCCCGTTTCGGGGGCGAAGAGTTCTGCCTGATGGTGCCGGGGCTGGCACCGGACGAAGCGGCGGACTACTTCGAAACCCTGCGCCAGAGCGTGGCCCAGCTGCAGGTGCCGATCGGCGACAGCGTGCTGCGCATGACCGTCAGCATCGGCCTGTGCTGCATCCGCCCCAACCACGACAGCCTGCATGAGCTGATCACCGAAGCCGACCGCCAGCTTTACCTGGCCAAGGCCGGCGGCCGCAACCGCGTCTGCGGCGCCGCACTGGCCGCCACCGCCGCCTGACCCCCGCCCTGGTAGGTGACGACCGTTGGTCGTCACGTGCTTACCCGCTTTGATCCAGATCAGTGTCGCAATCGGCACGCCCGCCCAGACTCGCTCCCATCGCATACAGGGAGCACGCAGATGGCCTTGCTGGTCTGGCAGGACGATCTCAACATCGGCATCGATGTCATCGACAACCAGCACAGGCGGATCGTGGAGATGCTCAACCATCTGCACGTCGCCCAGCAGGGCCTGCAGCGGCTGGCCGTGGCCGAGGTGATCGACGAACTGGTGGACTACACCATGTCCCACTTCGCCTTCGAAGAAGAGCTGATGGAAGAAGCCGGCTACCCGTTCTGCGCCGCGCACAAGCGCGTGCACGAAATCTTCGGCAAGCGCGTGTCCGACTACCGCCTGCGCTTCCAGGCCGGCGAGGACGTGACCGACGAACTGCGCACCATGCTCTCGCGCTGGCTGTTCAACCATATCCGCGGCGATGACCAAGCCTACGCCGAAACGGTCAAGCAGCACCTCAATCAGTTCACCCGCGAACACCAGGGCGGCAGTTGGCTGGGACGCACGCTGAAGCGCTTCTTCGGCTGATCAGCGCACCCGCCGCTGCAACGCCAGCAGCGCGCAGATGGTCACCAGCGCGGCGATGCACAGGTAATAACCGACCGCCACCAGACCGAAACGTTCGGCCAGCCATGTCGCCAGGTACGGGGCCGGCGCCGCGCCGAGGATGCCGGCCAGGTTGAACGACAACGACGCCCCGGTGTAGCGCACTTCCACCGGGTAGATCTCCGCCAGGAAGGTGCCGCACGGGCCGTAGGTGAGGCCCATCAGGAACAGTCCCAGCGACAGGAACGCCAGCACCATCCACGGACTGCCGGCCTGGAACATCGGCGCCAGCAGCACGCCGAACACCACTATCAGGCCACTGGCGATGATCATCGTGCGGCGCGTGCCCCAGCGATCGCCGTAGCGCGCCGAAATGGGAATACCGGCGGCGAAGAACAGGATGCCGACCATCTGCAGCAGCAGGAACTGCTCGCGGCTGTAGCCCAGCACCGCCGTGCCATGGCCGAGCGCGAACACGGTCATCAGGTAGAACAGCACGAAGGTGGCGAAGGCGCCCAGCGTGCCCAGCAGCATCGGCATGGCGTGGTCGCGCAGCACCGTCAGCATCGGCAGCTTGACCCGCGCGTGCGCATCCAGCGCCTTCTGGAAGGCCGGCGTCTCATGGATGTTCAGGCGCACCCACAGGCCGAGGCCGACCAGCAGCGCACTGGCCACGAACGGAATGCGCCAGCCCCACTGCAGGAAGTCATCGGCGCTGAGCAGGCGGCCAAGGATCAGGAAGATACCGGCCGACAGCAGGAAGCCCAGCGGCGCGCCCAACTGCGGGAACATGCCGTACCAGGCACGCTTGCCCGGCGGTGCGTTTTCAGTGGCCAGCAGCACGGCACCGCCCCATTCCCCGCCCAGCCCCAGCCCCTGCCCGAAACGGCACAGCGCCAGCAGTGCCGGCGCCCACAGGCCGATCTGCGCATGCGTGGGCAGCAGCCCGATCAACACCGTGGACAGGCCCATCGTCAGCAGCGCCGCCACCAGCGTGGCCTTGCGCCCGATGCGGTCGCCGAAGTGCCCGAACACCGCCGATCCCACCGGCCGCGCGATGAACGCCACCGCGAAGGTCGCCAGCGACTGCAGCATCGCCGCTTTGTCACTGCTCTCCGGGAAGAACAGGTGCGGGAACACCAGCACCGCCGCGGTGGCATAGATGTAGAAGTCGAAGAACTCGATGGTGGTGCCGATCAGGCTGGCCAGCAGCACGCGCTGCGGCGAATTGGCCGGCGTGGACGGGATCGAGGCGGGTGCAGCAGTGGACGACATGGGCAGGATCAACAAGCAGAGAGCGTTCCGGATTCTGCCACGCCCCTCCCGACGGGGGGCAGATTGGTTTCAGCCGACACCGCCGCGCCATCCCCCTGCGCGCGCGCCCTCCTACCCGGCCTTGGTAGCGCGCAGCCACGCTCGGCCCTGGTAGCGCCAAGCCATGCTCGGCCTTGGTAGCGCCGAGCCATGCTCGGCGAGCGAAGCGGCAGCCCCTGAACCACCCAACGAAACTTTTCGCCCCTCCCCCTACTCTCACTCCCCAGGTAACCGCATGGATGCACTGCCGATGTCGACCCTGGCCCTACCCCGCCGATCACTCCCCACCGCTGCCGCCTCGCAGGTCATCGCCTGGGCGCTGGTCATCGCCGTGCATGTCTTGATCGGCTGGTGGCTGCTGACCACCACCCGCGCCACCCTGGCGCGCAGCGATGGCCATCGCACCAGCGTGCGCTGGTTGCCGCCGCCACCGCCCGCAGCCCCGTCCATCGCGCTACCGAAGAGCCCTGACGTTGCGCCGGCGCAACGCAGCCGCCGCGTGGTCAGCCCGCTGCAGCCGCTGGTTAACGCCCCGGATGCAACCGTGCTGGTGGACATCGCCGACCCGGTCGCAAACGCGCCACTGGACCTTCGCTTGCGCGGCGACGCGGTCAGCGGCGGTGACGGCATCGACGCCGCCACCCTCGCCCCGAAACTGATCGGACGCCGCGCCGTGCATGCGGCCTTCCAGGAGCGCCCGCGCTACTTCCGCATGCGTCCGCAGATGAGCCCGCAACAGATCATCGCCGGGGTGGCGCAGTTCCTCGGACTGTGGCCGCCCGGCTATACCGATGACCCGTGCGAGCTGGGCAAGCAGGACCTGCAGTACTTCCAGGATGCGGTGGACGAGCGGGATCGTCAGGCACTGCGCGATGCGATACATCAGGTAAGCGCGAGCTGCCGGTGAGGTGCGCTGCATGACGTGGTGACCCTGGTTTGCAGCTTTGCCCATGTACGTCGCTGGGTCGCGTTGCGCACGATGGCGATGCTGGCGACGTAGAAGCGCCAGCCGGGATTGGCATCCTGATACGTGTGGTCACTTGCTCTCTCTTGCTGCCCCTCTTGGGCCCGGCGGAGAATGCATCACCTCGCCGGCAATACGGCGGGCGATGCGTGGGGATTTGATCCGCCGGTTTTTTTGATCACACGGCCGGTATGCCAACCCGCACCGCCCGCCACCCTGCGCCCTGACGCAGGGGGCCCATCCGGCTACGAGGTTGCCCCATGTCCGATCACACCCTAAGCGGTATGCGCCTGTACTCCCTGCTGGGCGATGCCATGCATGATCTGCCGCCGCACTTCATCGACAAGCTGGAACGGATCCTGCGCGCCAATGGCGTGCCGCATCCGGTGTTCCAGGACACGCCCCGCCTGCGGCTGGTGCCGCCGCTTGCCGACCCTCCGCCGGCCGCCGCCACAGCACAGGTCAACCAGCAGCCTGACACCGGCAGTTCCCCCGTCTACAGCAGGCAGCAGTGCGTGATCGTCATCCTGGACATCCTGCATGCGGTGCATGTCAGCCACACCAGCGGAAACGACGTGGTGGTGATGAACGAGGAGCTGGTTGAAGGGCTGATCATCGCGGCGCGCGAGCTGACCCGCGAAGGCTGAAAGGGCGATTCCTCGGCGTCGACGACTCGCCTTCCACGTCACGGTCTTGCCGTGCTGTAAAACGGACCACAATGTGAAGCTAAGGGGCCTAGTGCGTAGTGCTCCTTCCAAATGAGCAGCTAATTGAAGAGCGAAACTGGCAGCACATGGGCACGGGCTGAAGCAGGTCATCGCGCCTCAGAGTCATTCAGTCGCGAGCAAAGACGCGTCGTACCACACGTCCTCGTAGCCATCCGCGCCAATGAGGAACCGCCATCCCGGTGGCAGTGCCAGGTAACGCGCGAACACCATGGCACTTGATAGGGCATGGTTCACATGCAGCGGCTCAAAGAAATCAGGATCTTCAGAATAATCACCGGACCACACGTACCAGCCGGACGCATCGCCGCGTGGCAGATGCCGCAATCCGTGGATGGGCAAGACCCCGCACGCCGCGCTCGGGGTCAGGCCCAGCTTGGACTCTGCTTCGGGCATATCGATTTCCGCGCCGTATCGCTTGCATACTTCCGCCTGCTGCGCCACGTGTGGATCCTACATGCCGCAACTTCTCCATTCGGATCACCCCGCCGGGTCAGCGTCATCCGCGCAATAGAGACGCGAGCGAATGATGCGTTTGCAGGCGAATAATACTCATCGCTCGGCCGGTTAGTGGAACCTTGCGGAGCTGGCATCAGGAGCAAGCGGCGCCTCTTCTTCCCACCGGATGATCTCAAGTTCGTAAAGTCTATTGTTTTCATCTGCGTATAGCACGGCAGTCAGTTCCGCTCCATCTGCATCCGATAGGCGAATCTCAACCGGATAGCTGTGCTGACCCTTGTAAGACGGTCGCTCATATCCCGCGATAGCAAACACAACCCTTGCACCCGGCACAGCATCATCGGCTACAACAGCGTGTTCCAGGTCGTCCGTAAGCCCTGAGGCTTCAAGAGGAGGAAGCCTGCTCGCGACGCCCTCGATCAAGAGCCTTTCGAGATCGGTGATCTTTCGCATTATTCCTGCTGCTCCACGGGCGCGAAATCCACGAGACAAACACCGCGCTGTAGAAAAACTATTGGCACGGTGCGAAATTTTCTAAAATACGCACAGGAAAATCTATTCAACCTGATGAAACGTAACACTAACCTCTGAGCTATCACTATCGCTCAACAGTATGACGTTGAATTTTAACAGCGGAAACTGGGAAGCGAGCTTCGCGGCCCATGCGTTTCGCAGAATTGCGCCGACGCACTCGTTGAGGGAGACCTCAATCCCCGGGAGGAGGCCATCAATATTCAAGTGATTGCACCAATACTCGACTTCCTTCCCAGTAACGCCTTGCGAAACCAGCTCGCGCACCCGGCCACGTCGCGACTGTAGGGCGACGAAGCCGTCCACCTCGACGAATGAAGGCCATACCAAAAGAATTATCGACATCAGTGCATCAGCCGTCAGCGTGCCCCGCAGAACCTGCGCATGAATGTAATCCGAAAAGTCAAATTCAGACCCATTTGCAGCAACCCACTCTCGAAAGTCGGGCATATCTTCAATGGGATCATAATCTACTCTCATATCATTTACCTTTAGGAATTTCATCTGTGCGTGCTGATCTAACTTCCGGTTTGCCAGGATAACTCTGTCCATTCGGGGCAACATTCAACTTAGTCTCTTTAACATTCGGCCTAGGCACCTGTCCATGGTCCTTTCCTGAACCTCTGTACTGCTTGAACGTACCGTCACCGTTATGCGTGGTGTATTGCCCGTCAGCGCCCTCTCTCTCTATTCGGCTATGGGGGTTACCTTCCGCCCTAGCGTCAGGGCCTGGAGGAGCGTTCCGCTGCTTCCTCTCGCCTTTTATCTCCTGCTGCACCTCCTTGACAGCAGACTTAGCAAGAACTGGTGCAACTGGAAGCACCGCGCGCCCTGCCACCACTAGAGCGGCTCCTATCATTGCCCCCACGCCCCGAGCAGTGTCATTCGCATCCTTCTGATCCTGTGTCATCTCTCCCCGCATCACTGCTCTTTCTTCTGAGGCGATGCGACACGTTGAAATGCCGTCACAACGGCCATCAGGATCGGTCCTACCAACAGGATTAGCGCCTGCGTACCAGTAACGATTGAAGTTGCGCCCATCTACGGGGCTTGCTCCGACTGGATCAACTGACACGAACCTCGCGAGCTCTACGTCCATATACCGCTGCTGCATGTAGCTCAGTCCGGTAGCCGCATCACTCACATGCCCCGTATACCCCGGGCCGTCAGCCACGGCACCGCCCACCACAGCCCCATACGGCTCGAACGTCGTCCGCTCGACCACGTTCCCATTGGCATCGGTCTTCGCCCCCACCGTGCCCAGCGCATCGGTGTGCAGGTAGCGCACCGTCGTCTGCGCATGGGCAGGCGCCAGACTCGCCACGGCCGCCGTGATAGCCAGCAGTCCGAACGCCTTGAGCAGCTTCGTCATCATCATCGCTCCAATGCTCACGGGATCACCCCGCTGCCATCGCCCGGATGCGCGTCCTGGGTCAACGTGTGGTCATTGGCGCTGAGAACGCCGAGCAGCCCAACTGTTGGGGCTACCAGCGATACAGCGCCAAGTGATTACGAACGAACTCAGACAGTTCGCCGCGCTCGATAAGCCTGCAGCGCCGGACAGAGCATAGTCGGCCCGTGCGATAGGCTCTGCCGGCGTCGGTGGCGCTGTAAGCCGCCGCAACTTGGCGGGCCACCTCGCGGCTCAGGGTCGAGGGACTGCGGCCCAAGCGCTTGGCGATGGGTCGCGTGCTATTGCCATCCTGCATCTCGATCTCGACAACGGCGCGTTCTTCCGCGCTCAAATGGTTGTAATGATCGGACATGCCGACACCTTACTGGTTAGTAGGTGTCGCACTTGGAAATTGGGTCCAAGCTCCCTCCGCACATCATTCATACACCACGATAAACCCGGTACGGCCTGCGGGATTAACCACCTCAGCCCTACAGACTCAACGGAATGCAGCCGAGCACATCTCGCTCCGCCCATCAAAAATCAAAGCTAAAATTAGTGAAGCACATCTTCTCGTAAAACAAATCAACCATCAGGCGCGGAAACGTCGATAGCAACACCATCCTCGATGCATATCCTCACTCCGATATTTTTCGCAAGGTGCGCATCTAATGTAACAACCTGAGTCGCAGCATTGAGCGCCAGGCACAGGTCACCAGCCCTGATCATGAACGCACCATTCGAAGAATTCCGCCACAGGTCCCCACGGAGCGACGCGGCCTGCCCAGTAAGCGTCTCTATCGATTCCACGATCCAATCGTCTGCAGCTTCAGACATAGCATGCAGAGCTTCACATACAGACTCTCCGTCAATCGGAAACCCAATCGAAATAGATCTCATATTAACCACCACTGTTTAGCGGCGCCGAGGCCGTGCCTCTCCAGCAACCGACGGAAATGAGGATCGTGGTCTCGTCAGGAATGCGCTCCAAGCTGTTGATGCCGGAAAATCGGCGCATCACCGCTGTGTCATACGGCGCTTCTTCCATCGACGGGTCGCTCAGCGCGTACCACTGCTGCAGGAAGTGGATGCGCAGTATGGTCGCCAGCGGATACGCCTGACGGCCGCGGCGGCCTGTCAGCGGGTAATACGGCTCGATCAGCGCCAACAGACGCTTCCAGGGCGCCACGTGATCCATCTCGTTGAGGAACAGCTCGCGGCGCCTCTTTTTGTGCTGGCCCAAGCCTTCGGCATCACCGAATGTCAGCTGCATGGAGGGTCCTTCAACGTGATCTGACGGAGCTGAAGCTTGCCGGCCAGCGGCCGGCACTGCCATCGGATTTCGCGCAAATATATTCAGACCGCCCCTAATCCATGACACCACAGGAGATAATATTTCAATTAACATCCTTCTATTGCTACGCGTCAGGGCTCGTTCTCTGCAGCCGTGCGAACTCCAGACGATCGCGGGGAGTCTGAGCAGCCTGCCACGCAAGAAGCTTGGACGAGGACTTTTCCATTTGCCACACCCGACAGACGGCGGATACGCCATCACCCGCCCGATACTGATCGCAAGACACCTGACCTGCTAGGGTAGACCCCAAGAAAACTCCACTTATGGCTGCTGGGGGAGAAACCCCCATCAGCCTACTTGAAGCCGCCTTTAACCGCGGAGCTAGGCCTATGCAACTCTTCCTGAAGGCATCGATTGATGCTCTCAACGGTCTTCGCTGGATCCAGTCCACTCCTACTCTCTAAAGCAACAGATACATGGCGAGCAATATCTGCAAGCATGATCCCCCATGCTTTTTCCTCACTTACACGACCGGAGTCCTCGTAAACCCCCACCCTCACTGAACAATGTAGACCCTGCTCCGCAACCCACACCCTGAGCATCTCCATCGACTTTGGATCTCTA
This sequence comes from Stenotrophomonas chelatiphaga, assembly GCF_032054965.1. Lineage (NCBI taxonomy): Bacteria > Pseudomonadati > Pseudomonadota > Gammaproteobacteria > Lysobacterales > Lysobacteraceae > Stenotrophomonas > Stenotrophomonas chelatiphaga. The sequence continues at coordinate 45,502 of NZ_DAMBRS010000016.1, read as the reverse complement.
GCGGCTGGAACTGGAATCGACAACTCTTTCATGCGTCCTTCCTTATTTTTGGGCGGGGGGCTCTATCCCTCTGTCAGGCCACTTCGACTCTGCAATCTCATTTCTTTTGTTATCCAGAGAGTCTCTGCCCCCCCTCTCATTAATTGCCTTCTGCTCTTTTTCCTGCCGGTCCGTGCGATCACCCTTCTTATATGCACATTGGCTCGCCGTGAACAAGGCCCATCGGCCTTTCTGACTGAAGTCCTATCTGCAGACTTCGCCGTGGTTCACAACGCGGCAGCCAAGTAGCCCCCAACGACAGGGGTCGCTGCCGCAAGCGCGCTAATGATGGCCACGGCGGGTCCGTGCATCCACTCGAATTGATCGCCACGCCTCCGGATCGTAGTACACCTGCTGCATGTAGCTCTGCCAGTAGCCGCACCACGCACGTGTCGACACGCGAGCGCGGCATATCCCTACGCTACAGTCAGAAAAACCGCCGCCGTTCCGGAGCCCGCCATGCCCTCCCCGACCCCGCCGCTCAGCGTCTTGGCCACCACGCAGCCGGACACCCTCGACGCCTTCTGGATGCCCTTCACCGCCAATGCGCAGTTCAAGGGCGCGCCGCGCCTGCTGGTGCGCGCGCAGGGCATGTACTACGAGGATGTGGAAGGCCGGCAGATCCTCGATGGCACCGCCGGGCTGTGGTGCTGCAATGCCGGTCATGGCCGCAGGAAGATCGTGCAGGCCATCGCCGAACAGGCGGGCACGCTGGATTTCGCGCCCACCTTCCAGATGGGTTCGCCGCTGCCGTTCGTGCTGGCGCAGCGCCTGGCCGCGCTGGCCCCGGCCGGGCTGAACCATGTGTTCTTCACCAACTCCGGTTCGGAAGCAGTCGATACCGCGATGAAGATCGTGCTGGCGCACCATCGTGCCCGCGGCGAAGGCCAGCGCACTCGGTTCATCGGGCGCGAGAAGGCCTACCACGGCGTCGGCTTCGGCGGCATGGCGATCGGCGGCCTGCCCAACAACCGGCGCCAGTTCGGCCTGCAGTTGGGCGGCAGCGCGCACCTTCCGCATACGCTGGACCTGCAGCGCAACGCCTTCAGCCAGGGCCTGCCGCGGCACGGGGCGGAGCTGGCCGATGCGCTGGAGCGGCTGATCGCGCTGCACGATGCATCCACCATCGCGGCGGTGTTCGTGGAACCCATCGCCGGCTCGGCCGGGGTCATCCTGCCGGCGCCGGGCTACCTGCAGCGCCTGCGCGAAATCTGTGACCACCACGGCATCGTGCTGGTGTTCGATGAGGTCATCACCGGCTTCGGCCGCGTCGGCATGCCCTTCGCCGCACAGCGTTTCGGCGTCACCCCGGACCTGATCACCTTCGCCAAGGGCGCCAGCAACGGGGCGGTGCCGCTGGGCGGGGTGCTGGTCGGCGACGCCATCCATTCCAGCCTGCAGCAGGGGCCGACGCAGGCGATCGACCTGTTCCACGGCTATACCTATTCGGGCCACCCGCTGGCCTGCGCGGCCGCACTGGCCACCTTGGACGTGTACGCCGAAGAGCGCCTGTTCGAGCGCGCCATCGAACTTGGCGAGCACTGGCAGCGCGCCCTGCACGGGCTGCAGGGGTTGCCCAACGTGGTGGACATCCGCAACTTCGGCTTGGTCGGCGCGGTGGAACTGGCCCCGCGCCGCGATGCCCCGGGCAGCCGCGGCTACGAGGTGTTCCGGCGCTGCTTCCACGACGGCAACCTGCTGGTGCGGCAGACCGGCGACACCATCGCGTTGTCGCCGCCACTGATCGTGGAACCGGCGCAGATCGACCAGATCGCCGACGTTCTCGGCGCGATGATCCGCGCCACCGCCTGAGCCGGGACGCGCCAGCCCGAGCCGGTACAATGGGCGGTTCCGCTCCACGACCGCCCGTTGCCCATGAACATCGTCGTCAAAGAAGAACTCAAGGCCTACATCGACCCGCTCACCGCAGACGAATACGAGGCGCTGGAGCGCAGCATCCTGGCCGAAGGCTGCCGCGATGCGCTGGTGCTGTGGGGTGACGTGCTGGTGGACGGACACAACCGCTACGGTATCTGCCAGAAGCACGACCTGCCGTTCAACACGGTGCAGAACACCCGCTTCCAGAGCATGGACGATGTCCACCTGTGGATGATCGAACAGCACCTGGGACGGCGCAGCGTGTCGGACTTCCAGCGTGGCGAACTGGCGCTGCGCAAGCGCGAGATCCTGGCCCAGCGCAAGCGCATCGAGCAGGAAAAGCTGCAGCGCGAAAGCGACGGCACCGCCGAAGGCCAGGACGACGAGCAGGACAGCCCGCCGTGGGATCCAGCACCGAGCTTCAGCCGCGCCGAACTGGCCCGCGAAGCCAAGCTGAGCAGCAACCAGATCAGCATGATCGAACGCATTCGTGCGCAGGCTGCGCCGGAAGTGGTGGAAGCGGTGAAGAACGGCCAGCTTTCGATCAGCGCGGCGGCGGCGGTGGCATCGCTGCCGGAAGACGAGCAGCGCGCGGCCGCCACCGGTGGCAAGGACGAACTGAAGCAGGCCGCCAAGCGCGCCCGCGAGGCCAACCGCAAGCCGCGTGCCGCCAAGCCGGCGGTGGCGGTACAGGCGGAAGAGGTCAGCGAGGACGAGCAGGCGCTGCGCGATGCCGAAGTAATGCACGCGCTGGAACAGCTGGGCGAAGGCGCCCCGGCACTGCGTGCCCGCATCGTCAGCCTGACCCGCGAAAACGATGCGCTGCGCCAGCAGCTGGCGGCGCTGCGCGCGCAGCTGGCCTGATCGCCGCGTGGTGCCGGGCCGGGTGGCAGGGCAAGGCTGCCGCTGCGCTCGCCGAGCATGGCTCGGCGCTACCGCTGCATGTCCACCGCCGATGGGATCGATGTTCACCGTCAACGGGGCTCAACACCGGCCCCGGTAGACTGCCCGCATGACCACGACTCCCGTTGATCCGCGCCGCGCCCAGCTGCGGCGCCTGAAAGCCATCGCGTTCGGCATGCTGCTGGTGATGCTGGCCGGTTTCGCGGTCAGCCACTGGCAGGGCGAGCGCGGTATCTGGGCCTGGGTTGCCGCCTTCTGCGAAGCCGCTGCGGTGGGCGCGATGGCCGACTGGTTCGCGGTGGTGGCGCTGTTCCGCCGGCCGATGGGCCTGCCCATCCCGCATACGGCGATCATCCCGCGCAGCAAGGAGCGCATCGGCGACAGCCTGGCGGTCTTCGTGCGCGACCAGTTCCTGGCGCCGGACATGCTGCTGGCGCGGCTTAAAGTGTTCGATCCGGCCGCCCGCCTGGGCAGTTGGCTGTCCGCACCCGAGCAGGTGCGCATGCTGGCCGACATGGCGCGTGGCTGGGCATTGCAGGCACTGGATTTCTTCGACGAAGCCGCCGTGCGCCGCCAGTTGCACGGCTTCGTGGTGCAGCAGCTGCGGCAGTGGAACGCGGCCTCCACCGCCGGTGAACTGCTGGCCCTGCTGACCGCCGATGGCCGCCACCAGCGCGTGCTGGACGAAGGCCTGCAGCGGCTGGCGCGCTGGCTGGAACAGCCGGAGGTCAAGGAACGCGCCTCGCAGCTGATCGTGCGCTACATCCAGCGCGAGTGGCCGACCCTGTCCAGCACGGTGAACTGGATCAAGCCGATCGATGAGATCGGCGACAGCCTGGCCGAGCGCCTGGCCGGTGCGGTTCTGGAAGAAATGCAGCAGGTGCTGGCCGAGCCGACGCACCCGCTGCGGCAGGACTACGAACAGTGGCTGGGCAGCTACGTGCAGCGCCTGCGCGAAGACCCGGCGCTGGCCACCCGTATCGAACAGCTGAAACAGGAAATGATCGACCACCCTGCCCTGCAGGAGTACGTGCAGGGACTATGGTCGCGCATCCACGCCAGCCTGCGCGCCGACCTGCAGAGCGAAGATTCCGCACTGGCCGGGTACCTGGAGCGAAGCATGGCCGCGCTCGGCCGCAGCCTGTCTTCGGACCCGGCCCTGCGCGATGCGCTCAACCAGCATTTGCTGGAGGGCGCGCAGCGGCTGACCTCGCGCCTGCGCGATGGTGTCACCGCGCATATCGCGCAGACGGTGAAGGGGTGGGACGAACGCCATCTGGTGGACCAGCTGGAACTGAGCGTCGGCCGCGACCTGCAGTTCATCCGCTTCAACGGCACGCTGGTCGGCGGGCTGATCGGGTTGCTGCTGCATGCAGCCACGACATTGCTGGCGACGTGAGCGTAGTCGTAGTCGCAAGGCCCATTGATGGCGCAGCGCTGGATGACCACTCCGATGGATATTTTCGACGCAGGTAACTCTGTGATTGCCGACAAACCCGGCGCCATCGCACGTACCTAGCATTGGCCTTGCCCGCCCGCCAACAGCGGCAGCAGCGAGCCAGTCCTTACCTCTCGACAGGATCCCCTTTTACGGGGTCCAGGGATGGTTGCGGCCTGAAATCCCCATGCCGCTCAGATCCACTCTGGAATCCGAACCATGACACTTCCTGCGCCCCGACTGATGAAACCGCTCCTCCTTGCTGTGCTCTGCGCGGCATCGACCCTGTCCACGGCACACGCCGACGCACCTTCGCTGCAAAGCCGCGACCTGGTGTACCAGTACGATGAAATGTTTGATTTCGATATCGCCACGTGGCTGGCCGGGCACGCGCCACAGCTCAGCCCGCAGGCCGAAACACTTTCGCACTGGGCAGGCTACAGCGGCATCAGTCCGCGCGTCCTGCTTGCCCTGATGGAACTGCAGACCGGCGTGGTCGGCAATCAGGATGCTTCGCCTGCACGCCTGGACCGGCCGTTCGGTGCGCTGGTCGCCACCACCGGCTTCGGGCCGCAGCTGCGGGAAGTGGCCGAGTCCCTGCGTGATGCGATGTACGACGCCAATGACACCAGCACCAAGGGGCCGGTGGCGCTGTCCGGCGACAATCCGCTGCGCACCCTGTACGCATTGTCAGGCATGGACGACACGCGTGCTGCCGCGCTGGCCGACGCCGGGTTCAACGATGTCTACCGCCGGCTGTTCGGCAGCACCCGGCAGGTCGCGCTGCGCTCGCGGACGGCCCTGCCGCAGCCTCGCGCCGATGCCCCTCCGACCAATCTGCTGCAGTTCCCTTACCCGCTCAACGCGCGATGGCACGTAGGCGGGGCGCACACCCATTCCGGCAGCGGCCGCTTCCCGATGTCGTCGCTGGACATGTCCGTTGGCGGAGGATGGGGCAGCAACCAGAACAACAACTGGGTAACGTCTTCTGCAGCGGGCAGGTTCAAGCGCCATTCGTCGTGCATGGCCGAGGTCGTGCATGAAGGCGGGTGGTCCACGACCTATTACCACCTGATGAACATCCGTCAGGCCACTGGCGCCACGGTGGCCGCGAATGACCCCATTGCCAATCCGGCCAATACCAGGGGCCAGGCGTTGTGCGATGGCGGCTCCTCGACCGGGCCGCATGAGCATTGGTCGCTGAAATCCAATGGCAGCCAGCACCATCTGAACGGTGTCACGCTGTCCAGCTATCTGATCACCGCGACAGGTTTCAGCTACGACACCAATTGCCAGCGATTCAACCTTAGCCGCAAGGGGCAGCGCTACTGTGCCGGGTTCTACACAAACATAGGTGTTGACGCTCCCTGAATAGGGTATTCTCCCGCGCATCGCGCGCCAAGGCGGTGCGCCGGGGGGATCCATGACCAGGATGTTGATGACGCTGGCGCTGTGTGCGCTGGCAACGCAGGCGCACGCGCAACGCGTGTACAAGTGCAGCGATGGCCAGCAGGTGGCCTACCAGTCGGTGCCCTGCCCGAAGGAACAGGACACCGGGGTGAGCCGCCCGGTGGTGCGTGATCCCAGGCTGACCACTGCCGACCGGATCCGCGTGGCGCAGGAATCGTCGCAGGCACGCCGTTGGGTGCGCGAGGGCGCCGGCTACGATCAGCCCGATGTGCGCGGCACGGTGATCGACAACGTGGTCGATCCGCAATCCTGCGAAGACGCACGACTGCGCAAGGAAATGGCCGAAGTGTTCACCGGCCGCAGCGCTCCGGCACGCATCGACCAGGAAATCCACCGCGCCTGCGCGGTGCGCTGAAAGCCCGTGCGGTCACGCGTGTGACCGTACTGAAAACGCTTGCTTAACTAAATGCGAATACTTATCATTTAGTCACATCGTACGCCCAGCCAGTCAGTCGCGGACCCGTTCCGCCGTTGCCGCCCCGTGTACCAGCTAACGTTCGCCGCCCCGTCCGGTGCGGTGACGATGGGAGCGGGCGCTGCATCCTGGCGCTGGGCATGCGCGCCTGCGCGGCCACTTCCATCGCCGGCTTTCTTACCTGCATGGAATCGCATCCCTCATGTCGTCGCTGTTCAACGCTCCGCCCCGTTCGCTGCTCGCGCTTGCCATCGGCAGCCTGCTGCTCGCTTCCACCGCCCACGCCGACACCCCGGCCGATGCCTCCGCGCGCACCCTGGATGCCGTGCAGGTCACCGCCGATGGCGAGATCAAGAACGGTTATACGGTCAAGCACGCCAGCACCGCCACCAAGCTGGACCTTTCGCTGCGCGAAACGCCGCAGTCGGTGACCGTGATCACCCGCCAGCGGCTGGACGACATGGGCCTGTTCGCGCTGTCCGATGTCATGGGCCAGGTCACCGGCGTGCACGTTTCGGTCACCGACAGCGAGCGCATCAACTATGTGTCGCGCGGCTACAACATCACCAATTTCCAGGTCGATGGCATGCTCAACACCTTCGGTGGGTCGATCAAGACCAACACCGACAGCGTGATCTACGAGCGTATCGAAGTGATCCGCGGTGCGACCGGCCTGACCACCGGTGCCGGCGATCCGTCGGGCACCATCAGCTTCGTGCGCAAGCGCCCCACCGATACCTTCCAGGCCGGTGCCAACCTGACCGTGGGCCGCTGGGGCAACCAGCGCCTGGAAGCCGACCTCGGCGGTCCGGTGGCGCTGGACGGGCGCATCCGGGCGCGCGTGGTCGCGGCCAAGCAGCAGAGCGATTCCTTCCGCGATGTGTACAAGCTGGACAAGGACGTGTTCTACGGCATCGTGCAGGCCGACGTCACCGACAGCACCCTGCTGGAACTGGGCTACGAGTACCAGTCGCCGCACACCTCCGGGGTGACCTGGGGCGTGGTGCCGTACTGGGGCGCCGACGGCAAGCCGGCCAACCTGCCGCGCTCGACCAACCTGTCGGCATCGTGGAGTGCCTGGCCGATCATTGAAAAGACCAGCTTCGTACGCCTGGAGCAGCAGCTCGGCAACGGCTGGTCGGCCAAGGCCAACCTGACCCACGCCGACCGCGATACCGATGGCAGCGTCTGGTACGGCGCGCAGGGCTACCCACGCCCGGACGGTACCGGCGTGTCGGCCTACGTTTCGCACTTCAACGAGCAGAGCACGATGGATGTGTTCGACCTCAACGTCAGCGGTCCGTTCAAGCTGTTCGGGCGCAACCACGAACTGGTGTTCGGGCTGGGCCAGTCGGTGCGCAAGGGCGAATCCGATGCGCTCGACTTCGACTACACCGCCGCCTATGCCGTGGTGCCGGACTGGCGCAACTGGACCGGCGATGTGCCGCGGCTGCCGGTCACCCGGCTGGGCTACCTGGCGTCGGAGAACGAGCTGAAGCAGAGCGCCGCCTACGTGGCCGCACGGCTGCAGCTGGCTGATCCGCTGCTGGCCGTGGTCGGTGCCCGTTATGGCAGCTGGGAAACCAGGACCTGGCGTTACACCCATGACACCGCCGGCAACCTGACCGCCACCACCCGCACCGGCTACAAGCCTGACGATTCGCTGACCCCGTACCTGGGACTGGTGTACGACTTCAACACGATCTTCAGCGGCTACGTCAGCTACACCGACATCTTCCAGCCGCAGAACTACCGCGACCGCAATGGGGATTACCTGGAACCGGTGGTCGGCACGATGTGGGAAGGCGGCCTGAAAGCCGAGTTCTTCGGCGGGCTGCTCAACGCATCCGCGGCGATCTTCGAAGGCGAGCAGGACAACGTGGCCGAGATCGATGATTCGGTGCCGCCGTCGTCGCTGCCCGATGGCAGCCAGGCCTACCGTTCCACCGGCAAGGGCAACAAGGTGAAAGGCTGGGAGCTGGAAACCCAGGGCAGCATCGGCGAGCACTGGAACCTCTCCGCCGGCTTTGCCCACACCACCATCCGCAACCGCGCCGGCGTGCTGCAGAAGACCACCAACCCGCAGGACACCTTCCGGCTCAACGCCAGCTGGCGTCCGGGCGGCGCCGAGGGCCGCTTCTGGCTGGGCGGCGGCGCGACCTGGCAGAGCGGCATCTGGAACAACAGCACCAAGCCGCGCGCGGACTACCTGACCAGCGGCCGCACCGAAAGCGCGCGCATCGAACAGGATGCGTTCTACCTGGTGAACCTGTCGGCCGGTTACCGCTTCAACGAAAACTTCAGTGCCCAGCTCAACATCAACAACGTGCTGGACAAGGAGTACTACAACAACGTCGGCTTCTACCAGGGTGTCTACTGGGGCGAACCCCGCAACGTGACCATGACGCTGCGCTGGAAGCTCTGACGATCTGATGGATGCCGCCGGCGATGTGCCGGTGGCCGGCCACGGATGGCCCCCTCTCCACCGGCAGCGATGCCATCAACCGCAACTGCAGGATCACCGTGGACCGCTCGCCTCCTTCTGCCAGCACGACCGCCAGCGCCCGCCTGGCCACGTTCTTCGCCCGCCCCGGCTGGGGTGTGTTTTCGCGCAGCATGGCCGCCATCTTCGGTGGCTACGCGCTGGCCGCGGTGACCTGCGTGTTCTGCGCGCTGGCGTTGCCCGGCGCGCGCGGCCAGACCGTGCTGACCGGGATGTTGGTGGCGATCGTGGTCTGTGCCTGTGCGGCGCTGTGGGCCTTCGCCAGCCGTACCGCATTGCGTGCCTGGCTGGGCATCGCGCTGCCCACGGCGGTGATGGCGGCGGTTGCACGGGCACTGGGAGCGTGGGCATGAAAAACGGATTCCGCCAGTCGATGGCCTGGCTGCACACCTGGACCGGCCTGCTGGTCGGCTGGCTGCTGTTGTTGATCTTCATGGCCGGCACGGCCAGCTACTACCGCGAGGAAATCAGCCGCTGGATGCGCCCGGAACTGCCGGCCACCACGGTCAGTACCGACGTCGCCGCCGAGCGCGCGGTGCACTACCTGCAGGAACATGCCGGCCAGGCCGAGACCTGGTTCGTCACCCTGCCCGACCCGCGCAACCCGGCCATGCGGATGTTCTGGCGCAATCCGGAATCGATGGTCAAACCGCCGGTGGAAGGCGAGCGCCGCCGCCGCGGTGGCGGACGCTTCGGTGATGCCACGGTAGATCCCAACACCGGCGAAAAGCTCGAGGCGCGCGAAACCCGCGGCGGCGAATTCTTCTACCGCTTGCACTTCGACCTGCACTACATCCCGGTGCTGTGGGCACGTTACCTGGTGGGTTTCTGCGCGATGTTCATGCTGGTGGCGATCATCACCGGGGTCATCACCCACAAGAAGATCTTCAAGGACTTCTTCACCTTCCGCAAAGACAAGGGCCTGCGCTCCTGGCTTGATTTCCACAACGTCAGCGCGGTGATGGCGTTGCCGTACCACGCGATGATCACCTACACCGGCATCGTCACGTTGATGGTGATGTACCTGCCGTGGGGCATCAAGGCGGCCTACCCCACTGATGAAGATGCGTTCTTCAGCGAAGCGTTCGGCGGCATGCCCGAGGTCAGCGCACCGGCTGAAGGGCGCGCTGCACCGCTGCCGATCCAGCAGTTGCTGGACAGCGCGCGCACGCACTGGAAGGGCGTGGATGTGTCCAGCTTCAGCGTCACCCGCCCGGGCGCGGCCAATGCGGTGATCGACATCCGCCAGCGCGATGGTCGACGCCTGTCCATCGATACGCCGGCGCTGCGCTACGACATGGTGACCGGCAAGCTGCTGATGGAATCACCGGCCTCCGGCGCGGCCACTGCGACGCGCGGGGTGATGTACGGGCTGCACCTGGCCCACTTCGCCGACTGGGGACTGCGTGCGTTCTTCTTCCTGTCCGGCCTGACCGGCTGCCTGATGGTGGCCAGCGGCGTGGTGCTGTGGGCGGTCAAGGAGCGGCCGAAACATGCCAGGAGTGGCCGGATCGGCTTCGGCCTGCGGCTGGTGGACGCGCTGAACATCGGCGCGGTGGCCGGCCTGCCGATCGCGTTCGCAGCGTACTTCTGGGGTAACCGGCTGCTGCCGCTGCAGCTGCCCGAACGCGCCGACGCCGAGGTAAGCGTGTTCTTCTACGCCTGGGGTGCGGCCCTGCTGGCCGCCTTCGTCTGGCCGAAGCGGGTCATGTGGACGTGGCAGCTGTACCTCGGTGCGGCCTTGTTCGCGCTGTTGCCGCTGCTCAATGCGCTCACCACGCACGCCCATCTGGGCGTGACCGTGCCGGCCGGCGACTGGGTACTGGCCGGCTTCGACCTGGTGATGCTGGCCTTCGGCGCGATGCTGGCGATGTGCGGCTGGAGGATGCAGCGCTGGACGCCGCCGTTGAGCGCGGCGGAGAAGAAAAGACGAGCGGCCGCCGCTGCCGCGGGCAGTGCGGTGGCGATGGAGGCGAAGGCATGATGCTGCTGGCGTTGGGCGTGTCCTTCAGCGCGTTCGCGGCGTTGTCGCTGGCGATGGAAAAGCACCAGCTGGACCTGCATGGCAAGCAGGCCGCGCCGCTGTCGCGGCGTAGGCAGTGGTCGGTGCTGGGCTGGGTGCTGCTGGGCGTGGCGTTCGGCTTGAGCGTGGTCGACCACGGCTGGGCGATGGGCCCGGTGCTGTGGCTGGGCACGATGACCATCGCCGGGCTGCTGCTGGCCTTCGGGTTGTATCCGTGGAAGCCGCGCTGGATCGCGCCGGTGGCGCTGGCGTTGCCGGTGCTGGGGCTGGTGGCGGCGTTGGTGTGAGGTAGTGACGGCCGCTGGCCGTCATGCTTCTGCCGCTGCGCTCGCCGAGCATGGCTCGGCGGGGTGCGAAAAGCATGACGGCCAGCGGCCGTCACTACCGGGGGCGCGGCGACTGCCGGAGCATGACGGCCAGCGGCCGTCACTACCGGGGGCGCGGCGGGCGCGACCCACCGGGGCGATCAGAGCGCGCGCAGTTCCCATGCGCGATGGATGCGCGCGTTGCGTTCGAAATCCGGCCCGATGGTGCGTGGGCTGATCTCGCGGCAGGTGGCGAACGCGGCGATCGCGTTTTCTTCCAGCTTGAAGCGGCGGAAGTTGTTGGAGAAGTACAGCACGCCACCCGGTGCCAGCCGCGCCACGGCCGCACGCAGCAGCCGCAGCTGCTCGCGCTGCACGTCGAAATCTTCGGCACGCGCGGAGTTGGAGAAGGTCGGCGGATCGCAGAAGATCACGTCGTACCGGCCTTCGTCGGCCTCCAGCCACGCCATCGCATCGGCCTGCACCAGCAGGTGCTGGTTGCCGCCCTGCCCGTTCAAGGCCAGGTTGTCGTAGCACCACTGCAGGTATGTTGCCGACAGGTCCACGCTGGTGGTGCTGGCCGCACCCGCCACCGCCGCCTGCACACTGGCCACGCCGGTATAGCAGAACAGATTGAGGAAATGCTTGCCGCGGATCTGTTCGGCCATCGTCCGGCGCAGCGGACGGTGGTCCAGGAACAGGCCGGTATCGAGGTAATCGAACAGGTTCACCCGCAGCAGCGCGTCGTTCTCGCGCACGATGAGGAACTCATCGCGCCGCTCGAAGCGACCGTACTTGCTGCCGCCCTTGCCGCGCTCGCGCGACTTCAGCGCCACCTGCTCCGGCGGAACCTGGAACACCTCGCGCGCGGCCGACAGCAGTTCGTTGCGGCGGCGGCGCACGTCGTTCTCCGGGATGGTCGCCGGCGGGGCGTATTCCTGCACGTGCAGGAAGGTGCGGCCCTTGCCGCCGTCTTCCTGGTACACGTCGATGGCCGCCGCGTATTCGGGCAGGTCTGCATCGTAGGCACGGAAGCAGGTCACCTGCTCGCGCGCTCGCCAGGTCTTGAACTTCTTCAGGTTCTTGCGGATGCGGTTGGCCACCATCTGCGCGCCTTCGCTCAGCTCGCGCGGCACGGCCGGGTCGCGCTTGGGCACGGCCACCGGATCACAGACGATCAGCGCGCACTCCAGCGCACCGTTGAACATCTGGTACTTCTTGCCGGCGCGCAGGCCGGTGGCGAAGGCCAGTTCGTCATCGCCACACAGCAGGCTGGCGCGCCACTGCGGCACGGCCTTCTGCAGCGCATCGCCGAGACGGCGATACAGTGCTGGATCGGCCGCCAGCCGCTCGTCATAAGGCGGGTTGCAGACCACCGTACCGATCTCCAGCGGCGGCGCCGGCAGGTCATCGATATCGGCGCGGGTGAAGGTGATCGCATGCGCGACGCCTGCCACTTCGGCATTTTCGCGCGCCGCGGCAATCGCCAGCGGATCGATGTCGCTGCCGAACACCACCGGCTTCAGCGCCGCCAGGCCGGCGGTCTCGCGCTCGCGCGCCTCGGTCAGCAGGGCCTTCCAGCTGTCCTTGTCAAAGCCCAGCCAGCGGCTCGGCGGCAGACTGCCATGGCGCATCAGTCCGGGTGCCACGTCGGCGGCCATCAAGGCGCCTTCGATCAGCAGCGTGCCACTGCCGCACATCGGGTCCAGCAGGCCCCCTCCGGCGGCGTGCAGGCGCGGCCACTGCCCGCGCAGCAGCACGGCGGCGGCAAGGTTTTCGCGCAGCGGCGCATCGTGCGCGGCGCCACGCCAACCGCGGCGGTGCAGCGGGCCACCCCCGAGGTCGATGGAGATCGTGGCCCGGCCCTTGCGCAGGGACAGGTTGATGCGGATGTCCGGCAGATCGGTATTCACCGACGGACGCTCCAGCCCTTCGCTGCGCATGCGGTCGACCACCGCATCCTTGATCCGCTGCGCGGCAAAGCGCGCGTGGGTGATCTTGTCGCCGGAGACGTGGGCATCCACGGCCAGGGTCATCTCCGGCTTCATGTGGTCCTGCCACGGCATCATGTGCACGCCGTCATACAGGGCCTGTTCGTCGGGGCATTCGAACTCGGCCAGCGGCCACAGCACGCGGCTGGCCAGGCGCGACCACAGCACCACGCGCTGCGCCTGGGCCAGGTCACCTTCGGCGTTGGCGCCGGCAATGGTAGCGGTCGCCTTGGCGAGGCCCAGGGCCGACAGTTCATCGGCAAGCAGGTATTCCAGGCCCTTGGCGCAGGAGACGAAGAAATTCACGGGATCGGTTTCGCAGGTGGGGCGGCCGCTTGCGCGGCGCAGGATCGGGCAGGCCCTGGCAACGGGCCCGCGCCCATGCCGGCGGCACGGGGGCCCCATTGTAATCGCTGGCGGCCCGGACCGCCCTGACGGGTGTCGGACGTTGGGAAAGGGCGTGACGACCAACGCTCGTCACCCACCGTGGGGATCGGTCGTCACCGAGCAAACCCGTTGGTAGCGCCGAGCCGTGCTCGGCGGGGAGCAGAAGCAGGACGGCCAGCGGCCGTCACTACCGGGATTGCGGCGGCTGCACGAGCAGGACGGCCAGCAGCCGTCCCTACCGGGGCGGCGCCTTACAGGCGGCGCAGCAGGGCTTCAAAGGCGGCCGAGGATTCGGCCACGTGGTCGTTCAGGCGATGGCCGTCGTTGACCAGCAGCAGCGATGCCGAGCGCTTGCGCGCCCAGTCGATGACCGCGGTCGCGGGGATCAGTTCGTCATGCCAGGCGTGCACTACGCTGGTGGGCACGGCGGCCGCATCCAACGCGGGCATGGGGCCCATGGTGGTCGGCGGCACCATCAGGAACAGGCCCGCCACCGGTACCTGCAGCGAGGCGATGGCGGAGATGTAGGCGCCCAGGCTGGACCCGGCCAGCACCACCGGGCCGCGGGCCGCGGCGGCCGTGGCCAGCACGATGAGCCGCTGCAGCCGTGCCGGCACGTCGCCGAGCCGGCTCACGTCCGCCCTGGCATCCAGGTCCATGAAGTCGGGCCGCTCGTGGGTCCAGCCAAGCCGCTCGGCCACGTCGGCCAGCGCGGTCACCTTGATGGCATCGGGGCCGCTTTCGAAGCCATGCGACAGGATGCAGTGGCCGCGGCTCATGCGGACACCGTCGGGACGCGCGCAGCGGTCATTTCGGGAATGCAGTTCATCGCGCAATGCTAGCATCGGCACATGCCGAATCCGCTGATTCCCGGGCTGCAGATCCAGCCGCTGCCTTACCACGACCTGCTGCCGCTGCGCGCGACGGACACCCTGCAGACGGTGGTGGTGCATTGCACCGAACTGCCGGACCTGGCAATGGCCCGCCAGTACGGTGAGAAGCCGCTGTACGAAAGCGGGACCGGCAACAGCGGGCACTTCTACATCGATCGCGATGGCAGCGTGTACCAGTACGTGGCCACCGACCGCATCGCCCACCACGTGCGGGGCATGAACGCGACGTCCATCGGCATCGAGCTGGTCAACACGGGCCGCTATCCGGACTGGTTCGACAGCCGTTGCCAGTCCATGCAGGAACCCTACCCCGCCGCGCAGATCGCGGCCCTGCTCGTGCTGGTGCGCGCGCTGGCGGCGCGCCATCCGTCATTGCGCCACATCGTGGGCCACGACGAGCTGGACCTGGAGCAGATCCCGGCCAGCGACGATGCCGCGATCACGGTGGCGCGCAAGCGCGATCCGGGCCCGTTGTTCCCATGGCACGAGGTGCTGGCCGGCGTCCCGCTCCGGCACGCCGTACCGTGAAGGGCGGCGAGCCTGCCCGCCACCACGCATGGATTACGCGCCGGTCGCCACCGGCCGGGCCGGGTCACTGATCCAGCCGCTCCACGAATCGGCGTAGACGCGTGCACCATGCAGGCCGGCCGATTCCATCGCCAGCAACAGATGGCAGGCGGTAACGCCCGATCCACACATCAGCACCACCTGCGCGGGATCATGCGCGCCGATCACCTGCTGCAGTTCGGCGCGCAGCTCATCGGCCGGGCGCATCCTGCCGTCCACCACGTTCAACGCGAACGGACGGTTGACCGCACCGGGTACGTGGCCGGCCACCGGATCCAGCGGCTCCACTGCACCGCGGAAACGTTCGTTGGCGCGTGCATCGACCAGCCAGCCGGCGGCATGCTTCAGCCGCATCGCTACTTCGTCCGCGCTTGCCACCTGGCGGCCATCCAGCCGGCCGGGATACGGCGGCAGGGCGGCGGGGGGGATGACCTTCGTGCTTACCGGCAGACCGGCCTGCTGCCACGCCGCGAAGCCGCCATCAAGCACGGACACCCGGGCATGCCCCATCAAGCGCAGCAGCCACCACAGGCGTGCGGCGGCCATGCTGCCTTCGGCCGCGTCATACACCACCACCTGGGTGTCCGGGCCGATGCCCCAGCGACCGACGGTGGCAGCAAAGGTTGCGCTGTCCGGCAGCGGATGCCGGCCGTGGCCCACGCTGCGCTTGTCTGAAAGATCGTGGTCGAGATCGGCATGCACCGCACCGGGAATGTGCCCGGCGGCGTACTGCGCAGCCCCGGCCTGCGCATCGGTCAGCGAAAACCGCGCATCGACCACGCGCACGGCGGTGCTGGCGGTGGCGCGTGCGTCCACCACGCGGAGCGTATCGGCGTCGAGCATCGCGGCCAATGATGCCGCGTCGACCAGCGGGTTCCAGCGTCCTTCAATGTCGGTCATTGCACTTGCTCCAGGCGACGGCGCAGGTTGTACAGGATGGCTGCGGTGGCGCCCCATATCCGCTGGCCCGGCCAGCTGTATTCAAGGACATGGCGCACGCGCCCGCGATGGGTGATTTCCACGTGGCGCAGGTTGTCCGGAGACATCAGGAAATCCAGCGGCACTTCGAACACATCGGCCACTTCATCAGGAGATGGAATGGGCTTGAAGGCCGGATCGATCACCGCCACCACCGGCGTCACGCGGTAACCGGTGATGGTCACGAACGGGTCCAGATAACCGAGCGCCTGCACCTGGCCGGCCGCCAACGCAATCTCTTCGTTGCTTTCGCGCAACGCCGCGGCAACCGCATCGGCGTCATCGGCTTCGGTGCGGCCGCCGGGAAAACCCACCTGGCCACCATGCTGGCGCAACGCTTCGGTGCGGCGGGTGAGGATCACCTGCGCGCCGGTGGCACGCGGCACGATACCGGCCAGCACGGCCGCTTCGACCAGCGGTCCGGGGGGCAGCAGGTCGATCAGTTCGCTGCGGTTCCAGCCATCACCTTGGGGCGGCGCATCCAGCGGATGCAGCGCGCGCATCAGGCGTTGGTGGTCGGCCAGCGAGCCTTCCAGTGAAGCGCGGAGCTGCTCGCGCAGCGGCAGCCGATGGTGCATGACGTGCTGCCGTTCGCGCTCGCTCATCGACGACCACCGCGCGATTTCGTCGATGCTGCGCAGGCAGCCGGTGCACGACCGATGCGGGTCGAGTTCGCATTTTCCAATGCAGGGACTGGGCACGGCACGTGCTGTATTTTCCGTGGTTTGCACCGCCGTACATTACCGCGAATGGGCCACGGCCGGCACCCGGCGCAAACAAAAACGCGCCGGTGGAAGCCACCGGCGCGTCGGGTAGAACCGTGTTGCTGATTACTTGACGCTGACCAGCTTGATTTCAAACTGCACGGCCACGTTCGGCGGGAACGGGGTACGCGGGTCCGCACCGTAGGCCTGTTCCGGCGGCAGGGTGACTTCCCACTTCGAACCGGCCGGCATCTGCAGCAGGGTCTCGCGCATGGCCTTCATTTCCACTTCGCTCAGCTTCATCGCAGGAATCTGCTGGGCGGGACGGGCTTCAGCCGGGCGGGTGCCATACGGGAACGGACCGGCCACTTCCAGCTGCACGGTGCTGGCCTGGGTCGGCTTGGCGCCGTTGCCGGCTTCGATCACGCGGTACTGCACGCCGCTGGCGAGGGTCTGCACGCCCGACTTGGCCTTGTTGGTGGCCAGGAACTGGGTGCTCTTGGTCTTGTTTTCAGCAGCAGCCTTGTCGTACTCGGCCTTGGCAGCCTGCGCACGACCCTGCTCGCGCTTCTGGAACGCTTCAACGGCCGGCTTCAGCTGGTCGGCGGTGATGGCCGGCTGCTTCTTGGCGTAGGCATCCTGCAGGCCCTTCACCACCGAGTTGATGTCCAGCTGTTCACCGCGACCGGTCAGCTCGGCAAGGTTGTTGCCGTAGTCGTAACCGAAGTAATAGCTGAGCTTGCCCTTTTCGGACGCAACGTCCTGGGCGAAGGCATTGCCCGTCAGGGCCAGGGCCGCGACGGCGACCGCGATAGAACGCAACTTCATCAAACAATTCTCCAGGGGTGGTAACTCAGGGGGCGTTTTCGCCGCCCTGAGGCGACGGGTTAGGATAGCGGCCGCGAGGGGGGTTCCGCTACTGACAACGCAGGCTTTGACCTGACTGCGTTTCAAGAGTTCAACATCACTATTTTTTAACGTTTCTGGAGATTCAGCGTGGCCGACGCCCCGATTGCCGCCCCCGTTGTCGTATTGGACCACGGTTTCATCCGCACCGTGACGGTGCAGCGGCCGGAGAAACTCAATGCGCTCAACGGGGAAACCCTGCGCGCACTGGCTGCAGCCTTCGAGCAGGCCGCCCAGGACCCGGCCGTACGCGTCGTGATCCTGACCGGCGCCGGGCCGAAAGCCTTCGTTGCAGGGGCTGACATCAGCGAGATGAATACCCTCTCGGCCGTGGAGGGACGGGACTTTTCCCTTCTGGGCCAGCGCCTTATGCGTCAGATCGAGCGGATGCCCAAGCCGGTCATCGCGCGCGTCAACGGGTTCGCGCTGGGCGGCGGGCTGGAACTGGCCATGGCCTGCCACCTGCGCATTGCCGTCGATACCGCCCGGCTGGGCCAGCCGGAGATCACCCTGGGACTGATTCCCGGCTTCGGCGGCAGCCGGCGCCTGCTGCGCCTGTGCGGGCGCGCCGCAGCGCTGGAACTGTGCCTGCTGGGCACCCCGATCGATGCCGCGCGGGCGCTGCAACTGGGGCTGGTCAACGAGGTCGCCAGCGCCGATGACCTGGATGCGCGGGTAGCCGGACTTGCCGAGCGGCTGGCAAACGCGGCGCCGCTGGCCGTGCGTGCGCTGCTGGATGCGGTGCACGTGGGCGGTGAATGCAGCCTGGAATCGGGGCTGGAATACGAAAGTGCGCAGTTCGGGCTGCTGTTTGCCACCCAGGACATGCGTGAAGGCACCAGCGCCTTCCTCGAGCGGCGTGCCGCCATGTTCCAGAACCGCTGAACCATGGCCCGCGTGATCGACCCTGCGCTGTTGTTGCAGCGGGTGCTGGCCGACGACCTGGATGGCGCCGTGCAGGCTGGCCTGATGGAGTACGCGCCCGGTGATGCCGATGGCAGCCGGGTGTCCGGGCATCCGGATCTGCCGCAGCGCTTGCTGCAGGCCCAGCACCAGCTGCGCCAGGCCTGGGCGGCACGTGAGCGCTACCGGGCACGCGCGGTACGCCTGGCGCGCCGCGATGCCGAGCGCGACGCGCGCCGTGCACCGCCGCCGGCACCCGACCAGAAGCCCGCCCTGCCCTCTGCCGCCGCGGCGATCCTGGCCCGCGCGAAGGCGCGCGCCGCCGCACCGAAAGGAAACTGATGGCTACCGTCAGCAAGACCGCACGCGCACCCGCGCGGCGTACGGCGAAGATGCCGCGCGCCGACGTGGTGGAAATGTTCACCCGGCTGCGCGAACTCAATCCGCACCCGAAGACCGAACTGGAATACAGCTCGCCGTTCGAGCTGCTGGTGGCCGTGGCACTGTCCGCGCAGGCCACCGACGTAAGCGTCAACAAGGCCACGCGCAAGCTGTTTCCGGTGGCCAACACGCCGCAGGCGATCCTGGACCTGGGCGAGGAAGGACTGAAGCGCTACATCTCCACCATCGGCCTGTTCAACGCCAAGGCGAAGAATGTGATCGCCGCCTGCCGCCTGCTGGTCGAACAGCACGGCAGCGTGGTGCCGCAGGACCGCGCAGCGCTGGAAGCCCTGCCCGGCGTGGGCCGCAAGACCGCCAACGTGGTGCTCAACACTGCCTTCGGGCAGCCGACCATGGCGGTGGATACGCATATTTTCCGCGTTTCCAACCGAACCGGGCTGGCACCGGGCAAGGACGTGCGCGCGGTCGAGGACGGGCTGATGAAGGCGATTCCAGCGGAGTTCCTGCTGGATGCGCACCACTGGTTGATCCTGCACGGGCGCTATGTGTGCAAGGCGCGCAAACCGGACTGTCCGCAGTGCGTGATCCGCGATCTGTGCCGCTTCAAGGACAAGACGCTGGCCGCCTGACGCGGGCACACGCGCTGCCATCGGGACGCAATCCTGCCGTCATATGGGTCGGGCCTGATAGGCACCTTGTTGGTGGGCAAGGCCCCTGGCGGCCGACTGCCGTTCGCGAACTGTCATATTTACGCAATCTTCACGATCTAGCCTGCGCGCATCTTCCCACCTGCCTGCAAGGCTACTTTCTCCATGAAACTGCATCGCCAACTTCTCACTGCGGCCGTTGCGGCTGCGCTGTTCGTCCCGGCCGCCCACGCTGAAGTGGCCATCGATGTGATCGGCGGTTCGGAGATCACCTTCGAAGGCCTGGTCCAGGCCGATGGCAACTGGTTCGACAACGATGTAGCCGACCTCAACGGCGGCGATGCAGCCAACGGCAAGGACAGCGAGTTCGAGCTGCGCCGCGCCGAACTGGTGCTCAAGGGCAAGGGCCCGGGCAACGTGGAATGGGTGGTCGGCTACGACGCCAAGGCCGACAAGTTCCTCGACACCAACATCAAGTACAAGCTGGGCGGCAACAGCAACCACTACCTGCAGCTGGGCCAGTACAAGCAGCCCAACAGCCTGGAAGAGCTGTCCAGCACCAAGAACAACGACTTCATCTCCAAGGCCGCCGTCACCAACACCTACGCGGTGGCGCGTCGCCTCGGCGGCGCCTGGGGCTACGGCCAGGACAACTGGTCGGTGACCGCCAGCGCCTTCGGCCGCGAACTGACCCGCAACCTGGCCCACGGCAGCGGCTACGGCGCGCGCGGCACCTTCGCCCCGATCAACGAAAAGGGCCAGGTGCTGCATTTCGGCCTGAGCTACGTGGCCTACGACACCGACGCAGATACCCTGCGCGTGCGTGCCCGTCCGAACGCCGACCTGGCCACCGTGCGCCTCGTCGACAGCGGCAACATGGTCGACACCGACCGCGTCACCACGCTGGGCGTGGAAGCGATGTACATCGGCGGCCCGTTCAAGGCGCAGGGTGAGTACTACAGCAGCAAGGCCAAGCGCATGGCCAACGACAACTACACCAGCGATGGCTTCTATGTCAGTGGCCTGTGGAACATCACCGGCGAGACCTGGGGCTACAAGGGCGGCGTGCCGGGCACCGGCCTGCCGGACAACCCGGGCAGCGGCATGTGGCAGCTTGGCGCACGTTACGACCACATGGACCTCAACGACGGCAACCTGAGCGCCAACCCGGTCGCCGGTCGTCCGCCGATCGTGGACGGCGTGCTGGGCGGCAAGATGGATATCTGGACCGTGGGCGTGAACTACTACTGGCGTTCCAACACCAAGTTCGCGCTGAACTACGTGATGGTGGACAGCCAGAAGTACAGCTCCAGCGCGCGTGGCTTCGTCAACGACGACCCGAACATCCTGGAAGCGCGCCTGCAGTTCTTCTGGTAAGCCCCGCAGTTGCAGTCAGCTGATCGTGGAGGGCACGGCATTGCGCCGTGCCCTTCTGCGTTTGCGGGCCCATCGGCCGCGGAAGCTTTTTCGCGCTGTCATGGATGCGTCATGTGACAGTCGCGTTGGTGTCACGCAATCGTTATGGAATGTGCAGCGACACGACGGGTACTCACCCGTCCACCACCCAGGAGCCATCCCCGTGATCCACGCCTTCAAGTCGCGCGCCGCCGTCGCCATCCTGGCCGCGTCGTCCGTCTTCGCCGCCAACGCCGCTGATGTGACCGGCGCCGGCGCGTCCTTCATCTTCCCCGTGATGTCCAAGTGGTCGGCCGATTACACCGTCGCCACCGGCAAGAAGGTCAATTACCAGTCCATCGGTTCCGGCGGTGGCATCGCGCAGATCAAGGCCGCCACGGTCGACTTCGGTTCCTCCGATGCCCCGCTGAAGCCGGAAGAACTGGCGGCTGCAGGCCTGGCCCAGTTCCCGTCGGTGATCGGCGGCGTGGTGCCGGTGATCAACGTGGCCGGCATCGCCCCGGGCGCGCTGAAGCTGGATGGCGCCACCCTGGCCAACATCTTCCTGGGCAAGATCAAGACCTGGAACGACCCGGCCATCGCCGCGCTGAACCCGGGCCTGACCCTGCCGGCCGCGAAGGTCACCATCGTCCACCGTTCGGACGGTTCGGGCACCACCTTCAACTTCGTCAACTACCTGTCCAAGGTCAGCCCGGAGTGGAAGACCAAGGTCGGTGAAGGCACCTCGGTCCAGTGGCCGGCCGGCATCGGCGGCAAGGGCAACGAAGGCGTCGCTGCCTACGTCAAGCAGATCAAGGGCGGCATCGGCTACGTCGAACTGTCCTACGCCCTGCAGAACCGCATGTCCTATGCATCGATGAAGAACGCCGCCGGCAATGTCGTGCAGCCGTCGGACACCACCTTCGCCGCTGCGGCCGCCAGCGCCGACTGGGCCAACGCCAAGGACTTCTACCTGGTGATGACCAACGCTCCGGGCGCCCAGGCCTGGCCGATCACTGCCACCAACTTCATCCTGGTGCGCAAGCAGCCGCGCAACGTGGCCAACGCCAAGGCAACCCAGGACTTCTTCCGCTGGATCTACAAGAGCGGTGACAACCAGGCCAAGCAGCTGGACTACGTGCCGCTGCCGGACAGCCTGGTGCAGCAGATCGAAACGTATTGGACGCAGAACCTGAAGTACTGATCCATCGAGGCATGGGGCCGGCGGGGACTCTCTCCCTCCGCCGGCCCTTTCCGGGGCGCGCGACCTTCCAGGGTTGCGCGTTTTTTTTTGCGCCCGGTCTTCCTGCATGCACGCGGTGCCGTGTGGGGTAGTGCAGGACACGCCGCAAGTGCGTCCTTGTAGGCTGCGACGCCGCATCCATGCGGCTCAGCGTCCTGCACTACCCCACCCGGCACCGCTGGGACAGACTGCGGGCGCGGTTGGGGGTGAAAGGCGAGAGCAGAAGCCGCGCAGTTCGGGTGGCGCAGGTGGCTTGGCTGGACGGCGCGGGGTCGTGAAAGGCCCGTCAACAGGGGCGCTGCGGGTAGGCTGTCACCTGCGTCATCAGGTTGTAACAAAAACATCATTTCATAGCCGCAACCGCCGGACAGACCGGCAACCTACCGCTATGGAGTGACGCATGAAACTGCAGAAGGCCGGCCTGGCCACCCTTTCCCTGGCCATTGCCCTCGGCCTGTCGGCCTGCGGCGGCAACGAAGCACCGACCGCCCAGCAGCCGGCTGACGGCTCCACCGCTGCGGCCCCGGCCGCCGGTGACAAGGTCAGCGCCGAAGTCTCCGGCGCCGGCGCTTCCTTCATCTTCCCGCTGGTGTCCAAGTGGTCGGCCGATTACAACGCCGCCAGCGGCGCCAGGATCAACTACCAGTCGATCGGCTCCGGCGGCGGCATCGCGCAGATCAAGGCCGGCACCGTCGATTTCGGTTCGTCGGACAAGCCGCTGAGCAGCGAAGAGCTGGCCCAGTCCGGCCTGGCGCAGTTCCCGTCGGCCATCGGCGGCGTGGTGCCGGTGGTCAACATCGAAGGTCTGGAGCCGGGCAAGCTGCGCCTGAGTGGCACCCTGCTGGCAGACATCTTCCTCGGCAAGATCAAGACCTGGAACGACCCGGCGATCATTGCCGCCAACCCGGGCGTGACCCTGCCGGAAGGCAAGATCACCCTGGTCCACCGCTCCGACGGTTCGGGCACCACCTTCAACTTCACCAACTACCTGTCCAAGGTCAGCGCGGACTGGAAGGGCAAGGTCGGCGAAGGCACCTCCGTGCAGTGGCCGGACGGCGTGGGTGGCAAGGGCAACGAAGGCGTGGCTTCGTACGTGAAGCAGATCAAGGGCTCCATCGGCTACGTCGAACTGGCCTACGCCCTGCAGAACAGCATGCCGTACACCTCCATGCAGAACGCGGCCGGCACCTGGGTGCAGCCGAGCGCTGAAACCTTCGCCGCCGCGGCCGCCAGCGCCGACTGGGCCAGCGCCAAGGACTTCAACCTGGTCATCACCAATGCACCGGGTGAGCAGGCCTGGCCGATCACCGCCACCAACTTCATGCTGATGCAGAAGCAGCCCAAGGATGCCAAGCGCAACCAGGACGCGCTGGCGTTCTTCAAGTGGGCCTTCGAAAACGGCCAGACCCAGGCCAACGAGCTGCACTACGTGCCGCTGCCGGCCGAGCTGGTCACCCAGATCGAAGCCTACTGGGGCACCGAACTGAAGTGATGCCCGCACGGTGCCCGCCCCGCGCGGGCACCGTCCTTCTGCGTACCGCATCACCCCGCCCCCAACTGGCCGCGCCGCCCATCCCATGAATGCCATCGCACAGCCTGCCGCCGTACCTTCCACGCGTGATACGCGTGATGCCCGCAACGACCGCCTGTTCCGCTGGGTGCTGGTCGGCACCGTCATCTTCGTCCTGGCCGCGCTGGCCTGCGCCGCGCTGTCGATGCTGTGGGGCGGTCGCCACGCCCTGGAAGCGCAGGGCCTGAGCTTCTTCTACTCCTCCGAATGGAATCCGGTGGAGAACAAATTCGGTGCGCTGGCACCGATCTACGGCACCCTGGTCACCGCGCTGATCGCCATGGTCATCGCCGTACCGGTGAGCTTCGGCATCGCCTTCTTCCTGACCGAAGTCGCCCCGCGCTGGCTGCGTGGCCCGGTTGGGACCGCCATCGAACTGCTGGCCGGCATTCCTTCCATCATCTACGGCATGTGGGGCCTGTTCGTGCTGGTGCCGGTGATGACCGAGCATGTGACCCCCTTCCTCAACGAAACCCTGGGCGAATGGCCGATCATCGGTCCGATGTTCCAGGGTCCGCCGCTGGGCATCGGCATGCTCACCGCCGGTTTCGTGCTGGCCATCATGGTCATTCCGTTCATCTCTTCGGTGATGCGCGAAGTATTCCTGACCGTGCCGACCCGCCTGAAGGAATCGGCGTATGCGCTGGGTTCGACCAAGTGGGAAGTCAGCTGGGACATCGTGCTGCCCTACACCCGTTCGGCGGTGATCGGCGGCATCTTCCTCGGCCTGGGGCGCGCCCTGGGCGAGACCATGGCCGTGGCCTTCGTGATCGGCAACAGCGTGCGCCTGTCGCCGTCGCTGCTGGAGCCGGGTACCACCATCGCCGCGCTGATCGCCAATGACTTCGGCGAAGCCACCGAAACCTACCGTTCGGCGCTGCTGCTGCTCGGCTTCGTATTGTTCATCGTCACCTTCGTGGTGCTCGCCATCGCCCGCCTGATGTTGATGCGCCTGTCCCGCAAGGAGGGCAACTGATGTCCACTGCCACTGAATCGCTGTACCTGCGCCGCCGCATCGGCAACGTCATCGCGATCCTGCTGTCCGTCGTCACCGCGCTGTTCGGCCTGTTCTTCCTCGGCTGGATCCTGTGGACGCTGTTTTCCAAGGGCATCCCGGGCATCAACTGGGCGCTGTTCACCCAGATGACCCCGCCGCCCATGCAGGAAGGTGGCCTGGCCAATGCCTTCTACGGCAGCGCGGTGATGTGCGCCATGGCGATCGGCATCGGCACCCCGCTGGGCGTGCTGGCCGGCACCTGGCTGGCCGAGTACGGCAACTTCCGCAAGGCCGGCACCGTGGTCCGCTTCGTCAACGACATCCTGCTGTCGGCCCCGTCGATCGTGCTCGGCCTGTTCGTCTACACGCTGTTCGTGATGCAGACCGGCGGCAGCTTCTCCGCCTTCGCCGGTGCGCTGGCGCTGGCCTTCATCGTGCTGCCGGTCGTGGTACGCACCACCGACGAAATGCTGCGCCTGGTGCCTTCGCAGATGCGCGAAGCGGCGCTTTCGCTGGGCATCCCGCAGTGGAAGGTCACCGTGCAGGTGCTGTACCGCAGCGCGTCGGCCGGCATCGTCACCGGCATCCTGCTGGCGCTGGCACGCATTTCCGGCGAGACCGCCCCGCTGCTGTTCACCGCCTTCGGCAACCAGTACTGGAGCAGCAACGTGTTCCAGCCGATGGCCTCGGTGCCGGTGGTGATGAACCAGTTCGCCGGCAGCCCGTACGAATCCTGGCAGGTGCTGGCCTGGGCCGGCGCGCTGGTGCTGACCGTCTTCGTGCTCCTTATCAGCCTGAGCGCACGCGGCATCCTGCTGCGCAACCGTATCTCCCATGACTGACCTTTCCGCGGACACTGCCATGAACGATCTTTCCAACGCCGTGCCGATGCAGCGCATCGTGGTGCCGGCCTCGCATGAATCGCTTGCCACCCCGGCGCCGGTCAAGCTGGCCGCGCGTGGACTGGACTTCTACTACGACAAGTTCCATGCCCTGAAGGGCATCGACATCGAAGTGCCGGAAAAGCGCGTCACCGCGCTGATCGGTCCGTCCGGCTGCGGCAAGTCGACCCTGCTGCGCATCTTCAACCGCATCTACGCCCTGTACCCGAAGCTGGAAGCGCGCGGCGAAGTGCTGCTGGACGGTGAGAACATCCTGTCGCCGAAGTACCCGATGAACCGCCTGCGCAGCAAGGTCGGCATGGTGTTCCAGAAGCCGGTTCCGTTCCCGATGACCATCTTCGAGAACGTGGCCTACGGCATCCGCCACCACGAGAAACTGTCCAAGGCGGACATGAACGACCGCGTCGAACATGCGCTGCGCCAGGGCGCGCTGTGGGACGAAGTGAAGGACAAGCTGGGCCAGAGCGCATTGGGCCTGTCCGGTGGCCAGCAGCAGCGCCTGTGCATCGCACGCGCGGTCGCCCTGCGCCCGGACGTGCTGCTGCTGGACGAACCGACCTCCGCGCTGGATCCGATCTCCACCAGCCGCATCGAACAGCTGGTGGAAGAGCTCAAGCACGATTACACCATCGTCATCGTGACCCACAACATGCAGCAGGCCGCGCGTGTTTCGGACTACACCGCCTTCATGTACCTGGGCGACCTGATCGAGCATGACCGGACCGAGGTGATCTTCTCGCAGCCCAGCAAGCAGCAGACCGAAGACTACATCACCGGCCGCTTCGGCTGATCCGCCGCACGCCCCCTTCCGAGAGCACAGACATGAACCTTCCCAACGACCACATCGTCAAGAGTTACGACGAAGAGCAGCAGCGCCTGGTGGCCGAAATCGTGCGCATGGGCGAGATGGCCGTGGCCCAGCTCGAGGCGTCGATGGACGTGATCGAGAAGCGCGACGAGAATGCCGCCCGCCGCATCATCGCCAACGACGAAGCCATCGACGCGCTGGAACAGCAGATCAGCCACGACGTCATGCGCCTGTCGCTGCGTGGCCCGATGGCGCGCGACCTGCGCGAGATCCTCGCCGGCCTGCGCATCCCGGCCGATATCGAACGCATCGGCGACTATGCCGCCAACGTGGCCAAGCGCTCCATCGCGCTGGGCAAGGTGCCGCCGCTGCCGCAGATCCAGGGCCTGCGTGCGCTGGGCCGGCTGGCCGCGGTGCAGGTGCGCCGGGCCATCGAAGCCTACCGGGACAACGACGTGGACGCGGCGCTGGCGCTGCGCGAGGACGACGCACGGCTGGATGCGCAGTACACCGCGCTGTTCCGCGAGCTGCTGACCTACATGATGGAAGACCCGCGCAACATCACCCCGTGCACCCACCTGCTGTTCATGGCCAAGAACCTGGAGCGGGTCGGCGACCACGCCACCAACATCGCCGAGAACGTCTGGTTCCTGGTGCATGGCGAGCAGCCGCTGCCGCCGCGCGAGAAGCGCGACGAGACCTCCAGCGCCGGCGACATCTGAGCCCCGCCGAAGACACTGCCGCATGACGACCGCTGCCCTTGGGTGGCGGTTTTTTTTTGGCGTAATCGGCTCGTAAATGGCACGGATTTGCCGAGGATTGCGCCGCTGGACCGGTCCTGTTCCTCCGCGTAAAGGCGGCTGGCAGAGGCTTTGCGCCACTTGTAACGAAACGTTTTGATTCCAGTGATGATTCCGGGACCAGCGCCTTTGCAGTCTTGCCGTGCCACGCGACGTGCGGGCCATTCTTTCCACTGCAAGGGAACTACCACGATGACGAACTCCTCCAAGCACATGAAGCTGCTCGCCGCGAGTGCACTGGCCGCCGGCCTGGGTATCACCGGCGCGGCTTCGGCACTGAGCCAGCAGCACCTGAGCCAAGGCTACCAGGTGGCTGGCGCTGCGACGGCCCCGGCCGCGGCCAAGGCGGCCGAGGGCAAGTGCGGCGAAGGCAAGTGCGGTGCGAGCAAGGTCAAGCACGCCGAAGGCGCCTGCGGCGCAGCCACGACCGGGCCGGCGCAAGCGCCGCGCGGTGCGGCGATGATGCCGGCCAGCGTCTCCAAGCAGACCGAGGGCAAGTGCGGCGAAGGCAAGTGCGGTGCAAGCAAGGTCAAGCACGCCGAAGGCGCCTGCGGCGCAGCCACGACCGGGCCGGCGC
>NZ_DAMBRS010000016.1:0-17758 GCF_032054965.1 Stenotrophomonas chelatiphaga | reverse complement strand
CGTCTCCAAGCAGACCGAGGGCAAGTGCGGCGAAGGCAAGTGCGGTGCAAGCAAGCCGGCGACCCGCACCGAAGCCGCACGCGGGAAGCACTGAGGTGTCAGGGATCGCCCCTTCTGCCCGGCTGCCGCTGCCCCCAGCGGCAGCCGGGCTCGGCCTCCGCCGTGCCCTGCTGGATGATCTGCGCAGCGCACCCGCAGGAGACTTCGATTTCCTGGAATGTGCACCGGAGAACTGGATCGAGGTCGGCGGCCGCCCCGGCGACGCACTGGCCGAGCTCAGCGCCCGTTGCCCGTTGACCTGTCACGGCCTGTCCCTGTCACTCGGCGGCAGCGCGCCGCTGGACGTAGACCTGCTGCGCCGGATCGGGCGATTCCTCGACGTCCATAACGTCCCGCTGTACAGCGAACACCTGAGCTACTGCAGTGACGCGGGCCATCTTTATGACCTGCTGCCGCTGCCCTTCACCGAGGAAGCCGTGCGGCATACCGCCGCGCGCATCGCGATGGTGCAGGACATCATGGGTCGGCGCATCGCCGTGGAGAATGTCTCCTACTACATCGCCCAGGCGGCGCAGATGGATGAGCTCGCCTTCACCCGTGCGGCGATCGTCGAAGCGGACTGTGACCTGTTGCTGGACGTCAACAACGTCTACGTCAACGCGTTCAACCATCACTACGATGCCGATGCGTTCATCGCCGGCCTGCCGGCCGAGCGCATTGTCTGCCTCCACGTGGCCGGCCACGACGACGTGTCCCACGATCTGAAGATCGACAGCCACGGCGCGGACGTGCCCGATCCGGTCTGGCAGCTGCTGAAGCGGACCTACCAGCGCATCGGCGCACGGCCCACGCTGCTCGAGCGCGATTTCAATTTCCCGCCCTACGCCACCCTGCGCGAGGAACTGCAGACCGTGCGCGCGGTGCTGGGCGCCCACGCAGGGGGCGATCATGGATAAGCGCACCGGCGATCTGCTGCAGAGGCAGAACGCATTCACTGCGTGCCTGCGTGACCCGTCGCTGCCGTCGCCGGCCGGCCTGGATCCGGCGCGCGTGGCCATCTACCAGCGGCTGGTCATCAGCAAGCTGACCGGCCTGCTGGAAAACGCATTTCCTGTCTGTGCAGCCATGGTCGGTCAGGAGCCGTGGGCCCGGTTGAGCGCGGATTTCCTGCGCTGCCACCACAGCCAGACGCCGCTGTTCACCGAACTTGCGGCCGAGTTCCTGCTCTGGCTGCAGTCGCTGCCTGAACTCCCGCACCCGGCACTGGCGGAACTGGCGCACTACGAGTGGGTGGAGACCGCCCTCTTTCAACGGGATGCCCTGCCACCGCTACCGCTGCGCGGCAACCCGTTCGCACAGCCGCTGCAACGTTCGCCCCTGGCATTGCTGCTGGTCTACACCTGGCCTGTCCATCTGCTGGGCCCGGGACATGCACCCGAATACCCACCGGAGGCACCCACCGCGCTGCTGGTGCGGCGCGACCAGCAGGGCCTTGTGCGCTTCTCCGTGCTGGGCCCGCTGGCGGCACAGCTGCTGCTGCTGATGGAGGCCGAGCCCGGGCACACCGGTGCCGGCTACCTGGACCGGCTGGCCCTGCAGCATGCGCTGGACACACGCGAGCTGCTTTCCCCTTTCCAGACTCTGCTGCTTGAGCTGGGTGACCAGGGCGTCATCGGCCAAGCCGATGCTGCCGCTGACTGCACTGGAACCGCCTGACATGCGTACTCCCTCCCTTGGCTCCTTCACCCGGCAGCTGGACCTGCTGTCGCCCTGGCTCACGCCGCTCGGCCTGCGCCTGCTTCTGGCATGGGAGTTCCTGGATGCCGGCCTGATGAAATTGCGGGGCGACAACTGGTTCGCCGAGATCCAGCACGCCTTCCCGCTGCCGTTCCGGCTGCTCTCCGCCGAGCTGAACTGGACGTTGGCCACGACCATGGAATTGGTGGGCGCCACCTGCCTGCTGTTCGGGCTGGCCACGCGCCTGGCGGCCACCTCGCTGCTGGTGGTTACCCTGGTGGCCACCGCAGCGGTGCACTGGCCGATGATGTGGACCGGCCTGGGCGAGCTGGCAAAGGGCTATGCCATCTCGGACCAGGGCCTGGGCAACTTCAAGCTGCCCGTGCTGTTCATTGCCATGCTCGTTCCGCTGGTCTTCGGTGGCGGCGGACGCCTGAGCGTGGATGCCCTCATCGCGACACGTGCTGCAACCGCCCCGGCCGGCTCACTGCACCCGGCGACGCTGCCGCTGCTGCTGGCGGGCATGGGGGCGGGCCTGGCCCTGCTTGAGCCGGTCGGCGGCCTGGCCGTGCTGGCGGTCGCTGGCCTGCTGGGTCTGCACGCGGCATACCGGATCAAGCGGCAGCTGCCGGTCTGTTAGAATTCATCGAATGACCGATACCCCCGTCCCCCCTTCGTCAGAGGCTGCGGCCGCTGCCCCGCCCCCTGCCACGCATCGTGCGATGTCGCAGCGCTTCCGCGGCTTCCTGCCGGTGGTGGTGGACGTGGAAACCGGTGGCTTCGACTGCCGACGCAATGCCCTGCTGGAAATCGCGGCGGTTCCCATCGAAATGGACGAGAACGGACTGCTGTACCCGGGCCAGACGGCCAGCGCACACGTGGTGCCGGCCGAAGGCCTGGAGATCGACCCGAAGTCGCTGGAGATCACCGGCATCATCCTGGACCACCCGTTCCGGTTGGCCAAGGAAGAGAAGCACGCGCTGGACCACATCTTCACCCCGGTGCGTGCGGCGATGAAGAAATACGGCTGCCAGCGCGCGATCCTGGTCGGCCACAACGCGCATTTCGACCTCGGCTTCGTCAACGCGGCGGTCGAACGCGTGGGCCACAAGCGTAACCCGTTCCACCCCTTCAGCGTGTTCGACACGGTGACCCTGGCCGGCATCGCCTACGGCCAGACCGTACTGGCCCGCGCCGCGACGGCCGCCGGGCTGGGCTGGGATGCCGAAGAGGCACACAGCGCGGTGTATGACACCGAGCAGACCGCGAAGCTGTTCTGCACCATCGCCAATGCCTGGCCGCGCTGAGCGCGGTCAGGCATTGGCAGGCGGTGCTTAAGCGCGAGCGCGCTTACGCCCCATCGCCTGCGTCGCAGGCAATGGGCCCCACCTTGTCTGCTTCCTATCCCCCCGCCTTCGGCGCGCCCCCTTAACAAAGGGGGCTTGCAGTCCGACAGTGCGCGGGCTTCTCACCCGTAATGTGTCTGGAGAGCAGCCCCCTTGTTGTTCAAGGGGGCGCGCCGACAGGCGCGGGGATAAGGTGGAATGCGTGGACCAGCATCGGCTGACCGAAGATCAGCCGATGCTGGTCCGATCGCGGCCGTCGCTCTTGGCACGGTACAGCGCGCGGTCGGCGCGCTGATACAGCAGCTTCGGCGTGCGGTCGGCCGGGTCCAGTTCGACCAGGCCGGCGCTGAAGGTGACCCGCAGGTCCGGTATCCCGGCCCAGTCCGGATGGTCGTGGAACAGCCCGTGCAGGCGTGCGCAGACCTGCGCCGCTTCCTCCAGCCGGGTGTCGTTGAGCAGCAGCGCGAACTCTTCGCCGCCGGTGCGCGCGGGCAGGTCCGAATCGCGGCAGGCCGATGCCAGCACCTGCGCCACCTCGACCAGCACTGCATCGCCCACGCTGTGCGAGTAGCGGTCGTTGACGTTCTTGAAGTGGTCCACGTCCAGCACCACCAGGCACAGCGGGTGGCCACTGCGCTGCGAACGAGCGAAGTCGCGCGCCATCGTTTCATCGAAGGCGCGGCGGTTCGGCAGGCCGGTCAGCGCGTCTTCGCGGGCCTGGCGTTCGAATGCCTCCGACTGCAGTGCCAGCCGGTCCACCAGGTCGCTCTTCTCTGAATTCAACGCCTGCAGGTGCACGGTCTGCGCCTGCAGGTCGCGCGTGGCCTCGTCCACCAGGCGCGCCAGGCGGATGTTGGAGGTCTTGTAGCGGTTGATCAGGAAACGGTACAGCGCGATCAGGGCAGCCAGCAGCAGCAGCGCCGCCACCGCCTGCACGCTGTGCCGCTGCCACCAGAACGGTTCGATGGTGAACGCCCACACCGCTTCACTGTCACTCCAGGCGCCGCCTGGATGCGCCGCCGATACATGCAGGACGTAGTCGCCCGGCGGCAGGCCGATGAACTCCACGCTGCGTTGCTGCCCGCGCTCCACCCAGCCACTGTCCAGCCCGTCCAACCGGGTGCGGTAGCGGATCCGTTCGGACATCAGGTAGCTCAGCCCGACGAAGCTCACCGCCAGCCGTCGCCCGCCCTCGATGCGGTTGCGTTCGCTGCCTTCCCAGTGGATGGGGGCGCCGTCGACCTGCACGTTCTCGATCGCCGCCGGTGGCGCCAGCCGCTCGCGGAAACGCTGCAGCCGCAGCGGATCGACCGTGCTCAATCCACCGGCCGTCACTACCCAGTAGGTTCCGTCCTGGCGCAACAGCGCCGCCGGCCCGGAACTGCCATTGGCCTGCGAGTTGGCCATGCCGTCGATTTCGTTGTAACGCTCCACGTCGACCCGCGGCGCGCGGCCGTCGGCGACTTCGTTGAGCATGCCCATGTCGGTACGCAGCACGCCGCGGTTGCTGCTGATCCACACGTTGCCCACCTTGTCCGGCACCAGCTGGAACACCGTATCCACCGGCATGCCCTGCTCCAGTCCGACGCGCGCCAGCACCCCGTCCTGGTAGCGGTAGAGTCCGCGGTCGCTGCTGACCCACATCGCATCACCGATCTGCTGGAAGCCGAACACGCTGCGGCCGCCCCCCAGTCCGGCCAGGTCGATGTGCTGCACGCTGTCGCCGCGCAGCACGCGGATGCCCTCGATGGTGCCGATCCACAGGCTGCCCTCGGCATCATGGGCCAGCGCGGTGATCAGGGTGGATGGCATGCCGTCGACGCGCGGCAGGCTGGCCCCGGTCTCGTCGATCCGCACCACGCCTTTCTGTGTACCCGCCCACACCACGCCCTGGCGGTCGACGCTGATCGCGCGGATGTTGCCGATCGGCACCCCGTCGACGCTGTCGTAGGTGCGCTTGGGATGCCCGTTTTCGTCCAGCCGCATCACCCCGTCGCCGAAGGTACCCACCCAGATGTCACGGTCCCTGCCCTGGGCCAGGCTCAGCACCGACGGCGGCTTGCCGCCGCGGTTGTGCAGGATGACCGGCGCGAAGCGTCCATCGGCCACGCGCCGGTCCAGCCCACTGGCACTGCCGACCCACAGCGTGCGGCGTGCATCTTCCAGTACCGTGCGCACGTAGTCGCCGCTCAGGCCATCGCGCTCGGTGTAGCTGGCGAACAGGGTTTCCCGCAGCCGGTACAGGCCACCATTGGCGCCGACCCAGATGCTGCCTTCGGCATCCTCGCGCAGGCTCACCACGCGGCCGCCGGGCAGGTTCAGCCCCGCCGGCAGGCGCTCCAGCCCATGCCGGGAGATGCGCAGCAACCCCTGGTTTTCCGTTCCCAGCCACAGGTCGCCGTGACGGTCCTGCAGCATGGCGGTCAGGTGGATCTGCCCGGGCAGGCGATGGACCAGCAGCGGGGTGTCGTCCTGCAACCGGTACAGGCTCTCGCCGCCCACGATCCACAACACCCCATCAGGGGCGCGATACGGCCACACCAGCCCGCTGCCCAGCCCCCACGCGGCCGGCGCGCGCTTCAGCGTGCCATCGGTATCGCGCAGCAGCAGCCCGTTGAGCGTCCCGATCCAGACCCGGTCCTGCGCATCGACCACCAGCTTGGTGAAGTTGAGCGCGAACGGCAGGTCCTTCGGCGGTGGCTGGTAGACCATGCGTCCATCCGGTCCCAGGTAGCCGATGCCCTTGCCTTCGAAAAGCAGCCAAAGGCGGCCATGGCTGTCCATCTGCATCGCCTGGATCAGCACCTGCGGCGTATGTTCCTCGCGCTGCCACACGTCCCACTGGCCATCGGCCGAACGGCGGGTGATGTTGCCGCGCGAATCGCTGATCCACAGCCCCCCCTGGCGATCCACCAGCAGGGCGCCCACCCCGTTGTCGCGCAGGCCGGGGCGCGTGCTGCGGTCGAACACGGTGAAGTCCAGCCCGTTGTAGCGCACCAGCCCTTCCCACGTGGCGAACCACAGGTGGCCTTCGGGGGTCTGGGCGATATCGCGCAGGGAGTTGTGCGGCAGGCCGTTGCGCGAGGTCCAGACATCGATGGCGTAGTCGCGCAGCGGCGGCGCACCGCCGCCCTGCGCCTGCGCCGGTGCGCAGGCCAGCAGCATCAGCAGCCCCAGCAGCAGGCCCAGCGTCATGCGCCGGAAGCCGGCGCCGCCTCCATCACGCCGCCACGCGATGGCTGGAAGCCCCCGGTGCCTCATCGCAGCCGGTCAACTCCTGGCACACGGCTGCCCCGGCGCACGCGCACGGTTGTGCGCCATGCACCCTTGCGGGCAGGGGCGAGGTCGAACTGGTTCATCGGGTTGGAGCTGGGAAGATACGCGCATGATATTCAAATCCGCGCCCGCATGCGTCAACCGGCGCCGCGCGGGCTGGCCATCACCGGCGCCGGCCAATGCACCACCGCGTCCAGCCCGCCGCCTTCGCGGTTCTCCAGGCTCACCCGGGCACCGTCCTTGCCGGCCAGCGCGCGGGCGATGGTCAGCCCCAACCCGGCCCCACCGGTTTCGCGCGAGCGCGAGGTTTCCAACCGCACGAAGGGATCGAACACGCTGCGCAGCTCGTCTTCGGCCAGCCCCGGTCCCTGGTCGCTGATGCGCACCCGGATGCCCTTGCCATCCCTTTCGGCGCGCACGCTGGCCGAATATCCATACATCAGCGCGTTGTCCAGCAGGTTGCTGAACAAACGGCGCATGGCCAGCGGCCGCAGCATCAGCACCGCGCCGCAGCCGCTGTCGAAGCGTGCGTCGGCGCCCGCTTCCACGGCATCTTCCACCAGGCTCTCCAGCAGGGAATCGAGGTCCAGCGGGGCGCGCTGCTCGGCACTTTCGGCGCTGCGCGCCAGCTCCAGCCCTTCACGGATCAGTGCCTGCATCGCCGCCAGGTCAGCGACCAGGCGCTCGCGCAGGGCTTCGTCTTCCACGTTCTCAAGCCGAAGGCGCAAGCGCGTGACCGGCGTCTGCAGGTCGTGAGTGATCGCCGCCAGCATGTGGGTGCGCTCGGCCAGGTGCCGCTGCAGCTGCTGCTGCATGGCGTTGAAGGCTTCGGCGGCGCGCTGGACTTCCAGCGGGCCGGTGACCGGCATCGGCTCGCGGTGCAGGTCCACGCCCAGCTCCTGCGCGGCACCAGCCAACCGCTGCAGCGGCGCACTGGCCATCCGCGCGACCGCATACGCCAGCACCGCAATGGCCAGCACCAGCAGGCTCAGGAACAGCGGATCCACCGCCAGCACACCGTTGTGCGCCACCGCAGGCGATTCCAGCGCCAGCGCCAGCGGGGTGCCATCGGCCAGCGTCAACTGCACGGCCCGGCAGCGCGGCGGGATGAACGCCGGGTCGCGTTCGCGCGGCGGTCGATTGCGGTGCCTGTCCTTGTCCTGCGGCGGCAGCAGGTCCTCCATCCGCGGCAGGCACGAACGGAACGAGGTGAAATGCACCGACGCGCCGGACACCGGCCCCGGACGCGCCGCCAGCACGTCCATCAACGCGTTGTCCGCCCTGCCCTGCCGCGCACCCGGCTGCAGCACGCGCACGCTGGGCCCACCGGCGGCCAGCAGCCGCTCGCGCAGTTCCGGATTGCCATCCAGCAGGTTCACGTAGCCCTGCAGGCGGTCGGCGATGCGGGTCAGGTTCTGCCGTTCGAACTCCTGCTGCCGCTTGGTCCCGGCCAGCAGGGTCGCGCCGATCGCCGCTACGCTCATGCCCAGCAGCAGGATCACGAACAGGCGTCCCACCATCGAAGACAGGAAGCGGCGCAGCCGGCTCATTCCAGCGTCACTGCCGTGGCCAGCACATAGCCTTCGTTGCGCACGGTCTTGATCAGGCCATCCGGGCCGCCATCATCGGCCAGCTTGTTGCGCAGCCGGCTGACCTGCAGGTCGATCGCGCGGTCCTGCGATTCGTAGTTGCGCCCCGTGCTGAGCGCCACCAGCTGTTCGCGCGAAAGCACCTTGTTGGCGTGCCCGACGAACACCCGCAGCAGGCGGAATTCGGCGCCGGACAGTACCACCACCCGTCCATCCGGATCGACCAAGTGGCGATGCTCCAGGTCGAAGATCCAGCGCGAGAAACGCGCACGGCGGATCGCCAGCGGTTCCAGGTTGGCCGGCAGCGCCTCGGTCCTGCGCAGCACGTTGCGGATCCGCGCCAGCAGCTCGCGCGGTTCGAACGGCTTGGCCAGGTAATCATCGGCGCCCATTTCCAGGCCGAGCACGCGGTCGATGGGTTCGGCGCGTGCGGTCAGCATGATCACCGGCGTAGCCGAGCGGGCGCGCAGGTCGCGGCACAGGGTCAGGCCATCTTCGCGCGGCAGGTTCAGGTCCAGCACGATCAGGTCGACGTGCTCGCGTTCCAGCACCTGGCGCATGCCCGCGCCATCGGCGGCGGTGCTGACCTGGTAGCCGGCGCGACCGAGCTGCTCGGCCAGCAGGCTGCGGATGTCGTTGTCGTCATCGACAATAAGCAGGCGGTGCATCGGTTGAGTGGTCTCCATGACGGCATCATCCCCTGTCGGCAGCTGAACCGCACTCGGGCCAATGCGTTGCAGTGTATCCAGCGGCAATCGCGATACAGGGTGAAACAGACAGGGTGCCGCAATGTTACACACAGACACACGTTGAGGATTGAGCCTGCAGGCAAACGGTTCGCACAATGAACGCGACGCCGCTGGACGGCCTGCCGAGTACACCCCACCGTGAATTTCCGTCTGCTGCCCAGGACCCGTCGCGGTCGCCTGTTGCTGTCACTGCTGGTCATCGTGCTGCTGGCCGGTGGCGCCTGGTGGTTGCTGCGCAAGCCGGATGCGCCGGCCCTGGCCACGTCCCCGGTAACCCGCGCCGACGTGGAGCAGACGGTGGACGCCACCGGCGTCATCGATGCCTACCGGCTGGTCAGCGTCGGCGCGCAGGCCTCCGGCCAGGTGCGTTCGTTGAAGGTCCAGCTGGGCGACACGGTGAAGGAAGGCGACCTGATCGCCGAGATCGACGCCACCACCCAGCAGAACACCGTGCTCAAGGCCGAAGCCACCCTGCAGCAGCAGCGCGCGCAGTTGGCGGTGCAGCAGGCCAGCCTGCGCCAGGCCGAACTGGACTTCGCCCGCCAGCAGCAGATGCTCGCCGCCGAAGCCACCTCGCGGCAGGAGTACGACGCCGCCGAAGCCGCGCTGAAGACCGCCCGCGCGCAGATCCAGGCCAACCAGGCGCAGATCAAGGGCAGCGAAACCGAAGTGGCCACCGCGCGTGCCGACCTGGCCTACACCCGC
This sequence comes from Stenotrophomonas chelatiphaga, assembly GCF_032054965.1. Classification (NCBI taxonomy): domain Bacteria; kingdom Pseudomonadati; phylum Pseudomonadota; class Gammaproteobacteria; order Lysobacterales; family Lysobacteraceae; genus Stenotrophomonas; species Stenotrophomonas chelatiphaga. The sequence continues at coordinate 8,356 of NZ_DAMBRS010000016.1, read as the reverse complement.
ATCACCGCGCCGATGGATGGCACGGTGGTGGCGGTGGTGACCGAAGAAGGCCGCACCGTCAACGCCAACCAGACCGCGCCGACCATCGTGATGCTGGCGCGGCTGGACCTGGTCACGGTCAATGCGGAGATTTCCGAAGCCGACGTGGTCAAGATCAAGCCGGGCATGCCGGTGTATTTCACCACGCTGGGCGAACCGGATCGCAGGTACCACGCCACGCTGCGCCAGGTGAATCCGGCGCCGGCGTCGATCGCCAGCGAAAGCGCGTCCAGTTCCAGCAGCTCGTCCAGCTCCAGTTCCAGCACGGCGGTGTACTACAACGCGCTGTTCGACGTGGAAAACCCGGATGGCACCCTGCGCATCGACATGACCGCCCAGGTGTCGGTGCTGCTCAAGCAGGCGAAGAACGCACTGACGGTGCCGTCGGTCGCGCTGGGGCCCAAGACCCGTGATGGCCAGCAGCGGGTGCGCGTGGTCGGCGAGGATGGACAGCCGCAGCCGCGCCGGGTCACGGTGGGCATCAACAACGGCGCCAATGCCGAGATCCTGTCCGGGCTGGCCGAAGGCGAGCGCGTGGTGGTCGGCGAAGGCGGCGCGGCCAGCGCCTCGGCCTCGTCCAACCGCACCCCCGGCATGCGCATGGGTCCGGGCATGGGCGGCGGCGGGCCGCGCCGATGAGTACGCCGGCCGCTTCCACCGTGCTGCTGCGGCTGCGCGACCTGCGCCGCGAATTCCCGGCAGGCGAAGACACCATCGCCGTGCTGCGCGACGTCAACCTGGACATCCATGCCGGTGAGATGGTCGCCATCGTCGGCCAGTCCGGTTCCGGCAAATCGACCCTGATGAACATCCTGGGCTGCCTGGACCGCCCTACCCGCGGCAGCTACCAGGTGGCCGGCCGCGAGACCGGCCGCATGGATCCGGATGAACTGGCGGAACTGCGTCGCGAGCATTTCGGCTTCATCTTCCAGCGCTACCACCTGCTGGGCGACCTGGATGCCCGCGGCAACGTGGAAGTGCCGGCCATCTATGCCGGCAACCCGAGCGAACAACGCAGCGCACGCGCCGTGCAGCTGCTGCAGCGGCTGGGGCTGGGCGATCGGATGCAGCACAAGCCGGGGCAGCTGTCCGGAGGCCAGCAGCAACGCGTATCCATCGCGCGCGCGTTGATGAACGGCGGCGAGGTGATCCTGGCCGATGAACCCACCGGTGCGCTGGATACGCGTTCCGGCGAAGAGGTGATGGGCATCCTGGGCGAGCTGCATGCCGAAGGCCACACCATCATCATCGTGACCCACGACATGAGCGTGGCCGAGCACGCCCAGCGCATCATCGAAATCCGCGACGGCGAGATCATCGCCGACCGCATCAACCAGAACGCGCCGGCCTACCGTGCGCAGCGTGCGCCAAGCATCGATGCCGGCAAGGGCAACAGCTGGCGGGCCGCCCGCGACCGCTTCACCGAAGCCTTCAGGATGGCCCTGCTGGCGATGAACGCGCATCGCCTGCGCACCTTCCTGACCATGCTCGGCATCATCATCGGCATCGCCTCGGTGGTGTCGGTGGTGGCACTGGGCAACGGCTCGCAGCAGCAGATCCTGCAGAACATCAGCTCGCTGGGCACCAACACCATCGATGTCTACCCGGGGCGTGGCTTCGGTGACATGCGCTCGGCCCGGGTGCAGACGCTGAAGGCCAGCGATGCCGATGCCCTGGCCGGCCAGAGCTACGTGGACAGTGCCACGCCGAGCGTGTCCACGTCGGTGACCGCGCGCTACCGCAACCTGTCTGCCACCGCATCGGTAAGCGGGGTCGGCGAGCAGTTCTTCCGGGTCAAGGGCGTGAGCCTGGTCAACGGCAGCTTCTTCGACAGCGAGGCAGTGAAGTCACTGGCGCAGGTCGCGGTGATCGACGAGAACACCAAGACGCAGTTCTTCCCGGACAGCGATCCGATCGGCCAGGTGATCCTGCTCGGCAACGTGCCGGCGCGCGTGGTCGGCGTCGCCAAGCGGCAGAGCTTCGGCTTCGGTGGCAGCACCAGCCTGAGTGTGTGGGTGCCGCACACCACGGCGATGTCACGCATGCTGGGCCAGAACCATGTGTCCAGCATCACCGTGCGGGTGAAGGACGATACGCCGATGGACGCCGCCCAGGCGGCAATCACCAATGTGCTGACGCTGCGCCACGGCACCGAGGATTTCTTCCTGAGCAACAGCGCGGAAATCCGCGAGACCATCGAGCAGACCACCCGCACGATGACCCTGCTGATCGGCGCCATCGCCGCCATCGCGCTGCTGGTCGGCGGCATCGGGGTGATGAACATCATGTTGGTATCGGTGACCGAGCGCACCCGCGAGATCGGCGTGCGCATGGCCGTGGGGGCGCGCCAGAGCGACATCCGCCAGCAGTTCCTGATCGAAGCGGTGCTGGTCTGCCTGCTAGGCGGCCTGATCGGCGTCAGCCTGGCGCTGGCCCTCGGCTGGGCGTTCGGGCGGTTGTCCAGCGATTTCCAGATGGTGTTCTCGACCGCTTCCATCATTGCTGCCTTTGCCTGTTCCACCTTGATCGGCGTGGCCTTCGGCTTCCTGCCCGCGCGCAGTGCCGCGCAGCTGGATCCGGTCGATGCGCTGGCCCGCGAATGAGACTGCCCATGACCTGTTTGTATCCGGCGCCGTCGCGCCTGCTGTTGGCCACTGCCCTGCTTGCCTCGCTGGCTGGCTGCGCTTCGGCGGGGCGTTACCCGGTGCAGGCCGCTGCGGTTCCCGCCAGCTATGGCACCCACAGCACCCGCCTGGGCACGGCCGATGCGGCCCCGGTGAGCGGGCTGGACCAGCCCCGTGCCGATGTGCGCGCCGATGCCTGGTGGACCGGTTTCGGCGATGCCGGGCTGGACCGGCTGGTCAGCCGCGTGCTGGAGGTCAACAACGACCTGGCCGTGGCCGGGCTGAACGTGCAACGGGCCCGGCTGCAGGCTGGCCTGGCGCGTAATGCGCTGTTTCCGGATCCTTCCCTGAGCGGCATCAGCACCAGCACCGCGCGGCCGATCGACCGCAGCGCGGACTGGCAGCGCACCGGCGACTACGCCACCGGTGTTTCGCTGCAGTGGGAAGTGGACCTGTGGGGCAAGCTGCGCACCCAGCGTGACATCGCGGTGTGGTCGGCGCAGGCCACGGAGGAGGACCGGCAGAACACCGCGCTGATCGCCATCGGCGATGCGGTGGACTACTACTGGAACCTGGCCTACCTCAATCAGTCCATCGCCGCCGGGGCGGAAGACCTGGCGCGGCTGCAGCGCACCCTTGAGCTGGTGCAGGCACGGCTGGACGCCGGTGCCGCAGCGGGCATGGAAGTACGCCAGGCGCGGCAGAGCCTGGAAGCCCAGCGCGCCGCGCAATCGGCGCTGGAACAGCAGCGGGTGGAGGCACGCAACGCGCTGACCGTGCTGCTGGACGGCCAACCCTGGCCGCAGGCGGAAGAACCGCAGAGCCTGGCCGGCGCCACCAGCCCGGCCCTGCAGGCGGGCCTGCCGGCCGAGCTGCTGGCGCGCCGGCCGGACCTGCGCGCGGCCGAACTGCGGCTGCGCAACAGCCTCAAGCAGATCCACGTGACCGCGACCAGTTACTACCCGACGCTGAGCTTGAACGGCGGCATCAGTACCAGCGGCCCGAGCCTGGGCGATGTGCTGCGCAATCCGGTGGCCACGCTGGGCGCCGGGCTGGCGCTGCCCTTCCTCAACCTGCAGCGTGCGCAGCTGGAGACGGACGTAGCCGGTACCGACTACCAGGTCGCCGCCACCACGTTCCGCAAGACGCTGTATACCGCGCTTTCCGAAGTGGACAACGCGTTGTCCGCGCGTGACCAGCTGGCCATCCAGGTGGCCGCCTCACAGGCCTCGTTCAACGAGGCAGTGGCGGTGGAGCGGGCCGAAGAAGTGCGCTACCGGGTTGGTGCGACCGACCTGCGTGACTGGCTGCTGGCGCAGCAGACCCGGCGCCAGGCCGAACTGTCGCTGGCGCGCGTGCGGCAGACCCAGCTGGCCAATGACGTCACGTTGTTCAAAGCACTGGGCGGCAGCACAGCGCAGTAGCGACGGCCGCTGGCCGTCACGCCGTTGCTGCCTCACCGCTGCGCTCGCCGAGCGTGGCTCGGCGCTACCAAGGGCGGCGGCTCCTGCCGCTGCCTTCGGCGCTACGCTACTGCCGCCGGTAGTGACGGCCGCTGGCCGTCAGGCTTTCCGCCGTGGTGGGTGACGACCGTGGGTCGCCACGCCGTTGCACCGGCTCAGCCGCGCTGGCGCACGACCTCGAACAGGCTGACGCCGGTGGCGACCGACACGTTCAGGCTTTCAATCTCGCCCGGCATCGGAATCTTGACCAGCCCATCGCAGTTTTCGCGGGTCAGCCGGCGCAGGCCGTCGGCCTCACCGCCCAGCACCAGCGCGATGTTGCCTTTCAGGTCCAGGTCGTACAGCGACGCGGTGGCTTCACCGGCCAGGCCGTAGATCCATACACCCTGCTTCTGCAGGTCCTTCAGGCAGCGCGACAGATTGGTCACCGCGACCACCGGGATGCGGTCGGCGGCGCCGGCCGAGGTCTTGCGCACGGTGGCATTCACCGTGGCCGACTTGTCCTTGGGGATGATCACCGCCGTGGCACCGGCGGCAGCCGCGCTGCGCAGGCAGGCGCCGAGGTTGTGCGGATCCTGCACTTCATCCAGCACCAGCAGCAGCGCCTTGCCTTCGGCGGCTTCCACCAGCGCCTCCAGCTCGTTTTCGCTGTAGGTGCGCGCTGCGGCATAACGCGCGGCAACGCCCTGGTGGCGTACCGAACCGCCGACACCGTCCAGCGCCTGGCTGTTCACCTTGCGCACGTCGATGCCCTTGCGGCGGGCGTTTTCCTCGATCTCGGTCAGCCGCGGGTTCTTCGCGCCCGCCTCGACCAGCACCTCGCGGACGTTCTCGGCATCGTTTTCGATGGAGGAAGCGACGGCGTTGACGCCGACAATCCACTGGCTGCTCTTGCTGCTCATGCTCGGCGTGACCGGTAAGGGGGGTGGGTATGGTAGAGCATCTGCCGGGCGGGGTCAGGATGGGGGCAGACGCCTTTTCTTCCGAAAAGGACTCTGACCCCGTCAGCTGATACCGCCACCACCGCTCAACGACTCTGCGGCGGCCAGTGCGGGGTGTCGTGGTCCGGATGCTGGTGGGATACCAGCCGGGCCAGGAACTCCAGCGCCTCCACGTCCTGCTCGGTGCGTGAGGACGGCAAGCTGCCCAGCGCATCGATGAACGGCAGCCGCGCTTCCATGCCGTACTGGCGCACCGGCGGCAGCTGCGCAGGCTGGTCGAAGGCCCCGGCCGCGATGGCCATTCCGTCCGGCGCTTCATAGGTGAGCGGCGTACCGCACTCGCTGCAGAAGCCGCGTCGCACCAGGTTGGAGGACTGGAAATGGCGGGGCTGGCCGCGGGTCCAGCTGAACTGTGCGCCGCGCACGGATACCAGCGGCGCGTAGTACGCACCGAAGGCCTTCTGGCACATCCGGCAATGGCAGATCGAGCTGTCCTTCAGCTCACCGCGGACTTCGAAGCGGACGGCGCCGCACTGGCAACCGCCGCTGTGTTCGGGTTGGCCCTGCATGGTGTTCGCCTCCCTGTGCAGCGGACGCCGAGCAGGGCTCGGCGCTACCCGCGATGTCTCAATACTTCTTCTTGGTGCGCTTGGCCGGCTTGCCGTGTTCGGGCAACGGCGCCGGGCGCGGCGCTTCTTCTTCCTCGCCCTTGTGCTCGACCAGGCGGAAGTCGATCTTGCGCTCTTCCATGCTGGCCTTCAGCACCAGCACGCGCACGCTGTCGCCCAACCGGTAGCTGGTGCCACGACGCTCACCACCGAGGGTCTTGCGCACCGCATCGAACTTGTAATAGTCATGCGGCAGCTGGGTGACGTGGACCAGGCCCTGCACCTTGGAATCGGTCAATTCGACGAACAGCCCGAAGCTGGTGACGCCGCTGATCACGCCTTCGAACTGGCCGCCGACGTGCTTTTCCATCCAGGCAGCGCGGTAACGCTCGTCCACTTCGCGCTCGGCTTCGTCGGCACGACGCTCGCGTTCGGAACACTGCAGGGCCAGCGCCGCCATTTCGCGCGCGGTGTAGATGTATTTCTCCACCCGCGCACCGGTCAGCGCGTGCTTGATCGCACGGTGCACCAGCAGATCAGGGTAGCGGCGGATCGGCGAAGTGAAGTGCGCGTATGCCTCCAGTGCCAGGCCGAAGTGACCGTTGTTGTCCGGGCTGTACACCGCCAGGCTCTGGCTGCGCAGCAGCACCGACTCCAGCAGTGCGGCATCGGGGCGGTCGCGGATCTTCTTCAGCAGCTTGGTGTAGTCGCCCGGCACCACCTTCGACCACGGCGGCAGGCTCAGCTTGAACTCCTTGAGGAACTCCAGCAGGTCGGCGAACTTGGTCTCCGGCGGCTTTTCATGCACGCGATACGGTGCCGGCACGCCGTGGCCGAGCAGGTAACGCGCCGCCTCCACGTTGGCAGCGATCATGCATTCTTCGATCAGCTTGTGCGCGTCGTTGCGCACCAGCATGCCGGCCTGGGTGACCTCGCCGGTGTTGTCCAGCACGAAGCGCACTTCGCTGGATTCGAACTCGATCGCACCGCGCTTGCTGCGCGCCTTGGCCAGCACGTGGTACAGCTGGTACAGGCGTTCCACCTGCGGCAGCAGCGGACCGATCGCCGCCTTGGCGCCGGCATCGTCCTCGCCCACCGCCTGCCATACCTGGGTGTAGGTCAGCCGTGCGTGCGAGTTCATCACCGCTTCGTAGAATTTCGAGCTGCTGACCTGGCCGTCGCGGTCCACCTGCATGTCGCAGACGAAGCACATGCGGTCGACCTTGGGCATCAGCGAGCAGATGCCGTTGGACAGGGTTTCCGGCAGCATCGGCACCACGAAGCCCGGGAAGTACACCGAGGTGGCGCGCTTCTGCGCTTCATCATCCAGCGGGGTACCGGGGCGCACGTAGTTGGACACATCGGCGATCGCCACCACCAGCCGGAAGCCGTTGGCATTGGGTTCGCAGTAGACCGCGTCGTCGAAGTCCTTGGCATCCTCGCCATCGATGGTGACCAGCGGCGTGCCGCGCAGGTCCACGCGGTTGCCGATCATCGCCGGTTCGACCACCAGCGGCACCGAGGCGGCTTCGTCCAACACCTCCTGGGGGAACTCGAACGGCAGTTCGTGGCCGTGGATGGCGGTCTCCACCACCAGCGAAGCGGTCAGCTTGTCACCGAGCACCGCGATGATGCGGCCGATCGGCGGACGGCGGCTGTCCGGGGCCTGGGTCAGTTCGCACACCACCAGCTGGCCATCGCGCGCGCCGCCGGTGTGGTCCGGCGGTACCTGCACGTTGCGCTGGATGCGCTTGTCATCGGGCACCACGTAATTGATGCCCATCTCGACGCTGAAGCGGCCGATCAGGCGGGTCATGCCGCGCTCCAGCACGCGGGCGATGCTGCCCTCGCGGCGGCCGCGGTGGTCGATGCCGGTCACGTTGGCCAGCACCTTGTCACCGTGCATGACCTTGCGCATTTCATACGGTGGCAGGAACAGGTCGTCGCCCCCTTCCACCGGGCGCAGGAAGCCGAAGCCTTCCGGGTTGGCGATCACCACGCCGGTCACCAGGTTCAGCGCCTGGATCGGAGCGAATCCACCGCGACGGTTCTGCACCAGCTGGCCATCGCGGACCATCGCGCCCAGTCGGCGCGACAGCGCTTCGGCGCGATCCGGTGCGGTCAGGCCCAGGCGGGCACCGACTTCCTCGGCGGTCTGCGGGCCTTCGCAGCGTTCAAGCAGGGCCAGGATGGCCTCGCGGCTGGCGATGGGCTGTTCGTATTTTTCCGCTTCGCGGGCCGCATGCGGGTCATCCACCGGCGCGCCCATCGGCGGCAGCGGACGGCGACCGCGTGGTCCGGACGGGGCCGGGCCGCGGCGGCCTGCGCCACGCGGTGCGGACGCCGCACCGGCGTTTCCACCGGTCAGGCTTTCCGGCATCCACGGCGGCAGGCTCTTCTTCTTTGCGCCCTTCGGCGATCCGGTGGGGGCGCCCTGGGGCGGCGACGTGCGGGAGCTCTTCCCGCCCTTGCTTGGTTTTTTGGTGTTCATCGCCCTCCATGGTAGCCGTTGCGGGCGTGCAGAACGGGTCATGGCCCGGCGTAAATGAATGGAGACCACGATTTTTCGAAAATCGTTGACAAGCGCCTCCCGCATCTTCAAAATCGCCCGCTCTGCAAGCCCAGATGGCGGAATTGGTAGACGCACTAGCTTCAGGTGCTAGCGGGGGCAACTTCGTGGA
>NZ_DAMBRS010000015.1:0-87933 GCF_032054965.1 Stenotrophomonas chelatiphaga | reverse complement strand
GGGGGTCGGGCGGTGGGGCTGGGCGGGGGCGTTGAGCGCCATGGATGGCGCGAAACGAGGCCCGCATGGATGCGGTTTTTGCCGTCCCCCGACCAGCCCCACCGCCCGACCCCGATCACGCACTCCGCTTTTCGCAGCAGCCCACCGCGAGGGGGTCCCACCCGTTCGACACCACCCCATCCGAACGCGGACAATAGGCCATCAACGGCCGCACAGGCCGCGCCCTGTTTCCGCTGCAAGGACCTCCCCCATGGCCGCACGCACATCCGCTTCCACCGCCAGGACCTTCGCCATCGAAGTCCACGCCACCCCCGCCAAGCCGCTGGGCATGGCCCCGGCGACCTTCCTGCGAGACTACTGGCAGAAGCGCCCGCTGCTGATCCGCAACGCCTTCGCCGGGTTCCAGAGCCCCGTGCAGCCCGAAGACCTGGCCGGCCTGGCCTGCGAAAACGGCGTGCTGGCGCGGCTGATCGAACACGACCGCAGCGCCGACGGATGGCGCGTGCGCACCGGCCCGTTCCAGGAGTCGGTGTTCCCCGCCCTGCCGGAAAAGGACTGGACCCTGCTGGTGCAGGACGTGGACAAATGGGACCCGGACGTCCGCGCGCTGATCGCGCACTTCGATTTCCTGCCGCGCTGGCGGATGGACGATGTGATGATCAGCTTCGCCGCCACCGGCGGCTCGGTCGGTGCGCACGTGGACCAGTACGACGTGTTCCTGCTGCAGGGCCAGGGCCATCGCCGTTGGCAGATCGATGCCAGCGAATCGACCAGGGGCAAGCGCCCGCCACTGGACTTCCGCCCGGACATCGAACTCAAGCAGCTCACGAAATTCAAGCCAAGCCACGACTGGGTGCTGGCGCCGGGTGACATGCTGTACCTGCCGCCGAACGTGCCGCACAACGGCGTGGCCGAAGACCCCTGCCTGACCTTCTCCTTCGGCATGCGCGCACCGGCATCGGCCGAATTGATCAGTGATTACCTGGACACCCTGGTGGTGGATGCCGATGAGGGCATCCGCTACCAGGACCCCGACCTGAAGCTGCCGGAGGATCCGAACGAGATCGACGTGGCGGCGATGAACCGCGTGGTGGCCGCGCTCAATGCCATCCGCATGAACGACCCGGACATGCTGGGCGACTGGTTCGGGCGCTTCATCACCACCTACCGCGCCGCCGGCGAAGTGATGCCGAGCGGACCGGCGCCGTCGCTGGACGAGGTCGACCACGCGCTGGCCAACGGCCTGCTGCTGGAGCGCCACCCCTGGGCCCGCCTGGCCTGGCGGCGTGCCAAGCGCGGCGCCAGCCTGTACTGCAGCGGGCTGGACCTGGCGGTGTCGGTAAAGGATGCGCAACGCATCGCGGCCGCCGAACGGCTGGACCGCTCCGCGTGGAACGGCCTGACCGCCAAGGGCCGGCAGGCCCTGCAGGAATTGATGGTGCTGGGCTTCTACCAGCTGACCGACCCGCACGCGGCCGACGACGAGCTGGATGACGAGCCCGCCGACGCCACGCCGATCGTGGTGGCGGCCGACACCGTGGGCACCGTCGAGGTGGATGACTTTTCCGATGACGTGCGCGAAGTGAACGTGCATGAGGACGGCGTGGAGGTGGTGGTCAGCTTCGACGAGGATGACGAAGAGGACGAACCGGAGGACGGCGCCGGCCAGCGCCGCCACTGAACATGCCCGCCTTCCGTGTCCAGCGCGCCGACCACGCGGCGTATCACGCAGCGATCCACGGGGTTCGCCAGCAGGTGTTCGTGGTCGAGCAGGGGGTGCCCGCCGACCTCGAGCGCGATGCGCTGGATCCGGTCTGCACCCACGTGCTGGCACGCGATGCCGACGGCGCGCCGATCGGTACCGGACGACTGCTGCCCGATGGCCGCATCGGGCGCATGGCGGTGCTGGCGGCATGGCGCAGCCAGGGCGTAGGCGAGGCCATGCTGGAGGAGCTGGTGCGTGCGGCTGCGATGGCCGGGCTGCCAGAGGTGCACCTGCATGCCCAGCTGCCGGCCTGTGCGTTCTATGCACGGCAGGGTTTCATTCCCGAAGGCGGTCACTTCGAAGAGGCCGGCATCGCGCACCTGCAGATGCAGCGCACGCTCGGCGCCGCCGCCACCATCGACGGGGTGCAGGCGGCCGTGGCGGTGACCACCGCGGTCATCCACCGCGCGCGCCGGCGGTTGTGGGTCCACAGCCGCCAGCTGGATCCCGGCCTGTTGGACGCCGCTCCCGTGCAGGCGGCGCTGCGCCGCTTCGCCACCCGTGCCCACGACAAGCAGCTGCGTGTCATCGTGCACGATGCCGCCGCGATCCAGACCGCCGGTGCGCCGCTGCTGTCTCTGCTGCAGCGCCTGCCCAGCGTGGTGCAGATCCGCGAGGTGAGCGATCCGGTTGACCGGGCGCTGGCCTCGGCCTGCATCGCCAACGATGCCGGCGACTACTACTTTCGTCTGATGGGCCATCGCCTTGAAGGCGAGGCCGGCATTGCACTGCCTTCACGCTCGCAGCCGCTGGAGCAGCAATTGCAGCGCGTCTGGGACCGTTCGCGGGATTGCAGCGAGCTGCGCGCCCTCGGCATCTGAGCCCGACGGCGACGCGCAACCTGTCTGGCAGCGGCACCGCAGCCGCCAATCGTGCCCGTGCAGCGCCCCATCCCCGGCGGATGGGGGTACAATTTGGGTGTTTGAACGCGCCCGTGCATGGCTATTCATCCAGTCGGCCGGGTACTTCCAGAGCCCTACCCCACAAGCGAATAATCACTCTCCATCGTGGACAATCTACTGAAGCAGTTTGCGCAGTCATCGCAGCTCGCCGGCGGCAACGCCTCCTATGTCGAGGATCTGTACGAGCAGTACCTCGTCTCCCCGGACAGTGTCGATCCCAAATGGAAGGCCTACTTCGACGGCTTCCAGGGCCGTGAAGCGGGTGACATTCCGCACTCGGGCGTCATCGCGCACATCGCCGACGCCGCCAAAGGCGCGCTGAAGAGTGGTACCGGCGAAGGGGCCGGCGACGAGCGCGAGCGCAACGTCGGCCGCCTGATCACCGCCTACCGTTCGCGGGGCCACCTCGGTGCGCGCCTGGATCCGCTCGGCCTGGCCGAGCCGACCAATCCGCCGGACCTGGGCCTGCCCTTCCACAGCCTTTCCGATGGTGACCTGAACGCCGAGTTCAGCACCGGTGGCGTGGGTGGCCAGCCGCGCATGAAACTGCGCGACCTGCTGGCACGCCTGAAGGCGACCTACACCGGTTCGATCGGCGCGGAGTTCATGCACATCTCCGAAGTCGAGCAGCGCCAGTGGATCTACAAGAAGCTCGAACTCGCCGGTGGCGATTACGCGCTCGATGCAGATACCAAGCGCCGCACGCTGGAACGCCTGACCGCGGCCGAAGGCCTGGAACGCTACCTGCACACCAAGTACGTGGGCCAGAAGCGCTTCTCGCTGGAAGGCGGCGATGCGCTGATCCCGATGATGGACACCATCATCCGTGACGCCGGCAAGGACGGGGTCAAGGACGTGGTGATCGGCATGGCCCACCGCGGCCGCCTGAACGTGCTGGTCAATACGCTGGGCAAGAACCCGCGCAAGCTGTTCGACGAGTTCGAAGGCAAGTTCGAGCACGACAACCACGCCTCCGCAGGCGATGTGAAGTACCACATGGGCTTCTCGGCCGACGTCAGCACCGACGGCGGACCGGTGCACCTGGCGCTGGCCTTCAACCCCTCGCACCTGGAAATCGCAGATCCGGTGGTTGCCGGTTCGGTGCGTTCGCGCCAGGAGCGCCGCAGCGACACCGCGCGCAAGCAGGTGATGCCGATCCTGATCCACGGCGACGCGGCCTTCGCCGGCCAGGGCGTGGTGATGGAGCTGTTCCAGATGTCGCAGGCGCGCGGTTTCGCGGTCGGCGGCACGGTACACATCGTGGTCAACAACCAGGTGGGCTTCACCACGTCCAACCCGGAAGATTCGCGCTCCACGCTGTACTGCACCGACGTGGCCAAGATGATCGCCGCCCCGGTGTTCCACGTGAACGGCGATGACCCGGAGGCCGTGGTGTTCGCCGCCAAGCTGGCCTTCGAATTCCGCCAGAAGTTCGCCAAGGACGTGGTCATCGACCTGATGTGCTACCGCCGTTGGGGCCACAACGAGGCCGACGAACCGGCGATCACCCAGCCGCTGATGTACCAGGTGATCCGCAAGCACAAGACCACCCGCGAAATGTATGCCGAGCAGCTTGAACAGGCCGGCGTGATCGAAGCCGGTGCCGGCAAGGCGCTGGTCGACGGCTATCGCGTGAAGCTGGACAGTGGCGAGTACACCACCGACCTGGCCACCGTGGAAAAGACCCCGCCGACCAGCCCGCTGTTCGTGGATTGGCCGAAGCTGCTGGACGGCAAGCTGTCGGACACGGTCAGCACCGCCGTGGACATGGACAAGCTGACCGCGCTGGCCAAGCAGATCACCACCATCCCGGACACCGTGCAGGTGCATTCGCGCGTGGCCAAGGTGTACGAAGACCGTCGCAAGATGGCCGCCGGTGAGATCCCGGGCGACTGGGGCTTTGCCGAGAACCTCGCCTACGCCACCCTGCTGGACGAAGGCCACCGCCTGCGCCTGGTCGGCCAGGACGTCGGCCGCGGTACCTTCACCCACCGCCACGCGATCCTGCACGACCAGAACACCGACCAGTACTACCTGCCGCTGCGCCAGCTGGTGGATTCTCCGGAAAAGGCCACCATCATCGATTCGCTGCTCAGCGAAGAAGCGGTGATGGCCTTCGAGTACGGCTTCTCCACCACCGACCCGGGCACCCTGTGCATCTGGGAAGGCCAGTTCGGCGACTTCGCCAACGGCGCCCAGGTGGTCATCGACCAGTTCATCGCCGCCGGTGAAGCCAAGTGGGGCCGCCTGACCGGGCTGACCCTGCTGCTGCCGCACGGCTACGAGGGCCAGGGTCCAGAACACAGCTCGGCGCGCCTTGAGCGCTTCCTGCAGCTGTGCGCGCTGGAAAACATGCTGGTGGTGGTCCCGTCCACCCCGGCGCAGGCATTCCACATGCTGCGTCGCCAGCAGCACCTGACCACCCGCAAGCCGCTGGTGGTGATGTCGCCGAAGTCGTTGCTGCGCCACAAGCTGGCCGTGTCGACGCTGGAAGAACTGGCCAATGGCGAGTTCCAGCACCTGATCGGCGATGCCAAGGCCGACCCGAAGAAGGTCAAGCGCGTGGTGCTGTGCTCGGGCAAGGTCTACTACGACCTGCTGGAAGACCAGACCAAGCGTGGCCAGGACGACGTGGCGATCATCCGCGTGGAGCAGCTCTACCCGTTCCCGCGCGCGCTGCTGGCTGCCGAACTGAAGAAGTACGGCAAGGCCACCGACGTGGTGTGGACGCAGGAAGAGCCGCAGAACCAGGGTGCGTGGTACCAGATCCGCCACCACCTGCAGTTCTGCGTGGCCGATGGCCAGAGCCTTCATTACGCGGGTCGCGCGCGCTCGGCATCGCCGGCCGCCGGCCACATGGCTGACCATGTCATCGAGCAGCAGAAGCTGGTCGCCGATGCCCTGGTCAACCCGTTCGACGACTCGGTCGCCGAATAACCCTCCCCTATTCCAGAAATACGAACCCAGGAAGCTCCCGCATGGCCACCGAAGTCAAAGTCCCGGTTTTGCCCGAATCCGTCTCCGACGGCACCATCGCCACCTGGCACAAGAAGGTCGGCGACGCCGTCAAGCGTGACGAGAATCTGGTTGACCTGGAGACCGACAAGGTCGTTCTGGAAGTCCCGTCGACCGTCGACGGCGTGCTGAAGGAAATCAAGTTCCAGGAAGGCGACACCGTCACCAGCGCCCAGGTGCTGGCGATCATCGAGGAAGGCGCGGTGGCCGAAGCCGCTGCGCCGGCTCCGGCCGCTGAAGAGAAGAAGGCCGAGGCCGCACCGGCCAAGGCGGCTGCCCCGGCGGCTGCCGCCCCGGCACCGGCGTCGAAGTCGGCGGCCGATTCGCTGCCCCCGGGCGCCCGTTTCTCGGCGATCACCGAAGGCGTGAACCCGGCCGACGTGGACGGCACCGGCCGTCGTGGCGCGGTGACCAAGGAAGACATCGTCAACTACGCCCGCAACGGCGGCGCCGGCAAGGCCGGTGGTGCGCGTCCGGAAGAACGCGTGCCGATGACCCGCATGCGCAAGCGCATCGCCGACCGCCTGATGGAATCCAAGAACAGCACCGCGATGCTGACCACCTTCAACGAGGTCAACCTCGCCAAGGTGTCGGCGGCGCGCAAGGAGCTGCAGGAAGAGTTCCAGAAGGCCCACGGCATCAAGCTCGGCTTCATGAGCTTCTTCGTGAAGGCCGCCGCCAACGCGCTGCAGCGCTTCCCGCTGGTCAATGCCTCGATCGACGGCAACGACGTGATCTATCACGGCTACTCGGACATCTCCATCGCGGTGTCCACCGACAAGGGCCTGGTCACCCCGGTGCTGCGCAACGTCGAACGCCAGTCGTTCGCCGACATCGAAAAGGGCATCGCCGACTACGCCAAGAAGGCGCGCGACGGCAAGCTGAGCCTGGAAGACCTGCAGGGCGGCACCTTCACCGTGACCAACGGCGGCACCTTCGGTTCGCTGCTGTCCACCCCGATCATCAACCCGCCGCAGAGCGCCATCCTGGGCATGCACGCGATCAAGGAACGTCCGATCGCCGAGAACGGCCAGGTCGTGATCGCGCCGATGATGTACCTGGCGCTGTCCTACGACCACCGCATCATCGACGGCAAGGATTCGGTGCAGTTCCTGGTGGACATCAAGAACCAGCTGGAAAACCCGGGCCGCATGCTGTTCGGCCTGTAAGACCCGCCGCCCCCTCCCGCCCGCGGGAGGGGTCTGTCGATCCGGGGCACGGCCTACGGCCCTGCCCGCCTCCCGGCGCACTGCGCCACCGGCCCGCTTGCACGGGTCGAGGACTGCATCAAGGACTCTCAAATGGCTGAACAATTCGACGTCGTCGTCATCGGTGCCGGCCCGGCCGGTTACCACGCCGCCATCCGTGCCGCGCAGCTGGGCCTGAAGACGGCCTGCATCGACGCGGCGCTGGGCAAGGATGGCAAGCCCGCCCTCGGCGGCACCTGCCTGCGCGTGGGCTGCATCCCGTCCAAGGCGCTGCTGGATTCCTCGCGCCAGTACTGGAACATGGGCCATATCTTTGGCGACCATGGCATCAGCTTCAAGGACGCCAAGATCGACGTCGAAGCGATGGTTGGCCGCAAGGACAAGATCGTCAAGCAGTTCACCGGCGGCATCGCCATGCTGTTCAAGGCCAACAAGGTGGCTGCGTATTACGGCTTCGGCGAGCTGCAGAAGGACAACGTGGTCAAGGTCACCCAGCACGATGGTTCGATCGTCGAGCTGAAGGGCACCAACGTGATCATCGCCGCCGGTTCGGATTCGATCGAACTGCCGTTCGCAAAGTTCGACGGTGAGACCATCGTCGACAACGTCGGCGGCCTGGACTTCACCGAAGTCCCCAAGCGCCTGGCCGTGATCGGCGCCGGCGTCATCGGCCTGGAACTGGGCAGCGTGTGGAAGCGCCTCGGCGCCGAAGTCACGATCCTGGAAGCCCTGCCGGACTTCCTGGCCGCTGCCGATGCCGAAGTGGGCAAGGTCGCGCTGAAGGAGTTCAAGAAGCAGGGCCTGGACATCAAGCTGGGCGCCAAGGTGTCCAAGGCTGAGGTGTCCGGCAAGGGCAAGAAGGCCGAAGTCGCGCTGACCTATACCGACGCCGATGGCGAGAAGTCGCTGGTCGTGGACAAGCTGCTGGTGGCCGTCGGCCGTCGCGCGGCGACCAAGGGCCTGCTGGCCGAAGGCACCGGCGTCAAGATCAACGAGCGTGGCCAGATCGAAGTGGACGCGCATTGCCACACCGGCGTCAACGGCGTGTGGGCGGTCGGCGACTGCGTGCGCGGCCCGATGCTGGCGCACAAGGGCTTCGAGGAAGGCATCGCGGTTGCCGAGCTGATCGCCGGCCTGCCGGGCCACGTCAACTTCGACACCATTCCGTGGGTCATCTACACCGAGCCGGAGCTGGCCTGGGTCGGCAAGACCGAGCAGCAGCTGAAGGCCGAGGGCATTCCGTACAAGGCCGGCAGCTTCCCGTTCGCCGCCAACGGCCGTGCGGTCGCGATGATCGAGCCGACCGGCTTCGTCAAGGTGCTGGCACACGCTGAAACCGATCGCATCCTGGGCATGCACCTGGTGGGCGCGAACGTGTCCGAGCTGGTGCACGAAGGCGTGCTGACCATGGAGTTCAGCGGTTCGGCCGATGACCTGGCGCGTATTTGCCATGCGCATCCGTCGCTGTCCGAAGTGGTGCACGATGCGGCCATGGCGGTCAGCAAGCGTGCCATCCACAAGGCGAACTGATCCGCCCGTGGTAGTGACGGCCGCTCGCCGTCACGCTTCACATCAAGAAACCCCGCCAAGGCGGGGTTTTTTGTTGCGCCGTGCTCAGGCGGCCTGCGCCCGCCCTGCTCCCAGCAGCCTGGCCGGCAGCATCAGCACCGCGCCGAGGAAGGCGAACAACGCCGAGAAGGTCACCCCGACCAGCCGGAACGGCAGGCTCAGCAGCCACACCAACGGCCACGCCAGCAGGGCGAGGATCGCCAGCGGCCAGCACAGCACGAACAGCAGGCACCACACGCCCAGCGCGAACAGGGTCTTCATGACAGGTCTCCCTGGCGGCACCGTGCCGCCTTGGGGCCATCGTTGCCGGCGGCCGGCTGCCGCGCAACGGGAATGCGACGAAACCCGGGATGCGGCGACGAACAGCGGACTCATGCTGGCCAGCGGCCTTCGCCGATGACGGCCAGCGGCCGTCACTACCTGTTGCAACCGCCGTTACTCGAACGAACCCACCGAGTCGTGCGACAGGTTGTCGAAGCGGGTGTATTCGCCGAAGAACTTCAGCTTGCACGAGCCGGTGGGACCACCACGGTGCTTGCCGATGATGATCTCGGCCAGGCCCTTGTCCGGCGAGTTTTCCTTGTTGTAATAATCGTCACGGTAGATGAAGACGATCATGTCCGCATCCTGCTCGATAGCGCCGGATTCGCGAAGATCGGCCATCACCGGGCGCTTGTCGGTACGCGTTTCCAGCGAGCGGTTGAGCTGGGACAGCGCGATCACCGGCACGTTGAGTTCCTTGGCCAGGCCCTTCAGGCCACGCGAGATCTCGGAGATTTCCGTCGCGCGGTTTTCGCTGTTGCCCGGCACGCTCATCAGCTGCAGGTAGTCGATCACGATCAGGCCCAGGTCGTGCTCGCGCTTCAGGCGGCGGCACTTGGACCGCAGGATCTCCGGCGACACGCCCGGCGTATCGTCGATGAAGATCTTGGTTTCCTTCAGCATGCGGATCGCGCCGGTAACCCGGCTCCAGTCCTCGTCTTCGAGCTGGCCGGTACGCAGGCGCTGTGCGTTGATGCGCCCATTGGAGGAGATCAGGCGCATCGCCAGCTGCGAGGCCGACATTTCCATCGAAAAGATCGCCACGCCTTTCTTCGATTTGATCGCCGCGTACTCGGCGATGTTCAGCGCCAGCGTGGTCTTGCCCATCGCCGGACGCGCCGCCAGGATGATCAGGTCGGTCGGCTGCAGGCCGGCGGTCATCGCATCGAAATCGTTGTAGCCGGTCGGAAGGCCGGTGATGTTGCCGCCGTTCTCGAAGCGGTTGCGCAGCTCTTCGAAGGCGTCCTTCAGGGCGCCGGGCATGGCCACGAAATCGGTGCGTCCGCGCGCGCCCTGTTCGGCGATGGCGAACACCGACTTTTCAGCGCTGGCGAGCAGTTCGCTGCTCTCGCGACCTTCGGGCTGGAAGCCGTCGTTGACGATATCCGTGCCGACCTGGATCAGCTGGCGCAGCACCGCCTTGTCACGCACGATTTCCGCATAGGCCACGATGTTCGCCGCCGACGGCGTGGTGCTGGCGAGTTCGATCAGGTAGGCGCCGTCGCCGACCAGTTCCATCTTGCCCTGCGATTCGAACCATTCGCCCAGCGTCACCGCATCGAACGGACGATCACGCTCGGACAGCTCGCGGATCGCGCGGTAGATCATCTGGTGGTCGCGGCGGTAGAAGTCGACTTCATTCAACTGGTCGTTGACGCGGTCGAATGCATCCGGGGCCAGCATCAGGCCGCCGAGCACCGCCTGTTCGGCTTCGACCGAATGCGGGGGCACGCGCAGGGAATCAATGCGCGATTCATCGCGGTCGAAGCGATCGGAGCGCTCCCTGCGGTCGGACTTGAAGCCGGAACGAGCAGCCATGCGGCGGAATTTCCTACAGAAGTGGCGAGATCAGTGTAGGCATGCGGGCAACCCTGCCGCCATGGACAAGCCTGTGGATAAGCCGTGGAGAAACGGGGGATATCCGCCAATGCCCGGCCAGCGTGGCGCGGAGGCGTCGCACTACCTGCGACAGGTGCCGTTGCGGCACCTGCAGGCCTCCATTATCGCAGATCGCAGGCGTCGGTCACCCCGCCCGATGTCGCCGGCGGTTCAGGCGCCCTTGCCGTGCACCGCCACCAGGGTCAGGAAGCGGTCGACGAAGCCCTGCAGGAACTCCTGCGTGCCGGCATTGCTGATGGTGCCTGCTTCGTCTATCAGTCCTTCCTTGAAGTGCAGGAAGGCCTCCGGCTGGCCCAGCACCGGCATGTCCAGGTAGGCCAGAATGTTGCGCAGGTGCTGCTGTGCCAGCGCCGTGCCGATCACCCCGATGGAGGCACCGATCACCGCTGCCGGCTTGCCCGCGAACGCGCTGTGGCCATACGGCCGCGAGCCGATGTCGATGGCGTTCTTCAACACGCCCGGCACCGAGCGGTTGTATTCCGGCGTCACGAACAACACCGCGTCGGCGCCCCGGATCTGCTGCTTCAGCCGCTTGCCCTGCGCGGGGTAATCCGCATCGAAATCCTGGTTGTAGAGCGGCAGGTCACCGATCTCCACGAAATCAAAGCGCGCCCTGCCCGCCGCCAGCTTCTCCAGCGCGCGTGCCAGGCGGCGGTTGATCGACTCCTTGCGCAGGCTGCCAACGAGCACGGCAATGGTGTATTCGGCCACGGGATCACCTTCTGTTCGGGGGGCAGGCCAGACTAGACCGGCCCGCCTTCGTCGCCGGTGAAGAGCCGCAGCGCACCCGGCCGGTCAGGACGCCTGGTCGAAGCGCACGCGGATCTCGGCAGTGACCTCGGGCATCGCAACGAAGCCGGGCTGCGAACGCACCCGCTGCAGCCACGCGACCACCGCCGGATACGGCTGCAGGGAAACCCCGCCGTCCCCTGCTACGTCGGTGTATGCGAACAGCGCGATATCGGCGATGCCATACGCCGCGCCACTGAACCAGCGCGCGTGGCCCAGGTGCTGTTCCATCACCGCCAATGCGGCGGCACTGCGCTCGCGCAGCCGTGGCAGTTCGGCGCGACGCGGTGAATCGGCCGCGGTCCAGCCACAGATGAAGCGCGCCACCGCGACATAGGGCTCGTGGCTGTACTGTTCGAAGAACATCCAGCGCAGGGTCTGCGCGCGCTCCCAGCCGTCGCTGGAGAGGAACGGCGTGCCTTCGGCCAACCAGAACAGGATCGCATTGGATTCGGGCAGCACGCGGCCGTCATCGCGCACCACCACGGGCACCTTCGCGTTCGGGTTCAGGGCCAGGAATTCCGGCGCGTGGGTCTGCCCGTGCGCACTGTCCACCTCCACCCAGCGATAGCGCGTGCCCAGCTGCTCCAGCAGCAGGCGCACCTTGTGGCAGTTGCCGGATACCGACATCCCGTGGACGGTCAGCCCGATCCGCTCATCGCTCATCATCATGCTCCGGTTGCCGCGCCGATCATGGCGACGCTGGCGGGCAGTCTGGCAAGCACGCGCGCGCTTGCCAAGCGGGTCAGCGCGCGCGCCGTGCCAGCCACTGGGCGCGGCTCTGGCCCCACACTTCCACCGGCTTGCCCGCGTGCGGTGGCGGCAGTTCGCCGATGCGCAGCAGCGTGCTGCCGAGTTTGCTCGCGACGGCCTTGGAATTGACGTTGTCCGCAGCGATGGAGTGGATCACCTCCTCCCATCCCAGGCTGGCGAACACCCAGTCCATCGCCGCCGTGGCCGCTTCCGGCGCATAGCCCAGGCCCCAGCTCTGGCGGCGGATGCTCCAGCCCACTTCGGTACCGGGCCACTCCAGCGGCTGCCACGGCCCCAGCCGGCCCACCCACTGCCCGCTGGATTTCTCGATGACGCTGAACATCGAAATGCCGAACAACTGCCAGGCACCGGCCAGCGCGCAGAAGCTGCGCCAGGCCACCGAGGGCGGTTGTACACCGCCGAGATGGGACATCACCGCCTCATCCGCGCTGAAGTCGAGATAGGGCTGCAGGTCGACGGCCTGCGGCGGCCGCAGGATCAGGCGCTCGGTTTCAAGACGGAGATCGAAGATGCTCATGCTGGCTTCCTGAAGGGCAAAACGAAAACAGGCCGGCTTGCGCCGACCCGTCCTTGTACCGCGATCACGCACACCCGGTGTTACTGACGGGTGCTACCGACGTCAGCCGCAGCGGTCTGGGTGACCAGCTGTCCATCCACCACCGGCAGGCGATCACTGGCCGGCTTGTCGTTCATGCGGATGGTCTTCTCTGCACCGTCGTAGCGGTAGGTCACGTCGTAACCCTTGACCACATCGGTGTTGCCCATGGCGATCCGGTTGCCCGGCTTGCTGTCCATGCGCATCGTGCCGGTGGTGCCATCCTCGTTGCGGTAGGTGACGTTGTAACCGGTCACCTGGCTGGACTCGGAGGTGGTGGTTTCGGTGTGGCACTGGCGCTCGGTACGGTTTACCACGCGGCCGCCGACATGGCGCTTGTCCACGTTGTTACCGATCATGCCGCCAGCCACCGCGCCTGCAGCGGTGGCGACCTTGCGACCGTTGCCGCCGCCGACCTGGTTGCCCAGCAGGCCACCGATGACCGCACCGGCGACCGTGCCGCCGACGTTGCCGTCGCGCTCGGGAAGGCGTTCCTGCACCACCACGTCCTCGCACACCTCATGCGGGGTCTGGGTGCTGGAGGTCTGGCGCACCGCCTCGGTACCGATGACCGTGGCGTAGGCCTTTTCTTTCTGGGTGATCGGCGCGACCTTCAGCACGTCGGCATATTCCAGCCCGCGCCGTGCCTCCACATCCAGCGCATCGGTGCGCACGCCGTCTTCGGCCACGCTGCCATCGGGCAGCACGGTGCCATCGGCGGCGGTCACGTAACCAGGAGAGGTGTCACCGCTTTTCATGAAGGCAGCGGTGGCGATGCCACCGACCAGCAGCGCGCCTGCGGCGACCAGGACAGTAGTAGTAGTTGATTTCATGACCTGCTCCTTGCGGACCACCCGCAACGTTCACGATGTGGATTGCAGCACGCGCTGGCTGAACGGAATATCGACAGAACCTTTATGTCCGGCCTCCCATTCAGGAAACTGCAGACCTACGCCCATGATAGCGTCTGCATTGGTACCCCACGGAACTCGACGATGGCCAACCCCATGCTGCTGCCCCTGCTCAACTGGGCGCGCCGACTGCGCTTCCCCACCCTGTTCAAGCTCACCGCCGGCCTGTTCGCGATCACGCTGGTGGTGCCCGACCCGATTCCGTTCGTGGACGAACTTCTGCTCGGTATGGGCACCCTGCTGCTGGCCAGCTGGAAAACCCGGTCGCCGCCCAAGGCGCCGCCGCTGGAGCTGCGCTGACCGTGCTGGTGGACAGTCATTGCCACCTGGATGCAGATGAGTTCGATCCGGACCGTGCGCAGGTGATCGAGCGCGCCCGCGCTGCCGGCGTGCGGGCGCAGGTGGTGCCGGCGGTGACCGCGGCAAGCTGGCCGAAGCTGCGCGAGGTCTGCCTGCAGGCCCCCGGGCTGTATCCCGCTTACGGACTGCATCCGGTGTTCCTGGCCGAGCATGCGCAGGGACACGTGGACGAACTGCGCCAGTGGATCGAGCGCGAGCGCCCCTGCGCGATCGGCGAATGCGGCCTGGACTTCTTCATCGAAGACCTCGACCGCGACCTGCAGCAGTGTTACTTCGTGGCCCAACTGGAGCTCGCGCGGGAATTCGACCTGCCGGTGATCGTGCATGCGCGGCGCGCGGTGGATGCGGTGATCGCCGCGGTGCGCCGGGTGGGCGGTCTGCGCGGGGTGGTCCACAGTTTCTCAGGCAGCCCCGAACAGGCTGCACAACTGCACAAGGCCGGTTTCCTGCTGGGACTGGGCGGGCCGGTCACGTACGAGCGCGCGCAGCGCCTGCATCGCCTGGTGCAGTCCATGCCGCTGGAGCAGCTGCTGCTGGAAACCGATGCCCCCGACCAGCCGGATCAGGGAATCCGCGGCCAGCGCAACGAACCGGCACGGCTGCGTGACATCGCCACCCACATCGCCGGACGCCGGGGCATCAGCCTGCAGGTGCTTGCCGAGGCGACCACGGTCAACGCGCAGCGGTTGTTCGGGCTGCCCGCCGCGGCCGCCTGACCTGCATTGCGGCCGGGCCGGAACCGCCGGCGTCATCCGGCCGCGTCGGCGACCTGCTTCTTCGGCGCGAGCAGCATCTCCAGCGCCTTGGCCACCGCGGCAAACGCAAACGCGCCGGTGATGTGGGTCGCCGCGCCGAGTCCGGCACCGCAGTCGAGCTTCAGCGCCGCGTCCGGGCCCAGTTCCGGGCGTATCCCGCAGACACTGCCGTCGGCCTGCGGATAGCGGACATTTTCCAGGGAATAGATCGCCGGCACGCCGAAGTAACGTCTGGCATTCTTCGGGAAGTTGAACTCGCTGCGCAGCTTCTTGCGGATGAGCGCCAGCATCGCATCGTGTTCGGTGCGTGATACATCACGTACGCGCACCAGGGTGGGATCGGTGCGGCCTCCGGCGGCGCCGACGGTGAGCAGCGGCAGCTTGCGCCGGCGGCACCAGGCGATGGTTTCTACCTTGACCCGGAAACTGTCACAGGCATCGATGACCAGGTCGAAACCACGATCAAGCAGCTCGACCATGTTGGCCGGGGTCAGGAACGCTTCGACCGCATCCACGTCGATGGCCGGATTGATGGCGCGGCAGCGCTCGGCCATCGCCACCGACTTGTTGCGCCCGTAGTTGCCTTCCATCGCCGGCAGCTGGCGGTTGGTGTTGGACACGCAGATATCATCGGCATCGATCAGGGTCAGGTGGCCTACCGCCGAACGGGCCAGCGCCTCCACCACCCACGAGCCGACCCCGCCCATGCCGACCACGGCGACCCGCCGCGCCTGCAGGGTCTCCAGCGATCCGCGCCCATACAGCCGTTCAACGCCGGCGAAGCGTTCTTTGATCTGATCATTCATCGCGGCATTTTAACGGGTGTCGGGCCATTCCCGTGCAGGGCCCGTGCCGCGCGTGCGCTGGGCGTGGTTCATCCGCCAGCCATGAAATGGGGGAATGGTTGGCGCGCCGTTCACGTTCAAAGAAGGAGGATCCCTCCCAAGCGCACCAGACGCCTACCACCCTTTCTGGCCAGGAGAACCACCCATGAAAATCCAGCTCATTGCCGCGAGTGTTGTCGCCACCCTTGCCCTGGCCGGTTGTGCCACCTCGCCCGGTTATGGCGGCGGCGGTTACGGCAACACCAACAGCGGCTACGGCAACAGTGGTGGCAACTACAACACCAACCGCTGCGCGGACTGCGGCATCGTCACCCGCATCAATACCGTGGCCTCCGGCCGTGCGGCACCGTCGGCGACCGGTGCGGTGCTCGGCGGCATCGTCGGCGCCGTGGCCGGCCATGAAATCTCCGACCACACCGGCGGCAGCCGTGGCAACAAGAACATCGCCGCAGCCGCAGGTGCGGTCGGCGGCGCACTGGCCGGCAACCAGATCCAGAAGAACGTCACCAGCGATACCTACGATATCGCCGTGCGCATGGATGATGGCCGCACCATCGTGGTCAACCAGCGTGACCTCGGCGGGATCCGCGAAAACACCTACGTGCGCGTTGTGAACGGCCGCGTGGTGCTGCGCTGATCCTGGCAGCGTTGCCGCTGCCAGCCGTTGCAGCGACATGAACCAGAAGGGCCCGCTCGCGCGGGCCCTTCTGCTGAAACAAACGCGGCGCGTTCAATCAGAGCGGCTTGACCTTGTCGGCCTGCAGGCCCTTCTGGCCGGTGACGACCTCGAACTCGACGGCCTGGCCTTCCTTCAGCGACTTGAAGCCCTGCGATTCGATGGCGCGGAAATGCACGAACACATCCTCGCCACTCTCACGGCTGATGAAACCAAAGCCTTTCGCATCGTTGAACCACTTGACGGTGCCCTTCTCAGCCATCTTTGCTACTCCCTTACTGTCTTGTAATTGGTTACGCCCTGATAGGCGGCTGACGAGCAAGGAGGAAGCGAGGTGCAACGATGTAGCGGATCGCTGGGATCTACCATCATCAGGCCACGATCCACGGTGACCTTGCCAAGCTCAGCGGGGTCACGTTAACCCGGCATAAATGAAAATGCAACGGGTAGATTGATCAATGTGTCAACCCCTTTTGGACCTCCATACGGTAAAGCATGGACCTCTCATTCATCTTGTATCTGGTAGCGGCTCTCTGCATCGCGCTGGGCATCGCCGGCATCGTGCTGCCGGCGCTTCCCGGCATTCCACTGGTCTTCCTCGGCCTGCTGCTGGCCGCGTGGGCTGACGGCTTCGTCCATGTCGGCTGGCCCGTGCTGACGGTACTCGCCGTCCTGACCGTGCTGTCGTTCGTGGTGGACGTGCTGGCGACGGTGGTCGGGGCGCAGCGCGTGGGGGCCAGCCGCAAGGCCTTGTGGGGCACCTTCATCGGCAGCATCGCCGGGCTGTTCTTCATGCCGGTCGGGCTGTTCCTCGGCCCGCTGCTGGGCGCGCTGGTCGGCGAGTATTGGCACAGTCGCGAACTCGGCCGTTCCACCAGGGTGGGACTGGCCACGTGGCTCGGCATCCTGCTGGGGATGGCGCTGAAGGTCGCGCTGCTGGTGGCAATGCTGGGGCTGTTCGCGTTTGCCTGGCTGCTCTGAACTCACTGCGGTTTCACGCCGCTTCACAGGGGGCACTGGCATAACCGCTTCGACCACTGGCGGCCAACGCCGACGCACGCCACACTGCTCCTCACTCTCTCTCCTATTCAGCCTCGTGCAAGGGCCCGCAGCAATGACCCTCACCTCCCCCATTCCCCGCCTGGCCCCGTTGGTGCTGGCCCTGTCCAGCGCTCCGCTGGCCGCGCAGGAATTCACCGCTTCGCCTGCAACTTCGCCCAGCGCCTGCGCCGCCATCACCACCGACGCGGCGCGGCTTGCCTGCTATGACCAGCTGTTCGGTCCCACCCAGGCCACCACCGCGCAGGCCGACGCCGCGGCCGAAGCCGCTGCGGTGGCGCGCAAGGAAGAACGCCGCGAAGTCCGGGTCAGCGCAGGCGAGGAGAAACTGCGCTCGCGCGTGGGCGACCTGTTCCGCCCGGCCCCGCACGATGCGGCGCTGGCCAATGCTGGCCGCGGCTCGCTGCTGGACAGCCGCTGGGAGCTGGCCGAAGACTCCAAGCTGGGGCCGTTCCAGCTGCGCGCCTACAAGCCGGTGTACTTGCTGCCGGCGTTCTGGACCAGCGACAAGAATCTCGCTCCGCAGTCGCCGAACCCGGCCAACACGGTGACCACCCCGCAGTTGCTGGACAGCAACGAGCTGAAGTTCCAGCTCAGCTTCAAGACCAAGATCGTGGAGAACCTGTTCGGCGACAACGGTGACATCTGGGCCGGCTATACCCAGAGCTCGCGCTGGCAGGCCTACAACGCCGACAACTCGCGCCCGTTCCGCGAAACCAACTACGAACCGGAGGTCATGGCCGTGTTCCGCAATGGCTACTCCATCGGTGGCTGGCGCGGCCGCATGAGTGCCATCGGCATCAACCACCAGTCCAATGGCCGGGCCGATCCGTTCTCGCGCAGCTGGAACCGGGTGATCGTCAGTGTCGGCCTGGACCGCGAGAACTGGGCATTGACCCTGCGCCCGTGGTACCGCCTGCCGGAGTCGCGCAGCGATGACAACAACCCGGACATCCAGGATTACATGGGCCGCGGCGATGCGACCCTGGTGTGGAACCGCAACGGCCATGAAGTCGCGCTGATGGGGCGGCATTCGCTGCGCGGTGGTGACCGCTCGCACGGCGCATTGCAGATCGACTATGGGTTCCCGATCAGCAACCTGCTGCGCGGCCACGTCCAAGTGTTCGATGGCTACGGCGAGAGCATGATCGACTACAACCACAAGGCCACCTACATCGGCGTGGGCGTGTCGTTGCTGGAGTGGTTCTGATGTCCGTGACGCTCTGGCACAACACCGCCTGCAGCAAGTCACGCAATACGCTCAAGCTGATCCGCGATGCCGGACTGGATCCGGTCATCGTGGATTACCTGGCCGATCCGCCCGACGCGCAGGCGCTGCGCAAGGTGCTGGCCGATGCCGGCCTGCGCGCTGCGGAGCTGGTGCGCAGCAACGAGCCGGTGTTTGCCGAACTGGGGCTGGCCGGCGCCGATGAGGCGCGGCTGGTGGACGCGATGGTCGCCCATCCGCGTCTCATCAACCGGCCGATCGTGATCACCGACAAAGGCACGCGCCTGTGCCGGCCACCCGAGCGGGTGCTCGACATTCTGTAACGCGCGGCGGTGACGACCCCACGGTCGTCACCCACCCCGTGGGCCGTTATCAGGCCACCACCACCGGAATCTTGCCGATCCGGGCCTGCCATTCGCGCGGGCCGGTCTGGTGAACCGACTCACCGGTGGAATCGACCGCCACCGTCACCGGCATGTCCTGCACGGTGAACTCGTAGATGGCCTCCATGCCCAGATCGGCGAAGCCGACCACCCTGGCCGCCTTGATCGCCTTGGACACCAGGTAGGCCGAACCACCCACGGCCATCAGGTAGGCCGACTTGTTGTCACGGATCGCTTCGATCGCCGCCGGTCCGCGTTCGGCCTTGCCGACCATGCCCAGCAGGCCGGTCTGTTCCAGCACCTGGCGGGTGAACTTGTCCATGCGGGTGGCGGTGGTCGGGCCGGCCGGGCCCACCACTTCGTCGCGCACCGGGTCGACCGGGCCCACGTAATAGATGAAACGACCCTTGAGGTCGACCGGCAGCGGCTCGCCCTTGTCCAGCATTTCCACGATGCGCTTGTGCGCGGCATCGCGGCCGGTCAGCAGCTTGCCGTTGAGCAGCAGGGTCTGGCCCGGCTTCCAGCTGGCCACATCGGCCGGGGTGATCGTATCCAGGTCCACCCGGGTGCCCTTGGACGCGTCATAGGTGATCTGCGGCCAGTCTTCCAGCGACGGCGGATCCAGCATCACCGGGCCGCTGCCATCCAGGGTGAAGTGCGCATGGCGGGTGGCCGCGCAGTTCGGGATCATCGCCACCGGCAGGTTCGCCGCATGGGTGGGGAAGTCCTTGACCTTGATGTCCAGCACGGTGGTCAGGCCGCCCAGGCCCTGCGCGCCGATGCCCAGCGCGTTGACCTTGTCGAACAGTTCCAGGCGCAGTTCTTCGGCGCGGTTGGACGCACCCCGGGCCTTCAGTTCGTTGATGTCGATCGGCTCCATCAGCGATTCCTTGGCCAGCAGCATCGCCTTTTCAGCGGTGCCACCAATGCCGATGCCGAGCATGCCCGGCGGGCACCAGCCGGCGCCCATGGTCGGCACGGTCTTCAGCACCCAGTCGACGATGGAATCGGAAGGATTGAGCATGGCGAACTTGCTCTTGGCTTCCGAACCACCGCCCTTGGCCGCGACGATCACCTCGACGTGGTCACCGGGTACCACCTTGACGTTGACCACGCCGGGGGTGTTGTCCTTGGTATTGATGCGCTTGCCGGCCGGATCGGCCAGCACCGAGGCGCGCAGCTTGTTGTCCGGATGGTTGTAGGCGCGGCGCACGCCTTCATTGGCCATGTCCTCCACGCCCATGGTGGCATCGTCCCAGCGCACGTTCATGCCGATTTCCAGGAACACGGTAACGATGCCGGTGTCCTGGCAGATCGGCCGGTGGCCTTCGGCGCACATCCGCGAATTGATCAGGATCTGCGCCATCGCCTCCTTGGCCGCCGGTGATTCCTCGCGCTCGTAGGCTGCGGCAAGGCTCTTGATGTAGTCCACCGGGTGGTAGTACGAGATGTACTGCAGCGCGTCGGCGATGGACTGGATGAGGTCTTCCTGCTTGATCGATGTCACGGCTTGCTCGCTTGCTCGGGGCTGGCGGGGGTTATTCCGCCCATTTTACCCCCGCGCGGCAGACCGGGGGCTGTTTGCCCTGCCAATCGTGTCCTGTGCGGCGTTCAGGGCCTGCGGCGGCCGGATGGCGGCTCCATTGCAGCATGCTCCCGCCTGAATGATCACCGGCCTGCTCATCCGGGTGCAGGGTCCGGTGCGGGCCAGGGGCATGCGCGGGTCAGCGCCGGGCAGGGACATGCGCCTCGCTCGCTGCGACGCGAACGGCATGGTCAAAAAAACACCGGTGTGGAGCAGGTGCAGTGGATAGGCGTTCATTGCGCCATAACGATGCCGAAAGCATGCCGTTTACGCTGAAAAGTCTCGAAGCCAATCTATCGATGATGTCCAGCTAATTCATTGTTTGAATTGATGGGGCGCGTCGCGGTGGACCCCCTAACGTCCTGCATTCGTTCGAAGCAGGATCAGCCCCTTGGCCCACGCAGTCCCCCCCTCCCTTCGCGCCCGCTGCAACGCGTGGCTGTTGTCTTACCTGCTGATCAATGCAGTGCTTCTTGCCATCCCGTTACTGATCAACGTTGAATGGCCTGACGCGTCGGACGCGCGGTTCTTCCTTGGCGCTGCACTGGCTGCGCAGCTCGGCACCATGATGCTCGTCGTTGGCCTGCCGGTATGGCTGATGGACCGCGTCCCTCTCCTGCGGCCCCTGGCACTGCCCAGCCTGCTCGCCCTCACCCTGCTGTGGTGGGTCCTGATTGTCGTGGATGCGCGCGTGTTCAATCAGTTCGGCTTCCATATCAACGGGCTGGTGATCGCGCTGATGTTCGACGGCGGCCTGCTCGGGCAGCTGGGGCTGAGCAGCGGCACATGGCTGCTGGCCGCTTTGGCGGTGGGCGTGGTGGCTGCATGCCAATACCTTCTCGTCCGTATCCTGCGCGCGCGCCGACACGCGGGCGTGCGCTGGCGGTGGATGGCACTGGTGGTGCCGATGGTGGCCCTCAGCCAGGGCCTTGGCATCTGGTACGACGCCCAGGGCCGTACCGATGCCATGGCGGGATTACGTGCAATCCCGTGGCTGCAAACCACAACCGCGCGTCGGCAGCTGGCCAGGCTGGGCTGGGCTGCCGATGATCGATCACAGGTTCGGCTTGCCGCGCAACCGGCCGCGAACGCGGCGCTGTCGTATCCGCGCGCGGCGCTGCAATGCCAGCCTCAGCGGCTGTCAAACGTCCTGGTGATCGTGGTCGATTCACTGCGCCACGATATGCTGAGCCCGGAGCAGATGCCGAACACCGCCCGCTTTGCTGCCGATGCATGGCAGGGCGACCAGCACTACAGCACCGGCAACAACACCATGCACGGTGTTTTCGGGCTGTTCTACGGATTGCCGGCGCTGTATACCCAGACGATGATCCACCATCGTCGTGGCCCGGAACTGCTTCGCCAGCTGCAGCGTTACAACTACGCTTTCCATCTTTACGGGGGGGCATCACTGGCAGGTGCCCGCCTGGACCGCGCGGTGTTCGTCGAGACCGATGCACCCTTGCACACCGCATCGCCGCAGGTCGCGCCTGATGAGCGTGACCGGGATGTTGTCAGGCAGATGACCGCGGCACTGCGTGGGCAGCCGGCCGACCAGCCCTTCTTCGGCTTCATCCTGCTGGACAGCGCGCATGCACCCTATGCGGTGCCGGCAGAGGCCGAACAGCGCTTCCTGCCGCAGGCGTCCGCCGGCGCACATCTCAAGACCGGACGCTCGACCAATCCCAAGCCGCTGTTCAATCGCTATCGCAACGCCGTGCTGGGTGCGGACGCGCGCATTGGTGAGTTGCTGCAGGCCTTGGACGACACCGGCCGCAGTGATGACACGGTTGTGATCATCACCAGTGACCATGGCGAATCGTTCAACGACCTGGGCCAGAACGACTGGGGACACAACAGTAATTTCAGCGACGTGCAGACACGTGTGCCGATGCTTGTTCGTTGGCCCGGACGCGCTCCGGCGCAGGAGCCGGCCGTGACCAGCCACATGGATGTCGCGCCGACGCTGATGCGCCACCTGTTGTCCTGCACCAATCCACCAGCAGACTTTGCCGCCGGAGTGGACCTGTTCGGACCGCTTCCCGCGCAGCGTCCGCTGCTGGTGGAGTCGTGGACATCGCGTGCGGTGCGTCTGGGCGAAGAAACATTGCTGGTCCGCCCGTACGGGATGGAAGTACGTGACAAAGACTACCAACCGATCAAGGACAGCCGTGCGCCCGCCATCGCCACCGCCGTGATCCTCCAACAGATGCAGCTGCTGAACCCCGGTGCACTGCACTCGCCGACAGCAGCAGATCCCACCGGCTGAGCGAGGCGTCGGCCCCTGTGGGATTCATGCCGCAACCACGGTAACGGGGCGCACAATGCGCCCCATGCCCGCCTCCCGATCCAGCAGTGCCCCCGGCCCGAGCAATCCCAGCCTGCGCGAGCGGGTCGGTGCGATGCGCAACCTGCCACCGTTCCTGCGCCAGGTATGGCAGACCAGCCCGTGGCTGGCCAGCGCCAGCCTGGGGCTGCGCATCATCCGCGCCCTGTTGCCGGTGGCGATGCTGTATGTCGGCAAGCTGATCATCGATTCGGCCGTGCTGCTCAGCCAGCACGACGCTGGTTTTCCGCCGTTCGGTGAAGCGCTGTCCAGCGGCCTGCTCACCCCGTTGCTGACCCTGCTGGCGCTGGAATTCGGGCTGGCCATTGCCTCGGACCTGTTGGGGCGCATTGTCAGCTACGCCGATTCGCTGCTGTCGGAACTGTTCACCAATGTCACCAGCGTGCGCCTGATGGAGCACGCCGCCTCCCTGGACCTGGAGGATTTCGAGGATCCCGAACTGCAGGACAAGCTGGACCGTGCGCGGCGCCAGACCATGGGCCGGATGAACCTGATGAGCCAGCTGTTCGGCCAGGTCCAGGATGCGATCACCGTGGCCAGCCTTGCCGTGGGCCTGCTGGTCTACGCGCCCTGGTTGATCGTGCTGCTGGCCCTGGCGCTGGTGCCGGCCTTCATCGGCGAATCCCACTTCAACGCGGCCGGCTACAGTCTCAACTTCCAATGGACCCCCGAGCGTCGCCAGCTGGATTACCTGCGCCAGGTCGGGGCCAGCGTGGAAACCGCCAAGGAGGTCAAGATCTTCAACCTCCACCGGTTCCTGATCGACCGCTACAAACTGCTGGCCGACCGCTTCTTCCACGCCAACCGCGCGCTGGCGCGCAAGCGGGCGTTCTGGGGTACGTTGCTGGCCGCGCTGGGCACGCTGGGTTACTACACCGCTTACGCCTATATCGCCTGGCGCACCGTGCGCGGTGATTTCAGCATCGGTGACCTGACCTTCCTGGCCGGCAGTTTCCTGCGCCTGCGCCAGTTGCTTGAAGGCCTGCTGATCGGTTTTTCGCAGGTGGCCAGCCAGGCGCTGTACCTGGACGATCTGTTCTCCTTCTTCCAGATCACCCCGGAAATCCACACCCGCCCCGATGCCATACCGGTGCCGCGGCCGATCCGCCAGGGCTTCGTGTTCGACAACGTCGGCTTCCGCTATCCGGATGCGGAAACCTGGGCCGTGCGCCATCTCGACTTCCAGCTGCATGCCGGTGAGGTGCTGGCGCTGGTCGGCGAAAACGGCGCCGGCAAGACCACGCTGGTCAAGCTGCTGGCGCGGCTGTACGACCCGGACGAGGGCCGCATCCTGCTCGATGGGCGTGACCTGCGCGACTACGACCTGGACGACCTGCGCGCCAACATGGGGGTGATCTTCCAGGACTTCGTGCGCTACAACCTCACCGCCGGGGAGAACATCGGCGTCGGCCAGGTCGATGCGCTGGACGACGCGCAGCGCATCCGCGACGCCGCACGCCGCGGCATGGCCGAAGAGGTGATCCAGGCCCTGCCCGGCGGCTACCAGCAGGTGATCGGGCGCCGCTTCAAGCAGGGCGTGGACCTGTCCGGCGGCCAGTGGCAGAAGATCGCCATCGCGCGCGCGTACATGCGCCAGGCCCAGGTGATGATCCTGGACGAGCCGACCGCCGCGCTCGACGCACGCGCCGAGTACGAGGTGTTCCAGCGCTTCCGCGAGCTGTCCGAACAACGCACCGCGGTGCTGATCTCGCACCGGTTTTCTTCGGTGCGCATGGCCGACCGCATCCTGGTGCTGGCCGATGGCCGGATCGAGGCCAGCGGCAGCCATGCCCAATTGATGGCCGAAGGCGGCCGCTACGCCGAGCTGTTCGAGCTGCAGGCGGCCGGGTATCGCTGAACGGTGGTCACGAACGCCTCTCATTCCGCTCAATGAGAACCTGTCTCATTTGAGGTAGAATGTCCCGGACGATTTCCTGGATACGCTACCCCCATGTCTGCTGCTTTCGGCGCCGAGACGGTGCTTGAGGTCCGCCACTGGACCGATGCCTACTTCAGTTTCACCCTGACCCGTGACAGCGGGTTCCGCTTCGAGAACGGCCAGTTCGTGATGATCGGCCTGGAAACCGAGGCGCGGCCGCTGCTGCGCGCATATTCCATCGCCAGCGCGAACTGGGAAGAGAACCTGGAGTTCTTCAGCATCAAGGTGCAGGACGGCCCGCTGACCTCGCGCCTGCAGCACATCAAGCCGGGCGACAAGGTACTGGTGGGCAAGAAGCCGACCGGCACCCTGCTGATCAGCGACCTGCACCCGGGCAAGAACCTGTACCTGCTGGGCACCGGCACCGGCATGGCGCCGTGGCTGTCGGTGATCAAGGACCCGGAAACCTACGAGCGCTTCGACAAGGTGATCCTCACCCATGGCGTGCGTTACGAAAAGGACCTGGCCTACCGCGACTACTTCGAACGCGAACTGCGCGAGCACGAGTTCCTCGGCGAGATGATCGGCGACAAGCTGCTGTATTACCCGGCCGTCACCCGCGAACCGTTCGCCAACCAGGGCCGCCTGACCTCGCTGCTGGAAAGCGGGCAGATGCAGCGCACGCTGGGCCTGCCGGAGCTGGACCCGGCCAACGACCGCGCGATGATCTGCGGCAGCCCGCAGATGCTGGCCGACCTGCGCACGGTGCTGGACGCCAAGGGCTTCCAGGTGTCCCCGCGCATCGGCAGTCCCGGCCATTACGTCTTCGAACGCGCCTTCGTCGAAAAATAAGCGTTTCCGCCCCCTCAATCGAGGCGGCGGCGGAGCTGGTCGGGCGTGGTGGTGGGGGCGAAGCGGGACTGCACCTGGCCCTGGCGGTCGAGCAGGAACTTGGTGAAGTTCCACTTGATGCGCGCGCTGCCCAGCAGGCCGCGTTTCTGCGTGGACAACCACTGCCACAACGGGTCGGCGCGGGGCCCGTTGACCTCGATCCGGGCAGACAGCGGGAAGGTCACCGGGTAATCCAGCGAACAGAACGCGCGGATCTGCGCGGCATCGCCGGGCTCCTGCGCGCCGAACTGGTTGCACGGAAAACCGATCACCACCAATCCGCGTTCACGATGGTCCTGCCAGAGCTGCTCCAGGCCGGTGTACTGCGGGGTGAAACCGCAGCGGCTGGCCACGTTGACCAGCAGCAGCTGCTTGCCACGGTAACGCGACAGCGCAACGCGCTCGCCTTCCAGCGTGGTGTATTCGAAGTCAAAGGCGCTGGTCATCGGCCGGCCGCTGCAGGGAACAAGCCAGCAGCCTGAACGCCCATGCCTTTCGACACAAGCCCGCCCGTCCGGGGCCGGGTTACCCTCGGGGACTTGTCTTAGTGGAGTACCTTGCCTTGACCACCCGCCTTGCCCTTGCCGTGGCCATGACCCTCGGCCTTGCCCTGCCCGCCTATTCCGCCGGCGCCGCCACCCCGGCTGCCAGCACCGCCGCGCAGCAGGCCAACCCGTTCTTCGCCGACAGCCCGCTGCCGCTGCACTACCCGCAGTTCGACAAGATCACCGACAGCGACTTCGCCCCGGCCTTCGACGCCGGCATGGCGCAGCAGCTGAAGGAAGTGGAGGCCATCGCCAACAACAAGGCCAAGCCGACCTTCGAAAACACCCTGATCGCGCTGGAGAAGAGCGGCGAGACGCTGGACCGTGCCACCACCGTGTTCTTCGCGCTGGTCGGTGCCGATACCAATGACACCCGCAAGAAGCTGCAGGCCGACTATTCGGCGCGCTTTGCCGCCCATGGCGATGCGATCGCACTGAACGGCAAGCTGTTCGCCCGCATCCAGGCCCTGTATGACGACCGCGCCAAGCTGGGCCTGGACGCCGAAGGCGTGCGCCTGGTCGAGAAGTACTACGAGAACTACGTCCGCGCCGGCGCCAAGCTGTCCGAGGCGGACAAGACCAAGCTCAAGGAAATGAACGCCGAGCTGGCCAACCTGGGCACCAAGTTCAGCCAGAACGTGCAGTCCGAAGTGAACGCCTCCGCGCTCACCGTGGACGACGTCAAGGAGCTGGATGGCCTGTCGCAGGAGCAGATCTCCGCCGCCGCCGAAGCGGCCAAGGCGCGTGGCCTGGACGGCAAGTACGTGATCACCCTGCTCAACACCACCGGCCAGCCGCCGCTGACCAACCTGGCCAACCGTGCGCTGCGCCAGAAGATCTACGAAGCGTCCACCACCCGTGGCAGCCGCGGCGGTGAGTTCGACAACACCGCGCTGGTGGCGCGCATCATGCAGCTGCGCGCGGACAAGGCCAAGCTGATGGGCTTCCCCAACTTCGCCGCCTACAACCTGACCAACCAGACCGCCAAGACCCCCGAAGCGGTCAACGCGATGCTCGGCCAGCTGGCCCCGGCCGCGGTGGCCAACGCCAAGCGCGAAGCCGCCGACCTGCAGGCGATGATCGACCAGGAACAGAAGGCCGCCGGCAAGCCGACCTTCAAGCTGGAAGCGTGGGACTGGGCGTTCTACAGCGAGAAGGTGCGCCAGGCCAAGTACAACTTCGACGAATCCCAGCTCAAGCCGTACTTCGAAATGAAGACGGTGCTGGAAGACGGCGTGTTCCATGCCGCCGAACTCGAATTCGGCCTGACCTTCAAGCAGCGCACCGACCTGCCGGTCTACCACGACGACGTCACCGTGTACGACGTGTTCGATGCCGACGGCAGCCAGCTGGCGATCTTCATCTTCGACCCGTATGCACGCGCATCCAAGCGTGGCGGTGCGTGGATGAACTCCTACGTTTCGCAGTCCGAACTGTCCGGCTTCAAGCCGGTGGTGGCCAACCACCTCAACATCCCCAAGCCGCCGGCGGGCAAGCCGACCCTGCTGACCTGGGATGAAGTGACCACCACCTTCCACGAGTTCGGCCACGCGCTGCACGGCATGTTCTCCAACGTGAAGTACCCGTATTTCTCCGGCACCTCGGTGCCGCGCGACTTCGTCGAGTTCCCCTCGCAGGTCAATGAAATGTGGGCCGACAACCCGGTCATCCTGAAGAACTACGCCAAGCACTACCAGAACGGTTCGGCAATGCCGCAGGCGCTGCTGGACAAGGTGGTCGCCGCCGCCAAGTTCAACCAGGGCTTTGCCACCACCGAATACCTGGGCGCGGCGATGCTCGACCAGCGCTGGCACCAGATCAGCGCCGGCCAGGTTCCGGCCGCCGCCGACGTGATGAAGTTCGAAGCCGATGCACTGGCCAAGGACGGCATCTTCTACGCGCCGGTGCCGCCGCGTTACAAGACCCCGTACTTCAGCCACATCATGGGCGGCTACTCGGCCGGTTACTACGCCTACATCTGGTCGGAAGTGCTCGACGCCAACACCCAGAAGTGGTTCAACGAGAACGGCGGCCTGAGCCGCAAGAACGGCGACCACTTCCGCAAAACCCTGTTGTCGCGTGGCGGCAGCGTCGATGCGATGCAGCTGTTCCGCGATTTCGCCGGCCACGAGCCGCAGATCGAGCCGCTGCTGGAGAAGCGTGGCCTGACCGGTGCAGGCAACTAAGCAGCATCGGTAACAGCGTGGCCTGGAAGGTCGCCCGGGAAACCGGGCGGCCTTTTTTCATGGCGCGCCTCAGCGCGGTGCCACGTACCCGCCGGGCACCCCTTCCGGGGACAGCACCAGTTGCCACAACTGGGCATGCCGGCAGCGGAACGCGGCCATCGAACCGGCCAGGTAGAAGCGCCACATGCGCTTGAAACGTTCGTCGTATCGCTGCGGATCCAGCTGCGGCCAGGCCGCTTCCACGTTGCGCCGCCAGGCCTGCAGGGTCAGATCGTAGTCGGTGCCGAAGCCATGCCAGTCTTCGAGCACGAAGCGGCCCTCGAACGCGCGCGTGACCTGCACCGCCGAGGGCAGCATCGAGTTGGGGAAAATGTAGCGGGCGATCCACGGATCGGTACGGTGGCCGCTGACATTGCGCCCGATGGTATGCAGCAGCAACAGCCCGTCCGCTGCCAGGCAACGCCGCGCCACGTCGAAGAAGTGCCGGTAATTGCGCTCGCCCACGTGCTCGAACATGCCGATGGAGAACACCGCGTCGAAGCGCTCATCCAGCGCGCGGTAATCCTGCAGCCGGATCTCCACCGGCAGGCCCGCGCAGCGCTCGCGTGCATAGGCGGCCTGCTCTTCGGAGATGGTGACCCCGACGCCGCTGACCCCGTAGCGCTCGCACGCGAACTTCAGCGCCTCGCCCCAGCCGCAGCCGATGTCCAGCACGCGCTGGCCGGGCCGCAGCGCAAGCTTGCGGCACACCAGGTCCAGCTTGGCCTCCTGCGCGGCGTCCAGGTCCGCGGCCTGCCGCCAGTAGCCGCAGCTGTACACCAGCCGCCGCCCCAGCATCGCCGCGTACAGGTCGTTGCCGAGGTCGTAGTGACGGCGCCCGACCTCGAAACTGCGCTGGCCGGACTGCGCGTTGACCAGCCGCGCGCGGACCGCATCGGCCAGTTCCCGCCAGCCGTGCACGCGCTCGTCCAGGTGCGCCTGCAGCAGGTGCAGCAGGAAGACATCCAGCTGGTTGGCGTCCCACCAGCCGTCCATGTAACTCTCGCCCAGCGCCAGCGACCCACCTGCCAGCACCCGCGCATGGAAGCGCGGGTCGTGGACCTGGATATCCTGCGGCCGGACACCGCCAACGGTGACGCCGGCTTCGTGCAGCAACGCGGTGAGCCGGACCTGCAGCGCCGCGTCCATCGAGCGCCTCCGCGATCAGCCGTGGGCGAACAGCCCGGCATACTCCGGCGCCACGTGCGGCACCAGCACCGACGCCGGTACGTCGGCGGTCTGGGTGCCTTCGGAGTAAGGGCCGACCTGGTAGGGCGGGAACACGAAACGCAGCCCGGTGACCTTGCCGGCGGCGTCGGTCATCGGCTCGAACTGGCGGAAGTTGTCCGGCCTGGCGCCGGTGCCTTCGTTGATCATCCGCGAGGCGCTGCGCAGCGATTCCTGCAGCTCGCCCGGCTCCATGTCCTCGCTGCTCAGGCGGGTCGCCACGCGCTCGCGCAGCTGGTCGGCCACGTAGTCGCTGATCGTTTTCCAGCCCTTGGCGTCGGGCACCAGGTGATCGGCGGTCAGCATCTGCTGCGGTCCGGGCAGCCAGACGAAACGTGCGACCAGCGGCTCGCCATGGGCACCGCCGGTGTAGCGGCTGCCTTCGGCGCGCACCACCACCAGCTCCGGCGTTTCCAGCTGCTTCTCGAAAGCCAGCGACAACTCGTACGGCATCGTCGGCTTGTCGTTGCCCAGCCCATCAATGGCCTGCTGCAGTTCGCCGCGCGCGGTGGCAGCGTAGTCCTGCAGCGCCTTGGCCAGCCCATGGTACTGGTCCAGCCCGGCCGCGTAACTGATACCGACCACCGCCTGCGGAGTGGTCTCGATCACGTCGGCCAGCGCCACCGGCGCATCGGCCGGCGCATCGGCCACCGGTGCCGGCAGCGGGCCGGCGGTGTCGGCAACGGCGGGCTGGTCACCCGCATCGTCGCCGTCCCGGCGGCCACAACCGGCCAGCAGCACGGCCGCGATGGCCACGCCCAGCACGGCGGCGGCAGGCAGTTTTCGGCGCAACGACTTCATCGATTTCCCCTGGACTTGCAGCGACATGTATCGGTTTCCTTGCTGGAACGAACCCCGTGGGCCGATCAGGCCAACAGGTCATGAAATTCTTCGTGGCGCTCAAAGAACGCCTCCGCGTAAGCGCACGCGGGCACCACTTTGTATTTGTTGTCCCGCGCCCAGCGCAGCGCCACGCGGGTCAGTTCCCCGGCGATGCCGCGCCCGCCGATCGCGTCGGGCACCTCGGTGTGGGTGATCACCATGCGGCGGCGCTTGAGCTGGTACTCCAGCAGCGCCAGATGACCTTGCACCCGTGCAGTGAAGCGGTGCGCAGCCAGGTCATGGGTGACCTCGTAAGCCAATCCGGGGGGCGTGACCGAAGCCATGGGACCGATCTCCTGGGGCAGCACCACCGATGGTGCGCAGCCTGCCGCCATGATCGTGTGAAGCCTGAACAGGGGCAAGCGCTCTCTGCCCCGGAGTCATCGGGCGCTAAAGGAGCACCGGCAACGGCCGATACTGCTGTCGACGGGGCGCACTGGAAGGCCCCGCCGGGTCCGCCCATCCCGTTCCCAGGAGGTTCCGATGCGACACCCCCCTGCTCCGCCCACCGGTGCCACCGCCAGCGATGACGCGCTGCTGGAAGGCCTGCTGCAGCTTGCCGTGGAGGGCCATACGGAGCAGAC
This sequence comes from Stenotrophomonas chelatiphaga, assembly GCF_032054965.1. NCBI lineage: Bacteria > Pseudomonadati > Pseudomonadota > Gammaproteobacteria > Lysobacterales > Lysobacteraceae > Stenotrophomonas > Stenotrophomonas chelatiphaga. The sequence continues at coordinate 56,993 of NZ_DAMBRS010000015.1, read as the reverse complement.
GCAGTTCCAGCAGATCGGCGAAGAAGTCTTTACCCGCCTGCTGGATACCTACGGCGTGGACAGCGGCACCCCGCGGGCGCGCTAGCCACCGCCGTTCGCGGCCCGCGCTCTCAGCCGCCCAGGCCGAAGCGCGGGTTGGACAGCTCGCGCAGGAAATGGTTGAAGATGCCCGGGTTCATCGCCAGCAGGAACAGCACGCCGAACGCCGCACCGGCCAGGTGGGCGCTGTGGTTGATGCGGTCCCCGCCCTTCTTGTCCATCCAGATGCTGTAGCCCACGTAGAACACCGCGTACAGGATGGCCGGCGCTGGGATGAAGAACACCAGGATGATCGTCCACGGGCTGAGCAGGATGAAGGCGAACAGCACCGCCGACACCGCGCCCGACGCGCCCAGGCTGAGGTAGTTGGGGTTCTTCTGGTTCTTGATGTAGCTGGGCAGGATGGACACCACCAGCGCACCGAGATAGAACGCCGGATAGGTCAGGTAGCTGCCGGACAGCTGCACCATCACCGTTTCGATCTGCCCGCCGAAGAAGAACAGCGTGATCATGTTGAAGATCAGGTGCGGCCAGTCGGCGTGGATGAAGCCGTAGGTCACCAGCCGGTCGTACTGGCGGTGGCGATCCACCGCCGGTGGCCACAGGATCAGCCGGTCGGCCAGCTTGCGGTTGTTGAACGCCAGGTAGGAAACGATGGCGGTGATGGCGATCAGCAGGAGATTTACAGGCGTCATGTCAGGCTCAGGCGGCGCGGTAGTTGTCGACCATGCGGTAACGGCGCGCATACCAGCCGAAGGCCAGTGCGGCGACGAACGCGAAGCCGGCGAAGAAGAACATCAGGAATGCCGCTTCGCTCAATCCAGTACTGGCGATCTGGTGGGTCACCGTATCGTTGCGCACCGCGGCGTTGGACAGCAGCACCCACAGGTTGCCGATGGTGGTGGTCAGGTTCCAGAAGCTCATCACCACGCCCTTCATCGCCTGCGGCGCCTGGCTGTAGGCGAACTCCAGACCGGTCGCCGAGACCAGTACCTCACCGAAGGTCAGCAGCGCGTACGGCAGCATCTGCCAGAAGATCGACATCGCGTTGCCGCCATCCATCACCACCTGGATGCCACCGACCACGATCCACGCCAGGCCGCTGAAGGCGATGCCGGCGGTCATGCGGCGCAGCGCGGTGGGTTCGAAGCCGAACCGGCGCAGCGCCGGGTACAGCACCAGGTTGTTGAACGGGATCAGGATCATCACCAGCAGCGGGTTCAGGGCCTGCATCTGCGAGGCGGTGAACCAGCTCGGCATCTGCATCTGCTGGCCCTGCAGCACCCAGGTGGAGGCTTTCTGGTCGAACAGCGAGAAGAACGGCGTGGTCAGGGCGAAGATCACCAGCACGCGCAGCACCGAGCGCACGCCTTCGACGGCTTCGTCCGGGTGCACCGCACGGGCGCGCTCCAGCTGCATCCAGGTACCTCCGCCGATACCGGCCAGGATCGACACCAGCGCCAGGCACAGGCAGATCACGATACCCAGCGTGCCGACCAGCCCGAACGAAGCGATCGCCAGCACCACGCCGGCCACGGCCAGCACCAGGCCGGGACGGCCGCGCCCTTCCACGCGCGCGGTCAGCGCCGTACGCACCACGTTGGCGAACGAATGCGGGTCCTTCGGCGGCAGCGGCGTCAGCACGTAGCCCTTGCGTCCCAGCCAGAACACGAAGGTCGCGATGAACATCAGGATGCCCGGGATGCCGAATGCCCACTGCGGGCCCCAGTTCTTCAGCACCAGCGGGATCAGCAGCGAGGCGAACAGCGAGCCGAAGTTGATGATCCAGTAGAAGGCGTCGAAGACCAGCTTGGCCAGGTGCTTGTTGCCCTGGTCGAACTGGTCGCCCATGAACGAAGCGACCAGCGGCTTGATCCCACCCGCACCCAGCGCGATCAGGCCAAGGCCGAAGAAGAAGCCGCCGCGGCTGCCTTCGAACAATGCCAGGCACAGGTGGCCGACGCAGTAGATCAGGCTGAACCAGAGAATGGTGTGGTACTTGCCGAAGAATCTGTCGGCCAGCCAGCCACCGAGCAGCGGGAAGAAATACACGCCGATCATGAAGCTGTGCATGATGTCCTTGGCTTCACCGGCACGGCCTTCGGTGGTGATCTCCTGCAGCAGCAGCGAGGTGATCAGGAACTGCACCAGGATGTTGCGCATGCCGTAGAAACTGAAGCGCTCGCAGGCCTCATTGCCGATGATGTACGGGATCTGGCGCGGCATGGATCCCTTGCCGGCGGGGGCGACTGCGTTATGGCTCATCCTGTAAGGCTTTCCTGCGGACACGAAAGCGCCAAGGTTACCGGAAGGCAGGCCCCCAGCGCACGCTGCACGGCTGCATGACAGCACCCGGAAAGCATGGCAGAGACGCAACGGGGTCACGACGCCTGCACGGCGCAAGCGTAAACTTATCGTTATGCGCGCCCTCCCTTTCCCCTTGTTGCTGTGCGTTGGCCTGTTGCTGGCTCCTCTGGTGGTCCGTGCACAGCCGGCGGCGGCAACGCCGCTGGCCGAACTGAGCGTGGCCAGCCTGCAGCTCCCCGCGCAGGAGGATCCGGCCTGGGTACACCGTCGCGAAGCCATCGCCCAGCTGCTGGCCACGCTGCAACCGGACGTGATCACCGTGCAGCAGGTGCTGCAGGAGGGCAGGCGCAATCCAGCGTGCTGGCTGGCCAGCCGCCTGCGCTACAGCTGCGATTTCATCACCGCCGATCCGCCCAGCCAGGCCCAGCGCCACGGCAGCGCGATGCTCAGCCGGCTGCGCGTGGAAGAAGACGGCGTCACCCTGCTGCACCCGCCCGGCCGCTACAGTGCGGCGGGCATGATGCGCGTTGCGGTCGGCGAGGGCCAGGTCAACATCTACGTGGCGCGGTTGCGCCCCGAGCCGGATACCGCGGCCAGTCGCCAGCACCAGGCCAATGACCTGATGACCTGGATCGCCGCTACGTCCGATGGCCACCCCAGCCTGGTGGCGGGTGACTTTGCCGCCAGCAGCAGCGACGTGGTGCGTGGCATGCCCGGTTTCCAGCCAGCGCGGCGCAATCCGTCGGCCAGGGTGGAGAAGCCGGGCGCGGGCAACGGCAACGGCAACATCGACAGCCACGGGCTGGATGTGCTGTTCCAGGTCAAATCCTTCAGCGGCAAGCGCCAGCAGCGCATCGAACTGCCGGTCGAAGGCGATATGCCGGTGCTGCCACTGGGTGTCATGGCGGTGCTGCGCCTGCAGGCGCCGGCCGGCTGAGCCGACGCCGGCGGTCGTGCAACAGAAAAAGGCCGCGCTTGAGGGCGCGGCCTTTCTGCTGTTTACCGTGGCGCTGTTGCGATCAGGCAACCGCTTCCTGGTAACGACGCTCGACTTCATTCCAGTCGATCACGTTGAAGAACGCGCCGATGTATTCCGGGCGACGGTTCTGGTACTTCAGGTAGTAGGCATGCTCCCAGACGTCCAGGCCGAGGATCGGCGTGTTGCCTTCCATCAGCGGGCTGTCCTGGTTGCCGGTGCTTTCCACCACGACCTTGTTGTCCGGGGTAACGCTCAGCCAGGCCCAGCCGCTGCCGAAGCGGGTCAGCGCAGCCTTGGTGAAGGCATCCTTGAACTTGTCGAAACCGCCGAGATCGCTGTCGATCTTCTTGGCCACGTCACCCACCGGGTTGCCGCCGGCATTGGGCGCCATCACCGTCCAGAACAGCGAATGGTTGGCATGGCCGCCACCGTTGTTGCGCACCGGGCCCTGCAGGTTTTCCGGCAGCGACTTCAGCTTCTTGACCAGCTCTTCCACCGGCAGGTCGGCATATTCGGTGCCTTCCAGCGCTGCGTTGACGTTGTTGATGTAGGTCTGGTGGTGCTTGGTGTGGTGGATCTCCATGGTGGCCGCGTCGATATGCGGCTCCAGGGCTTCATAGGCGTAGGACAGCTTGGGCAGGGTGTAGGCCATGGTGCATCTCCTCGTAGCTTGGGGACCTGGCAGGCGCCAGGTGGTGCGCAGTAAATGATGGGGACTGGCGTGAAGATTACCAAGAGGGATGTAAAGGAAACTTCGTCCTGCAGGTGACCGTCGTGCGACAGCGGCGGCCCTCATGCACGATGCAGGCCCGCGGCGCTACAGTGGGCGCCGTCCCCACGCCTGCCCTTCGCCATGCGCAATCCCCGGCTGTTGATCACCGCCATCGCCCTGCTGCTGCTCGGGCTGCTGGGCAATCATTTCCTGCAGCGCCCGGCCAAGCCACAGTTCGCGCCCAGCCTGTCCGGCGCGCCGGCAAGCGTTGCCCGGCCGGCGGCCATCGCCGGTGACGGCGAACTGCCCGGTTTCCTGCCCGCCGAAGCACGCCACACGATCACCCTGATCCAGCGTGGCGGACCGTTCCCGCACCGCCAGGACGGCAGCGTGTTCGGCAACCGCGAACAGCGTCTGCCGCAACGCGAGCGCGGCTATTACCGCGAGTACACCGTGGAAACGCCGGGCGCCGGCAACCGGGGTGCACGCCGCATCATCACCGGCGGTCAGCCACCCGATGCCTGGTATTACACCAGCGATCATTACGAAAGCTTCCGCAGCTTCAACGTACCTGCAGAAGGGACCGCGCCATGACCCACGATGCCTTCGGCCTGGGCCTGCACGACCTCAACAATGCCGGCGTGTATGCGATCGGCGAAGGCGACGAAGCCGCACTCGCCGCGGCGATGCGCGATGCCGGCCTGCAGGTGCGCCGGGTCGACCTGGAAGGGGTCGCGGACAAGCGCACCCTGCTGGCCCGGCTCGCCGCGCAGTTGGATTTCCCGACCGGTTCCGGCGGCAACTGGGACGCGCTGTCGGACAACCTGCGCGACCTGTCGTGGCTGCGTGCCGATGGCGGGCATGCGCTGTTCCTGGATCGCATCGATGCGCTGCGTGCGCAGGACACCGGCAGCTTCGACACCCTGCTGGACATCCTCGACGAGGCCAGCCAGTACTGGGCCGCGCAGGACGTGCCGATGTGGGCGTTCCTGTCCAGCGAACGCTGAGCTGCCGCACGGCGCGCGCCGCACGGCAGGGGTCAGCGGATGCTGCCGTTGTCTTCCTGCAGCTCTTTCTTGAACGGAATGTCCGGCGGCGGACGCGCGATGGCCGGCTGGTCCTGCATGTTCGGATCGTTGAGGCCACAGCCGCCACCGAACTGCAGCACCGAGATCACGCAGGAGATCTTCGTGCTGGTACCGGGCAGCGGGATTTCCACCGATTGCACGCCACGCCGGACCCATTCCGCCAACAGTGATTCATTGGGCACCCAGTACTTGTCGAACGAGGTCGGGGTGTAGTCATACGGCGGCCGTTTGAGCCAGGTGCCGGACTGCGCTATGCGGTCGCGGGTCCACCCATCGTTGTCGCCACCGGGGGCGCCGCGATCGGCAGTGCCGGCGCCGTCCTGGCCGGGAACGCGCACGCTGCCGTCGGCGTTGAAGACACCGGTGCCCTGCCCGGCATCGCGGTTGGCCTGAGCTCCCGCACTACTGCCGGGACGATCCCGGTTGGACGCACCCCAGTCATCGCCACGCGCCGGCGTGGCCCAGTTGCCGGGCGTCGGCCGCGCCTGCGCACCGGCCTGGCCGGGCGCGCGCGACGAGGTCGCGGTGGCCGCAGGTGCGGTGGCAGGCGCAGTCGAAGATGACGAAGAAGAAGACGCCTGCGCAGCGGCGGTGGTCGGCGCGCGTGCGGGTGCACTGGCGGCGGCGCTGGCAGGGGCGACGGCACGTTCGCGCACCGTCGGTTCACTGCTGGGACGCGTGCGCAGCACCGGTTCGCGCCCCGGCAGGGTCGGCACGCTGACGGCAGGGGCGGTCACGGTGGCCACTTCGCGCTCACGCACGGCGGTTGGATCCCGCGGCGTTACCTGCACCGCTACCTCGGCCTGCGGTATCCGCAGAGGGGTTGGTGCCTCCACGGCCAGGGCGACCTCGCGCTCACGCACCTGCACCGTGGTTTCCTGCGGCGTGCGAGTACGCACGGGCGTGACCGGACGCGGCGTGACCACGGCCGGGGCCTGCACGATCTGCACCTCGCGTTCGCGGACCGACGGCGCCGCCTGGCGCGGGACCACGGTGACTTCGGTGCGCGGCACACTGACCGGCGGCACCACGAAATCGGTGGTCGCCTCGGCGACCTCGGTGGCTTGGATCGGCGGTGTCGGCAGTGGCGGCGCCGTTGCCGGTGGCGCCGGTTCGGCAGGCGCCGGTTCGGATGCGCTCGGCGGCGCCGCAGCGGCTTCAACCGGTGCAGGCTGCGCCGACGCAGTCGATGCTGTCGGCGCGCTGTCCCGTGCTTCGGACGGGGCGGCGGCAGGTTCGGCCGGCGCCGCGGCTGCCGCTGCGCCGGTCTCAGCCGCCGCCGCATCGCTGCCCGGCTGGTCGCCGCCACCTTCCTGCGCGCCCTGGCCGATGAACTCGACCTGCACCCGCTCGCCTTCTCCGCCCTGGTTATCCGGCTGCGAAGAACGCACCAACGCCACCCACAGCAGCAGGACGGCGAACAGCACGTGCAGCAGCAGGCTGGCGACGGCGGAGGTCCAGCGCATCCAGCGCTGGTCGCGCGGCGCCGGGTCCCACTGCTGCCACCCCAGGCGGCGCACCGCCTGCCACATCGTCAGTCCAGGCAGGCGCCCACCGGCGGCCGGCAACGGCCGCGGCAGCAGCACCGCGACCACCTCACGCGCATGCTGGGGCCGCGGCAGCGGCGGACGCGCGCGCAGCCAGATGGCCCACCCATAGGGCAGGCCGGTCTTCTTTTCGAGAATGGGCGGCTCCTGCTGGCGTGCCAGCAGGGCCTCGATCCACTGTGCAGCCCGGGATGACGGCACGCAGCGGGCGTCAGGCGACGTTGCCGCGCGGCATGTACGGCGCCTGCCCACTATCGTGGTCGGTGGCATCGCGCACGGCCGTGATGCCCGGAACCCGGCCCATCAGCGTCTTCTCGATTCCCTGCTTCAACGTGACATCGGCCATGCCGCAGCCCTGGCAGCCGCCGCCGAAGCGCAGCAGCACCACGCCGTCGGCAGACACTTCCTGCACCGCGACCTTGCCGCCATGCGAGGCAAGCTGCGGATTGACTTCGTTTTCGACAACCCAATGCACGCGCTCCACCAGCGAGGCCGCGTCGCCGGGTGCTTCACCCTTGATGCGCGGTGCCTTGATGGTCAGCTGCTGGCCTCCGGCATTGCCGGTGACGATGTCGATCTCGGCGCCGTCCAGCCAACCCACGCTGTCCGAAGCCACGTACAAGGTGAAGCCATCGCAGTCCACCGCCCACTCGTCGCCGAGCAGGTCGGCCGGTTCGGCGAACTCAAGGCGGGCGTCGGCGCGGGGGGTGCCGGCGTCGACCGCGGACACGCGCACGCCCATGCCGGGCACGCCTTCGCGTTCGATCAACTTGCGGAAATGGGTCTGGGCGGTGTCGGAGATCTGGATCATGGCGCTATTCTAACGAAGTACCTGTTACGCGATCATTCGGTTTATACACTGGACCGCGCAATGTTCAGTCAACGATTTCAGAGGTAGAGCATTCCATGAACGATCTGGTCCCGCTGGTACAGGCCCATTGCATCCCCCGCCGGGGCAACGAGCACCGCCTGGGGCAGGCCCGGCTGGCCGAGCTGCTGCCGCAGGTACCCGGCTGGGAGCTGGTTGAAAACGGCCAGGCGCTGCAGCGCACCTTCCGCTTCAAGGACTATTACCACACCCTCGCCTTCGTCAATGCGCTGGCCTTCATCGCCCATGGCGAGGACCACCACCCGGACCTGGGGGTGCATTACGACCGCGCCGTGGTGCGCTTTTCCACCCACGACGTGGGCGGGCTGAGCGAGAACGATTTCATCTGCGCTGCCAAAGCATCGGCCCTGACGGAGTGACTGCCATGACCCTGCGCTTGTTGACCCTGCCCCTGGTCGCCACGCTGTTGACCGCCTGCGGTGGTTCCGGCCAGCCCGCGACCCCGGCCGCACCGGCCACCCCGCCCACCGAAGTGGCCGCAGTGAAGACCCCGCCGCCGCAGTACCCGATCGAACTGGCCTGCAGCGGCGTGGGCGGCACCACCACGCTGAAGGTGGTGGTCGGGGTGGAAGGCAAGCCCACCGACGTGTCACAGCTGACCAGCAGCGGCAACCCGCAACTGGACGAACAGGCGCGCACGGCCGTGCAGGGCTGGCAGTTCAATGCCGCCAGCCGCAATGGCCAGAAGATTCCCGCCACGATCCAGGTGCCGGTGAGCTTCAACCCGCCACAGCCGCGCCCGGATGAGTGCTTCGCGGTGGAAGAACGCCTGCGCCGCGGCGGCTGATTCCTGCTTTACCCACCAAGGCCAGCCTGCGCCCGCCTTCCCTCCCCAACGCCCCGCCTGAGCGGGGCGATCGCTACCTGAAGGATCGCGCCGGCAGATGCTGCAGATTTCTACTGAAAATGTCTGGATCGCCATGGCGGTCACCCTGGCGGCTGGCCTGGCGACCGCGCTGGGCAGCCTGATGGTGCTCTTCGCCAAGCGCCCCAACCCGCGCCTGCTGGCCTTCGGCCTGGCCTTCGCTGGCGGTGCGATGGTCTATGTGTCGCTGTCGGAGATCCTCAACAAGTCGATCGACTCGTTCACCCAGGCCTACGATCCGCGCCTCGGCTTCACCTATGGCACCCTCGCCTTCCTGCTGGGCATCCTGGTGATCATGGGCATCGACCACCTGATCCCCAACCCGCACGAAAGCCTGGACGCCAAGGATCCAAGCTTCCGCGCCGACAACAAGGCCTACATCAAGCGGGTCGGCCTGCTGACCGCCGTGGCGATCACCGCGCACAACTTCCCGGAAGGCCTGGCGACGTTCTTCGCCACGCTGGAGAGTCCCTCGGTGGGCATGCCGCTGGCCTTCGCCATCGCGATCCACAACATCCCCGAAGGCATCGCCATCGCGGTGCCGGTGTACTTCGCCACGCAGAACAAGTTCTACGCCTTCGCGGCCAGCCTGCTGTCCGGCCTGGCCGAGCCGATCGGTGCGGCGATCGGCTATTTCCTGCTGTCCGGCTCGCTGAACCACGCCACTTTCGGCTGGGTGTTCGGGCTGATCGCCGGCGTGATGGTGTTCCTGGCGCTGGACGAGCTGCTGCCGGCGGCCAAGCGCTACGCCAAGGGTCACGAAACGGTCTACGGCCTGGTGGCTGGCATGATGACCCTGGCCTTGAGCCTGGTGCTGTTCAAGTGGTGAGTGGGTTGGCGAACGGGTGAAACCCCCTCGCGGGTGGCGTTCTGCGGGAGGTGCATCCGGGGCTGGGCCGGGCGGTGGGGCTGGTCGGGGGACGGCAAAAACTGCATCCATGCGGGCCTCGATTCGCGCCATCCATGGCGCTCTACGCCCCCGCCCAGCCCCACCGCCCGGCCCCCGGACAGGTTCCGTGGCTGCCAGCCGCGTGAAAAAAAGAAAAACGGGGTCAGAGTCCTTTCGCTGCGCGAAAGGACTCTGACCCCTGCCTCCAATCTTTCATTACGCGGCGGAAGGGCCCCGAAATCTGTCAGGGGCCGGGCGGGTGGGGTATGCGGGGCCTTGAGCGGCAGGAGCCGCGAAGAGCTACATGGACGTACTTGCGCGTGCCCCGCATACCCCGCCCGCCCGGCCCAACCGGGGATGCAGCTCGAAAACCACCCGCCGCGAGGGGCTCCGCCGTTCGCCGACCTACTTCAACCGATCCAGCGCCTCGACCAGTTCCTCGGCCAGCGGCGCGTTCAACACGTAAGGGGTCTTGCCTGCGTCCAGCGCGAATTCCAGTGAAGCCGCATGCAGGAATAGCCGCTTCAGCCCGATCTGTTCACGAAACCGCTTGTTGACGACCGGATCGCCGTACTTGTCGTCACCGGCCACCGGATTACCCAGGTGCTGCGCATGTACGCGGATCTGGTGGGTGCGCCCGGTTTCGATCCGCACCTCGCAGTAGGAATGGCCGCCGCGGCGCTCCAGCACCTTGAAATGGCTGATCGACGGCTTGCCGATCGCATTCACCTGCACGTGCCGCTCCCCGCCCTGGCGCAGGCCCACGTGCAGCGGCGCATCCACCGTCATGGTGCCGTCGGGCATGCGCCCGGCCAGCAACGTCAGGTATTTCTTGCGGATGCCGGCACCATGGTCCTCGCGCAGCAGCGCCTGCAGCTCGCTGAGCGCCGAACGCTTCTTGGCCACGATCAGCAGCCCGGAGGTGTCACGGTCCAACCGGTGTACCAGCTCCAGCGTCTTGCCCGGACGCAGCGCCCGCAGCGTTTCGATGGCACCGAAACTGATCCCGCTGCCGCCATGGCTGGCCACCCCGGAGGGCTTGTTCAGGGCCAGCAGACGCTCGTCTTCAAAGACGATGGCCTGCTCCAGCCGGCGCATGAACGATTCCGGCGGGCCAGCCTTGTCTCCCTCCTCGCTGAGATGGACTGGAGGAATGCGGATCACCTCCCCGCCCTCCAGCTTGCGTTCGGCCTTGGCGCGGCCGCCATTGACCCGCACCTGGCCGCTGCGGACCAGCTTGTAGACCAGGCTGCGCGGTGCCCCTTTCAGTTGTCCGAGCAGGAAATTGTCCAGCCGCTGTCCCGCCCGGTCATCGGGAACGGTGATCATGCGCACGGAAGGCTTGTCGGAGTTGGGCTTTGCGGGGTCTTGAGCAGTCATCAGCCTGTTTATTCTGTTACACTCGGGCGGCGAGATAAGGGATTGATTTCGTTGGAAGTTACTCCGGGCCAGAAGCCTGTCTTCCAACGAATCCGGCACAGTGCGCGACCACCGCCCCCGGGGCGGCCATGTTAGCGGCTCACCGGCGCTCCCGGCCATCGCCGATTGCCTGACACGCAGTCGCGCTGAACATGTCCCGTGTGGCGCTCCAGTTTAGGCTGACAGCTGCCGCCGGTCCCGCAACACCCAAAAACCAGATAACAAGAGCGCTCCCGCGGCCTGCCGTGGTGTCGTAGCGCTGGAAACCCGGGCCACCCTCCCCGCGCCTGCGCGAATGGGCGGCCAGCCGTATCCAGAGGCGAAACTCCATGGCGTTCCGCGCGGTAGCCGCTTGCGAGGAACGCAACAATGAAGCGAATGCTGATCAACGCCACGCAGGCCGAAGAACTGCGTGTCGCCATCGTGGATGGCCAGTCGTTGTATGACATCGACATCGAGCAGCCGGCCAAGGAACAGAAGAAGTCCAATATCTACAAGGGCCGGATCTTCCGCATCGAGCCCTCGCTGGAAGCCGCCTTCGTCGAATACGGCGGTGGCCGCCATGGCTTCCTGCCGCTGAAGGAAATTTCCCGCGATTATTTCCAGGCCGGCGTCGACCACAACAAGGCCGGCATCAAGGAGCTCCTGCGCGAAGGCCAGGAAATCGTGGTGCAGATCGACAAGGATGAACGCGGCAACAAGGGCGCTGCCCTGACCACGTTCATCTCGCTGGCCGGCCGCTACATGGTGCTGATGCCGAACTCGCCGAGCGCCGGTGGCGTCTCGCGCCGGATCGAAGGCGAAGACCGCGCCGCGCTGAAGGACGCGCTGGACAAGCTGAACATTCCCGACGAAATGGGCGTGATCATCCGCACCGCCGGCGTCGGCCGCGATGCCGAAGAGCTGCAGTGGGACCTGGATTACCTGCTGAACGTGTGGCGCGCCATCGCCGAAGCGGCGCTGAGCAAGCCCGCCCCGTTCCTGATCTACCAGGAATCGCGGCTGATCGTGCGCGCCCTGCGCGACTACCTGCGCGCGGACATCGGCGAGATCCTGGTCGACACCGAAGAGATGTACCAGCACGCCCGCGAGTTCATGCAGCAGGTGATGCCGCAGACCCTGCGCAAGCTCAAGCACTACACCGACGACATCCCGCTGTTCAACCGCTTCCAGATCGAGTCGCAGATCGAAGGCGCCTACGAGCGCAACGTGCGCCTGCCGTCGGGCGGTTCGATCGTGGTCGACCAGACCGAAGCACTGACCGCCATCGACGTGAACTCCTCGCGCGCCACCAAGGGCAGCGACATCGAGGACACCGCGTTCCAGACCAACCTGGAAGCGGCCGAAGAAGCGGCCCGCCAGCTGCGCCTGCGCGACCTCGGCGGCCTGGTGGTGATCGATTTCATCGACATGTCCTCCAACAAGCACCAGCGCGAGGTCGAAAACCGCCTTGCCCAGGCGCTGAAGTACGACCGTGCCCGCGTGCAGGTCGGCCGCATCTCGCGCTTCGGCCTGCTGGAAATGAGCCGCCAGCGCCTGCGTCCGAGCCTGGGCGAATCCAGCCAGCTGGTCTGCCCGCACTGCGACGGCCACGGCCGCATGCGCAGCGTGGAATCGCTGTCGCTGTCGATCATCCGCGTCGCCGAAGAGCATGCGATGAAGGAGAACACCGGGCAGGTGCTGGTCCAGGCCCCGGTCGAGATCGCCAACTACCTGCTCAACGAAAAGCGCAGCGCCCTGCGTGAAATCGAAGCGCGCCACGAAGCCCCGATCGTGATCGTGGCCGACGAACAGCTGCACACCCCGCACTACACCGTGACCCGCCTGCGCGAGAACGAGCTGGGTGAGGAAAGCGGCAAGCCGAGCTACCAGCGTGGCACCCCGCGCAAGCTGCCGGTGCATGCCCTGACCAAGGGCCAGCTGAACATTCCGCCGCCGGCCGTGACCCAGGTCCAGCACAATTCGCCGGCCCCGATCCGCGAAGAAGCCGCGCCGCAGCCTGCGCCGGTTGCCGTGGCTGCTCCGGTCGCTGCACCGGCCGCTACCGGCGGCGTGGTCGGCTGGTTCAAGCGCATCTTCGGTGGCGAGCCGGCTGCCGCACCGGCTCCGGCACCGGCCGCACGTTCGAACGGCGCTGAACATGGCCGCAAGGACCGCAACGGCAAGGATCGCAACGGCAAGGACCGCAAGGACCGCCGCGACGACAGCCGCAGCGCCGGCAACGGCGCCCCGCAGGCACAGGGCCAGGGCCGCAAGGAACGAGGCGAACGTGGTGAGCGTGGTGAGCGCCGCCAGGGCAACGGCCAGGGCGGCAACGCGCAGGTCGTGGCCGCCGCCAACGCGCAGGCCGGCAACGGCAATGGCCAGCAGCAGCCGAAGCAGCGCCAGGAACAGGGCCAGCAGGGTGGCAAGCAGCGCAATGAGCGTGGCGAGCGCACCGAGCAGGCCCAGGCGCCGGCACAGGGCCAGCAGCAGCCGAAGGTGAAGCAGCCGCGCCAGCCGCGTCCGCAGGAAAGCGACAAGCCGCAGCGCGACGGCAACGACATCGCCGCCGCCGCTGCCGCGGCAACCGTGCCGATGGGCGTGGACGCAGCCGCCGATGCGGCCGCCGCATCGCGCCTGGCCAACCAGCAGCTGCGCGGCGAAGTGGCCGACACGGTCGCTGCCACGCCGGCGGCGCCGCAGGCAACGGAAGCAGCAGCACCGATCCACGCTGCCGTGACCGATGCCGAAGCGGAAGTAGTGACTGCGGTGGGCACCGAAGCAGGTGCCGACGGCATCAGCGCGCCGGCCTCTGAGGACGGCAATGGCGAGGGCGGTTCGCGCCGTCGTCGTGGTCGTCGTGGCGGACGTCGTCGTCGTCGTGGCAATGCGGAAGGCACCGCCACTGATTCGCTGGGTCATGACGATTCGGACGAAGACGACAATGACGCCGACGAGCAGGACGTGGCTGCGGTCTCCGGCCTGGCCGATGCGGCCGGTACGGAAAAGCGCGAGCCCGCCTCGACGCGTCCGCAGCCTGAGTTCGACTTCGATGACGAAGGCGACGCGCCGGCTCCGGCCGAACGCGAAAAGCGTGCAGCTGCCGTGCTGGCGACCGCTGCCATCGTGCCGGCTGCCGCCAGCGCGCTGACCGCCTCGCCCGCCGCGGTGGTCGAAGCCCCGAAGGCCGTGGAAGCGCCGAAGGTTGAAGCCGCGAAGGTCGAGGCCCCGAAGGTGGAAACCGCTCAGGTCGAGGCCCCGAAGGTGGAAACCGCTCAGGCCGAGGCCCCGAAGGTGGAAGCTCCGAAGGTGGAGGCTCCGAAGGTCGACGCCCCGAAGGTCGAGGCAGCGGCCCCGCCGGCAGTGGCCGCTGAGATCGACCGTCCGCAGCACGATGCCGTCACGCCGGTGCAGGCCGACGCGCGGAAGGTTGAAGCGCCCGTCGCTGCAGCACCCGCTGCGGCAGTGCCGGCCGCCGCCGAGCAGGCGCCGAGCTGGCAGCCGGTGCCGCAGGCAGCGCCCAAGGTGGAGGCCGTCCAGGCCGAAGCCGAAGCGCCGAAGCCTGCCGCCATTGCAGCACAGCCGGCACCGGTGCAGACCAGCATGCTGGATGCCATCGATGCCGCTGCGCCGCAGGCTCCGGCCGTCACCGCATCCGCGGCGGTCGAGCCGGTCGTGGCGCCGGTTGCCGCTCCGCTGCCGGCTGCGGTTGCTGCACCGGCCGTGGTCGAAGCGGTCGAAGCCGCCGAGCCGGCCATCCTGGCCGGTGGCACCGATGCCGCCGCCCAGGCTGCAGTCGTGGCCCAGCCGGCAGCGGACGCCGAATCGGAAGCCGAGGATGACAAGGCCAAGCCGGGCAAGCTGCCGCAGGGCTGACCCCCTGCCGTGGTGCAAACGAAAACAGCGGCCTTCGGGCCGCTGTTTTTTTATGTGCCGGTAGCGCCGAGCCGTGCTCGGCGAGCGCAGCGGCAAAGGCGTGACGACCAACGGTCGTCACCCACCAGGACCAACGGTCCTCACCCACCAGCGCAGAAGCTGACGGCCAGCGGCCGTCACTACCTGCAGCGGCCGTCACTACCCGGCCAGCGGCCGTCGCTACCTGGGCGCGGACGCGGTGTCCGGTGCGAACTGCAGGCGCGTCCACACGCCGTAATGGTCCGACGCCCAGCGTCCGCCTTCGTCGGGCTGGTCGAACAGGATCTTCGCCTCGCGCGCCAGCAGTTGGTCCTGCTGGAAGAAGATGTGGTCGATGCGCGATGGCGCCTCGAAATAGTGCCGGTTGAGCGTGCTGACCTGCGCCAGGTCATTGTTGATGTGCACGCTACCGTAGCTGTCGCCGTAATGACTGCGCAGCTCGCTCAGGTCACCCGCATCGACCATCGCATTGAAGTCACCGGCGATCACCACCGGCGCACCCGCCGAGGTGCTGCTGATGAAGCGCAGCAGGTCTTCCACTTGGGTGCGGCGGGTCTGGATGCCCTTCTCATCGGAACGTTCGTTGAGGTGCGTGGCGTAGACATTGACCGGCCTGCCATCGACCTCGATGCGCAGGTGGCCCACGGTGCGGTAGTCAGCCAGTGGCTGCAGCAGGTGCTGGCCGCGCGCCAGTACCGGCCGGCGCGTCAACAGCGCATTGCCGTAGCGCTTGGCCGCCCCGGGCGGGTCGGTGGATACGAACAGGTACGAATAGCCCAGTCGAGTGGCCAGCCATTCGGCCTGGTTGCGCACGTTGCGCTTCTGGATCACCTCCTGCAGCGCGATCGCATCCGGCTGCAGGCGCTGCAGTTCGGCCAGGATGGTCTTGCGTCGCTCGGGCCAGTCCTCGCGGTCATGGTGCAGGTTGAAGGTCACCATGCTCATGCCTGCCTCGCGCGTCGCGCTGACCGGCGCGCTGTTCAACCCGGCGACCGCGGCACGCGGCGGAGCATCCGCCGACAGCGCCACACCCGGCAGCAGCAGTGACACGCACACGGCTGCACCGAGCAACGTCCGCACGACACCCTGCGTGCCCTCCCCGCCCCTCACCCGCATGCTGGTCACCCCTTGCGTTCGGCCCGGCGCACGGCGGCCGGGACCTCGATCTCGATCTTCGCCGGCACCTGGTGCACGTGCAGTTCGCCGCCGATCCATTCGACCGGCTCGCCATTGATCGTGGTCGCGCCGGGCTCGCCCGCATACGGCCACGGCAGCACCAGGCCACCGGCTGGCGGCAGCACGCCGGCACCGACGTCCAGCACCAGTTGCCTGTCGCTGCGTTGCAGCCGGTAGTCCAGCTGGCCCTGCGGCGTGCGCAGTCCCTTCACCGCGATGCCCTGCCCTTCGAACCAGCGCACCGGCACACCCGCGGCCAGCACCAGCGACTGGTCCACGTCGCGGTTGTAGGCAAACATGTCCAGCGCCGAACGCACGAAGTCCGAAGCCACCCAGGCATGCGGCAGGTCGCCGACGAAGAACGGCTTGCGCGGCGTGCGCGACACCACCTCGGCCCACTGGTTCCAGGCCTGCGGCGAGCGGTCCTTGAAGAAGAATTCGGTGGCCTGCCAGGCGCGGTCACGCCAGCCCAGGCGCACGAAGGCGGCGACGTTGCGCCATTCGTAGGGGGTGTAATCCTTCCACTCGCGCTTGCCGTCGCGGCGTGCCACGAACTCGGTCCAGTAGCGCTGGAAGGTGTTGTCCAGCTGCGGCTGCGGCAGGCGACCCTGCTCACCGCCGGGCGCCAGTGCGATGGTGGTGGAGGTCGCATCGAAGTCGCCCAGCTCCGCCGACCCCGGCAGGAAGTCGATGCGATGCTGGTCCATCGCCGCATACAGCGATGCCTGCAGGTCGGCGCGGAATTCATCGCGCGCGCCGGTGATCGCCAGCACTTCCATCTTCTGCAGGCGCTCGGCGATGATCCCGGCGTCCTTGTAGCCGCGCAGCGCCCAGAAGTTGTCCCAGTACGAATGCATCGGCTTGGCCGAATAGCCTTCGTGGCTGATCGAGGCCGGCATCATCCCGTAGAACGCCGGATTGCGCGCGCGGTTCTCTTCGGTGCGCTCGCTGGCGCGCAGCCGTTCCATGTAATGGAACGCGCCCACCACGTGCGGCCACATCGCCTCCAGGAAGGCATCGTCACCGGTGTAACGCCAGTATTCGGCGATGTTGTAGATCAGCTCGCCGTGGCTGTCGTTTTCCGGCACCGGGTCACTGCCGCGGTCGTCCACGCAGCACGGCACCTTGCCGTTGTCGAACTGGAACGGGGCATACCACTGCACGTAATCGCGCACCGCATCGCTGCGGCCCATGCGCAGCAGGCCTTCGGAAATCATCGCGCCGTCGCGGATCCAGCTGCGCCCGTAGGACCGCGTACCGGGCTGCAGGCGCGGGCCCACGCGGGAAATCAGCATGTGCGCCAGCGCCGTGCGCAGCGTGTCGGCCAGCGGCTGGCCCTCGCGCGGCAACTGCAGCTGCAGGCCATCCAGCTTCTGCCGCCACATCGCCGCCACCTGTGCCTGGGCTTTGCCGGCGTCAAAACCGCGCGGATTGAAGCTGCCGACCTGGGGCAGCACCAGCGCCACTTCGCGGCTCTGTCCCGGCTCCAGCTTGAACGTGTACAGCAACGCGCCGGATGCCATGCCGGTCGGGTCCTTCACCGAGGTGGTGGTCGGCAGCGTGCCAGCGGCCAGGTGCATCACCTCCAGCTTGCCGTCGAACGGGGTGGCGAAGCGCGCATCCGGCGTCTGCACCGCATACAGCCGCGGCTCGCCGTTGACCTTCACCAGCCCTTCTTCCACATCCAGGCTGTCGATCCGGCTGAAGCCGCCGACGGTGTTGAGGAACTGGGTCGGCGGATTGACCTGCCAGGGGCGGATCGCCAACGCCAGGGTGTATTCGTGGGCCACCTTGTCCGGGTTCTTCAGCGAATAACGGGCCACCAGCTGCGAGGTGTCCGGCGTGCCCTGCACGAAACCGGTGACCGACAGCGACGCCTTGTCATGCTGCCAGTCCACGCTGGCGATCGGCAGGTAGCTGTCCTGCAGCGACTGGATCGGGCTGACATCGGCCCAGCTGACCAGCTTGCCGTCCAGCTTCAGGAACGGCTCCACGCTGAAGCTGCCACGCGCCATTTCCAGCGCGCCGTCTTCGCTGATCAGCGCCTGTTCGCGGCCGCCATCCAGTCCCAGCAGGGTCCAGCTCGGCTGCTCGCCCACGTACGCGCGCGGCAGCGAACCACGCGGCAGGTCGGCGGCCACCGATGACAGGAACGCATTCGGGGTGGCGGCGAAGGCCAGCGGCTTCAGCGCGATATCGCGGATGCCATAGCGCCAGTTCGGGCCGCCCTGCAGGTCGAAGCGCAGGTAGCGCGCATCGGTTTCCGGCAACGCCAGCCAGTCACGGCCACCACTGCCGGCGGTCACTTCGCGGATCGTGCGCCAATCGCGCCCGTCCTGCGAAGCGCGCACGGTGTAACGCGTGGCCTCCAGGCCGGGCAGCCAGTCGATGACCGCCCCGCCCACTTCGCGCGGCTTGCCCAGGTCCAGGCTGATGGTCTGCTGCTTGACCCCGCCACTGACCCAGAACGTATCGGCCTTGCCATCGATCATGCGGTCCTGCAGGGCCGGGGCGGTATCGGCCAGCACCTCCGGGTGCAGCGCCGAATCATCCTGCGCGGGCAGGCCCTGCAGGGTCAGCTTGTCGAAGCACACCGTGCCGCGGCCGCCGACCTTGCTGTAGATGGTGAACTCCATCGACGCGCTGCGCTTGAGTTCCTTCTCCGGCGACGGGCCCCAGGCCTTGTCGATGTGGCGCTTGCGGAACTCCACCGGGGTCCAGGCCTTGGGGAACGCGTAGCCCGGGCGGTTGACCCACCACACGTTGTCACCGCTGGCGTCGATCAGCTTGAACTGCAGATCGTTGGCCGGCGAATCCCCGCGCAGCTGGAAGCCGAAGCGGTAGTTGGCCGGGTAGTCGATGTTCAGCGCGCGGCGCACGCCGACATAACCGGAGACCTCGTGGAAGTTGTAGTCCAGGCACATCGCGCGGCCGCCGCCGGCACCGGCGACGTTGCGCAGCGAGCCGCTGACCTGGTCGGACAGCACCAGCGTCCATTGGCCCATGTCGTCGAAATCGTCGATGACCTTCGGTGCGGGAGCGGCAGGAGGCGGGGCAGCAACTGCCACGCAGGACCACAACAGCGCCAGGCCGGCGACGATTCGACGATTCACCCTTTGACACTCCCCAACATGAGACCCTGGATGTAGTACCGCTGCAGCAGCAGGAACAGCGCGAGCACCGGGATCACCGTGACCACCGCGCCGGCCATCATCATCTCAACATCCATGATGTGTTCGCGTGACAGCGTGGCCAGCGCCACCGGCAGGGTGTAGTGCTCCTGGTCGGTCAGCACGATCAGCGGCCACATGAAGTCGTTCCACGCGCCCATGAAGGTGAAGATGGACAGCGTGACCAACACCGGCTTGAGCATCGGCAGCACGATCTGGAAGAAGATCCGCAGCTCCCCTGCCCCGTCCATGCGCGCCGCTTCCAGCAGTTCGTCCGGGATGGAGCGCGCGTACTGGCGCACCAGGAAGATGCCGAACACGGTCGCCAGCGCCGGCACGATCACCCCGCCGAAGCTGTTGACCAGGCCCAGCTGCTTCATCAACAGGAACAGCGGCAGCATCGCCACCTGCGCCGGGATCACCAGCGCCGCCATCAGCACCTGGAACAGGCGGTCACGGCCGACGAAGCGCAGCTTGGCGAAGGCGTAGCCAGCCATCGTGTTGAGCAGCAGCGACCCCAGCGTGATCGCCACCGACACCAGCAGGCTGTTGGCGAAGTTGACGCCCATGCCGGTGCGCGCGAACAGCTCGTGGTAGTTGCTGAAGGTGACCTGCGAGCCCACCAGCGGCGGCGGAAACTGCGTCGCCTCGCCGGCCGGCATCACCGACACCGACACCATCCACAGCAGCGGCGCCAGGCTGACCAGCGCCAGCACCAGCAACCCGCCGTTGATCCACCATCCGTGCCAGCGTGACTGGCCGATTTCGCGACTCATACCATCTGCCTTTTGCGCCCGAAGCGCAGCATCACCGAGGTCACCGCCAGGATGATCAGGAACAACAGGAACGCCACCGCCGATGCACGGCCGAGGTTCCACCACTTGAAGCCTTCTTCGAACATGAAGTACAGCACGCTGACGGTGCTCTGCAGTGGGTCGCCGCGGGTCATCACGTAGGGTTCGGCGAACAGCTGGAAGTAGCCGGACACGGTGATCACCCCGACCACCAGCAGCACCGGGCCGAGCATCGGCAGGGTGATGTGCAGGAACTGCTTCCAGCGCGACGCGCCGTCGATGCGCGCGGCCTCGTACAGGTCATGCGGGATCGCCTGCAGGCCGGCCAGGAAGATCACCATGTTGTAGCCGAAGTTCTTCCACACCGCGAACAGCATGATCGTCGGCATGGCCCAGTCCGGATCGCCGAGCCAGTCGATCGGGCTGATCCCGATGTGCCCCAGCCCGTAGTTCACCAGCCCGTAGCTGGTGTGGAACAGGTAGCGCCAGATCACTGCCACCGCCACCAGCGTGGTCACCACCGGGGCGAACAGCGCGGTGCGGAACAGGGCCTTGAAGCGTGCCGCCGGGGCGTTGAGCAGGATCGCCGCGCCGAGCGACACCGCGATGGACAGCGGCACGCCGATCACCACGAAGTACGTGGTGTTCCACAGCGATTTCCAGAACATCGGCGTCTGCAGCAGGTCGATGTAGTTGCCCAACCCGACGAAACGCAGGTTGGCGCCGTCGGCCAGCGAGTACAGGTCGAAGTCGGTCACGCTCAGCGCCAGCGCCGAAGCCACCGGCAGGCCGAAGAACACACCCAGCACGATCACCGCCGGTGCAGCGAAGATCCAGCCGGCAAGCGAGGAACGGTTCATGGCTGGCCTCCGGTGGCCACGGGCGCGACATCGCGCTGTTGTTCGATCACCTGCTCATGCATCCAGCGCCGCTTGGCCAGCACTTTGTCCACGCGGTCATCGAGTTCAGTCACCGCAGCATCCTGCGCCTGCCCGCCGCGCACCACTTTTTCAGTGACGATGCGCATTTCCTGCACGATGCGCTCCCATTCCAGCACCTTCGGCGTCGGCTTGACGCGCTCGAGCTGGTCACGGAACGCCGCAGCCAGCGGATCACCGGCCAGCGACGGGGCCTGCCAGGTGCTGCGACGTGGTGGCAGGTCGCCGATGATGGAATGGAAGCGTTCCTGGATCGCCGGCCGCGACAGGAACTCGATCAGCTTCCACGACGCTTCCTTCTGCTGCGCCTTGCGGAAGATCACCAGGCTGGTGCCCCCTGCGATGCCGGCACCAGGGCCGTCCGGACCCGGCAGTGCGGCAGTGCCCCACTTGCCGGCCAGTTCCTTCGGTTCCAGCTTCTTGAACTCGCGGATGTTCCAAGGGCCGGAGATGTAGAACACATTGAAGCCGCGGAAGAACTCGTCCCAGACGTTGGAGATCTGGGTTTCGGACATCTTCGGTGCCCAGCCCTTTTCAAACATGTTGGCGTAGAAACCCAGCGTGCGGCGGAAGCCGGGGCTGCGGAAGTTGCCGCGGGTATCGTCATCGCGCAGCAGCGGATCGGGCTGCTGCAGGGCGAAGGACAGCTGCTGCTCGAACTCGTTGATCGGCATCAGCACCGCGTAACGGTTCGGGCCCTGCATCTTCTTGATGTCGGCCATCTGCTGTTCGAACTCGGCCCACGTGCGCGGTGGCGCATCGTGGCCGGCCTGCGCGAGCAGATCCTTGCGGTAATACAGCAGGCGGGTGTCGACGTACCACGGCACGCCGACCACCTCGCCATGGATCACGTTGGTGTCCCAGATGCCGGGGAAATAATCGGCCGGTTCGACCACGCTGGAACGGTCGATGTACGGCTGCAGCGGCTCCAGCGTGTTGAGTTCGGCGAACTCCGGGATCCAGGTGTTGCCGAGCTGGCAGACATCGGGCAACCCATCGGCGGCGAAGGCGGTCAGCAGTTTTTCGTGCGCGGCCGTCCACGGGATGTTCTGCACGTCCACCCGGATGCCGGGGTTCTCCGCTTCGAACTCGTGGATCAGCTCGGCCACCACTTCGGCCTCGCGCCCCATCGCCCAGAAGCGCACCGTGGTGCCCTCTTCCTTGCGCGCGCAGCCCGCCAGCACCAGGCCCGCCACCAGCGCGGCGACCCAGCGCAGGCGACGGCCCGGGGACGTGTTGTTCGTTGCCAGCTCCGGCTTACTTGCCCGGGTTGTTGTTGCGCGATGCATTCTTCTGTTCCTGTGCCGCGGCGGCGCGTGATTCTGCAATGCCGACCGCGCGTGCGTCGGCGGCCTTCTCGTCTTTTTCCAGCTGCAGCGGCTGCTGTTCGCCTTCCGGGGTCAGCCAGCCGCCGCTGAAACCAGCGCGCTCCAGCCCCTTGCGGATGTGCGGGTTCTTCTTCATCACCTCCCACACGAAATCGTTGCGGTAGTTGGCGATCATGGTCAGGATCGGGCCCTGGTCGATGCCGATGTAGTCACTCGCCACCCAACCGCGGTCGGGCACCATGCGCCCGGTCTTGATCGGGATGTCGTAGTTGAAACTCGGGTTGAACGAATCCAGGAAGCCGTAGCTGGAATAGATGTAATCACCAAAGCGCTTGTGCATTTCCTGGGTGGCCGGGATCACTTCTTCCGGCGCGAACACGATGGAGGAAATGGCCGCGGTGGGGGCGATGGTGCCGTCGTCGAAATTCTCGCGCAGGCCGGCGCCGCGCGAAGAGTAGTGGCGGAACTGGCGCTGCTCGCCACGGTATTCCTGGGTGGTGTTCTGCGGGCCGTCGCTGGCAGTCAGGCCCCAGACGTTCTGGCCGTATTCCTTCCAGTTCATCGGGTTGCTGATCGCATACTCGCGCTGGGCCAGCGCGGCCGAACGGCTGTTGAGGAAATAGGTGCTGCCGCGTTCGCGCATGTAGGCGTCCTGGATATCGCGGAAGTCGATCCAGACATGGCTGTACTGATGGCCGAACAGCGGACCGAAGGACAGGTATTCCTGGCCCTGGTAGACGCCCCAGTCGTTGTCGTAGGTGCGCGTCCACACCGTCCAGGCATCCGGGCTGACCGGATGGGTCGGCGAACCCAGCGCCAGGATGTAGACGATCATCGCCTCGTTGTAGCCCATCCAGTCGTGTTCGATGGTGCCGCTTTCCGGGAACCAGCCCATCGAGATCAGCGGCGAACGCTCCTGCAGCCACGGCCAGTCCACGCGCTTGTACAGGGTCTCGGCGATGTCACGGATTTCCTTCTCGCGCGAATCGCCGCCGTCGTAGTACGACTGCGCGAACAGCACGCCCATCATCAGCAGCGCGGTATCCACCGAAGACAGTTCCACCCAGCTGTCGTAGCGGTGGCCGTCCTGCATGTCCAGGAAGTGGTAATAGAAGCCTTTGTAACCGCCCTTGCCGGTGCGCTGCGGGCCCATCGGCACATCGCGCAGGAAGCGCAGCGTGGTCAGGGTGCGGTCCACCGCCTGGTTGCGGCTGACCCATCCGTTTTCGATGCCGATCGGATAAGCGGTCAGCGCGAAGCCGACCGAGGCGATGCTGGCGAACGGCCGCGAGGGATAGCGGTCCGGGGTCAGCCCGTTGATCTCATTGCTGGTGTCCCAGAAGAACTGGAAGGTGCGGCGTTCGATGTCATCGAACAGCGGCGGCAGCTCCGGCTTCATCGGGCGCGGTGGCAGGTCGGCTTCGACCAGGATCACCTGCGGGGCCGGCTTGGCCGGCTCGGGCGCGGCCTGCGGCTTGCAGCCGGCGGCGGCCAAGGTGATCGCGGCAATGGTCAACAGGTGGCTTACCCGCATCGGCCCCTTCCTTTTGTGCTGTTCAAGAATGGAGAGCATAACGTCCAATGACCTGAAATCGTTTACAAACGCGTCCCGAAAAAAAACCACCGCAGTGGTTGGACGCCAACGCTCATTGCCCAGCCCACTGCCCCCTCCAGGGCAGTGGGCTGGACAATGGACGGGCCCGAAGACCCGCCATTGCCTTCCCACGGTACCGCCCGCAGGCGGTACCGCGTGGTGCATCAGGCGTTCCGGATCAGAACCGGAAGCCGACTTCCGCCTTCACCTGGCGCGGCGTACCGACGATGTCGCCGGTTTCGTTGTAGCTGGCCAGCAGCTTGCCGTTGGTCTTGGTGTAGTTGTAGTTGGAGAAGTTGTCGAAGTTGAACACGTTGATGATGTCGATACGAGCGTACAGCTCGGTCTCGTGCGCCATCTTGAACGTCTTCGTCGCCTGCAGGTCGACCGAACGGTAGCCGAAGATCTTGCCACCGAGCAGGAACTTGCCGTTGCCGTTGGGCACCGCGGCGCCCGGGGTCGGCAGGTCGAAGCCGGTCGACTGGGCGACCGGGTACCAGTCGTTCACCGCGGTCGGGGTGGCCAGGGTGACCTTGCCGCCGAAGGTGATGCCCCAGAAGCCCGCGTACGAACCGGTGACCACCAGGCGGTGGCGCGGCGCGCCGTTGGAGCGGATGGTCGGGTAGTCCTCGATCAGGCCGCGGTCGAAGGCGTACTTCTCGTTGATGTCGCGGTTGTGGCGTGCGGTCGTCCAGGTGTAGGCGATCGAGGAGCCCCAGCCGCTTTCCTGGGTGAACGGCTTCTGCGCCGACAGCAGGACCTGGGTCGCGCGGGTCTTGATGCCCTGCTGGCCGATGATCAGGCTGCCGAAGCCCGGCACGTTGCAGCTCCAGGCCTGGCTCAGGCCCGGATCGCTGCCACCGCACAGACGCGGGTCATCGAAGAACTGGCCGGTCGGGTAACGGTTGCCCAGGGTGAAGGCGAAGCCGTCGTAGCTCAGGGTGCGGGAAATGGTGGCATCGGTCAGCCACTCACCGACCTGGTTGCTCATGCCGAAGCTGAACTGATCCGAGTACGGCACCTTCAGGTTGTTGTTCAGCAGGTCCACTTCCAGGCCGGCGTTGCTGGTCGAACCGACCAGCGCCTGCAGGTTGCCGATGCCGTTGAGCAGGTTCGGGTTCCAGTCATAGCAGGCGGCCTGGCCGTTGAGGCAGGTGCCGGTGTTCGGGTTGCGGAAGTAGATGGTCGGCTGCGGCAGCGCCAGCTTGGTGGTTTCCAGCTGCAGGTTGTCGAACAGGTCGCGATCGTAGGAACGACCGGCACCGCCGTGGAACACGTGCTGCTCGTCGGCGTTGATGTCATACGAGAAGCCGATGCGCGGCTGCCAGGCATCCTTGAACGCCTTGCGGTTCTTGCCGGTGCTGATGTAATCGCTGATGTCCAGGCCGCCCAGTGCCAGCGAATCGGCGTAGGTCTGGCCGGCGGCAGCGCGCGGATCCTGCGAGTAGATCGCGTCGACCACCGCCTGCGGGGTCACGAAGTCCAGGTAGGCCGGGGTCTTTTCGTAGTCCCAGCGCAGGCCGAGGTTCAGCTGCAGGTGGTCGTTGACCTGCCAGTCGTCCTGGATGAACAGGCCGATCTGCTTGGACTTGGAACGCACTTCGCCGGACACGCCCGACACGCCGGTCACCGGCTTGACGAACTGCGCCTTGTACGGGATGTCGGACGGGAAGTCCGGATCGCCCAGGGTGTAGGTGAAGGCCGGGTTGATCTGTGCCGCATCCGATGCGTACAGGTCGATTTCCTTGTACTTGGCGCCCATCTTGATGGTGTGGTCGCCGTTCCACTCGATGCCATCCAGGGTCAGGTTGTCTTCGATCGCCCAGCCCTTCTGGCCCTTCACCTGCGAATCCAGCGCGGAGGCGCCACCGATCTTGACCAGGGTACGGTCTTCGGTGCCGTCCGGCGCGGTGTAGGTGTAGCCGTTGCCCAGGGTCAGCGGGGTCGGGTTGTTGAACGAATCTTCATGGGTGAGCATCAGTTCGTTGTAGTAACGCTCACCGCTGTGGTTCCAGCGCAGCGCGTAACGACGGTCGGTGTTGACCACTTCACGGCCGGCTTCCGGCGCGGTCTGGCCACTGAACTGCTGCTGGGTCTCGTCGCGATCCTGGAAGCTCAGTTCGATGCGATCGTTGTCGGTCGGCTCGAAGTCGATCTTGGCGAAGATCAGGTCCTGCTGGAACGGCTGGCTGGCCGGGCCGAGGCCGGCGGCGGCGTCTGCCGGCAGCAGGCCGATGCGGTTGGTGACCGAGCCTTCCGGGGCGATGGTGACCGGCAGGTCGAAGCGCTTGGCTTCGTAGGTCACGAAGAAGTGCGCCTTGTCCTGGACGATCGGGCCACCGAGCGCGAAGCCGTATTCCTTCTCGGCCGACGCTTCCTTGGTCTGGCCCGGCTGGCGCTCCGCCGGGGTCTTGGCGCGCATGTCTTCGTTGGTGTAACGGTAGAAGGTTTCACCCTTGAACTCGTTGGTACCGGACTTGGTCGCCGCGGTCACGGCCGCGCTGGACACCTGGCCGTATTCGGCCTTGTAGTTGCCGCTGATGACCTTGTATTCACCGATCGCCAGCTGCGGGAACGGGTTGCCGGCGCTGCCGGACTGGCCGGCCACGCCGCCGCCCTTGACGTAGCTCTTCTGGCCCACGCCGTCGATGTAGACGTTGGTGCCATCGGCATTGGTGGCACCGCCACGCAGGGAGGTGTTGCCCTTCGCATCGCGGGTGAAGATCAGGCCCGGCACGGCGTCGGCGAACTCCAGGAAGTTGCGGGAGACCTGCGGGGTGGTCTGGATCTGCTGCAGGCTGACGGTCTTGCCGACTTCGGAGGTGCGCACTTCCTGCAGCAGGGTCGGGGCGACCACGGTCACCGCGTCCAGGGTGGTGGCATCGCCGGCCGGAGCCGCCGCTGCCGCGCCGCTGAAGTTCAGCGTGGCGGCCGAGGCCACGGTCACGGTGACCTTCTGCGTCTGGCCATTGGCCACCACGTCGTAGGTGCCCGGATCCAGGCCCATCAGCGAGTAGCTGCCGTCAGCGCGGACGGTGCCGCGACGGGTGGTGCCGGTGGCCACGTTGGTGGCGACCACTTCGCTGCCAGCCTGGGCCGAAGCAACGGTGCCGCGCAGGCTCGCGTTGGCCGACTGGGCCATCACGTCCGGTGCTGCAGCGATGGCCAGGCAGCTGACCAGGGCGCACGTCAGCAGACGGCGAGCCGGCATCCGACGATGGTGATTGAACTGCGTCATGAAAATCTCCGGGGGTGGTGGCGACCGCGATGGCCGCCCCTTTCATGTCAAACAAAAAATGGAATCGCCTCTGGCTTCAACGGCCGGATGGCGTGTGGGTTTGGGTCCTGCGGGAAACACTCTTGCTTGAATCACGCACGATCAGCTTCGGCACAAGCGTCTGCTTGTCACCCGCGCTTTCCGTGCTTTTTGAATCCATCAACTGCATCAGGCGCGTCATCGCCATGTCACCGAGCTCGGCGATACTCACCTGCATCGTCGTCAACGACGGGTGAACGAAACGGGCCAGCGGAATGTCATCGAAACCGGCCAGCGCCACGTCATCGGGCACCTTCAGGCCCGCCTGCGCGAACGCATACAGGCAGCCCAGCGCCATCATGTCGTTGGCCGCGAATACCGCATCGGGCAGCGTTCCGGCTGCCAGCAACTCCTGACCGGCACGATGGCCGGAAGCTTCGTCGAAATCGCCGGGCAGCTCGATGCCCTGCGCATCACTGCCAAAGGCAGCCAGCGCATCGCGGAAGCCCCGCAGGCGTTCGCGCGCATCGTAGTTGGAGTCCGGGCCTGAAATGAAGGCAATGCGGCGGTGGCCGACGTCGAGCAGGTGGCGGGTCATCGCCACGGCGCCAGCGTGGTCATCGATGCTCAACACAGGATGGTCCTGGTCGGGCAGGTAGGTATTGATCAGCACCGTGGGCAGCGACTGCGGCAGGTTGTCGGTCAGGAAACCCGGGCTTTCCGCATACGGGGACAGCACCAGCAGGCCATCGACCCGGCCGCGCATGGCACGCAGGGCCGCACCCTGCTGTTCCTGGTCGCCGTGGTAACTGGACACCAGCAGGTGCTGGCGGCGGATGCGGGCGATCTGGTCGATGCCGCGCATCAGTTCGGAGAAGAACTCGCCATACAGGTCGGGCAGCACCACCCCGACGGTATTGGTGCGCCGGCTGCTCAGGCTGCGGGCGGCGGCGTGCGGGGTGTAGCGCAGGCGCGCAGCCACCTCCAGCACCAGTTGGCGAACCGGCTCGGCGACATTTTCGTGTCCATTGAGCGCGCGCGAAACCGTGGCCACGGAGACCTTGGCTTCCCGCGCAACATCCTTGATGGTGATCGCTGCCTTGTTCACAAAGTCGCCCTCCACGACTCCAGCCCTACGGCTTGGCGCGGAATGTAAGCGTTTCCAATGTCCGATGTAAACACTTCGTTAGTCCTATAAGTCGTGGGGCGTCCGCCCGCTGTCCACCGCGGGACGCCCCGGGGACGTCACAGGACAGCAAGGGACACCGGATCAGCCAGCCTCGGCCGGGGTCTGCGCACGTATGGAAAGCGCGTGGATATCGGCCTGCATCATGTCGCCAAGTGCAGCGTATACGGCGCGATGTCGTGCAATCTGCCCCATTCCGGCAAACTGCTCGCTGACCACGTGGACGTTGAAATGACCGCGCCCGTCACGCGCGCCGGCATGGCCGGCATGACGGTGACTATCGTCTTCAACATGCAGGTGCACGGGAGCCAGTGATTGCTGCAACGCATCACGGATTCGCTCCATCCGCTCGGCGTTGCTCACGGCAGGACCTTGCGGAACGGGCGGACCTCGGTGCGCACGTAGACACCGGCTGCCACGTAGGGGTCGGCGTCGGCCCATTCGCGGGCGGCGGGCAGCGAGTCGAACGCGGCGATCACCACGCTGCCGCTGAAGCCGGCCGGACCCGGGTCCTCGCTGTCGATCGCCGGGCACGGACCGGCCAGCAGCAACCTGCCCTGCTCCTGCAGGGCCTGCAGCCGTGCCAGGTGGGTCGGGCGGGCGGCGATCCGGGCCGGAAGCACGTCCTGGCCGTCGTAGCCTTCAATTACGTACCACATCGATTGTCTCCTGTTGTCCTGCGGGAACTGGCGCTGATTCTAGCGGCTGCCTGACCACGCGCCGCGCCTGACTGGACACCGCGATTGCAAAGCCGTAACCTGTTTGCATTGCACGTGACTGGACGCAGCGTCCCGTCGGTCCCATGGCCCCGCAGGCCACCGATGATCGAACCGCTGCCCCCGACCAGACCGCGTAGACGACCTCCCCGTAGTTTCGTCGCTGCCGCCAGTGCGGTGCGTCCTGCTTTATTGATGTGTGGAATCGCGCCGATTCCGGCGTGTCCTGGTTTCCGCCATGGCCTGTCAGGCAGTTGCCTGGAGGCAATGGCCGGCACCGCGACCGGTCCGTTGCAATCCTGATGTCCTTTGATGACCTCTGAAACCGCGCTAGACGCGACCCCGTCAATCCGGCCGCCCACCCCACAGCAGCAGGAAATGCCGCTGGCCGTGGTGCATGGGCAACCGGTCCTGCAGATACCGCAGGACCTGTACATCCCGCCGGATGCACTGGAAGTCATCCTGGATGCATTCGAAGGGCCGCTGGACCTGCTGCTGTACCTGATCCGCCGCCAGAACCTGGATGTGCTGGACATCCCCGTCGCCGAGATCACCCGGCAGTACGTGGAATACATCACGGTGATGCGCGAGCTGCGTTTCGAGCTCGCCGCCGAATACCTGGTGATGGCCGCGATCCTGGCCGAAGTGAAGTCGCGGATGCTGCTGCCGCGGCCGGTCAGCGAGGACGGTGAGGAAGCCGATCCGCGCGCCGAACTGGTCCGCCGGCTGCAGGAGTACGAACGTTTCAAGCAGGCCGCCGAGGATATCGACGCCCTGCCCCGGCAGGACCGCGACACCACCGTGGTGCATGCCTTCGTCCCCGACCGCGCGGCGATCCGCCTGCCGCCGCCGGTGGAACTGAAGGAAATGCTGGTGGCCCTGCACGACGTGCTCAAGCGCGCCGAGCTGTTCACCGGGCACGCGATCAAGCGCGAAGCCCTGAGTGTCCGCCAGCGCATGGGCGACCTGCTGGGCCGCATGGAAGAAGGCGTGTTCTACCGTTTCGAATCGCTGTTCACCGCCGAAGAAGGGAAGCTCGGCGTGCTGGTCACCTTCCTGGCCATGCTGGAACTGGCCAAGGAGCAGCTGCTGGATATCGTGCAGGAAGCCCCGCTGGCGGCGATCTACGTCAAGTCGCTGGCGGCGGGAAACACCAATGAGCCGCTGTCTTTCAGCAGCGAATTCGATGACAACGACGCAGCCAACCCGAACGAGTGAGCGCGAATTGCCGATGGATCAACCGCTGATCAACCGAATCGTCGAAGGCGCGCTGCTGGCATCGCCGCAGCCGCTGACCCTGGTGCAGCTCAAGGAGCTGTTCCCGGAAGACGAGCCGGCGCCGGCAGGCAGCGTGGAACGCGCACTGGAAACCCTGCGCGAGGCCTGCGTCGAGCGGGGCGTGGAACTGGTGGAGGTGGCCTCCGGCTTCCGCTACCAGGTCACCGCCGAGGTCCATGGGCATATCAGCCGGCTGTGGACCGAGCGCAAGACGCGCTACACCCGCGCCACGCTGGAAACGCTGGCGCTGATCGCCTACCGGCAGCCGATCACCCGTGGCGAGATCGAACAGGTACGTGGCGTTGCGGTGAGCAGCAACATCATCCAGGCCCTGGAAGAACGTGAGTGGATCCGGGTGATCGGCCACCGCGATGTGCCTGGCAGGCCGGCGCTGTTCGGCACCACCAAGGGTTTCCTGGATTATTTCGGCCTCAAGCGCCTGGATGAACTCCCGCCGCTGTCCGAGCTGAAAGACCTGGCCGAACTGGAACCGCAGCTGCCGCTGGGGCCGGATGGCCAGCCCGATGCACCGCTGCCGGCCGCGGCCGCCAGCCCGGGCGCAGCCGCCAATG
Organism: Stenotrophomonas chelatiphaga; assembly: GCF_032054965.1. NCBI lineage: Bacteria > Pseudomonadati > Pseudomonadota > Gammaproteobacteria > Lysobacterales > Lysobacteraceae > Stenotrophomonas > Stenotrophomonas chelatiphaga. The sequence continues at coordinate 26,354 of NZ_DAMBRS010000015.1, read as the reverse complement.
ATGACGATGCCCCCGCCCCCGGCGGCACCGACGAAGAAGGCATCCCGGCCGCCGCAGGCGCCGATGCCGGACCCCTACCCCCTGCCGCGCCCGTCGCGGCAGACCCTGATGAGCAAGCACCTTCGCCCAGCGACAACGGGCACCCCGACACCGCGCCGGGCACGCGCGCGGCGCCAGTGAACGAGAGCGAAGACAACGCCGTCGCGAAGACGACCGTGGCTGTTGACCTAGCCGATTCCGAACCAGAGGCCGACGATGAAACGTCGGCCGGAGCCAAAGTTAATGAGTGATACCCCCCGCAAGCTGTCGTTGAACAAGCTGTCGCTGAAGCGCGAAGCCACCTCCGAACAGTTCAAGCTGGAAGAACGCCTGCACAAGGTGCTGGCACAGGCCGGCCTCGGTTCGCGCCGTGCGCTGGAACAGCGCATCGCCGAGGGCCTGGTCAAGGTCAACGGTGAAGTCGCGCAGACCGGCATGTCGGTCCGCAGCGGCGACCGCATCGAGCTGGATGGCCGCGGCTTCGTCGCCACCGCCCTGGCCGAGCCCTCGCGCGTGCTGGTCTACAACAAGCCGGAAGGCGAAGTGACCACCCGCGAAGATCCAGAAGGCCGCCCGACCGTGTTCGAGTCGCTGCCGGCGCTGAAGGGCGCCCGCTGGATCGCCATCGGCCGCCTGGACATCAACACCACCGGCCTGCTGCTGGCCACCACCGACGGTGAACTCGCCAACGCGATGATGCACCCGTCCTTCGAAGTCGAGCGCGAGTACGTGGTGCGCGTGCGCGCCCCGGAAGGCCAGGAAAAGGTCGACGACAACACCATCCTGCGCCTGCAGCGTGGCGTCGCGCTGGAAGACGGTCCGGCCAAGTTCGATGAAGTCGAGCGCATCGGCGGCACCGATTCGCACGACTGGTTCCGCGTGGTGGTCAAGGAAGGTCGCAACCGCGAAGTCCGCCGCCTGTGGGAATCGCAGGGCTGCCAGGTCAGCCGCCTGAAGCGTACCCGCTACGGCACCGTGAGCCTGCCGCGCGAACTGACCCGTGGCCATTCGGTGGAACTGCCGACCGCCCAGGTCGAAGCGCTGCGCGCCAAGTTGAACCTGGAAGAAGGCGCACCGTCCGCGCTGACCCTGCAGCCGGTGATCGGCCAGCGTCGCGCGGCCAAGACCACCGTGCGCATGGGCCGCGAAGGCGGCCGCGGCACGGCCTACGTCAACGGCCACAACACCGCCGATGAAGGTCGCGAGCTGCGTCGCTTCGACAACGTCCGCGAAGATCGCGGTCGTGGTCGCGGTGGCAAGGGCGGCGGCGGCTTCAAGGGCGGCCTGACGGTCAGCGGTGAAGCCGCGGCCAAGCAGTCGCAGCGTCCGTTCAAGGCGCGCCCGCAGAAGAATGACCGTGGCCTGCCGGAAGGCAATCCGGCGGCATTCCGCAGCTGGTACGTGCCGGACGGCGTCAGCACCGGCCCGAGCGGCCACCGCAACGCCGGTCCCGGCGCAGCGCGCGGCCCCGGTGCCCGTGGTCCGGGTGGTCCGGGTGCGCGCGGCCCCGGTGCGCGCGGTCCGGGCCAGGGCGGTGGTTACGGCCAGGGCCAGGGTGAAGGTGGTCGTGGCGGTTACGCCAAGCCGAAGTCGCCGGGTGCCGGTGGCAATCGCGGTGGCCAGGGCCAGGGCGGCCAGGGCAACAAGCATCCGTATGGTCACCCGGGCAACGCACCGTCGTTCCCGTCCGACCATGCCAACCCGGGCTTCAGCCCGTACGGCAGCACCCCCCGTCCGGCCAGCGGCAATCGCGGCCCGGGTGGTAATCGTTCGGCCGGTGGCCCGGGTGGCAACCGCGGTCCGGGTGGTCCCGGTGGCAACCGTGGCCCCAGCGGCCCGGGCGGCAACCGTGGCCCGGGTGGCCCCGGTGGCAACCGTGGCCCGGGCGGTCCGGGTGGCAACCGCGGTCGCGGTGGCCCGCGCGGCGGCTGATCCCCTCGCGTGATGCATCAAAAAACCCGGCTTCGGCCGGGTTTTTTGTTGCCTCGTCAGCGTGACGGGTACTGACGGCCGCTGGCCGACGTGCCAGGTTTCTCGGTAGTGACGGCCGCTGGCCGTCAAACAAGTCGCGATGACGGCCAGCGGCCGTCACTACCCCGCCCTCAGCGCCGTTCGATCGTGAACGCCGTGCCGTCGATCCCCAGGTCCCAGCCCTTGCCGGTACCGGCCAGCGCCAGCGAGATATCGCCCTTGGTCATCGCCACCGCACCGCTGGAGCGGACCGCGCCGGCATGCGCGCTGACCGCCGCATACGTGCCGAACAGGTCATCCGGGGAGTAAGCGCCGCTGAAACGGCCCGTGCCATCGACGATCTTCGACTTGCCCACGGTCAGTCCACCGCCCTTGACCTTCAGCGTGACCGGCATGCGCATGCCGTTGTCGCAGGTGATCGTCCCGGTGCCGGAGGCGGTCTTGTAGAACACCGACCAGCCGGACAGGTCATAGCGCAGGCTGCACTCGATGTTACCGGCAGCCTGTGCGGCGGGCGCAACGAAAGCCGAAACGAACAGCACAGCCATCAGGGAAACAGCGTTCTTCATCGTCGGGAAACTCCGGGTTTCATGATGCGCCGAATCTAGCAGCGCGCCGCCCCGTCAGGACAGGGGCGGCGGCCCCCATCCCGGGCGCGGTTCAGCCGGCGCGCGGCGGCGGATCCAGCTCGAAGCGGTCCGCGTCCAGCATCGCCGGGAAGCGCGCGCGATGGGCAGCCAGCGCCTGCGCCGACAGCGTGGTGGTCACCACCTGCTCGACTTCGCGCACTTCCACCTGCGGCTGGCCGAGGTAATCGATGACCGCGCTGTCGCCGGCGTAGTGCAGGTCGTTGCCGTCCACGCCCACCCGGTTCACCGCCGCCACGAAACACAGGTTTTCGATCGCGCGTGCGCGCAGCAGCGTCTTCCACGCATAGGCGCGCGCCGAAGGCCAGTTGGCGACGAAGATCTGCAGGTCGAAATCCAGCTGCCCTGCCCGTTCCACATCGAAACGGTTGCGGCAGAACACCGGGAAACGCAGGTCGTAGCAGACCTGCGGATTGATCCGCCAGCCCTTCCATTCCACGCTCAGGCGTTCATGTCCGGCGGCATAACGTTCGTGTTCGCCGCCGTAGCGGAACAGGTGGCGCTTGTCGTACTGCTGCAGGTCGCCGTCCGGGGTAGCGAACAACAGCCGGTTGTAGACCGCATCGCCTTCGCGCAGCTGCACGCTGCCGGTGACCGCGGCGCCCAGTTGAACCGCCTGCTCGACGATCCACGCCACGGTCGGGCCGTGCATGTCTTCGGCCTGGCTGATCGCCGCGTTGGAAAAGCCACTGGTGAAGGTTTCCGGCAGCACCACCAGGTCGGTCGTGCCTGCCAACGGCGCCAGCAGCGCGGCGTAATGCGCGCGGTTGCCGGCCGGATCGTGCCAGCGCGTATCGCCCTGCACCAGGCTGATGCGCAGGTCCTGCGGTGCGCCGCTCACAGCCGCTGCAACCGTTCGATGGCCGCATCCAGCGTGGCTTCGTTCTTGGCAAAGCACAGCCGCACGATGCGCTGGCCAACCGGCGGCGTCTCATAGAACGGCGACAGCGGGATCGCCGCCACGCCCTTTTCGATGGTCAGCCACTTCACGAACTCATGGTCGGGCAGGTCGCTGATCGCCGAATAATCGACCAGCTGGAAGTAGCCGCCCGGCACCGCCAGCGGCACCAGCCGGGTCTGCGCCAGCTGCTCGCGGAAACGGTCGCGCTTGGCCTGGTAGAACGCCCCCAGTTCCAGGTGATGCTGCGGCTCGTCGCGGATCATCGCGGCGAAACCGTACTGCGCCGGGCCGAAACTGGTGAAGGTGTTGTACTGGTGGACCTTGCGGAATTCCGCGCTGAGTGCGGGCGGTGCGATCGCATAGCCGATCTTCCAGCCGGTGCAGTGGTAGGTCTTGCCGAAGCTGGAAATCACGAACGCGCGTGCGCGCAGTTCCGGGTGGCGCAGCGCCGATTCGTGGCGGCGGCCGTCGTAGATGATGTGCTCGTACACCTCATCGGAGATCAAGTAGATGTCGGTGCCACGCAGCAGGTCGGCCAGCGCCTGCAGGTCGGCCTCGGCCAGCATCGCCCCGGACGGATTGTGCGGGGTGTTGACCATCAGCAGGCGCGTGCGCGGGGTGATCGCCGCGCGTACGCGGTCCCAGTCCACCGCGAAGGTCTGCGGGTCCAGCGGCACGTGCACCGCGCGCGCGCCGGCCAGGTCGATGGCCGGCTCGTAGCAGTCATATGCCGGGTCCAGCACGATCACTTCCTCGCCGGCACGCACCACGGCGTGGATGGCATTGAAGATCGCTTCGGTGGCGCCACTGGTGACGGTGATTTCGGTATCCGGATCCACCTGCGCGCCGTACAGGTCCAGCGACTTCTGCGCGATCGCCTGGCGCAGCGGCGCCACTCCGGTCATCGGCGGGTACTGGTTCAGGCCTTCGGCCATCGCGGCGGTGGTGGCATCGATCAGGCGCTGCGGCGCGCTGAAATCGGGAAAGCCCTGGCCAAGGTTGACGGCGCCGTGTTCGGCGGCCAGCTGGGACATCACGGTGAAGATGGTGGTGCCCACCTTGGGCAGCTTGGTCTGCGGTTGCATCGGCCTGTGCGGGGTTGGAAGACAGGCATGTGAGTGTAGCGCCTTGACGGCCAGCGGCCGTCACTACCGGCCAGCGACCCTCTCTAGCCTTTACAATCAGGGCCCGTGTTCGGCGCAGAGAATCGCCCCTTGGATACCCCTGCGCTGCTGGCCGCACATGGCCTTTGCTTCTCACGAGATGACGAACGCGTGTTCGGCCCGCTCGATTTCCACGTGGACACCGGCGAAGCGCTGCTGGTGCAGGGCGACAACGGTGCCGGCAAGACCACCCTGCTGCGCGTGCTGGCAGGCCTGCTGCGGCCTTCGGCCGGGCGCGTGGACATCGATGGCCGCGCCGCCAGCACTGCCGAACGCGCGCGCTTCGTGGCCTACCTGGGCCACCTGCCCGCGATGAAACCGGATCTGGATACGCTGCACAACCTGCATTTCCTGTGCGGCCTGCATGGCCGTCGCGCGCGCCAGATGCCCGGCAACGCATTGGCGGTGGTCGGGCTGGCCGGCCACGAGGACACCCTGGTACGGCATCTGTCGGCCGGGCAGAAGCGCCGGCTGGCGCTGGCGCGGATGTGGCTGTCGCCGGCACCGCTGTGGCTGCTGGACGAACCCTATGCCAACCTCGACCTGGAGGGCATCAACCTGGTCAACCGGATGATCTCCGCGCACCTGCGCGGCGGTGGCGCGGCGCTGGTCACCACCCACGGCGCCTACGCCGCCCCGCCGGTGCGCACGCGCCAGCTGCAGTTGGCGCTGCCGCAGGTGGCCGCATGATCGCCCCCGGCACCGAACCCGGCCTGTGGCAGACCGCGCGTGCGCTGGCCGTGCGCGACCTGCGGCTGGTCTGGCGCCGCCGCGGCGATGCGCTGCAGCCGGTGCTGTTCGCCTTGCTGGTGGTGGTGCTGTTCGCGCTGGCGTCCGGCCGCGATCCACGCCAGCTGGCCGGCAACGCCGTCGCGGTGCTGTGGCTGGCAGTGCTGCTGGCCGGACAGCTGGCGCTGGATTCGCTGTTCCGCTCCGATGCCGAAGATGGGTCGCTGGAACAGTGGCTGCTGGCGCCGGTGCCGCTGGCCTGGCTGGTGCTGGTGCGCGTGCTGATGCACTGGCTGACGACGGCCCTGCCGCTGATCGTACTCAGCCCGTTGCTGGCGGAAATGCTGCATCTGCCACATGACCAATTACCGATGTTGCTGGCATCGTTGCTGCTGGGCACGCCGCTGTTGAGCCTGATCGGCGGCATGGTGGCGGCACTGACGGTCGGCATCCGGCGCTCTGGTATCCTCGTGGCGTTGCTGTCGTTGCCGCTGTACGTGCCGGTGCTGGTGTTCGGTGCAGGCAGCGTCGCTGCGGCCGCACGCAACCAGGATCCGTATGGCGCGCTGCTGATGCTCGCCGCCGGGCTGGTGGTGGCGCTGGTGCTGGCGCCACTGGCGACCGCTGCCGCCATCCGCATTTCCTTGAGCTGAGCCACACCGACAACCCGGGATAGCCGCTACCGCATGCAACCGATCGTCCGCTGGTTCCACCAACTCGGCTCGCCGCCCACCTTCGACCGTTTCGCCCGTCGCTGGTCCCGCGTCTTCCACCTCGCTGCGCTGCCGGTGCTTGCTTTCGGGCTGTGGCAGGCGTTGTTCGTGGTGCCGGCCGATTACCAGCAGGGCGACAGCTTCCGCATCCTGTTCGTGCACGTGCCCAGCGCATGGATGAGCCTGTTCGTCTTCGCGCTGATGGCGCTGTATGCGGCCATCGCACTGGTGTGGAAGATCAAGGTCTGCGAAGTCCTGGCGATGGCGTGCGCGCCGATCGGTGCAGGCTTCACGCTGATCACCCTGCTCACCGGCAGCATCTGGGGCCGGCCGATGTGGGGCACCTGGTGGGACTGGGACCCGCGCCTGACCACCGAACTTATCCTGCTGTTCCTCTATTTCGGGGTGATCGGGCTGTACATGGCCATCGAAGACCGGCGCAACGCCGCGCGCGCGGCGGGACTGCTGGCCGTCGTCGGGGTCGCGCTGCTGCCGGTCATCCGGTATTCGGTGGACTGGTGGGGCAGCCTGCACCAGGGCCAGACCATCCGCCTGTTCGGGCCGACCACGCTGGATGCCAGCATGCAGCTGCCGCTGTGGCTGATGGTGATCGGCACCAAGCTGTGGTTCGTCGGCTCGCTGCTGGCCAAGGCGCGTGCGGACAACCTGCAGCGCGAAGCCGGCAAGGACTGGGTGCAGCGCCAGCTGCAGGGGGAACCATGACGTACCTGGGCTACGTGGTCGCCGCCTACGCGGTGTTCGTCGGGGTGCTGGCGATCGATGCCATCGGCTCGCACCTGCGCCTGCGCCGCGCGCAGCAGGACGCCCGCCAGCGCCAGCTGCGCCAGCAGGCACGCCGCTCGGCCAGCGCCGGCAACGGGCTGCCGCTGGAGCTGGAGCGATGAATCCGCAGCGTCGCCGTCGCCTGCTGTGGGTGCTGCTGCTGCTGGCCGCGTCCGGCCTGGCCACTGCGCTGGTGGCGATGGCCCTGCAGCGCAACGTGGCCTACCTGTACACCCCGGCCGAAGTGCTGCGCGGTGATGCCGGCAGCGCCGAACGCTTCCGCCTGGGCGGCATGGTCGCCAAGGGCTCGCTGAAACGCGAGCCCGGCTCGCTGGTGGCGTTGTTCACCGTCACTGATGGCGATGCGGACATGACCGTGCGCAGCGACCAGATCCTGCCGGACCTGTTCCGCGAAGGCCAGGCCGTGGTGGTGACCGGGCGCCTGCAGGGCGACCGTTTCATCGCCGAAGAAGTGCTGGCCAAGCACGATGAAACCTACATGCCGAAGGAACTGGCCGACAAGATGGGCAAGGCACACGTCAAGCACGATGTGCCCGTGCCTGCGCCCGAGGTGCGCTGAGTGCTGCCCGAACTGGGACAGATCCTGCTGCTGCTGGCGTTGTTGGCGGCGCTGCTGCAGGCCAGCCTGCCGCTGATCGGCGCCCAGCGCGGCATCGCCAGCTGGATGCAGGTCGCGCGGCCGGCGGCGCTGGCGCAGGTGCTGCTGGTGGCGGCCGCCTTCGCGGTGCTCACCGCTGCGTTCGTGCAGCAGGATTTCTCGGTGCGCTACGTCGCGGAAAATTCCAACACGCTGCTGCCGATGGTGTATCGCTGGTCGGCGGTGTGGGGCGCGCACGAAGGCTCACTGCTGCTGTGGGCGCTGGTGTTGGCCGCATGGACCGGCGCGGTGGCGCTGGGCTCGCGGCGGTTGCCCGACACCGTGCAGGCGCGCGTGCTGGCGGTGATGGGCCTGGTCAGCATCGGCTTCCTCGCGTTCCTGATCTTCACCTCCAATCCGTTCGCGCGCCTGATCCCGGCGCCGCTGGAGGGCCGTGACCTCAATCCGCTGCTGCAGGACCCCGGGCTGATCATCCACCCGCCGATGCTGTACCTGGGCTACGTGGGGTTCTCGGTGCCGTTCGCGTTCGCCGTTGCCGCGCTGCTGGATGGCCGGGTCGACACGCGCTGGGTGCGCTGGACACGGCCGTGGACCAACGTGGCCTGGGCGTTCCTCACCCTGGGCATCGCGCTGGGCAGCTGGTGGGCCTACTACGAACTGGGCTGGGGCGGCTGGTGGTTCTGGGATCCAGTGGAGAACGCCAGCTTCATGCCGTGGCTGGCCGGCGCCGCGCTGATCCATTCGCAGGCGGTGACCGAAAAGCGCGGCACCTTCGCCAGCTGGACGTTGCTGCTGGCGATCGCCGCCTTCGCGCTGTCCCTGCTCGGCACCTTCCTGGTGCGCTCGGGCGTGCTGACCAGCGTGCATTCGTTCGCCGCCGATCCCTCGCGCGGCATGTTCATCCTGCTGTTCCTGGCGATCCTGGTGGGCGGGGCGCTGCTGCTGTTCGCGCTGCGCGCCGGCCGCCTGGGCGTGGACAGCGGCGATCCGCGCCGCGGCTTCACCGCCACCTCGCGCGAGACCCTGCTGCTGGCCAACAACCTGCTGCTGGCCAGCGCCTGCGCGATGGTGCTGCTGGGCACCCTGTATCCCTTGCTGGCCGATGCGATGGGGCTGGGCAAGATCTCCGTCGGGCCGCCCTACTTCGGCAGCCTGTTCCTGCTGCTGATGGCCCCGCTGGTGTTGCTGCTGCCGTTCGGCCCGCTGGTCAACTGGCAGCGTGACCAGCCCTCGCGCGCGCTGGCGCTGCTGCTGCCCTGGCTGGCGCTGGCCATGCTGCTGGCCGCGCTGGCCTGGTGGCGCGCACCGCAGAACGGCTGGAAGGTCGGCCTGGGTGTCGGCGCGGCCGCCTGGGTGGGACTGGGCACGGCACGCTTCATCTGGCAGCGCCTGCGCGGCAATGGACGCTTCACCGCGGAAATGACCGGCATGCTGCTGGGCCATGCGGGCATGGCGGTGTTCCTGGCCGGCGCGCTGCTGGTTGAAGCGCTGAACGTGCAACGCGAGGTGGCCCTGTCACCCGGCCAGACCGTGGTGGTAGGCCGCCATGAGATCCGCTTCGAAGGCGTCGACCACCGCGAAGGCCCGAACTTCAGCGCCGACCGCGGCCACCTGCGGGTGTTCCGTGATGGCCGCGAACGCGCGCTGCTGCACCCGGAAAAACGCCTGTATGCCAGCGGTGGCCAGGTGATGACCGAAGCCGGCATCGACGCGCGGCTTTCCGGCGATGTCTACGTGGCAATGGGCGAGCCGCTGGGCAACAATGCATGGGCCGTACGCGTGCATATCAAGCCATTCGTGCGCTGGATCTGGCTCGGGGCGCTGTTGATGGCGCTCGGTGGCCTGGTCGCTGCCGTTGATCGTCGTTTCCGCCGTCCGTAGGAGTCCTGTTTTCCATGTCCGAATCCCCCGCCCCCCGCCCTTCCCGTCCGCTGCCCCCGGTGGCCATCGTGATCGGCGTGCTGTTCTTCTTCGGCCTGCTCGGGCTGATGGTGTATGGGGTGATGAAGAGCGGCGATCCGCAGCGCGATGTCCTGCCCTCGCCGCTGATCGGCAAGCCGGCGCCGGCCTTCGAACTGCCGGTGCTGCACGATCCGGACATCCACGTGCGCAGCGAAGAACTGCGCGGTGCGCCGTACCTGATCAATGTCTGGGGCAGCTGGTGCGCCGCCTGCCGCGAAGAACACCCGGTGCTTACCCGCTTCGCCGAAACCAAGCGCGTGCGGGTCATCGGCTACAACTGGAAGGATGAACCGGCCGATGCCCTGCGCTGGCTTGAACAGCTGGGCAATCCCTTCATGGTGGTGCTGAGTGACATCGAAGGCCGCACCGCGATCGACTGGGGCATCACCGCCGCACCGGAAACCTTCCTGGTGGATGGCAGCGGCGTGGTGCGCTGGAAGTACAGCGGCGCGATGACCCAGGCGGTGGTCGACCAGAAGTTGATCCCGGCACTGGAACAGATCGAAAAAGCCCAGGCCGATGCCGGCAATGCACTGCACGCCACGCCCTGACCCCCAGGGCGCGCGCCGGTTCGCAGGCGGCCTGCTGATGGCCGTGCTGCTGCTGGCCTCGCTGTTCTGCAGCGTCGCCCGCGCACAGCAGCCGGTCCACGACGCGCGGCCGCTGCAGTTCACCGATGCCGCCGAAGAAGCACGCTTTCACGCACTCGCCGCGCAGCTGCGCTGCGTACAGTGCCAGAACCAGTCATTGGCCGATTCCAATGCGCAGATCGCCCAGGACCTGCGCCGGGAAGTGCTGCAGTTGATCCAGCAGGGCCATGACGATGCCGGGGTGAAGCGCTTCCTGGTGCAGCGCTACGGCGAGTTCGTGCTGTACCAGCCCACGCTGCAGCCCGGCACCTGGCTGCTGTGGGGCGGGCCGCTGCTGTTCCTGCTGGGCGGCGGGCTGGTGGTGTGGCGGCTGGTGCGTCGCCGGGGCGGCGCCGTGGTGGTCGACGAAAACCGCGGTGACGGCTGGTGACGGCCGCGTTGGCCGCGCTGGCCGGCGTTGCCGGCATGCTGCTGGCACTGGCCGTGCTGTGGCCGTTGCGCGCGCGTGGGCGGCTGGGTTTCCTGGCTGCCTGCCTGAGCATCGGCGTGGCAAGCGCCAGCCTGTACCTGCTGGTCGGCGATCCGCGCGCCGCGCAGGCACCGGCCGCGCCCTCGCTGGCGGAACTGCACGATGGCGTGCAGGCGCTGGAACAGGCACTGGAGCAGGAACCGCAACGTGCCGATGGCTGGGTGCTGCTGGGCCGCTCGCGCGCTGAACTCGGCCAGCTCGATGCCGCTGCCGCCGCGTACAGCCGCGCTGCAGCGCTGGCGCCGGACGACGCCGGGGTGCTGGTGGAAGCCGCCCAGGCGCGTGCGCAGGCCGATCAGGAAAAGCGCTTCGATGACGTGGCGATCGGTTGGCTGCAGCATGCGCTGCAGGTGCAGCCCGATGCCGAACGCGCGGCGTGGCTGCTGGGCATCGCGCTGCGCCAACGCGGCCGCGATGGCGAGGCGGTGGCCGTGTGGTCCGCGCTGCTGCCGCGCCTGCAGCCCGGGGCGGCGGCGGCGCTGGAACAACAGCTGGTCATCGCACGCGCTGCGGCCGGTGCCCAGGCGCCCGCTGCGGCAGCGGGCGCGGTGCAGGAAAAGGCGGCGGCGCTGCTGCGCGTGCGCATCGCGCTGCCGCCCGGGTTCGATCCCGCGCAGTGGCCGCAGGGCGCGGCCCTGTTCGTGCTGGCACGTGCACCGGGAGGCCCGCCGATGCCGGTGGCGGTGCGCCGCTATCCGCTGCAGGCGCTGCCTGCCAGCGTCAGCCTCAGCGACGCCGACAGCCCGATGCCGACCCAGCCGTTGTCCGCGCATGCACGCGTGGAGGTGCTGGCACGGCTGTCGCGCGATGGAACCGCCGCGCACGCCGATGGTGACCTGCAGAGCGAGCCGGTGATGGTGCAGCTGCCGCAGCGCGGCGAGTTGGAATTGCAACTGCGGTAACGCGGTCAGCCTAGCGACCGCTGCGCTCGCCGACCATGGGTCGGCGCTACCGTGCTGCCCCTGCTTGGCGGATGCGCAAACGAAAAAGCCCGGTGCGAACCGGGCTTTTCGTCATGCATCGGCATCCGCGCGGGGCTTAGTCGCCCTGCTGCTTCTGCATGTGTTCCCAGCGCTCCTGCGCATCGATGGTGCGCTCGGCGGTCAGGCGCGCCTCCAGGCGATCCAGGCCGATCTCTTCACCGGTGTCCACGCAGTAGCCGTAGTCACCTGCTTCCAGGCGCTTGAGCGTGCTGTCGATCTTGCCAATCAGCTTGCGGTAACGGTCGCGGGTGCGCAGTTCCAGCGAGTTCTCGGTTTCGCGGGTCGCGCGCTCGGCTTCATCGCCGATGTCACGCACTTCCTCACGCAGGTTCTCGATGGTCTGCTTGGACTCTTCCACCAGGTCGGCGCGCCAGTCCTGCAGGCGCTTGCGGAAGTACTCCTGCTGCAGGGGGCTCATGTATTCCTCTTCCGCGCCCGGCTTGTAGCCGGTGGGCAGGATCGGACGGCCGGTGGCTTCGTCGGTCTTGTACTCGACCACCTTGTACTTGCTGCGCGGCGCCGGAGCGGTCGAGCGTGCGGTCACTGCCACGGCAACCTTGCCCACCGGGCGGGCGACAGTCTTCGGGGCGGCATCGGATTTCACAGGGGTTTTCGCGGACGATTTCGAAACGGGCACGGGATTCTTGATTTGCGGGGCCTGCTTGGCTGGCGCCTTGGCCACCTTTTCAGGTGCCTTGGTGCCGGCGTCGCTGGCCGGGACAGACGTGGCCGGAACCGGCGGCGCCGGCTTCGGTACGGACTTCACTGCAGGCACTGCCGCCGGCTTGCCGGTGGCCTTGCCGACCGCGGGCTTTGCCGTGGCGGTCTTGTTCACCGCCGGACTGGCCGACGGCTTGCTTGCGGTCGCCTTGCCGGAAACCGGCTTGGCGGCCTTGGCCGCCTTGGCGACCGTGGAAACCTTCTTTGCCGGGGCCGGCGTGGCCACGGGCTTCTTAACTGCCGGCTTGCTGGCTGGCTTGGTGGCCGGCTTGGCAGGCTTGGCAGCGGCCTTGGCCGGCTTGCTGGCGACCTTGGCGGGCGCTTTCTTCGCCGCTACCTTGGTCACTGCCGTCTTCCTGGCCACCACCTTCTTCGCCGGTGCCTTGGTGGCCCCAGCCTTCTTGGCCACGACCTTCTTTACCGGCGCCTTCTTCGCGAGCGCTTTCGCTGCCGGCGCCTTCTTCGCCGTGGCCGTCCTGGCCGCTGTCTTTCCCGTCGCCTTGGCCACCGGCTTGGCCGGCTTGCTGGCTACGGACTTGGCCGCCGTCTTCTTCGCAACAGGGCTGGCGGACTTCTTGGCGGCCTTGACGGCCTTTTTTGCAGATTTTTTAGCAGCCACGAAACGCTCTTCCTTGGATTCCCCGGGGCCCGGGAAAGCGGGCCTTTATAGCCTACCCGGCCGACTGCAGCAACCGCGTGACAGGACGCACACACGGCCCTTGCAACACGGGGCTGTGGCATGCCCGGAACCCGCATGACCTGCTGCGCGGCACGGAACCTGGTCGACGGACACAGCCGCCGACATGGCTGCGGCGCAGGACGCGTGCGGCAGCCAACGCCCCATCCTGCGACAAATATGCGCCGCTGCCAACCATGTGCCCCAACGGGCCTGTAATGAATGGGCCGAGGCCCTCCACCGGGCGGCGCGGGCCACCCTCCCATGCCGCCGCGATTCACCCCAAGCGCGGACACTCGTTTTACTATGAACGGGTGATCTCCCACTTGCTCATCGCCCTGCTGCGCTTCTACAAGCGCTTCATCAGCCCGCTGCTCGGGCCGCGCTGCCGCTTTGTCCCCAGTTGTTCCGAATATGCCATGCAGGCCATCGCCGGCCACGGTCCGCTGCGTGGCAGCTGGCTTGCCGTGCGCCGTATCGGCCGCTGCCACCCCTTCCATCCCGGCGGATTCGATCCGGTGCCTGAACGCACCGAAGATCCCGCCTGCCGCTGCAAAGGAAACCACTGACATGCCTTCCACGCTGATTACCAACGCCCGCCTGGTCAACGAAGGCCGCGTCTTCGATGCCGACCTGCGCATCGAGAATGGCCGCATCGCACGCATTGAAAGCGGGCTGGCCGCGCGCGATGGCGAGCAGGTGGTCGATGCCGCCGGCCGCTGGCTGCTGCCCGGCATGATCGATGACCAGGTGCACTTCCGCGAGCCGGGCCTGACCCAGAAGGGCGACATCGCCACCGAATCGGCCGCCGCGGTGGCCGGTGGCCTGACCACCTTCATGGACATGCCCAACACCAACCCGCCGACGCTGAACGCCGACGCCCTGCAGGCCAAGTACGATTCCGCCGCCGGCCGCGCGCGCGCCAATTACGGCTTCTACATGGGCGCCAGCAACGACAACCTGGAGCACATCCAGCGCCTGGATCCGAAGACCGCGCCGGGCATCAAGGTGTTCATGGGGGCCTCCACCGGCAACATGCTGGTGGACAACCCGGAAACGCTGGACGCGATCTTCCGCGACGCGCCGACCCCGATCATCACCCACTGCGAAGACACGCCGATGATCGACGCGCTGATGAAGGAATACCAGGCGCAGTACGGCGACACCCTGAGCGCCGAGCAGCATCCGGACATCCGCTCGCGTCAGGCCTGCCTGAAGTCGTCCGAACTGGCGGTCTCGCTGGCCCGCAAGCACGGCACCCGCCTGCACGTACTGCATATTTCCACCGCCGACGAACTGGCCCTGTTCGAGCGCGGCCCGCTGATCCGCGCCGACGGCAGCCGCAAGCAGATCACCGCCGAAACCTGCATCCATTTCCTGCGCTTCGACCGCACCGATTACGCCCGTCTGGGCAACCTCATCAAGTGCAATCCGGCGATCAAGGACGTGGCTGACCGCGAGGCGCTGACCGCTGCGCTGGTGGAGGACATCATCGACGTGCTGGCCACCGATCATGCTCCGCACACCTGGGAAGAAAAGCAGAAGCCGTACGCGCAGGCGCCGTCCGGCCTGCCGCTGGTGCAGTACGCGCTGACCGCCGCGCTGGAACTGGTGCACGAAGGCAAGCTGGACATCGCCCGGGTGGTGCAGAAGTTCGCGCACGCGCCGGCCCAGTTGTTCGACGTGGCCGAACGCGGCTTCCTGCGCGAAGGCTATTTTGCCGACCTGGTGCTGGTGGAGGACAAGCCGTTCACCGTCAAGCGCGAAGACGTGCTGTCCAAGTGCGGCTGGTCGCCCTTCGAAGGCACCACCTTCCAGTCGCGCATCGCCTCGACCTGGATCAATGGCCAGCTGGCCTGGGACGGCACGCAGATCGTGGGGGCGGCCAACGGCCAGCGCCTGGCGTTCAACCGCTGATGCGGGCGCTGTTGCTGGGCTCGGTGCTCGCCGGCGCCCTGCCCGTGCTGCTGTCCGCGGCGGCCCCGGTCGAAGCGCAGGCCACCGACAGCCGCGTGGTGTTTCCCGCCAGCGCCTCGCAGGGCGCGATGGTGATCGGCAAGGTGCCGGCCGGCAGCAGCGTGCGCTATGCCGGCCGCAGCCTGCGGGTGAGTGGCTACGGCAGCGTGGTGTTCGGCATCGGTCGCGACGAGCAGGGCCCGCTGCAGGTTGACGTACAGCGCCCCGACGGCGGCAGCGAGCGCGTCGCCATCGCGGTGACGCCGCGTGACTGGCCGGTGGAACGGGTCAACGGCGTGCCGCCGAAGACGGTCAATCCGCCGCCGGCCATCGCCGAACGGATCAAGCGCGAACAGGCCCAGGTGACGGCGGCGCGGGCGCGCGATGACAACCGCGCCGACTTCGCCCAGCCGTTCGTGTGGCCCGTGCAGGGTCGCATCAGCGGCCGCTTCGGCAATGCGCGTGTCTACAACGGGCAGCCCGGATCGGGCCATTCCGGCATGGACATCGCCGTGCCCACCGGCACGCCGGTCAAGGCACCGGCTGCTGGCGTGGTGACCTTCGCCGCCCCGGACCTGTACCTGACCGGCGGCACGCTGCTGCTTGACCACGGCTTCGGGGTGAGCTCGAACTTCCTGCACCTTTCGCGCATCGACGTGAAGGTCGGCGACCGGGTCGAACAGGGCCAGGTGATTGCCGCGGTGGGGGCTACCGGGCGGGCGACCGGCCCGCACCTGCACTGGGGTATGAACTGGTTCGACACCCGCATCGATCCGCTGCTGGTGCTGGAACGCAGGTGAGGCGTGACGGCCATCGGCCGTCACCCACCACGGCGCCCGGCCAACGCTGACGGCCAGCGGCCGTCACTACCTCGATCAGCGGGTATCGGTCAGACCACCGCCCGCTGCGCTCGCCGACCATGGGTCGGCGCTACCGTCTCCCGGCGCGCGGCATCAACCGCGCGCGGCCCACCACACACGCAACAAGGTGCGCACCGGCGTTGCTTCAATCGGCTTGCCACTGGCCTGCGACTGCAGCCGTGCACGCGCCAACGCCGCCCAGATCCGCCGCGGCCGCGGGCCGGCAACGCGCAGCTTCCAGTCCCTCAGCAGCTCACCGGCCCAGCGCCGTGGAGCGGCGGCAGCGTCGGGTTCCAGCAGCGAGCGCGGCACGCCGGTCACGCCCGCGTCGTAAAGCCGCTGCGCCAGCGTCTGCAGCAGCACGGCCTGGCCCGCACCGGCGCGCGGGCGGTCTTCGAACAGCACCACCTCCACTGCCGCCACCGCTTCGGCGAACGCGGTCAACGCACGCTGCGCGGCGGCCGCATCCACGGCCACGGCGCGCGCCTCCACCAGGCTGGGCAGCGCATCGGCCAGTACCGCCCACGGTGCGCGGATCGGCTCCAGCACGCGGCCCAGCGGGTGGCGCGAGCGCTGGCCCGCCCAGCTGCGCAGCTCTTCGCCCCACCAGGCCAGCTTGGCATCGGCCGGCAGCGGGTCGCCGCTGGTGTTGAGCATGTCATCCAATTCCTGCAGCAGCGAAAACCACGCCACCGCCCGCGCACGATGTTCCGGCGCGACGAACGGCTCGGCCACCGACCACTCGGGCCAGCGTGCACGCCACTTGTCCAGGAAGCTGTCCAACGCACTGCTGTTCACTACGTATCCTTCAATGCTTGACCGGCGGTGCCGGGAGGGTCGGCCAGCGTGTGGCCTGCTGCAGCGAGTGCGCATCATCCAGCGCAACATCGGCGTTCCAGCTGGCCGGGTCGTCATCGGCCAGGCGATAGCCCCACAACGCGGCGACCGACGGCATTCCGGCAGCGCGCGCGGCGATGATGTCGCGCTCGTCATCGCCGACGTACACACAGTGCGACGGTGCGATGCCGATCGCCTGCGCCGCATGCAGCAACGGCAGCGGGTGCGGCTTGCGCTCGCGCAGCGAATCGCCGCCGACCAGCACCGCACAGCGCGCCTGCCAGCCGTGCTGCGGCAGGATCAGCCGCGCCAGGTATTCGGGCTTGTTGGTGACGATGCCCCAGCGCACGCCGGCAGCGTCCAGCGCGGCGAGCATGCCCGCCACGCCATCGAACAGCGTTGCATGCTGGCCGATCAGTGCCTGGTAACGCTGCAGGAACTCCGGGATCAACGCATCGCGCTCATCGCCGGGCAGCTCGGGAAAGGCCACGGCCAGCATCGCCCGCGAGCCCTTGGAGACCACCGGGCGAAGCGCTTCAAGGGAGATCGGCGGCCGGCCGCGAGCGGCCAGCATGTCGGCCGCGGTCGCCACGAAATCCGGCGCGCTGTCCAGCAGGGTACCGTCCAGGTCGAACAGCACCGCGGGCGGGAAGCGCACTGCGGTCATGCCGGCTTGGTCGCGTGGGCGAGATAGTTGATGTCGGTACGGCTGGACAGCCGTGCGCGGTTGCGCCACGGCTCGTAGGCCATGCCGCTGACGTCCTGCAGTTGCAGGTCGGCGTCGCGCAGCCAGCGTGACAGCTCGGCCGGGGTGATGAATTCCTGGTAGTGGTGGGTGCCCTTGGGCAGCAGCCGGGCCACGTATTCGGCCCCCACGATCGCCACCGCGAACGCGGCGGCGGTGCGGTTGATGGTGGACAGGAACAGCTGGCCGCCGGGTTTCAGCAGGCGCTTGCAGGCTTCGATGATCGCACCGGGGTCCGGCACGTGTTCCAGCATTTCCATGCAGGTCACCACATCGAAGCTACCCGGCTGCTCGGCGGCCAGATCCTCGGCGGCCTGCACCCGGTAGTCCACGGTCACGCCGGTTTCCAGCGCGTGCAGGCGCGCCACCTTGACCAGTTCCGGCGCCAGGTCGATGGCGGTCACCTCGGCACCGGCCTGGGCCAGCGCCTCGCTGAGCAGGCCGCCACCGCAGCCGATGTCCAGCACGCGCAGGCCGCGCAGTGGTGCGCGGTCGGCGACATACTTGGTGCGCACCGGGTTGAGCGCATGCAGCGGCTTCTGCGGACCTTCCGCGTCCCACCAGCGGTTGGCCAGGGCGGCGAATTTGTCCAGCTCGGCCTGGTCGAAATTGGAAGAAGCGTTCGGGGCGTTCATGGGGTGTCCTTGCGGCGCCGGAAGGCGCGCGGATGGGATGGATCAGGCGCGCACGTGGCGGATGCGCTCGCGCCACTGGCGCGCGTTGGCGATGATGCCCGGCAGGTCCATGCCGACCAGTTCGCGCTGCACCAGCTTGGGCTGGCCGGCGATCCACACATCGCTCACCTGCTGGCGGCCGGTGGCATACACCAGCTGCGACAACACGTTGTGCAGGGGCTGGGTTTCCAGCGCGGACAGGTCCACGCAGACCAGGTCGGCCTGCTTGCCGACTTCGATCGAGCCGATGCGCTGTTCGAAGCCCAGCGCACGCGCACCGCCCAGCGTGGACGCGCGCAGCGTGCTCGCCGCATCCAGCGCGGTCGCATCGTTGGCCACAGCCTTGGCCAGGATCGCCGCGGTGCGGTTTTCGCTGAACATGTCCAAGTCGTTGTTGCTGGCGCAGCCGTCGGTGCCGATGGCCAGGTTCACTCCCGCGCGCTGCAGCGCGCAGGCCGGGCAGAAGCCGGACGCCAGCTTGAGGTTGGATTCGGGGCAATGCACCACGCTGACGCCGCGCTCGGCGCACAGGTGGATTTCCGCGTCGGTCAGCTGGGTCATGTGCACGGCGATCAGGCGGTCGTTGACCAGCCCCAGCCGATCCAGGCGCGCCAACGGGCGCTGGCCGTGCAGCTTGATCGAATCGCTGACTTCCTGCGCGGTCTCATGCGTGTGCAGGTGCACCTGCATGTCCAGCTGGTCAGACAGCATGCGCACGCGCTCGAAGTTCGCATCGTTGACCGTATACGGCGCATGCGGGGCGAACGAGGTGCCGATCAGCGGATCGTTGCGCCACTGGTCGTGCAGCTCGCCGGCCTTGGCGAAGTACTCGTCATCGCTCTTGGCCCAGGCGGTGGGGAAATCGATGATCACCGCGCCGACCAGCGCGCGGAAACCGTGCTTCTTGTAGACCGCGGCCTGCACGTCGCCGAAGAAGTAGTTTTCGTTGGCGCAGGTGGTGCCGCCGCGCAGCATTTCGGCGATCGCCAGGGTGGTGCCGTCGGCGACGAATTCCGGCCCGATCACCGCTGCCTCCACCGGCCAGATGTGCTGCTGCAGCCAGGTCATCAACGGCAGGTCGTCGGCCACCCCGCGCAGCAGGGTCATCGGATTATGGGTATGCGCGTTGACCAGGCCCGGCATCAACGCCGCCTCCGGGCGGCTGACCACCTGGGCCGCAGTGAAGCGTTCGCGCGCCTGGCTGCGTGGCAGGATCGCGATGATCTCGCCGTTGCGCACCGCCACTGCGTGGTCTTCCAGCACCACGGCATGCGGCTCGATCGGGACCACGTAACCGGCTTCGATCAGCAGGTCACAGGCTTCGGGGAGGTGCGGGCTATCGCTCATGCGGGCTCACTGGCTGGGGGGCGGCGAGATACTGCTGGGGGACACGCCCCTGAGTCAGGGGCTGCCGCGAAGCGGCGGGGTCTGGAGACTCGTGAAGCGGGGCCCATGATCTGCCGAAGCAGATCATGGGAGCGCCAGCGCGAATGCGATGGCGCGTACCCGGCCAGCGGCCGTCCCTACCGTAATCCAGCTGTGCCGGATTACTTTACGCGTGCGGAGTATTCGCCCGAGCGGGTGTCGACCTTGATGATCTCGTCCTGGTTCACGAACAGCGGAACGCGGACCACCGCGCCGGTTTCCAGCGTGGCCGGCTTGCCGCCGCCGCCGGAGGTGTCACCACGCACGCCCGGATCGGTCTCGGTGATCTTCAGTTCGACGAAGTTCGGCGGCTGCACGAAGATCGGCGAACCGTTCCACAGGGTCACGATGCAGGATTCTTCACCCTTCAGCCACTTCTCCGCGCCGCCCATGCCGGCCTTGTCGGCCTGCACCTGCTCGAAGGATTCCGGGTCCATGAAGTGCCAGTACTCGCCGTCGCTGTACATGTAGTCCATGTTGGTGTCGACGACGTCGGCCACTTCCACGTCATCGGTGGCCTTCATGGTCATTTCCACGGTCCGGCCGGACTTGATGAAGCGGTAGCGCACGCGGGTGAAGGCCTGGCCCTTGCCCGGCTTGATGAACTCGGTTTCCGAGATGACGGCCGGTTCATTGTTGACCAGGATCTTCATCCCGTTCTTGACATCGTTCATGCCCGCAGTGGCCATGCTCAAGCTCCTCAAATGGCGAAACCGCCGCATGTGCGGCGAGCCGGATAGAATGGAAAGCCCACCGGAGGCCGGTGGGCACTGATTTATGCCCCCATGATAACCGCAGGCCCCCTGTCCATGCAGCTCTCCGCCGCTCACCGCCCCGTTTCCGCCCGCTGGCAGCAGCTCTGGCGCCAGGCGATACGCGATCCCGGCGAACTGCTTGCGCGGCTCGGCCTGGAGCCTGCCGCGCTGGGTGTTTCCGAGGCGGCCCTGCAGCAGTTCGCGCAGCGCGTACCGGAAGGGTTCGTGGCCCGCATGCGGCATGGCGACCCGCACGACCCACTGCTGCGCCAGGTGCTCCCGATCGACGCCGAAATGCGCCAGGTGCCCGGCTTCAGCCTGGATGCGGTCGGCGATGGCGCGGCCAAGAAGGCCACCGGGGTCATCCAGAAGTACCGCGGTCGGGCGCTGCTGGTGACCACCGGCAGCTGCGCGATCAACTGCCGCTACTGCTTCCGCCGCCACTTCGATTACGGCACCGAAAACGCCGCCAAGGGCGGCTGGCAGGAGGCGGTGCGGGCCATCGCCGAAGACCCGGGCATCGACGAGGTCATCCTGTCCGGCGGCGATCCCCTGTCGCTGGCCACGCACAAGCTGGTGGAGCTGACCGACGCGCTGCGCGCCATCCCGCACCTGCGCCGGCTGCGCATCCACAGCCGCCTGCCGGTGGTGCTGCCCGAGCGCGTGGACGATGAACTGGTGGCCTGGCTGGGCAGCCTGCCGTGGCCGCTGGCCTTCGTGATCCACGCCAACCACGCCAACGAGTTCGATGCCAGCGTGGATGCCGCCCTGGCGCGCCTGCGCGCGGCCGGCGCGCAGCTGCTGAACCAGGCCGTGCTGCTGCGCGGGGTCAACGACAGCGAAGACGCGCTGGCCGCGCTGAGCGAACGCAGCTTCGCCGCCGGGGTGATGCCGTACTACCTCTACCAGCTGGATCGCGTGGAGGGCGTGACCCACTTCGAAGTGGACGATGCAACGGCCAAGGCCCTGATCGCCGCACTGACCGCACGCCTGTCCGGCTACCTGGTCCCCAAGCTGGTCCGCGAACTCCCCGGCGACCCCAGCAAGCGTCCCGTATAGCCGGAAATCAGGCGCCGGATTCGATCATCTGCACCACCGCGGTGGCGGTGATCGGGTGGCTCAGCCAGTACCCCTGGGCCAGGTCGCAGCCGCGCTGGCTGAGCAGGTCGAACTGCACTTCCTGCTCGATGCCTTCGGCCACCACGGTGATTCCCAGCGCGTGGGCCATGGCGATGATCGCGGTGGTCAGCGCCAGGTCATCCGGGTCGCGCTGCATGTCGGCGACGAAGCTCTTGTCGATCTTCACCCCGTCCACCGGCACCTGGCGCAGGTGGCTGAGTCCTGAAAAACCGGTGCCGAAATCGTCCAGCCATACTTTCACGCCGGTGCGGTGCAGCTTGTCCAGCAACTGGGCGGCCAGCATCTCATCGCCTATCACGGCCGTCTCGGTCAGCTCCAGGTGCAGGCGCGAAGCCGGCAGTCCCGATTCGTGCAGGCACTGCGCGACCAGGTCCGGCAGTTCGCCGCCGCGCAGCTGCCGCGGTGACACGTTGACCGACACGAACATCCCCTCGCCATCCCCGCTGCGCGGCCACTGCGCCGCTTCCATGCACGCCGCGCGCAGCACCTTCGGGCCGATCACTTCGATCAGTCCGCTCTGCTCAGCCACTTCGATGAACACCGATGGCGGGATCGTGCCCAGCGTCGGGTGCTGCCAGCGCAGCAGCACTTCCACCCCGACCATGCGCCGGTCGCGGGTGCGGAAGATCGGCTGGTAGGCCAGCCGCAGTTCACCGCGTTCCCAGGCACCGCGCAGCTCCTGCTCCATGTGCACGCGGCGTTCCACGGCGTGGTCCATGGCGCGGCTGTAGTAGCGATGGCAGTTCTTGCCCGCCATCTTGGCCTGGTACATGGCGATGTCGCCGTTCTTCAGCAGGGTGGTCGCATCGGCGGCATCATCGGGGAACAGGGTGACGCCGATGGACGCGCCCAGGAACAGCTCGCGGCCCTGTACGCGCAGCGGCTTGCCCAGCTCGCGCACCAGCAGGTCGGCCAGCTCGCGCGCCTGCGCGGCGACATCACCTTCGGCCAGCAGGATCACGAATTCGTCGCCGCCGAAACGCGCCAGCAGCGCCTCGTCGCCGCCCGCCGCAGACACGGCCTCGCTGATCCGCTGGACGAACTGCAGCAGCGCTTCATCGCCTGCTTCGTGGCCCAGCGTGTCGTTGACCCGCTTGAAGTCATCCATGTCGGCAAACAGCAACGCCAACTGGTGGCCCGACGCGCGCGCCGCCATCAGGCGATGGTCCAGCGTCTCGCGGAACGCCAGCCGGTTGGTGAGCCCGGTCAGGGCATCGGTGTAGGCCATGTGCCGTACTTCGCGGTCATGCCGGGCGATGGCATCGCGCATCCGGGCGAAGGCGCGCACCAGCTCGCCGACTTCATCGTCGCGATGGTTCTCGCGCAGCGGCACCTGGTAGTCGCCGGCCTCGATCTGCCGCGCCGCCATCGCCAGCCCCCGGATCGGCGTGACCAGGGTGCGCTGCACGTACAGCACCACCGCCACCCCGATCGCCACCAGCAGCGCCAGCATCAGCAGCAGCCAGCCAAGGTGGCGGGTGCCGACCTGTTCCAGCCGCTGCGCCAGGGTCTGGCTGGCCTGCGCCTCCAGCACCTGCACTTCCTTCAACGAAATGCCTACGCGCACGCCACCCAGGCGCTGGTTTCCGACCATGATCGGCATGCTGTTTTCCAGCACCTTGGGCGATTCCTGCACCAGCGCGCCCTTGGCGGCCACCGCCTTGGCCGCGAGTGGATCGGACATCGCACGCCCATAGTCCGGCACCGCCACCGACCCGTCATGCAGCAGGCGGCCCTTGGCATCGAACACCAGCACGTAGCCCACCGCGCGTTGCCGCGACACGTTGCGCACCAGCGCACCGACCTGCTCCAGGTCGTTGTAGTACAGCGGGTTGGACAACGCATCGGCCAGTTCACGGGCCATCGTCTCGCCGCGGCTGCGCATGCTGCGGTCGAACAGTTCGTGGATGACCGTACCGCTGAGGCGGGTCACTTCCCGCTGGGAGGCCGCCTGCCGACCCAACAGCACCGCCAGGATGGCCACCACCACCAGCATCGCCCCGCCCATCGCCAGCACGAAGCGCGCCTGCATTCCCGATCCCAAGCCCAGGCGCTTCATTCCACTTCCATCCGCACGCGTACCAGTCCTCGTTTCAAATCATCCAGCCGCCGAAGCATCCGCGCATCAACGCGATGGAAGCCGGATGTACCAAAAAACCGTGCCAAGGCATCTTTCGCCTGCGGGTCCTGCGCGGCCTGCAGCAGCACCTGCTGCAGGCGATCGCGCACCTGCGGATCCAGGTCCGCGCGCACCACCTCCACCGCGCGCGGATACGGCGCAGTGCGATGGATTACCCGCAGGTCATGCTTGAACGCCGGTGGCACCCGGCGTTCATCGTCCCAATCCACGCTGCTCACCGCACCGGCGTCGACCATGCCCTTCTGCACGAACGTGGCGATGTTCAGCTCGGTACGCGCGAACACGTAACCCACCGCATCGGCGGTGGGCGTGTCATCGGGCTCCTGCAGGATCTGCGGCACCAGGCCGTTTTCCAGCAGGGTCATGGCCGGCACCAGGTAGGCACTGGTGGAGGCCGAATTCTGCAGCGCCAGGGTATGCCCGCGCAGGTCCGCCAACTGGTGCAGTTGGCTTTCGCGGCGCACGAAGAACACGCTGTGGTATTCGCGCACCCCGCTGCGTTCGGTCAGCAGCAGCGGGCGCGCATCCGCGCGCTGGCCCAGCGCCACCGCGGTGCTGGCCGTTTCGGTGACCCAGTCAACGCGTCCGCGGCGCAGGTAACTGGCCATCTGCTGCGCATCGCGCGCCATCAGCACGCGGCCTTCGGTGATGCCCAGGTCGTGCATGTGCGCCACCACGTAATCCAGCAGGGGCTGCAGCTGCGCATAGTGTGACTTCGGATCGTCGCTGATGCGGCCCAGCACCAGCACGTGACGCTGGTCCGGCCGCCCACTGCTGGGCACCGGCGACGCGGCCATGCACGCACCTGCCAGCAGCAGGCACGCCAGGCCCAGCAGTCCCCACTGCATGCGTCCCAGCCAAGCGTTCACGATGTTCCCCCTTGATGTAAGGGAAAGACTACCCGAAAAAGTGAGAACTGCGTCAGGCTATTTTTTGTCGCCGTGTGCCAGACGGGCCATGCGCTGGGCGTCGGCCAGGATGCCGCGCAGCAGGCGGACTTCCTGCTCGCTGGGCTCGCTGCGCAGGAACAACCGGCGCAGTTTGCGCATCGCCGATTCCGGCGCCCTGCCCTTGTGGAACTCGATCTCGTCCAGGGTCTCGCCGAGCTGGCCGAAGAAGCTTTCCATCTGCTCATGGCTGGCCGGCTGTTCGCGCAGGCCCGGCTCGACCACCGGCGTAGCGGCATCGCCGAGCAGGCGCATGCGCACCTCGTAGGCCAGCACCTGCACCGCCGCGGCCAGGTTCAACGAACTGAACGCGGGATCGGACGGAATGTGCACCGCGGCATGGCACAACTGCAGCTCTTCGTTGGTCAGGCCGGTGCGTTCACGACCGAACACGATGGCCACTTCGGCGCCTTCGCCCGCCTTGGCGGCGACCCGGGCGGCGGCCACGGTGGGCAGCAGCTCTTCCAGCTGCACCCGGCGCGCACGCGCGGTGCAGCCCAGCACGAGGGTGCAGTCGGCCACGGCATCGGCCAGGGTCGCCACTACCGGGGCATCGCCCAGCACGTCTTCGGCGCCGGCCGAACGCCGGAAGGCATCTTCGTCCAGCGGTTTTTCCGGGGCGACCAGCACCAGCCGGGCCAGGCCCATGGTTTTCATGGCACGCGCGGCGGCGCCCATGTTGCCGGGATGCTGGGTCCCGACCAGGACGAAACGGATACGGGGAGCAATGGATGGATCGGACATGAACGCGGTAGTCGAGCTGGACGGCCTGCAATGGTAAACTGTGCGGCCGGCCACTGCGCCGGACCTGCTCTTTTCCCCCGCCGATCCCCCCTCTGCCCTCCCGGGAGCTACCGCCATGCAGAAACCCGCCGTCACCGTCATGGTCAAGGCCGCCCGCCTCGCCGGCAACGTATTGTTGCGCAACATCAACAAGCTCGAGGCGCTCAACGTGGTGCAGAAGGGCCGCATGGACTATGCGAGCGAGGTCGATGCGGACGCGGAAAAGGTCATCGTCAAGGAACTCAAGCGCGCCTACCCGGAATACGGGGTGATCGGCGAGGAAGGTGGCACCCAGGGTGCCAACCGTTACATGTGGGTCATCGATCCGCTGGACGGCACCAGCAACTACCTGCGCGGCTTCCCGCACTACTGCGTGTCCATCGCGCTGGTGGAAAACGGCGAGCCGACCGATGCGGTGATCTTCGATCCGCTGCGCAATGAACTGTTCACTGCCAGCCGCGGTGCCGGCGCGGTGTTCAACGACCGCCGCATCCGCGTGTCCGACCGCAAGGACCTGGAAGGCACGATGATCCACACCGGCTTCGCCCCGCGCGAGCGCGCCCGCGCCAGCGCCCAGCTGAAGGCGGTCGACACGCTGCTGGTGCAGGCCGAAGACGTGCGTCGCACTGGTTCGGCTGCGCTGGACCTGGCCTACGTGGCCTGTGGCCGCGCCGATGCCTACTTCGAGGCCGGGGTGAAGTCCTGGGACATCGCCGCGGGCATCCTGCTGGTCCGCGAAGCGGGCGGCAAGGTCTGCGATTACAAGGGCGCCACGCTGGGGCGGATGGACAACCGCGGCCCGGAAAACCACCAGGTGGTGGCGGGCAACCTGAAGGTGGCCGAGTCGCTGCAGAAGGTGCTGGTCAACACCGGCTACGCCGCCGAGTTCGACGCGAAGTTCTGATTTCGCTTGAATCAGGTGGGTCGGACGGCGCCTTCGGGCGCCGTTCTGCTTTGTGGGGCAACGGTAACGGCAACGTCGACGTCAAAAGCTGCAAGGCTGCGTGCTGGCGGGGCGGGGTGGGTTGGCGGGGGACGGCAGAAGCCGCATCCTGCGGGCCTCGTTT
>NZ_DAMBRS010000014.1:69557-96311 GCF_032054965.1 Stenotrophomonas chelatiphaga | reverse complement strand
CGCTCAACGCCCCCGCCCAGCCCCACCGCCCGGCCCCCTGACAGGTTCCGGTGGCTGCCACCCGCGCAATGAAAATAAAAGAGCAAAGGCAGGGGTCAGAGTCCTTTCGCGTAGCGAAAGGACTCTGACCCCCTCTCTCTCTTCCCACCCTTCGAACCCCCGCCGTGTCCAAGGCCACCATGAACCTGTCGAAGGTGGGGCGGGGTGGGTTCGTGGGAACGCTCATCCGCATGGATGCGGATGGCGAGCCTACAGGGACGTACTTGCGGCGATTCCCACGAACCCACCCCGCCCCACCAACACGCAGCCCTGCAGCCGTTGCCGTTGCCGTTGCCGCAAAAAAAAAACGACCCGCTTGCGCGGGCCGTTCGAACGACTTCAAACGTGCTCGGCACTCAGTGCTGGTGGCCGCCATCGCCGTGCACGTGGCCGTGCTGGATCTCTTCTTCGCTCGCTTCGCGCACGTCGATGATCTCCACGTCGAAGTGCAGGTCCTTGCCCGCCATCGGGTGGTTCAGGTCAACGTCGACCACGCTCATGCCAACCTTCTGCACCGTCACCGCGCGCGGACCGAAGTTGGTCTGCAGCACGACCTGTGCACCCGGCACCAGCTTTTCCTTGCCGAAATGCTTCTTCGGCACGCGCTGGGTCAGGCCTTCGCGGCGCTCGCCGTAAGCATCGGCCGAAGCAACGTCCACGCCGAAGGTGGCGCCGGCTTCCTTGTCTTCCATGGCCTTTTCCAGGCCCGGGATGATGTTGCCGTGGCCCACCAGGATCGCCAGCGGCTCACGGTCCTTGGAGGACTCGATCGGCTCCTGGCCGACTTCGGACACGGTGTAGTGGAAACGGACGACGCGGTCTTTTTCGATCTTCATGCGCAACTCTGTCTGGTAACTGCCAAGGGCAGGCGGTGGGGGCGGGTTGCCGCCCGACGGGTACGCCGCCATCATGACGGCCTATCTGAGGTCGCGCATTATCCGGAGATCACGCACATGACGCCAGTTTCGACCGGACTGCGCCGTCGCGCCGCCGCCCTGATGCTGCTGATGGCGACCGCCGCCCTGGCCGCCTGCGGCGGCGGAAAGACCAGCCGCCCTGCCCCGCCACCGCCGTCTGCCAAGGTCTGGCCCAGCACCCCGCCGGCCAACCCGCAGGTCGCCAATGCGGTATTGATGCGCGCCATCGGCCTGGTCGGTACGCCCTACCTCTACGGGGGCAACACGCCGGAATCCGGCTTCGACTGCAGCGGCCTGGTCACCTATGTGTACCGCGAGATGGTCGACCTGAAGCTGCCGCGGACCTCGCGCGAACTGGCCGCCGTGCAGGGCCCGAAGATCGACCCACAGCGCTTGGCGACCGGCGACCTGGTGTTCTTCGGCAGCCGTGGCAACGTCAGCCACGTCGGAATTTATGTAGGGGAAGGCCGCTTCGTGCATGCGCCAAGTTCTGGTGGAACCGTCAGGTTGGATTCCTTGGGCGGGCACTACTGGAAGGACCACTACACAGGAGCGAAACGCGTCCTGCACTAACCTGAACAGGGCAAATGCTCCAAAACGTGATGCACATCACACTGAAACAAACGAAACTTTAACGAAATTTGTACTTGTTCCACGCGCTGGCAAGGCATGATTGCCCATCGCTTCCAACCCTGTGACCGCCGAGTGACGACCGACGAACTGATGTGTGAAGGCCAGCGCGCCGTGAATTCACCCCGCCTGACCCAGCGCATCAAGCGCGCCACCCTGCTCTCCCTTGCCCTCGTGCTCACCAGCGCGCCGGCCTGGGCACAGAATGCACCGGCCACCCCGGCCACTGCCGAAGCTGCCGTAGCCGTTGTAAAAGCCAAGACCGAAGCGGCTCCCACGCGCAGCCGCGCCGATGCCGCCGCCAGCGCCACCCTGGCCGCCCTGCTGCCGCACCTTGCAGCCAATGACAGCATTCCCCTGATGGACCGCTCGGCGATGGTCGCCGGCGACCTCAGCCGCCTGCTCGCCAACTACGACACCAGTGCATCGGGTTCGATCGTGGTCGGCGGCGCCGAAGAAAACGGCAAGATCCAGTCCGTCCTGCGCCGCGCGATGACCCTGCTGGGCACGCCGTACCGCTGGGGCGGCAACACCCCGGACAGCGGCTTCGACTGCAGCGGCCTGGTCGGCTACGTGTTCCGCACCGCCCTGGGCGTCGAGCTGCCGCGCGTTTCCCGCGACATGGCCAGCGACCGCAACAACCAGCTGATCGCCGACCGTACCGCGCTGACCGAAGGCGACCTGGTGTTCTTCGGCCGCAAGGGCCGCGTGGACCACGTCGGCATCTATGTTGGCGAAGGCCGCTTCCTGCACGCGCCGAGCACCGGCAAGGACGTCCGCGTGGACACGCTGCTGACCGGCTACTGGGGCAACAAGTTCATGCAGGCGCGCCGGGTCGAGCTGTAAGCCTCGACATACCGCGCCGCAGGTTGAAAGCCGCTGCCCTGCAGCGGCTTTTTTCATGGGCCGATCCCCGATCGAATGGCCGCTATCGGCCGCCAACCGCGTTTGCATTGGTATCCCCGGAATGGATCCGGCGGCGGTCGGGCAGCCATGTCCGGCCGGGATGGCGGCGTGGGGGCGGCACGCACGTGTTCCTGAGTCGTCTGCCGCCCCTCTACAAGGACAGGTGAGGCATGGCGGCGGTCTCGGAGATTCAGTCCCGGTGCGTGATCTGGTTTGGCCACCCACTGGCCGCCGAGCGGGCGGCATTGGCGGCGGCCGGCTGGCAGGTGCGCAGCGTGGATCCGCTCAACGCGCAGGCCGTCGGCCTGCGTGCCCGCGACCAGTTGGTCGGCATGATCGACCTGCGCCAGATTCCCGCCGCTGCGCTGGTTTCGGTGCAGGCCTGGATCCAGCAGCACGACCACCTGCCGCTGCTGGCCGCGCTGCCCGGCGGCATCGCCTCCCCCCCGCCCAGCTGGCAGCCGCTGCTGGATGCCTGCCCCCATCGTTATGTGATGCCACAGGACCTGGCCGGGCTGGTGGACCACCTGCAGCGCGACCAGCCGGATACCACCCGCGTGGCGGACAGTCCGGCGCAGCGGCTGATCGGTGACAGTCCGGCCCTGTTGGCCACCCGCGCGGCCCTGTTCAAGTTCGCTCCGGTGGACCTGCCGGTGCTGGTCACCGGCGAAACCGGCACCGGCAAGGAACTGGCCGCGCATGCGCTGCATGCGATGTCCGCGCGTGCGGCGCATCCCTTCATGGCGGTCAACTGCGGCGCCATCCCGGCCAACCTGGTCCAGTCGGAGCTGTTCGGCCATGAGCGCGGCGCCTTCACCGGTGCCGCGCAACGGCGGCTGGGACTGTTCGAAAGTGCCAACGGCGGCACCGTGTTCCTGGACGAGGTCGGCGACCTGCCGCTGGATGCGCAGACCAGCCTGCTGCGCGTGCTGCAGGAAGGCACCATCGAACGCGTCGGCAGCAGCCAGCCACTGCGGGTGGACGTGCGGGTGCTGGCCGCTACCCACGTGGACCTGGAACAGGCGGTCGCGCAGGGGCGCTTCCGCCGTGATCTGTTCTATCGCCTCAACGTGCTGCGGCTGGCCATGCCGGCGCTGCGCGAACGCAGCGGCGACGTGCTGGTGCTGGCCGAACATTTCCTGCGCCAGTTCCGTGCGCGCCACCCGGGCCGCGCGCGTGGCTTCAGCAGTTGTGCGCGCCAGGCGATGCAGCGCTTCGATTGGCCGGGCAACGTGCGCGAGCTGCTCAACCGCGTGCAGCGCGCGGCGATCGTCGCCGACGGCGAGCTGATCGAGCCGGCCGACCTGGACCTGGTCGCCACCCTGCCCGCCGCCGCCCGCGCCCTGCTGCAGGA
This sequence comes from Stenotrophomonas chelatiphaga, assembly GCF_032054965.1. Taxonomy (NCBI): domain Bacteria; kingdom Pseudomonadati; phylum Pseudomonadota; class Gammaproteobacteria; order Lysobacterales; family Lysobacteraceae; genus Stenotrophomonas; species Stenotrophomonas chelatiphaga. The sequence continues at coordinate 92,465 of NZ_DAMBRS010000014.1, read as the reverse complement.
TGCGCGCGAGCAGGTGGAACGCGAGCTGCTGCTGCAGGCGCTGCGCGAACACGAGTTCAACGTGTCCGCCTGCGCACGCCACATGCAGGTATCGCGGGTCACCGTGTACCGGCTGTGCCGCAAGCACCAAGTGGAACTGCCGGCCGTGCGTTGATGCCGTGGGCGCTGTGACCCGGTAGCGCCGAGCCATGCTCGGCGGCATTTCGCGCGGTGTGGAGCAAGCTCCAAACTACAGCATGTACGGCACCTTGAATGCCAGGGTGAAGTCCGGCGCATCCGGGGTCAGGCCGATGCCGAGCAGGCTTACCAGCGTGGTCTTCTGGTTCAGTGCGTAGGTGACGCCCAGGTTGAACGTCGCCGCATTGGCATCACTGCCGATCACCTTCATCCACTGCCCGTTGCGGTAACGGGTGGACGCCCGCGCACTAAGCTTGTCACTGAAGGAAATGCTCAGGCTGGTGCGCTCGTTGAACGCGAACGCCACGCCGGCACCGAAGTAGTAGGAGCCGCCGAGCTTCACGTCACCGGGGTTGACCGTATCCGGATTGCCGTCGAGGTCGTCGAAGCTCGCTTCGAAGGAATGGATGTAGCCGGCGTTGGCGAACAGGATCGCCGGATCGGCGGTCTTGACGATCGACAGGCCCACGTTGGCCTGCCACACCCCGTTGCCGGTGGGTTGCTCCTTGGGCACGGCGAAACGGATGTAGTCATCGTCGTCGCGCTCCAGCACGGTCCAGTCCACGCCGTAGGGCTCACGCCCGGTGGGCGCGGTGACGCCTGCGGTCAGTACCGTTTCCGGTTTCCAGCCGCGTTCGCCGAACAGCCGGTAGTTGGCGCTCAGGCCGATATCGCCGATGCCATTGCCGCTGGTTTCTTCCTCCGCCACCGCCGCGGCGGATCCGCCCGCGCCCCCCTTCTGGTACACCGTCCGGCGTGCGACCCACGGCACGTCCATGTTGACGGTCAGGTTGGGACTGACACCCCAGCGCGCGGCCAGGTTGTAGGTCAGCGAATCGGATTCGACGTTCTCGATGCCGATGTTGCCGAGGAAGATCGCATCCAGGGCGAGGAAGCCGTTGAGGGTGAGCTGCTTGCGGTCGTAGCGCGCGTAGGTGAGGCTGTTTTCGATGGTGAAACGCCGCGAGAACAGCGCCTGCTGTTGCTGCTTTACATCGTCTACGCTGCGCCGCGCGGCCTGCTTGGCCTGCTGCGCTTCCGCTGCGCTGCTGGCGTAGCCGCCTTCGGCCCCGGCGGTCGCCGTCGCTGGTGCGCGCGCCGGTTCCGGTGGCAACGGGGGCCCCTGCTGCGCCACGCCGCCGGCCTTGCCGGAAAGCCGCGCCTGCATGGCCTGCACCTGCATGTCCAGCTCGCGCAGGCGACGTACTTCCTGCGCGTAGTTGGCCTTCAGCGTTTCCAGCTGGGCCATCAACGCCTGCACATCGGCCTGCTCGTTGCCGGCCGCCGTGGCCGGCTGGGCGTGCGCGTTGTCGGCGAACACGATCCAGGCCAGCGCCGCCAGCGCCAGCGGGGTGATGCGGTGATTGGTGTGCATGTCCTTCTTCCGTTGAGTGCCATCCCCCTTGCCGCGCCGCTGTTACTGGCCCGGCCCGATCCCGCGTGTCAGCGCCATCGCCTGGGCGATGTTCTGGGTCAACGGGGTATTGCTCGCCATGCTCTGCCTGACCAGTTCGATCTGCAGGCGGTTGCTGACCTGCTGTGCATTGCCGCCCAGCGCGATGGTCTGCCCGACGCTGCCGCTGCGGATCCATTGCTGCACCGCGCCGACGCCTTCCAGCTGCAGTTCCAGGCGGGCCTGGTTGTTGTCGAAGGACGCGGTGACACTGGCGCCCCCCTGCTGTGCACTTGCGCTGCGCACGCCGCTGTCGGCGACGACCGGCACCTCGCCATCGCGGATGGTCAGCGAGCTCACGTTGCGCGCACTGTTGCCATCACCGGCGACCTGCACGCTCTGCACCAGCCCGGAGACGTTGGCCAGGCCACTGCTGTCTACGCTGGCAAGGGGCGCGCTGGCGGTGTCGGTCGCCGTCTGCGGCAACGGCGCATCGGCCGCGGTGACGCTCACGGTCGGGGTGAAACTCACTTTCGGCGTACCGCCATTGCGGAAGTCCATGCCCAGCTGCAGCGCGCCTTCCATCGCCGCGCCGCTGGACGCCTGCCACTGCGATGCCATGGTCACGCCGAACCAGGCGACGTTGTTGCCGCCTACCGTGTAACGCCCACGCATCAGGTTGAGTTCGGGATCGGGGATTTCGGTCAGCCCCTTGCCGCTGCGCTTTTCCTGCGCGTGCAGGACAGTGGGCAACAGCGCGGCGAGGGCGCTGGCAATGACGATGAGGCGCATGTTCATGGTGGAACTCCTTCAGAACAGGTCGGCGTGGCTGAAGCCGAAGTCGACCAGTTCGGCATCGGTGATGGGGCCCTGGCGCGCATACAGCGCGCGTGCACTGGGCCGTTCGCTGGGTTGCAGCAGCACGGTGTTGCGATCGAAATCACTGCCGATCACGATGAAGACCGCGCGCGAAGGCCAGGCCTCCAGGAACTCGGCCAGCGGCACGCTGCGGTTGCCGAGGATCGGATCGGCCACTTCGACGAAATCGCCGCGCACCTGCTTCATGACCACGAAATGGCGGAACCCGCGTACGTCCATCAGCACCAGGCCAGGAACGCGCAGGTTGCGCAGGCGGGCTTCGTCGACGCGGTAGCCGCGCCCACGCATGCCCATCGATTCGACGTAACGCTTGATGTCCAACAGGGAAAACCCACGGTCGCGTACCAGGGTCTGGTCGGACACGTTCATCATCCCTTCGATCACCGTGGCCTCGTCGGCATCCAGGTGATAGGCGTACTTGAGGATGGTGGCCAGCGCGGCGGCGCCGCAGCTGTAGTCGGTGTGCTGGCGGACCAGGTGGCGGAAGCGCCGTTCCTGCATGCTCTCCACCCGTTGCTGCAGCAGGCCGCCATTGGGCAGCACGCCGCTGAAGGCCACGTCGCCGGCACGTACCGGCGCGACAACCGCCAGCAGCATCAGCCAGGGCAACATGAAGGTGGACCAGGAAACTCGCATTGCAACGGCTCCTTCCGAGGTAGGAGCCCCTGCCCCAAAAGGGGGAGATGGGACAGGGGCTCCCGGGGAGCCCGGTCATTGGCGGATGACCGGGTTTGTTGCGCTCAACGCAGCAAGCCTGCGAAAGCGGTCACGCCACGCGTTACTCGCCGCCGCCGCCAACCGGTGCGCCACCGCCGGTGGACGGCTGGGCCACGGCCAGGGCCAGGCTGTTGGCCTGCAGGTTGCCGGTGCCGGAGGCCACGTTCACGCCGATGTTGCCCGACGCGTTGGAGAACGCACTGCCGGACAGGCCAGCGGTGTTGGTCGCATTGACCGCCACCCAGCGCGAGGTCCGCACGGTGCCGCTCAGGCTGGCATAGAGGTCGGCCACGCCCAGTTCGACGAACTGGCTGGTGCCTTCCTCGTCCGTGTCGAAGGCGATGCCGCCCACGCCGTCACGGTACGGGTTGTCGGTAGCGTTCTGGATCTCGTTGTCCAGGTCGATGTGGCCGGTGCTGTCACCGCTGGTGTGCGGCAGTGCGCCATCCCAGCTATCGAGGTAGTAGTTGTCCTGCTGGTAGGCGTTGCCGGTCCCTTCATAGGTACCTGCACCGAAGGCCAGCGTTGCACCCGCCACGCGGCCGCGCAGGGTGACGTCGGTGGTGTCACTGAAGCGCTGCACGTAACCGGCGTTGGACACCGAATTGCCGCTGGACACCTGGTTGGACGAGATGCTCGACTGCGCGATCGCCGCGGTGGCGACCGATGCGGCCAGCGCGTTCTTCTGCGCGTTGTTGTTGCCCGAGGCCACGTTCACGCCGATGTTGCCGGCGGCGCCGGAGAACGCATTGCCACCCAGGCCGGCGGCGTTGGTGACGCCTTCGTTGAGGGTGGTGTTGCCGCCCACCGCCTGGTGGACGAACACTTCCGCATCGGCCATGCCGAAGCTGAAGGAGGCATCGGCCGCAGACAGCGAAGCGGCGTTGTCCTGTGCGTTGTTGTCACCGGCGGCGACGTTGAAGCCCAGGTTGCCCGATGCACCGGACGCCACGTCATCGGAGATCGACGCGGTGTTGTCCAGCAACTCGTTGGAGGCTTCGTTGTCACTGATCGACTGGCGATTGTCGATGACGGCGATGGCGGCGGAGTCGAGATCGATGTCGCCGGTGATTTCCGGATCACCCGAGAAATTGATGTCCGAGCTCAGGCGCAGGTCCTTTTCCAGGTTCACGTCCACGCCGTGGTTGTTCTTTTCCTTGCTCTCGTCCGCCGAGATGTTGCTGGTCTCGTTGACCGCTACATCGCGGGTGTGGTCGACGTCGGAGAAATCAACGTTGGAACGGCTGGTGTTGGTCGTGGTGCTGGAGTAACGCACGTTCGAGGTGGTGTTGGCGGTGTTGTTGGTGGTGCTGCTGTTGTTGGTCGTGTTGGTGTTGCGGGTGGTATTGCGCACCAGGTTACGGGTGTCGTTGACCGTGTCCGTATCGGTGTTGGTATTGCTGGTCACGTTGTTGCGGGTGACATTGCGGGTGTCGTTCAACGTCCAGTTTTCATTGACGTTGTGGTTGTGGTTGATGGTGGCGCTTGCGTTCTGGTCATCCGCCGCGTGTGCGGTGGCGACCACGCCTGCGATGGCCATGGCGAGTACTGTCCCTTTCACGATCGCTTTCATGGTGCCTTCTCTCTCATCAGTGGTGTAACGGGTGGGTACCACTCACGGGTTGCCGTGCACGGACATACCGAGGATGTTGGCCGTGTCATTTCCTGCGCCCGCGATTTGATTGAGTTGCAGGACACCGTCGAACCCCTGCATCGCCGACGCTGCCACGCCGACGCTGCGGGTGCCCGCGGCCAGACCGTTGCCGGCCCTGCCCTGCCCCCCTGCTGACGCGGTCACGCTCGATTCGGCCAGGGCCTCATCGTCGGACTCGCGTATTCCTTCCCGGGCCAGCGTCGCCCGCACCACGTTCATGCTGGTGTTGGCGATGCCGCTGGTCTGGTTGATGGTTGCGATGCCATTGGCGCCCTGCAGGGCCTGGCCATCGATATGTGCACTGGCGTGCAGCGGTCCGTCCAGCAGCACGCTGTTGCGCGAGGACGTGCTGCGCGCATCGACATCCACCCGCGCCTGGTTGCCCTGCGCCATGCCCACCAGGTTGGCCTGGGCGTTGAGGTCACCCGCCACCTGGTTGACCGCGATGGCACCACTGGCGCCGGTCAGCGCGCGGCCGTCGATGCGTGACTGGTTGAGGTACCCGAGCATGCCGGCGTAGTCATCGGCCCGGGCGAGCGCCGGCAGCATCAGGCCAGCGGCAGCGGCGACGAGCAGCAGCGCACGCGTCTTCATTTTCCACCTGCCGGGGCGCCCATCGGGAACTGCGCCAGGGCGCCGCGCACCGTATCGCCGATGCCACGCGTGGTGTTGCCGACCGCACCGAGCGGGCCGCTCATCGCGCCGCTGATCTGGTTCCCGGAAATGATGCCGCCGTTGGAACTTCCCAGGCGGCCCACCGCGCCACCGAGCGCATTGCTGGTGACCCGCTCCACGGTGGTGGTACCGGCGTGGGCCGGCGTGGCGGCCTGGCCCGCACCCAGCCCGGCGAAGTCATCATCGCTGAGCTCGGCCATGCCGGTCGACGTGCCCAGGGCGGCGCCCACTTCGCGCTGCGGCGACGGGTCGGCGATCAACGCCACGCCCGGCGGGGCCAGCCGGTAGGCGGTGCGGGTGTGCACATCGCGCAGCAGCACCATCTCGCCCGGCTTCTGGGTGACACCCTGGCGGGCACCGGAGGCATGTACCAGCGCGGGGCATGCGGCCAGCGCGACCACGCTGGCCACCAGGAACATTCCGCGCTTCGTACTGCTGTCCATGCCGCTCTCCCGTTACGTATGGGGAGGGAGAACGCAGCTTTCGTGCCAACTGCGCGAAGCCCTGAAACAAAGGGATTCCGGCTGGAAACAAGGGACGGGCTGGATGCCGACCGTTACACATGGGTTGAAGGCAGAGCGCGCCTGAATCCGCACAGAGGCCCGCTGCACCTGCCCGCCGCCGGGGTGTAACAGACCTGTTACAGGTCATGAGACAACCGCGTACGCCCCCGCTTCAGCTATCGCCCACGTCGGTAGTGACGGCCGCTGGCCGTCAAGCACTTGATCCTGGTGGCCGACGACCATTGCCTGGGTGGGTGACGACCGTTGGTCGTCACGCTCTAGCCCTGGAGCGGTGACGGCCAGCGGCCGTCACTACCCTGCGCACCACCTCACGCCCGCGGGGCGGGGTCCGGGTCGTCGATACCCACGTTGGTCGACGGGTTGTCGTACACGCTCTGGTCCAGCAGCCCGGTCTCCTTGGCCACCAGTACCGGCACCAGCATCTGGCCGGTGACGTTGGTCATCGTGCGCATCATGTCCAGGATGCGATCAATCGCATACAGGTACCCGATGGTCTCCAGCGGCAGCCCGGCGGCACTCAGCACCACGGTGGCCATCACCACCGCCGTGCCCGGTACACCGGCCGTACCGAAGCTGCCCAGTACCGAAGCGATCAGCACGATCAGGTACTGCTCCGGTGACATGGGCACCCCGCTGTACTGCGATATGAACACCGCGCACAGCGCCGGGTAGATCGCCCCGCACCCGTCCATCTTGATGCTGGCACCCAACGGCACCGCGAACGAACCGTAGTCCTTGTTGACGCCCAGGTTGTGGGTGATGGAACGCAACGCCACCGGCATCGCCGCGAAGCTGGACGAGCTGACGAAGGCCACCTGCATGCCCGGCGCGGCACCGCGGAAGAACTTCAGGGGATTCAGCCCGTGCGAAAGCAGCAGCGCGCTGTACACCACCACGATATGCAGCGCGCAGGCGATGTACAGCGCCAGCACGAAGTTGCCCAGCGGCAGCAGCTTCTCGAAGCCGTAGCTGCCGACCAGCCCGGCGATGAGGCCGAAGGTTCCGATGGGCGTGACTTCCAGCACGAAGCGGGTCACCTGGATCATGATCTCGCTCATCTGCCCGACCAGTTGGCGGGCCTGGCCGACCTTCTCGCCCAGCTTGACGATGGCAAAGCCCACCAGCCCGGCGAAGAAGATCACCGGCAGGATCGAACCACGTCCTGCGGCCAGCACGGTTTCGCCGGCCGCGTTGACCCGCGTGCCGATGCCGCTCAGCGCGTAGAACACGTTGGACGGCACCACGTCCAGCAGCACCTGCACCACGCTGGGCACCTCGCGCGGCACGTAGTTGTGGGCCATCGCCAGCTGCAGGCCGCCGGTACCGGGCTGCATCACAGTCCCCACCAGCAGGCCGATGCCCACCGCCAGCGCGGCGGTGATGACGAACCACAGGAAGGTGCGCCCGCTGAGCGCGGCCACCGATTTCTGCCCGTGCAGCGAAGAGATCGCATTGATGACCGCGAAGAACACCAGCGGCACCGCGATCATCTTGATCAGGGTCACGTACAGGTCGCCCAGCGGGCCGAACCAGGTTTCAGCGGCCGGGCCCATCAGCCAGCCGGCCAGGGCGCCAAGGACGAAGCCTGCGACCACGCGTTGCCAGAACGGGATGCGCAGCCAGGCAGAGACCAGCTTCATGGAAATTCCAGGGGGAGAGAACGATGTTCGCACCTTAGCCCAAGCGGGCCCGGCGTACGACCAGCCTGCGGACAAATCAGCGTGTCATCGGCATGCCTTGTCCACCCGGTCATAATGAACACCTGTTTCGTTTCGTGAGGACGCGCTGTCCATGATCCGTACCACCTCCCTGCTCGCCGCCACTGCCGCAACCCTGTTGCTGGGCGCCTGTTCCAGCACCCCGCAGGCATCCAGCCCGGCCGGCCTTTCGATCACGGTGCCCACCGTGGCCCACCCGGATGGCGAGACCCCGCAGTGGTGGTACCGCAGTGGCGCAGCCCAGGCAGCCGGCAATGGCGCCATGAACGGCAAAGCCAAAAACGTCATTCTGTTCCTCGGCGATGGCATGAGCCTGACCACGGTGGCCGCCGCGCGCATCTTCGAAGGCCAGCGCAAGGGCGCATCCGGCGAAGAGAACCTGCTGTCCTGGGAGCGCTTCCCAGCCACGGCATTCAGCAAGACCTACAACGTCGACTCGCAGACCCCCGATTCGGCCGGCACCATGACCGCGATCACCACCGGCGTGAAGACCCACATGGGCGCCATCGGGGTCAGCGCCGGCAAGCGTCCGGACTGTGCCGACAGCCTGCAGAAGGGCCTGCTGAGCTGGCTGCAGCTGGCCGATAGCGCCGGCATGGCGACCGGCATCGTCACCACCGCGCGGCTGACCCACGCCACCCCGGCGGCGACGTATGCGCATTCGCCGGAACGCAACTGGGAAAACGATACCGACCTGACCGAAGAGGCCAAGGCCGCCGGCTGCAAGGACATCGCCCACCAGCTGCTGACCACCTCGCGCTTCGGCCGCGGCCCGCAGGTCATCCTGGGCGGCGGTCGCGGCGAGTTCACCACGGTGGAAGAGCGCGATCCTGAGTACGACGACAAGGTCGGCCAGCGCTTGGATGGGCGCAGCCTGGTCACCGAATGGCAGCAGGCCAACCCGCAGGGCGCCTACGTGTGGAACGCCGACCAGCTGAAGGCAGCGGCCAACGCGCCGGCCATCTTCGGCCTGTTCGAGCCGGACCACATGCAGTACGAATACGAACGTTCGAACGATGCCGGCGGTGAGCCGAGCCTGGCCGAACTGACCCGCACCGCCATTGCCAACCTGTCCAGGGAAAAGCAGGGCTACGTGCTGATGATCGAAGGGGCGCGCATCGACCACGCCAACCACAGCGGCAACGCCTACCGGGCGCTGACCGATACCGTGGCGATGTCCGATGCAGTGCGCGTGGCCACCGAAATGACCAAGGACGATGACACCCTGATCATCGTCACCGCCGACCACTCCCACACCCTGAACTTCGTCGGCTACCCGGCCCGCGGCAACCCGATCCTGGGCAAGGTGAAGGACAAGGGCGGCGAAGACGGCCTGGGCGCGCTGGACCTGGCCCGCGACGGTGGCGGCCAGCCGTACACCACCCTGACCTACGCCAACGGTCCCGGCTTCACCGGCGCCACCAACCAGCAACCGGCCGGTCCCAAGCGCTACCCGCACAACCCGTCCAGCTTCGACCCGGCCACCGGCCGTCCGGACCTGACCGCCGTGGATACCGAACACCCGGATTACATGCAGGAAGCGCTGGTGCCGGGCAAGAGTGAATCGCACGGTGGCGAGGACGTGGGCATCTGGGCGCGCGGCCCCGGCAGCAAGGCGATCCGCGGCACGCTGGAACAGAACGCGATCTACCACATGATCGTGCAGGCCACCCCGCGCCTGCGCGAGCGCCTGTGCCAGGCCGGCACCTGCGATGGCAACGGCGTGCCGGTGGAACTGCCGGCGCCGGTCAAGTTCGAGCGCAACGCGCCGGCCGAATAAGCGCGCGGCGGGACTGGAGCAATACGAAGGCGGCGACCATACTGGTCGCCGCCTTTTTTCGTGCTGCCCATGCCCCTGTTCCCTGCCCTCGCCCGTGTCGATACCCCCCTGCTGGTCGGCTACAGCGGCGGGCTGGATTCGACCGTGCTGCTGCACTGGCTGCAGCGTTCGGCCGCGGCGGCAGGCGTTGCCGTGCGTGCCGTGCACGTGCACCACGGGCTGCAGGCCGCGGCCGATGACTGGGCGTTGCACTGCCAGCAGCAGTGCGATGCACTGGGCGTGCCGCTGTGCATCCACCGCGTCGCGGTGGATCTGGATGCGGGCTTGGGCATGGAGGCCGCCGCGCGGCAGGCCCGACGCGCCGCGTTCGCCGCCGAACTGCGCGATGACGAGACCCTGGCACTGGCCCAGCACCAGGATGACCAGGCCGAAACCTTCCTGCTGCGTGCCCTGCGCGGTTCCGGCGTGGATGGCTTGGCGGCGATGGCGGCCGATTCGGAACTTGGCGCGCATCGGCTGTGGCGGCCGCTGCTGCAGGTGCCGCGCAGCGCGCTGCTGGCCTATGCACGGCAGCATGCACTGCAGTGGATCGAAGACCCCAGCAACGCCGACGACGGCCCGGACCGCAATTTCCTGCGCCTGCACGTGCTGCCGCTGCTGCGCCAGCGCTGGCCACATGCCGGCCCGGCATTGGCCGACAGTGCCGCCCAGTGTGGCGACACGCGGCGGATGCTGGACGAAGAAGACGAAGAGCTGCTGCAGCACCTGCAGGTGGCATCGCGCGTGCTGTCGGTGGAGCTGCTGCGGCAGGTTTCGCCCCAGCGCCGTGCCCGCGTGCTGCGGCGCTGGGTGCTGGCCCACGGTGTGCCCGCGCTGCCCGCCCGGGTGGTGTCCCAGCTGGAGCACGAGCTGCTGCCTGCCGCGCCGGATCGTGATGCGCAGGTGCGCTGGCAACAGCACAGCATCCGCCAATGGCGCGGCCACTGGTACCTGCTGCCGGCCGTGCTGCCGCAGCTGCCGGCCGGCTGGCAGGCCACGTGGGATGGCCGCGCACCGCTGGCCCTGCCCGACGGCGGCCAACTGCGGTTGCAGGGCGCGGCAGCCTTCGACGCACCGATGCAGGTGACGGGCCGGCACGGCGGCGAGCGCATCCAGCTGCCCGGCCGCCATCACCAGCACGCGCTGAAGGACTGCCTGCAGCGTGAACACCTGGCGCCGTGGCGACGCCGCCAGCTGCCGCTGCTGTTCGCCGATGGCCAGCTGCAGGCCGCTGCCGACGTGGTGCTGTCCGCGCCGCTGCAGGCCTGGCTGCAGGACCACGATGCCCAGCTGCACTGGCGCCCGGGCGGTTGGTGAATTGACCCCTGCGCGCGGGCCGTCCACACTTGTCGCATGGCTAAGAAAACCCCCGAAAACGCCTCCCCGGTAGCCCAGTTCGAGCAGTCGCTCGAGTCACTGGAGCAGCTCGTAGAGCAGATGGAAACCGGAGAGCTCAGCCTGGAAGCTTCGCTCAGCGCCTACGAACGCGGCGTCGGCCTGTACCGCCAGTGCCAGCAGGCGCTGGAGCAGGCCGAGCTGCGCGTGCGCCTGCTCACCGATCCGGCCCAGCCGGACAACGCCGAGCCTTTCGACCCGCCGTCCCATGACGGTTGAAGCGACCTTCGCGCGCCTGCGTAATCGCATCGAAAGCCAGCTCGACGCCGCCCTGCCTTCCGCTGCCGAGGCCCCGCGCCGGCTGCACCAGGCCATGCGCCATTCGGTGCTGGGCGGCGGCAAGCGCATGCGTCCGCTGCTGGTCCATGCGGCCGGTGAGGTATTCGGCGCCGACCCGCACCAGTTGGATGCGCCGGCGATGGCGGTGGAATTGATCCACGCCTATTCGCTGGTCCACGACGACTTGCCCGCGATGGACGACGACGCCCTGCGCCGCGGCAAGCCGACCACCCACGTCGCCTTTGACGAAGCCACCGCCATCCTCGCAGGTGATGCTCTTCAGACCCGCGCCTTCAGCCTGCTGGCCGAAGCGGCGCTGCCAGCGGAGCTGCGTGTTGCCTGCCTGCAGTCGCTGGCACACGCCTCCGGCGCGGCCGGCATGTGCGGCGGGCAGGCGCTGGACATCGATGCCACCGGCCAGCTGCAGTCACTGGACGCGTTGACCCGCATGCACGCCCTGAAGACCGGTGCGCTGATCCGCGCTGCGGTGCGCATGGGCGCCTTGTGCGGCCACGCCCCGACCGCGGACCTTGCGCGCCTTGACCGCTTCGCCGATGCACTGGGCCTGGCGTTCCAGGTACGCGATGACATCCTGGACGTGGAAGCCAGTTCCGAACAGCTCGGCAAGACCGCCGGCAAGGACGTCGCGCAGGACAAATCCACCTTCCCCGCCCTGCTCGGCCTGGACGGCGCCAAGGCCAAGCTGGCCGAACTGAGCGCGGTGATGGACGACGCCCTGGCCGGCTACGGCGAAGAAGCCAACGCCCTGCGCGCCCTAGGCCGCCTGGCCATAGAACGCGACCACTGACCCGGGTAGTGACGGCCGCTGGCCGTCAAGCTTCGGTAGTGACGGCCGCTGGCCGTCACGCCTTCCGCCCTCACAACTTCATGTTCAACCCCACATACACCGAACGCCCCGCAGCAGGCGAAAACATCGGCTGCGCCTGCTCCCAGAAGAAGCTGTCATACCACGCATACGCGTATTCCCGGCCGGTGGCATTCTTCACCTGCAGGTCCACGCTCCACGCCGGATTGATCTGGTAGCGCGCGCTCAGGTCCAGCACCGCAAAGCCACCGAACTTGCCCGCCACGTTGCGTTCTTCCAGGTAGTAGTCACCCTGCGCACGGGCCTGCAGCCCCAACTGCAACGCATCGCTGGCCTGGTAATCCACGCCGATGTTGCTGATATGACGCGGGGTGGCGGCCACTTCGCGGCCCTGCAGCGAAATGGCCGCATCACGATCATCGCGGGTGATCTTTGCTTCCTGGTAGGCATGCGACGCCCACAGCGTCCAGTTGTCGCCCCACTGCGCGCTGATCTGCGCATCCACGCCGCGACGGCGCGTCTTGCCCAGCGTCACCGTGGTGCCCGTGGCCGGCATGTTCGACACCTCGTTGGCCGCGTCCTGCTGCCACACCGCGACGCGTGCCTGGCTGCCCACGAAGGGACTGAACTTCAGGCCCAGCTCCATGCCGGTATTGGTCGACGGACGCATCGCCGCCTGCCCTGGCGTCAGGTACGCAGGCGCGGTGGAGCCGGTCAGTACCTGGAAGGTGCGCCCCCAGTTCGCATACACGTTGGTGTCCTGTGCCAGCGCGTACACCACGCTCAGCTTCGGCTGCTCGATGGTGCCGTAGCGCTGCAACGGGCCGCTGACGCCGCCGGGCAGCCGGGTATCGCCATCGAAGCGATCCACGCGGTAGGCCGGCACGATCTTCAGCGGCGCGATCGGCTGGTAGATCGCCTGTACATAGGCACCCCAGTTGTCGAAGGTATGCCGGTCATCGTTCTGGATGCGCGCCGGCACGCTGCTGAAATCGGTCGGCTCGCTGTAGCTGAAGCGCAGGCGCTGGTAGCCGTTGTCCTGGTGTTCGTAGTTGATGCCCCCTTCCAGGGTCAGGCTGTCCTTGGCATGCCAGGTAAGCGTGGTCAGCATGCCCGTCTGCTTCTCGTCCCACACCCGGCGCTGGCGCGGCGCGTTGCCGGTGGGCAGGTCGCTGAAGGTCACCCGACGGTCGTCTTCGTAGCGGTTGTAGTACAGCTTGCTGCCCAGGAACAGGGTGTCTGCCAACTTCAGGTCCATGTGCACGCCCAGCTGCTGCATGTCGCGCACATCGCGGTCATTGAGGTTGCGGCGCTGCGCACCACGCCGCTCGCTTCGCAGCTCGTCGGCGGTCATGAAGCCGGGTTCACCGGCGATGTGGTGGTAGGCACGCGCGGTCAGCCCGATACGCATGCCCTCTTCGAGATTTCCAAGGAACCACTTGCCACCCAGCGTGTACTTTTCGGATGTGTCGTGGTCCCGGTAGCCATCGGATGCCTGGGTGCCGACGAAGTAATTCTGCGCGAATCCATCGCGCTCGCGGCCGACCGCCAGCTGCGCATCGCGTGTGTTGTAACTGCCATAGCCGAGCCGGGCATCGGTGTAATTGCCCCCTTGCCGCGTACCGAAGTTCACGTTGCCACCGATGTTGTGCAGGCCGTAACGCGGATCGTTGGTGCCGCGGACCACCTCGATGAAGCTGATTTCCAGCGGAAACAACATGTCGATGAAGCGCTGGTTGCCGCTGTTGACGTTGCTGGGCACGCCGTCGATCAGGGTCTTGATCGCATTGAGGTAGCCCTCGCCGTTGAAGGCGCGGAAGCTCACCTTGCCCGATTCCGCACCCTGCCGGGTTTCGGTGAGCTGGATGCCGGGCATCTGCCCTAGCAGCTCCCAGCTGTGCGACACGTTCTTGTCCTCGATCTGGTCCGCACCCAGCACGTCCACCGAGGTCAGCACCTGGTGCGCGGTGAGCTGGCCGTCGGTGTGCTGGTGCACATCCACCTTGCCCAGGGTCAGGGCGGAGCTGGAGGACTGCGCGCGCGACTCCGGCGCGAACAGGATGGCCGCCGTGGCAGCGACCAGAGCTTGGATCTTCATGGGGTGGAAACGCCTGATGCGGAAGGGAACAACGTCGTGAATCGCATAATGTTACAGAATAACATTACACTTCGCCTAGCCCCCGCACCGGGTGATGTACGGCCCACCGCCGCGCCTTACCATCGCAGGCTCGCCGTTTCGTACAGAGAGCATCCGCATGGCCCACGTCCACGTCACATCCACCGGCAGCAACTTCGCCCATCGCATCAGCAGCGGCCAGCACACGCTGCTGGCCGATGAGCCCGCGGCACTGGGCGGCCAGGACCAGGGCATGGCCCCGTTCGACCTGTACCTGGCCGCGTTGGCCGCGTGCACCGCCATCACCCTGCGCATGTATGCCGAAAAGAAGGGCTGGGAGCTGGGTGAGTTCAATGCGGAGCTGTCCTCCACGCGCGACGCGGCAGGCAAGCTGCTGGTGCATCGCAGGCTGAGCGCTTCAGCCAGCGTGAGCGACGCCCAGTGGGCGCGCCTGCTGGACGTGGTGGAGCGCACTCCGGTCACCCTGGTGATGCGCGAAGGCGCCACCATCACCAGCGAACGTGCCTGATCGGCCCCACGCGTGGCTTACCCGGCGTAGGCTACCCAACCCCTGAAACTGAAGGCGGCGTAGAACAGGTCTACCGTGCCGAAGCCAGCCTCGTGCAGCAGCGCCACGTCCTGCTCCGGTGACAGCGCGGGCAGCAGCCGGGCCATGCTGTCCACGGTATGCGCCACGTCCAGCGCGATCCCCGACGAGGCCGAGAACGCGGCAAAGCGCTGCAGCCAGCGACGCTTCTGCGCGTCATCCTGCGCGTAGCTGTGATGTGCCACCACCAGCGGCGCGCCCGGTTTCAGCCGGCGCCGCACTTGCTTCAGCGTGTGCAGCCGCTGTTCGGCCGGCAGGAAATGCAGGGTCAGGAGGCAGGCTGCGCCGTCGAACAATTCCTCGGGCACGTCGTCGATGTAGCCTTCGGTCAATGCCACGCGTGACGCCAACGGCCCCAGCCTCTGGCGTGCCATGTCCAGCATCGGTGCAGACGGATCGATGCCGCGGAAATGCCAGCCGGCCTGTGCCTCGGCGAAGGCTCGCAACTCCATCCCACCGCCCGCGCCGAGCACCAGCACGTGGCCGTCTGCCGGAACGCGTTCTTCCAGCAGCAGCCGCGCCATGCGCTGCATGTCCAGCAGGCCCGGCACCTTCTGCACTGCACCTTCTGCGTAGCCTGCAATGGCGTGGGGATCGGAAAACATGCGCGCCTGCCTCATCGATTTGACCTGAGGCGCCAAAGGTAACATCATTAGTTACATGAAACGCGACAGCCGACTTTCCGCCGTCCTGCATGCCCTGCTGCACATGGCCGAGCAACCCGGACCGATGACCTCCGACGCCTTGGCGATCTGCCTGGGCACCCATCCGGTGGTGGTACGCCGCACCATGGGCCTGCTGCGCGAAGCCGGACTGGTCGCCGCCGTGCGCGGCCATGCCGGCGGCTGGCGCATCAAGGCGGACCTGAGCAAGGTCAGCCTGCGCCAACTGCATGAGGCGCTGGGCGAGCCGGCATTGTTCGCCATCGGCAACCGCCACGAAAACCCCGAGTGTCTGGTCGAGCAGGCCGTCAACGCCGCCCTGGACGACGCCTTCGAGCAGGCAGAAGCGCTGCTGCTGGAGCGCTTTGCCGCCGTGTCACTGGCCGATCTCGCCGCCGACTTCAAACGCCGTCACGCCCACCATCTGCGGAGCAAGCATCCATGAGCACTCATGACGTCATCATCGTCGGCGGCAGCTACGCCGGCATGGCCGCGGCCCTGCAGCTGGTACGTGCAAGGCGGCGCGTGCTGATCATCGACGCGGGGAAGCGACGCAACCAGGCGGCCGCCGATTCGCACGGCTTCCTCAGCCAGGACGGCGCCGACCCGGCCGAGATCGCGCGCACCGCACGCCAGCAACTGCAGGCCTACCCCACCCTGACCTGGGTGGAAGACGTAGCCCTGGATGCATCGGGGACGCGCGATGCCTTCAGCGTGGCCACCGCAGCATCCGGCACCTTCAGCGCCCGTCGCCTGCTGCTGGCCACCGGAGTATCGGACGAACTTCCCTCCATCGATGGCATCGGCGAGCGCTGGGGAAAGAGCGTTTTCCACTGCCCCTATTGCCATGGCTACGAGCTGGATCAGGGCGAGATCGGGGTGATTGCCGCGGTGCCGATGTCGATCCACCAGGCGCAGTTGCTGCCCGAATGGGGCAACGTTACGTTCCTGCTCAACGAGGCCATTGAACTGGATGCGGCGGCGCGCGAAGAACTTGTTGCGCGTGGAGTACGCATCGAAGCAACGCCCATCGCACGTATCGAAGGACATGCCGATGTGGTGCTGGCGGATGGGCGACGGCTGTCGTTTGCCGGGCTGTTCACCGCCTCCCTCAATGCGCCGTCCACGCCGATCGCGCAGACCCTGGGCTGTGCGCTGATGGAGACCCCGCTGGGTACCCAGCTGCAGACCAGTGAGGTCAAGGAGACCAGCGTTGAAGGTGTGTTCGCCTGCGGCGACGTTGCGCGCATGCCGCACTCGGTTTCACTGGCCGTGGCGGATGGCGCGTGGGCGGGGGCGCAGATCCATCGGACGCTGGTGTGGGCTACGGCAGGGTGATGTTTGGGCCGGCTCCAGCGCAAAGCCGACCCCGACGTTTTTGATTAGAGCCCATCCTCTCGCTGCGCGTGCAGTAAAACTACATCCCGCAGTACGCATCATCGGATTTCAGTCCCAACGAAGCTCATTCCCAGAACAGACTTGAAAGTACATCCCGGTTACGTACCGGCATTTCAGGGCCCATGACCGTTTGAGGCCAACAGCATGTATACACCGCCAATAAGAAGGAAAAGTGGATATCCCACTGACGCTATTCTCAGCAACCATCTCTCGAATGTAGGCAGGCCCGCTCCCGAGTCGGTAAAGCCAAGAAGGAACATGCCTTTGAGGCATCCAATCCACCAGTCGATTCTGACTATACCTACCCGAGCCATCAACTCCGGCCTTTCTTTCTGCAACTTGCGGAGGTATCTATGAGTGAGGAAAACAACTACCCAAAGCAGAGTGAGAAAAACGCCAGCAACAGCCTTGGCGAGACCAGCTGATTCAAACATCCGTTACTCCTTCAATAACGTGTCATCAAACATGAGCGGTCGATGATGCCAGCCAGGCGGCTGGTAGCCGTATCGAAGTAGTAGGAAACTCCCTCCGTGGTCTTGACCCGGTACCCTTCACCCGCCAGTCCAGGCTTCATCGGAATGCAGTCGATGGCATCGCGCTGTGCTGTCGTCCATTTACGGGCCACGCCATCATTGGGGCGCGGCGTGTCCGCGTTCAGTCCCAGCATGGCGCGATCGCCTTCGCCGGGGACGTGGATCTGATTACCCTGCCAGATCTCCGTCAACTGGAACAATGGTGGGTAGGAGGGCACCATGTGCCCACTGCAGCGGTTCTCACCCCAGCCGCTGGCCGGGAAGGTCCCCGTGATGCTGGGCACATCGACTTCCCAGCCGCCTACGCCGTCAAGATTGGCGTTGTAGTTGGTGCCACCGATCAGATCCAACTCGACGCTGAAGCGTCGACGCATCTGCACCGGCAAGGAATTGTTACCCGGCAGGGTGATGTCAGTGACGGCGAACTCCGTCTTGCCGTTGTACAGGCTGACGTTGTCGCCCATAAGGTCATCTTTCAGTGCAGTGAGGTTCTGCGCCGATTCGATGTGCTTGCGGTACTCCTGATACGGCTCGATGGCAGCGGCCTGATTCGCGCATAAGCCTGCCATGAGGGCGACGCCAATGCGGCCGCCCCAGCTCAGTTTAGTAGTCAACCCCAGTCTCCCTTTCACTACACATCCGCGTACCCGGCAACGATGGCGGACGACGCTTCCATGCGCTGTTTTCAGGAGACAGATTGTAAGGGATGAGAGCGCCCCGGAGCACGGGGTAAGGCGTCAGTGTCGGCGAACGCCGTTCCGTCGCAGCGGGTCCAGAAACCAAGCAGTACGTGGAAGCGAACTTCACAGTTTTTCTCATGGACGATCCTGCCACCCGCGTCGGACGATGACCATGCTGAAGCCAAAGAGCGACAGCCGGGATTGCCATCCTGTGTGTAAGGATCTTTTAGCTCTGTTTTGCCCTTTGGGCACGGCGGAGAATGCACTGCATCGCGTGCCGATTCATGGCGGGCGGTGTGTGGGGATCCTTGATCCGCCGGCTTTTGATCCTTACACCGGTATGGCAACCCGCATCGCCTGCCACCTCGCGCTTCGGCGCAGGTGGCCTCAAGCCTTGTGAGGTCTACCAATGGATACCAAGCACCCGCTCAGCGCCAAGCGCCTGCATGCCCTGATGGGCGACAGGATCCACGACATCCCGCCCTACTTCGTGGAACAGCTGGAACGAAAGCTGCAAGAGATGGAGCAGCAGCGTGCGCAGCCTTCCCGCGTGGTGCGACTGAGGCCGGTCAAGGCAGTCAACGATCAACGAGCAGCATCAAACCACGACGGTGCTGCCAGCCTGCCCCATGTCGAGAGTGTCGCGATCCCCGTCACCACGCTACGGGCGCTGGCCTACACCTTCGATATCCTGCACACCGCGCATCTGTTCCGACAGGACCACATCAGTGTCGGCATGGTCTCCGAACAGATGGTGGAAGGCCTGATCATCTCCGGGCAGGAGATGTTGAAGGGCTACGTCGCCGCAACATGGGCCGACGCATGAGCAGCACCGAGGACGGACGCGCTGACCGCCGCGGCAGGAATCCACGTGCCGCGGAAATGGCAGACTATCTGGATGCGCGACTGCAGATGTTCGACGGCGACGAGCCCGGCATTGCAAGGGCCCTGTTACTGCTCGCCGAACTGCACGGCATCGATCGCGTCGCGGCAGCGTGCGGGCTCAACATTGAAACCATGCGTCGGCAGCTGAACGGCACGCGGCCACTGCACTTCGACACGGTCATGGGCGTAGTGGGTGCGCTGGGGATTGGGTTGCGGGTGGCCCCTGCCGGGACCTGAGCTCCGAGCCGATGCTTTGACGAATCAGCCGGTCATGAAGGCCGTCAAGACGAAGGCAGCCAAGGTGAGTCCAAGCAGGACTCGTATGACCAGCATTTCGCGTCGCACCTGCGTCAGTGCCTGGGGCGGTGCCTTGCGCTCCAGCCCCAGCACGACGGCCAGATACGTGGACTGTCCACGCAAGCCGAACGTCTCCGGACAGTCCAGACTTCTCCACAGCTCTGGATAGCGCGAAGGAAACCGCCGTGCGAACCGGAAGAAAAGGATCAAGTAAATGATCACCGACGCAAAACCTACTGCAAAAACAATCTCAAGCATCATCAGGTCCAATACCGGTAGCCTAAAAAAAAGACGAGGAAGACGGTGCCTGCTGCCGCGATCAACAGAAGCTGGGTACCAGCATCCATGGGTACGTTACTTGATCTACCCGGTCTACCGGCAAGCGCGCAATCACCCGAGGGAGCACGGTACGCCATCATTTCGGGCACGGAAGCGGATCTTCCTTTGTAAGCTGCCACCCGCTCGTAAGCCTGCTGAAACGCCAGCCCGGTTCGAGTTCCAGCGTCCAACCGGGACCCGTCCACGAAGCGTTGCAGCCCTGTATCGCACCGCCGCCCACGCTGATCTGTGACCAGTCCGGCGACAGCAGTCCGCCTGAGTCGGCCGTCAGTTCGCCCCACTCGTCGCGCACCGTGACCGGGGTGTATACGGTACCCACGCTGTCCAGCGGGAACAGGCTGCGCGGATCGAAGGACAGCGCGGGTTGCTTCAACGGAAAGTGGACGGCATCTTCTCCCAGCAGATGCACGCGAAGCGCTGCGCTGCGCCGCTCCCGTTCTTCGGCGCGCGCTCTTTCCTCGGCGCGCACCTGATCCATGCCATAGCGCTGGCCGACACGCGCGACGTCGATATTCGCCGGGCTGCTCCTGATGCGATCCGCCAGCAGTGCGGGCAGACTCGTCCCTACCGACAGTGCGCTACGCCAGCCCGGCGACCAGCGATCGAGCAGCATTCCATAGGCCGGACCGGTCGCATACGCCGCAGAGCGGACAAAGCTTTCCGAGCTCTCTGCCTTGGCCAACGCGTCTACGACCGCAGCCACGCCATCGCCCTGAGCTCCCGCGGCCGCGACGCTGCGGCCGGTGTACTCGGCCAGCCCCTCGTTGCGTTCCAGCTTGGCCTCTTCGGCCAAGGCATCCGTGCCAGGTGCCCCGGCGCCGCCTCGAAGCGCTCGAAACCTCAACGCGGCGGCGAGGTGCTTCCGCGCCTGCGCGTCATCCCCGTTCGCGAGTGCGCGCGCCAGCGCACGCATTTCCAGCCTCAGCCAGGTACGGCCTGTTTCGCTGTCCAGGTGAGCCGTATTGCCCTCCGAAGCGGGCAGGCCGAGGCCCGTTTGGATGCAGTGCCATTGCTCATGCCAGTACAGCGCAGCCAGTGCGCTGCTGTCCGTTGGCAGTGGCAGGAGCAGCGTCACGTGCGGCGCTCCTGCAACATCGACGCACGTATTGGCCGGCGGCTGATCTTTCCGAAGCATCACCGCCAAGGCAGCACCCGTCGCGGGATCGCTGCGCCAACTCATCCCCGTTGACCGATCGCGGAGGATGGTGGGAGCATCCAGCTGGCGCCCCCATAAATCGTGGGCGGCCCGCTCCTGGACGGGCGACTCCGCTATCACCGCGATCCGTTGCAAGGCCTCCTCGACGCCTGCCGGCGGCGCTTCGGCAATGGCCTGCTGTGGCAGCACGCAGATGGCAGCAAGACCTGCGGCGAGCCGCAGCGTGGCGGTCAATCGGCGCCCGGCACCTGCCGCGGACCATCGCGCAACGGAATTCCTTTCCATGCCTTCCTCACATTTCCCTGGGAGGGTGATTGCTGCTCACGGATGCATCTGCAACGGCGACCGGCAGATCTTATGACGATGACGAGCCGGCAACAACGTGCTGCCCGCCCACGCGATACTGTGCCCCGGACGCCACACCCTGCTGGGTCGAAACGAGGAGCCGCCGCTTGAGATCCGCCCTGCGATATATCGCCGCCCTGCTCGCGGCTGCCGGCGCGACCGGCGTTATTGCCAGCCTCATCCAGACCCAGCTCGTCCTGCAGGAACTGCGCGGCTTTCGCATTCCGGTGACGCCTGCTGTGCGGGCCTGGACCACGCTGGAAGACGTCGCGATGTTCGGCCCGGTCATGGCCGGCATCGCGGTGGCCGCATTGCTGCCCACGGTGCTGATTTGCCATCGGATCCTGCGCGTCGCGCCCTCAGGCTGGCGCAGCGGGGTCTTCGCTGCAGCATCGGTGTGCGGGCTCTGGGTGGCGTTCTGGCTGATGCGCTCGGTGATTCCCATGCCCGCGATACCGGGCACCCGGGAATGGCTGGGTCATCTGCTGATGTCCTTGGCGGGTGGTGTCGGTGGCCTTGTGTATGCCAGCCTCAGCGCACCGGATCGCGGGGAACTTCGGCCACCCGCGCACAGACGAACGCGGCGCGATGCCACGATGGTGGCGATGCTGTTGATCTTCCCCTTGGCGCTGTTCCTTCTGATGGCGCCGCGCGCGGGCGACAAACCCGCCGCCGTGGATCCCACGAGCTACGCGATCCACACCGTTGCAACCGGCCTCAACCGCCCGTGGTCGGCCGCGTTCCTGCCTGATGGTCGCGTGCTGGTGACCGAGATGGGCGGTCGCCTGTTGGCGATCGGCCCGGATGGGGCCTCCTCGGAGATCTCGCTCGACGGGCTGCGGCCGATCTTCCAGCAGGGCGGCACCACCGGTCTGATGGATATCGCACTGGATCCAAGGTTCGCCCAGAACGGCTGGATGTATCTGACCATGGGCTACGGCGAGGCGTCCGCAAATGGAGTGCGGCTGTTGCGGGTCCGGCTCGCGGGCGATCGGATCGAGGACGTCCGCGTACTGTTCAACTCCACGCCGAAGGCAAGCGCGGGCAACAACGGCGGGCGCATCGCCTTTCTGCCGGATGACAGCCTGGTGCTGTCGCTGGGAGACGGCAGCCGTCGCCGCGAGGAGGCGCAGAATCCCGCCAACGCTCTGGGCACCGTGATCCGGATTGATCGCGAAGGTCGGCCGCCTGCGGATAACCCCTTCGTCGGGCGGGCCGGGATGGCACCGGAGATCTACAGCCTGGGCCATCGCAATCCACAGGGCATCGCCGTGGACCCGGCAAACGGCGATCTGTTGCTGACCGAGCACGGTCCGCGCGGGGGAGATGAGATCAACCTCATCGTGCCGGGCGGCAATTACGGTTGGCCCATCGTCACTGGCGGCATCGATTATCCGTTCGCGCGCGTGTCGCCGTTCCGCAGCTTGCCGGGGTATCAGGATGCACTTCTCGAATGGACGCCTTCGATCGCGCCAGCGGGCTTGGCGATATATAACGGCGCGCTGTTCCCGCAGTGGCGTGGCGATCTGCTGGTGCCTGCGCTGAAGGAACGCGCGGTGCGGCGTGTGATCCGCGATGGACGGCGGATCGTCGGTCAACAACTGCTGCTTGCCGAATTGAACGAACGGATACGGGATGTAAAGGTTGCACCGGATGGGTCGGTGTACGTGCTCACCGACGGCACAGATGCCAAGCTGCTGCGGCTCACGCCCTCCGCCCGACCCGGCGTAGCGCCGCCCGATGCACATCGGTAGCGCCGACCCATGGTCGGCGAGCGCAGCGGGCTGCAGCCACACGGAGTCCGCCGAGCACGGCTCGGCGCTACCGGGCTCAC